>DASRGQ010000028.1:0-99018 GCA_035650975.1 Gaiellaceae bacterium
TGCGCGTCACGTCGCTCGCCGGCATCTCGATGCCGACGTTCTGGATCGCGCTCGTCGGCCTCTACGTCTTCTTCTACCGGCTCAACTGGGTGCCGGGGGCGGGCCGCCTCGATCCGGGGGTGACGCCACCGGGCAGCATCACGGGCCTCTACACGATCGACGCGCTCCTGCACGGCCAGTTCGGGCTGTTTGGCCAGGCGTTCCACCACCTGCTGCTGCCGGCGCTCGTGCTCGCTGCGTTCAACGTCAGCCTGCTGACGCGCTTCACGCGCTCGGCGGTGCTCGAGGTGATCGGCAACGACTACGTCCGCGCCGCGCGCGCGAAGGGCCTGCCCGGGCGGATCGTCGTCATCCGCTACATCCTGCGCGCCGCGCTGCCGTCGGTCGTGACGGTGCTCGGGCTCGTGTTCGCAAACGTGCTCACGGGCGCGGTGCTCGTCGAGAAGATCTTCTCCTGGCCCGGCATCGGCCAGTACGCCTACGAGGCTGCGGTCAACCTCGACGTGCCGGCGATCGCGGGCGTGAGCATCTTCGTCGCAGTCGTCTACGTGACGGTGAACTTCATCGTCGACGTGCTCTACGGGGTCATCGACCCGCGGATCCGCCTCACATGACGGCGACGACGCTCGAGGCGCGCAGGTTCCGGTGGCGGGTTCGCGTCGCGCCGGCCTGGCGGCAGCCGCTCGCGATCGCGGGAGCCGTGATCGCTGCGATCTGGGTGCTGATCGCGATCTTCGCGCCGCTGATCGCGCCCGACAATTCGCTCGCTCAGAACTTCCCGATCACGCAGGGGCCGTCCTGGCACCACCTGTTCGGGACCGACGAGCTCGGTCGCGACGTCTTCAGCCGCGTGATCGAAGGCTCGCGCGTCACGCTGCCGATCGCGCTTGTGCTCGTCGTGCTCGCAGCGACGATCGGCAGCACCATCGGTGCGATCGCCGGCTACTTCCGCGGCTTCGCCGATGGGATCCTGATGCGCCTTGCCGACCTCGTCTTCGCGTTCCCGCCGATCATCCTGGCGATGGTCGTTGCGGCCGTGCTCGGTCGTGGGCTCTTCAACGCCGCACTCGCGATCGTCGTCGTCGCGTGGCCGTCGTACGCGCGGGTCGCACGCGGGCTCGTGCTGTCGGTCGGCGACTCGGAGTACGTGCAGTCGGCGCGCCTGCTCGGGGCGTCGAGCAGACGCACGCTCTTTCGCGACGTGCTGCCGAACGTCGCGGGCCCGATCTTCGTGCTCGCGACGCTCGATCTCGCGAACGCGATCCTGCTGCTCTCCGGCCTGTCGTTCCTCGGCCTCGGCGCGCAGCCTCCGAAGGCGGAGTGGGGGTCGATGGTCGCCGAGGGCACGCAGTACTTCCAGTACTGGTGGATCGGCACGTTCCCCGGCCTCGCGATCTTCACTGTCGTGCTCGCGTTCAACTTCCTGGGCGACTCGTTGCGCGACCTGTTCGACCCGCGCACGGCAAGGCGCGTCGAAAAGTGAGCACGCTGGCGGTCGAGGGGTTGCGCGTGCGGCTGCCGACGCCGGCAGGCGATGTGACGGTCGTCGACGGCGTCGACTACGAGGTGCAGCCGGCGGAGGTGTTCGGGATCGCCGGCGAGAGCGGCAGCGGCAAGACGGTCTCGATGCTCGCGCTGCTGGGCCTCCTGCCGGACGGCTCCAGTGTCGAGGGCTCCGCGCGCTTCGGCGAGGACGACCTGATCTCGATGCCCCGTCGCCGCCTGCGCACCATCTCGGGCCGCGACATCGCGATGGTCTTCCAGGACCCGTACACGTCGCTGCATCCGATGCTGTCGGTCGGCAAGCAGCTGACCGAGCACGTGCGCCTCCATCTCGGCCTCGACCGCGGCCGTGCCGAGGAGCGCGCCGTCGAGCTGCTCACCGACGTGCGCATCCCCGACCCGCACGCGGCGCTGCGCCGCTTTCCGCACCAGTTCTCCGGCGGGATGCGACAGCGGATCGCGATCGCGATCGCGCTCGCGTGCCGGCCGCGGCTGCTGATCGCCGACGAGCCGACCACCGCGCTCGACGTCACCGTGCAGGCCGGCATCCTGCGCCTGCTCGACCGGCTGCGCACGGAGCACGAGCTCGCGGTCGTGCTGATCACCCACGACCTCGGCGTGCTCTCGTCGATCGCCGACCGCGTCTCGATCTTCTATGCGGGCCGCGTCGTCGAGTCCGGTGAGCGCGAGGAAGTGCTGCGCACACCGCGGCATCCGTACACGCGTGCGCTGCTCGATGCGCTGCCCCATCCCGAGGCGCCGCAGGAGCAGGATCTCGTCGCGATCAAGGGCGCGCCGCCCACGCCCGGTCGCATCCCGGCAGGGTGCGCGTTCCATCCGCGTTGCGCGTACCTGCTCGCAGAGTGCCGCACGAAGGTGCCGCCGCTCGTTCCGGCCGGCGATCGGCTGCTTGCTTGTCCACCCGACCCGTTTTCGCACTTATGACGGTGTTGCAGCTCGAAGACGTCGTTGTCGACTACCACGGCCGCGGCGGGCGCGTGCGTGCGGTCGCGGGCGCGAGCATCGCGGTCGCACGCGGACAGGTGGTGGGCCTGGTCGGCGAGTCGGGCTGCGGCAAGTCGACGCTCGCGCGCGCGGCGGTCGGGCTCGTGCCCGCATCGAGCGGCACCGTCACGTTCGAGGGCCGGCCGGTGACGCCGCTCGGGCGTCGCATTCGTCCCGCCGAGCTCGTGCGGCTGCAGCTCGTGTTTCAGAGCCCGTACTCGTCGCTCAATCCGCGACGAACCGTTGGAAGCCAGGTCGGTGATGGGATGCGGGGTAGCAAGCCGAGCGGCAGAGTCGCCGAGATTCTCGAGGTCGTCGGCCTCCCGTCGAACGCGATCGGCCGCTATCCGCACGAGTTCTCGGGCGGCCAGCGGCAGCGGATCGCGATTGCGCGCGCGCTCGCCGCGGACCCGTCGGTGATCGTGCTCGACGAGCCGCTCGCGTCGCTCGATGCCTCCGCGCAGGCGCAGCTCGCCAACCTGCTGAAACGGCTCGCGCGTGAGCTCGACGTCGGCCTGCTGCTCATCTCGCACGACCTGGCGATCGTGCGGCACGTCGCCGACGCGGTGTCGGTGATGTACCTCGGCCGCATGGTCGAGACGGCGCCGACGACCGAGCTGTGGGAGCGGCCGGCGCATCCGTACAGCGGCGCGCTGATCGCGGCGGTGCCGCATGCAGATGGCGCGGGAACGTTGCCGGTGAGCCTGCCGGGCGAGGTGCCCGATCCGTCGCATCCACCGTCGGGCTGCCGGTTCCATCCGCGCTGTCCGTACGCGTTCGATCGCTGTCCGATGGAAGAGCCGCCCTTGCTTGTGCTGGCAGGCGGACGCGCCGCTGCGTGCTGGCTGCAACGGGCGGGAGAGGCGCCGAAGCCACTGCCCAACCTCGTCGGGTCGGACCGCGTCCAATAGGCTGAGTGATTCCCCCCAAGACAGAAGGAGCTCCTGTGCGTATCCCCAAGCATCGTTTGCGGGTGGCGATCCCGCTCGCGGTGGTGGTGGCGCTTGCGTGTGCAGCCGCCGCCTTCGCCGCGGTGTCCCATCACAGCGCGAGCTCGACGCTCGTCGTCGACAACTCGTTCACGCTCAAGACGACCGATCCGCAGCGGGCTTTCGACCCGACCGGCTCGATCATCGACCGCGCGATCTACGACACGCTCTTCACCTACAACAAGGGCGACCTCGCGCATCCGATTCCGTTGCTCGTGAAGTCGTGGAAGGAGACGAACGGCGCGAAGACGTTCGTCTTCAACCTGAAGACGAACGTGCACTTCTCGAATGGCGATCCGCTGACGTCGGCCGACGTCGTGTTCTCGATGAACCGGCTGATCAACATCAAGGGCAATCCGGCGTTCCTGCTCGCCGGGATCAAGATCAAAGCGTCGGGCCGCTACAGCGTCGTGATGACGTCGAAGACGCCGGCCGGCCAGCTGCCCGCGATCCTTGCGAACCCGTCGACGGGCATCGTCAACTCGAAGCTCGTGAAAGCACACGGGGGAACCTCCGCTGCGAACGCGAGCACGAAGGACAAGGCCGAGAACTGGTTGAACTCGCCGTCGTCGGTGGGTGAGGGCAGCGGCCCGTACGAGCTGTCGTCGTACAGCCCGACGGCGCAGGTGGTCCTGAAGCGCAACCCGAACTACTGGGGATCGACGAAGCCGGGCTTCGACACGGTCGTCGTGCGCAACATGGTCGCCGCGACGCAGCTGATCAACGTCGGCCGCGGCACGCACGAGGTCGCGATCGACCTGGCGGCCGACCAGGCGCAGACGCTGAAGGGCAACTCGCACGTGAGCGTGTCGCTGCAGCCGTCGACGTGGGTGTTCTGGCTCTTTGCGAACAACGACTCGTCGGTGTCGTCGGTGACGTCGAACGCCCAGTGGCAGCAGGCGGTCCGTTACGGGCTCGACTACAAGTCGATCCTGTCGGTCGCCGGCCCGGGTGCGTACCAGACACCGGGGCTGATCCCGTCGATGTTCCTCGGCGCTCTGCCCGCGAAGGATGCAGTGAAGCAGAACGTCGCGAAGGCAAAGGCGGCGCTGCAGGCGTCGGGGCAGGCGAGCCAGTCGGTGACGCTCGACTATCCAAGCGATCTGACGATCAACGGCGTGCCGTTCACGACGCTGGCACAGAAGGTGCAGGCGAACCTGCAGTCGATCGGCATGAACGTGCAGCTGTCGGGCTCGCCGACGAGCACGTGGCTGACGAGCTACCGCAGCGGCAAGATGGCGTTCGGGCTTTCGCTGTGGGGGCCGGACTATCCGGATCCCGCCGACTACCTGACGTTCGCCCCGGGCGACCTGGTCGGGCTGCGGGCAGGCTGGGCGAAGGGCAGCTCGCCGGCGATCGAGAAGACGGCCGCAGCAGCGGCGGTCGCGACCGATCCGGCGAAGCGCAAGGCGCTCTTCCAGCAGTTCCAGCTGCAGCTGAATGCGAGCGGGCCCTATTTCCCGCTCATGCAGCCGACGCAGGTCTTCGTCGCAACGACTGATCTGAAGAACGCGGTCTACAACGCCGTGTATTCGATCGACGTCACGAAGGTCGCGCCAAAATAGGACCGAGCGGGGCCGGGCTCGCCGGGGCGAGCCCGGCCCCCGAGGCGCTATGTGGAACCTGGTTTCCGGCGAAGCCGGAACCAGGTTGCCTGACTTTGCGCCCAACGTCGCGCGCGTTCTCTGCGTTCCGAGTTGCAGACCTCGCGGCGCATTCGAAACCTGCTTGCAGGCAAAGCCGGAAGCAAGTTCCTGTCTGAAGCGTTTGCGCTGAACGAACGTTCTCGCTTCACTGGAGCGGTGCAGGTCCGCCCAACTCGCGCCGAAGACCGCCGAGCCTGCGCGCTCCTCTACGCCGCTGTCGCGGAAGAACGCCGCTACATCGGCGGCGAGCCTCCGATCGACATCGAGAAGCGCGCGGAGACGTGGAGCATCGACGGCGACTTCGTGGCGGAGGCGGACGGTGAGGTCATCGGCAACCTCCATGTGCAGGCGACACATCACGGCTTCGGCATCATCGGAATGATGGTGGCGAAAGACTGGCGCGGCCGCGGCGTCGGCTCAGCGCTGATGGAAGCCGCGATCGCCTACGCGCGCGAGCAGAACCTGCACAAGCTGATTCTCGACGTCTTCGTGCACAACGAGGCGGCGATCGCGTTGTACAAGAAGTTCGGCTTCGTTGAGGAGGGACGGCGTGTGAAGCAGTACCGTCGCAAGAGCGGCGAGTTCTGGGACTCGCTCGAGATGGGACTTCTGCTCTAGCCGTTGACGATCAGCTCGTCCGTGAACGAGTTGAGACAACGCCCGCCGCCGTCCTCGACGACGATGATGTTCTCGATCCGAAGGCTCCACGCGTCGGTGACGATGATCGATGGCTCGTCGGTGAAAGTCATGCCGGGCTCGAGCGGCGTCTCGTCCTCCGGCGAGAGGAACGGGCGCTCGTGGACGTCCTTGCCGATGCCATGGCCCATGCGGTGGCGGAACGCCTCGCCGAGCCCGGCGTCCTCGATCGGCGCGCGGCACGCGGCGTTGACGTCGCGCGCGAGCGCGCCGGTTTTCGCGGCTGCCAGGCCGGCGCGGTAGGCGGCGAGCATGGTGGCGTAGCCGTCGAGGAAGTCCTGTGGCGGATCGCCGCAGTAGACGGTGCGGCCGAAGTCGGAGCAGTAGCCGTCGACCACGCCGCCGAAGTCGAACATGACGGAGGTGTTCGCGGGGATCGGGTTGCGGGCGGTCTCGCGATGCGAGTCGTACGAGTCGTCGTCGAGCCCGGTGAAGATGTGGGTGGGGAAGGAGGGGCACTGCGAGCCTGCGGCTAGCAGCTCGTGCTCGACGGCCTCTAAGAGCTCGAGCATCGTCACGCCGGGCGCGACGAGCGGCGCGACGGCGGCCATCGTCTCCTCGACGGTCTCGATTGCGCGTCCCATCGCTGCGAGCTCGTCGGCGTCCTTCATGCGGCGGAGGCCGTTGACGATCGCGGTGCCGGTGCGGAGCCGGTCGAAGCCGACGGCCTCGCCGAGGTGGAGCGCGGTCTCCGTCCAGACGCGGTTCCCGAGCGCGATCGCGCCGCTGCCGCCGATCTCCTTCGCGACGCGGGCGAAGATGGCGGCGCCGTCGTCGGTCTCGTTGACCACGATCACCTCGCCGTCGGGCTCGTGGCGGAGGTCGAGCCGTGCATACATGCGCGGGAGCAGGAAGAGCGGCTCGCGATGCGGGCGGAAGAACGCGCCGGTGATCCAGCCGTGCGCGTAGTTCACCTGGCCGAAGCTGGGGATCCCGCGCTCGACGCCGGTCAGGTATTCGAGGTCGGCAGACGGCTCGAGGAAGAGCGCGTCGATTCCCTGTCGTTCGAGCTTCTCGGAGAGCCGCCCCTGGCGGGCTGCGTAGTCGAACACGCCCGGAGGCTAACTGACGACGTCTTCGTGGTTATGGATGCAGAGCCAGCGCCCGTCGGTCTTCCGCCAGACGGACGTGTTGCGGATGCGCTCCTGCGGCAGGTTCGCCTCGGGCGGAAAGGTGACGAGCAGGATGTGGCGGACGACGGCGATGTTGCCGTAGACGTCGATCACAGGGTCGACGGCCTCGAGGTTGCTCGGCTTTGGGCCGTCGGCGGGACGGGCGTCGCGAACCGCGTCGAGCTGATCCTTACCGCGTAGGAGCCCCTCGTGGGAGGAGTCCCAGATCGTCGCGTCGGGCGAGATGTTCGCGTCGATCGCCTCGCGGTCGCCCGCCAGGTACGCGGCATAGATGGCGTTGACCGAGTGCCATACTGCTTGTCCCGCATTCATGGCCGACCCGAGCTTGAGCGCCGAGCCCGCGGCTTCGATGAGTCTTGTGCTGGTGGCGAGTCGTTATCCGCGACGAATCGGCGCACACTCGAGGAGGGGATCATGGCCGCTACCTATACCTTCGATGTCTTTTCCAGCCTGGATGGCGTCGGTTCCGCCAGCGGCGGCGACTGGGGCGGCTACTGAGACAAGCAGGGTCCCGGGTGCTCGACCACCGCCTCGCGTTGTACAGCGAGAAGCGGATGGTCTTCGGCGCCAACACCTAGCGGCTGTTCGCACACTTCTTGGTCTCGGAGCCGGAGAACTCTGAGGTGAGGGACGCATGGGTAACCCGGATGGTGAATCTGCCGGCGGTCATCGTGTTGACTACGTTGGACGAACCCCTCGACTGACGAAACCGTGGCGCGCGGCGATGCGGTCGACGTCATCGCACAGCTCAAGCAGGAGCCGGCCGTGCCTCTTCGGTCGCACGGAGCCTGTCGATGAACCGGGGCATTGATGGCGGCGGGTTTGGTCGACCGCGTACAGGTGACCATCTTCCCGGTGATCACGGACGAGAATCGGATGCGATCTTCGAAGGGGCAGCCGATTTCGACCTCGAGCTGATCGAGAGTCGGACCTTCGGCGGCAACATCCAAGAGCTCACTCGGCCTTGAAATTCGCGCCGGTCTCCATACCGGCGAGTGCGAGCTGATCGGAGACAAGATCGGCGGCCTAGCTGTTCACATTGGCGCACGCGTCGCCGCCGCGGCTTGGCCCGGCGAGGTGCTCGTCTCGCAGACCGTCCGCGATCTCGTAGCTGGTTCAGGCCCCACCCTCGAAGACCGAGGCGTGGCCGAGCTGAAAGGCGTCCCCGGCGCCTGGCGACTGTACGAATAGTCTCCTGTCGCAGACGGCTCACGTGTCGTTTTTTGCAACGCTGGCTCATGGCAGAGTACGAGCTCTGCCCACCGGTAAGGGGAACGATCTGACCGAGATATCTGCCCAGATCAGCGAGGAGGCCATCCAACCCGAACCTCGTTCCCGTCCGGGTCGAACATGGTGAACGCGCGCATGCCGTAGTTCGTGTGCGCGAGCGGTGTGAACCGCGCATCGTCTCCCGCAGCCGCACGCCACGCCGAGTACACCGCATCGATGTCCTCCGCGTACACGAAGCACGCACCCGGCGCACGCTCGCCCAGCAGGGGGCCACAAAAGTGCAGCTCGCAGCCGCCCGACTCGATGATCAGGTAGTCCCACTCCTCGTGCGGCGCGCCTCGGCTCGTGAAGCCGAGCCGCTGATAGAACGCGAAGGTCGCCGCCAGGTCACGGCTCGCGAGGAGTGGCAGCGCGCGGTTCACGTCAGCGAACGCCGCCGCGACGGGCCAGCGCCGCTCGATCCAGCACGAACGTCGCGCCACGCTTCACGTCGATCGTCCCACGCTTGCGTTCCGCCGACAGCACCGCATTCACCGTCGCGCGCGACGCGCCCGCCAAAGCCGCAAGCTGATCCTGCGTCACCCGGATCGGCTGCTCGTCGTCGCCGTACACAGCCCCAAGTTCAAGCAGCCGGCGAATGACGCGCCGCTCGGCCGTCTCGTAGTACGCCTCCGCAAGGAGCTGATCCATCCGCCGAAGCTGGGCGGCCAACAGAGAAACGAGCATCCGATCGACGCCGGGATGCCGCGAGCGCAGGTGCTCGAAGTCGTCGTAGAGCACGCTCAGCGTCTCGCCCGCCTCGAGCGCCGACACCGTCGCCGACCGGCGCTGCTCCGAGATCAGCGCGAGCTCGCCGAACGCCTCGCCCGGCAGCCTGATCGCGAGCAATGCCTCCTCCCCTAAAACCGTCCGCCGCGTGATCGCGAACCGGCCCGACACGACAAGGTGCAGCGACTCGGCCAAGTCGTCCTGGTGGAAGACGACCTCGCCGCGGCCGAATCGCCGCCGCCGCGCGACCGACAACACCCGCTGCACGTCCTCCGGCGCCGCGTCCGAGAAGAGCTCCCACTCCATCCGCCGACTCTACGCCGACTGTCGCGGATTTGACATTCGGGGCGTCGAGCGGGCGAACGACCCGCGCGCCGTCCGGGCGCAGGCTTGGGTCATCAAGCGACCGGCACGAGGAGGAGGACGAAATGACGAGCTTCACCCCCAAGACGAAGGCAATGGCAGCGACCGTGACCTCCCTGGTCGCGCTCACCGGCGCCGCGTTCGCTCACAGCGCGAACGCCCGCGAGGTCTCCCAGAACAGTTCGGCTCTCGAGGCACAGGTCGTCCGGCTCGGCCAGGTGCCGAACTTCTGGGCCGTCAACTGCCCGATCGAGCTCGGCAGCGCGACGGCCTGGGCGCAGGGCGACGACGTCGAGGCAGGCGCGTTGCGCGGCGACGGGTTCATGCTGGGAGTCCGCGAGCAGCTCCGGTCGGACACGGGCGAGACGGGCGCGAGCATCGGGCTCGAGTTCCACTCGGCAGCGGAGGCGAAGGCCGACCTGAACCGGCGCGAGCTGGCTGCCGGTCACGCCGGCTACGCGACCAACTTCGCAGTGCTGGAATCTCCCTCCGTTCGCGCCTACACCGTGCGCACCCCTGACTCGACGACCGTTCGCGTCGGCTTCACCCGCGGCAACGACGAGTACGCCCTGACAGTCACCGCAGCCCCCGGTGCCGACGTCGACGCGCTGCAGCAGACGCTCGCGACGGCTGCCGGCCGCGCCCTGAGCCGGTAGCGGAATTAGGCACGGAGCGCGGCATGGCGGATAATCGCCCCATGCCGCGCTCGAGTGCGCGTCGCCGTCTGCTGACGGTGCTCTTCCTCGACATCGTGGGATCGACGGCGCTGGCCCACGAGCTCGGGGACGCACGCTGGCGCGTCGTGCTCACGAACTTCCGCACCGCCGTCCGTCGTGAGCTGAAGCGGCACGGCGGACGCGAGCAAGGCACCGAGGGCGACAGTTTCTTCGCCACATTCGCCGAGCCGGTGCAGGCGCTCCGCGCAGCGGCCGGAATCGCGAGTGCGGTGCAGGACGTCGGCCTCGATGTGCGCAGCGGCGTCCACACCGGCGAGGTCGAGGAGCTCGACCACGGCGGTCTCGGCGGCATTGGCGTGCACATCGGTGCGCGCGTGTGCGCGCTCGCAGGTCCCGCCGAGGTGATGGTGACGAGCACTGTCAAGGAGCTCGTCGCCGGCTCGGGCGCCGTCTTCGACGACGCGGGCGAGCATGAGCTGAAGGGCGTCGAAGGCCTGTGGCACACGCACCTGTTGCGCTCGATCGACGTCGTCGTTCCGCCGCCGCTTGCGCCCGAGATCGCCGCCGAGCGGATCGCCGGCCTCGCGCCGCCGCGGGCACGGCGCCGAATGTACGTCGCGCTCGCCGCGGCGCTGATCCTCGTCGCCGCGGTAATCGGTGGGCTCGTCGCGACACGAGGGTCGTCGAAAGCGCCGGCGAAGCCGGCCGGCCGGATCACGCTGCTGCAGCTCGATCCAAAAACCGGCGCAATCGTGCGCACCCTTCGCGACGGCACGCTCGGCTGCCCGTGCGGCGCCAACCTCTTCGCCGTCGACGGAACGCTTTGGGAGCGCGGCGGTCGGGCGGGAAACCTGGTCGTCGTGCGCGACATGTCGACCGGTCGCAGGCTGCGCGCAACCGCGGTACCGACCGGCGCGGTCGACGGCGCGGTCAGCTTCGGGTCCGTCTGGCTGCTGAGCAACCTGCTCGACTTCAAGACCGGTAGGTCGTACGACGCCGTTCAGCGCCTCGACGAGTTGAGCGGGCGAATCATCGCGACCATTCGCCTTCCGAGCCCGATTCAGAGCGGCGGCTCGGCCGAGAGCGGCACGATCGCCGTCGGCGACGATGCGGTCTGGGCGCTGCAGGGCGACGGCACGCTCAACCGGATCGACCCTTCCACTAACAAGCTCACGGGCCGGTTCCCTACCGGCGCGAAGGAGACGGAGATTTTGCTTCCAGCCGGCGGGTACGAGTGGATCTGCGAGTGCCTCTACCACGAGGTGCTGCGCTACGACGCGCGGACGCGCACCGGCAAGACGTTCCACTTCTCGGAGCAGCCGTGGCACCTCGTCGAGATCAAGACGGCGGCTGGGCCGACGCTCTGGCTGATGGACGAGCAGGGCGCGACACTCACCGAGTTCAACCCGAAGACCGGCACGCCGAAGCAACCGCTCGGACTGAACGGCACTCCGTTCGAGGCGACGCAGATCGGCGACTCGATCTGGGTCGCGGCAGGCTCGGTCGTCGACCGGATCAAGCTGAAAGGAGACGTCCGCACGTCGATACCTCTTCCGAAAGGCATGAACGCGACCGGCATCGCGGCCGATCCCGCGAGCGGCAGGCTCTGGGTGAACAACAGCTACCGGCCGACGAATTAGCTGCTCTCGGGTCGGTTCCGGACCCGTCCTGGCCCCGGCGTACGATGTCCCTCCGCGCATGTCCCAGGCCGATTTCGTCCATCTTCACGTCCACTCCGAGTACTCGATCTTGGACGGGGCGTGCCGAATCACGGATCTCGTCGAGCGGGCGGCGGAGCTCGAGATGCCGGCCGTCAGCCTCACCGACCACGGCTCCATGGCCGGCGCCGTGCAGCTCTGGTCGAAGACGCGCGGCACCGGCGTCAAGCCGGTCATCGGTTGCGAGGTCTACGTCTCCGCCGACCGCAAGGCGCACGAGAAAGGGAACGCGCACCTCACCCTGCTCGCGGCCGACAACACGGGCTACGGCAACCTGATCCGGCTCTCGAGCCTCGGCTACCTCGAGGGCTACTACTACAAGCCGCGCGTCGACTGGGAGCTCCTCGAACGCCACTCGCAAGGGCTCATCGCACTGTCCGGTTGCCTGAGCGGCCGCGTGTGCAAGGCGCTCGAAGAGAACCGCCCGACCGACGCGGAAGGCGAGCTCGACCGGCTTGCGCAGACCTTCGGCAAGGACAACGTCTACGTCGAGCTGCAGAACGCGCACCTCGACATCCAGGCGCGCATCCTGCCGCAGCTCGCGCAGCTCGCAGAGAAGACCGGCCTGCCGACCGTCGCGACGGGCGACGTCCACTATCTGCGCGACACGGACGCGCGCGCGCACGAGGCGCTCCTCTGCATCCAGTCCGGCGACTCGCTCAAGAACCCGGACCACTGGAAGTTCGAGACCGACCACTTCTACTTCAAGTCGCCACAGGAGATGGCGCTCGACTTCCCCGGTTACGAAGACGCGATGCGACGGACGCTGGAAGTGGCCGAGCGCTGCAACGTCGAGATCGAGCTCGGCCGCATCCTGCTGCCAGTCTTCGACGTGCCCGAAGGCCGCGACTCGTTCGACTACCTCGTCGAGCAGTGCGAAAAAGGCCTGCAAAAGCGCTACGGGAGCGCGACGCCTGACCTTCAGGAGCGCCTCCGCTACGAGCTGAAGACGATCAAGGAGATGGGGTTCACCGACTACTTCCTGATCGTCTGGGACTTCATCCACTTCGCGAAGACGCACGGTGTCTCGGTCGGCCCCGGCCGCGGCTCCGCCGCCGGCAGCCTCGTCTCCTACTGCCTCGAGATCACCGACCTCGACCCGATCCGCCACGATCTCCTCTTCGAGCGGTTCCTCAATCCGGGCCGCAAGTCGATGCCCGACATCGACATCGACTTCGCCGTCGAAGGCCGCGAGCGCGTCATCAACTACGTGCGCGAGAAATACGGCGCCGATCGCGTCGCGCAGATCATCACGTTCTCGACGATGGCCGCGCGCGCCGCCGTGCGCGACGCGGGTCGCGTGCTCGAAGTGCCCTACGGCGTCGTCGACAAGTTCGCGAAGCTGATCCCCGAAGGCCCCGGCCAAACGCTCGCCGAGGCAGCCGAGCTGCACAAGGCGGTCAAGGACGACCCGGTCGCGAAGGAGATCCTCGAGCTCGCGCAGCCGCTCGAGGGCCTCACGCGCGCCGACTCGATCCACGCCGCCGGCGTCGTAATCGGCGCCGAGCCGCTGATCAACGTCGTCCCGCTGCAGCAGAAAGGCTCCGACCAGGAAGTCGTCACGCAGTTCGCAATGAAGGACATCGAAGCGCTCGGCCTCCTCAAGATGGACTTCCTCGGCTTGCGCAACCTCGACGTGATCGACAAGGCATGCGAGCTCCTCGGCGGGCTCGACATCTCGGCGATCCCGCTCGACGACAAGGCGACCTACCAGATGCTCGCGCGCGGCGACGCCGTCGGCGTCTTCCAGTTCGAGTCGTCGGGCATGCGCGAGGCGCTCCGCCAGGTGAAGCCGACCGAGTTCGACGACCTCGTCGCGCTCGGCGCGCTCTACCGGCCCGGCCCCATGCAGTACATCCCGACCTACGCGGCGCGCAAGAACGGCAAGGAGCGTGTCACGTTCATCGACAAGCGTCTCGAGCCGATCCTCGGCCCGACGCAGGGCATCAGCGTCTACCAGGAGCAGAGCCTGCAGATTGCGCAGCAGATCGCCGGCTTCTCGCTCCCCGAGGCCGACGATCTCCGCAAGGCGATCGGCAAGAAGATCCACTCGCTGATGGCCTCGCTGAAGAACAAGTTCATCGAGGGCGTGGTTACGAACGGCGCAACCGAAGCCGTCGCGCGCCAGCTGTGGGACGACCTCGAGAAGGCGCAGGACTACTCGTTCAACAAAGCACACGCTGCGTGTTACGCGCTCATCTCCTACCGCACCGCATGGCTCCGCCAGAACCATCCGTGCGAGTACATGGCCGCGCTCATAAGCTCCGTCATGTCGACGAAGGACCGCGTGCCGTTCTACGTCAACGCGTGCGCCGACCTCGGCATCGAAGTGCTGCCCCCCGACGTCAACGAGTCGCAGACCGACTTCGCAGTCGTCGACGGGAAGATCCGCTTCGGCCTCAACGCCGTGAAGGGCGTGGGGGAGAGTGCGTGCCGCGCGATCATCGCCGCGCGCGGAGAGGGCGGGCCGTTCGAGTCACTGTGGGACTTCGCAGAGCGCGTCGACCCTTCTGTTTCCAACAAGCGCGTTTTGGAGGCTCTGGTCAAGTGCGGCGCGGTGCCGGGGCCGCGCAAGGGCAACCTCGAAGTGCTCGAGCAGGCGGTCGCATGGGGGCAGAAGCAGCAGGCCGACCGGCTCGCGGGTCAGGGCTCGATCTTCGACCTCGGGCCCGTCGAGGAGGAGCGGCCGCGGCATCACCCGGTGACGCCGGCGGAGGAGTACGAGAAGAGCGAACTGCTTCGCCTCGAGAAGGAGGTGCTCGGGCTGTATGTCTCCGAGCATCCGCTGTCGGCGATCAGGGACCAGCTGCGGCGCAAGTCGGACGCGACGATCGGCGAGCTCGACCGCCGCCGCGACGGCGAAGTCGTCACGGTCGGCGGCATTGTCTCGTCGCTCCGTCACATGACGACGAAGCGCGGCGACGCGATGGTGTTCCTGCGGCTCGAGGACGTGACGGGCGGCGTCGAGACCGTCGTCTTCAACTCGACCTACGACAAGGCGCGCGAGCTGTGCACGACCGACCGCGTGCTGATCGTGAAGGGCCGCATCGACCGAAAAGAGGGGGAGACGAAGCTCGTTGCGCTGGAGCTCTCTGCGTTCGAAGCCGTGCCGGAGATGCGCGAGGTGCGGCTGAAGATCGACGCCACGAAAGCGCGGGCGGGGACGATCCGCGAGCTCGCCCATCTCATTCGGGAGTTTCCCGGCGAGTCGCCGGTCTATGCGGACATGGTGACGTCACACGGCAAGAAGACGTATGCGTTCGGCCCGCAGTTCAAGGTGAAGCCCGCGCCGGACTTCTACGCCGAGGTGAAGATGCTTCTCGGCGAGTCCGCGGTCGCGTAGAGCCGGCGCGCGCACGACGCTGGTGTCTGACACCTGAAGGTGTCAGACACGGGTTGCGCCGCGAGTTACGGACCGAGCCAGACTGTGACGGCGTCGAGCGGCTTCTTCTCCAGCACGGGCACCGTGGCGTCCGCTGCGGGATAGCCGACCGGGATGAGAAGAAACGGCCGCTCGTTCGGTGGGCGATCGAGGATCTCCGACAGGAAGCCCATCGGCGACGGGGCATGCGTCAGCGTCGCGAGGCCCGAGAGATGCAGCGCCGTCAGCAGGAACCCGACGGCGATGCCGACCGACTCGCGTACGTAGTAGTGCTTGCGCTTCTCGCCGTCCTCGTCGAAGCGATACGCCTGCTCGAACACCGCGATCAATGCGGGCGCCTCCGTGACATGCGGCTTCACCGCGTCCGTCCCGATCGGCTCGATCGCCTCCAGGTACTCCTCCGATGCACGCTCCTCGTAGAGAAGCCGCTCCTCGCGCTCGGCGCCCTCGCGGATACGTCGCTTGATCTCGTCGTCCGTCACGACGACGAAGGTCCACGGCTGCTGGTTTGCACCGGAAGGCGCCGAGGCCGCAACTCGTAGCGCGTTCTCGATCAGCTCGCGCGGGACCGGGTCCGGTGAGAAGTCGCGCACCGACCGCCGCGACCGCAGCGCGGCGAGATGGTCACGCGACTTCGCAATAGCGGCCTCCGAAGAAAGCCGCGTCGGCGCATACCGCTCGCCGAGCGCGACTGTCACGAGCCCACGCCGGCCGCCGCCAGGAACACGAGCACGAGCGTCGTTGCCGCGAGTAGGCCGTGCAGCCCGACGACCGGCAGCGGGAACCGCTGCTCCGCCGCCGTCTCCTCGCGCCGCTTCCGCTGCGAAAGCCAGATGCCGAACATCGTGAACCCGATCAATGCCACAACGAGCAGCAACGCAAACGCGATCCACGCCACTGTGCTCGAGTCGCTCGCCACGTACACGATCCACAGCACGAGCCCCGTCGCCGCCAACGCGAAGTGCCCGAGGATCAGCGGCGCACGAATGCGCCCGCTCTCGCTCTGCTTCATACCGCCGTTCTTGAGCCACGTAGCGAGCAGGACGAAGCCGCCGCCCGCCGTCAACACCCACAGAATCAGCGCTGCCCAGTCCATTACTCCTCCTCGACCCGCATCCGATGAACGAAGACGACGGCGCCGCCGAACCAGCCGCCCGTCGTCAGCGCGACGAAACCGGCGACCGCGAGCACCAGGCCGCCCACCGTCACGCTGCCGTCGCGATAGCCCGGCCACTGCAGGTACGCCGCGATGCCGTACAGGCACACCGACGTGACCATCGCGCTCAAGTGGATCGTCGCCGTGCGCCAGAGCGGCGAGCCCCACTCGATCGTCACCCAGTCGGCGAAGCCCGTGACCGCCGTCGGCGCCGCCACGATCAGCCCCCCGACCAGGGCAAGCCACGCCGCCGGCCCGATCTTTCCCTCGGCGACGCCGAGCTTCCCCAGCACGCACAGGGCGCTCGCGAGCACGAACATCCCGATCGTGGCGTCCGTCAGCGGCGGATGAGCGGGATGCCCCTTCGGGCCGTGCAGCAGCCGGGTGAAGAACGACACTTCGGTCTATATATCAAACAGAAGTATTTAGACGAATTCTCACCCGGCACGACGCGTGGTCGAGCAGGCAGTCCCTCGTCTCGCACTCGACCTGCGCCACGTCGCCGCCGAGCGCCCGCGCGGCGAGCCCCGACCACATGCCGCGGTCGAGCTCTGCTGCCTCCGGCCGCGAACGGACGAGCGGGCGCAGTGGGCAGGTCGGCGTCGCAAGCACCGCGCCGTCCGCGCGCAGCTCCTCGACCGATGCCTGGTAGCCGAGGCGGCCGACGGCTGCGCACACCGCTTCGAACGCAGCCGCGCGCGACCTCGCGGTCCGCACCCGTCCTGCGTCCGCGAGATCCGAGCCGAACGCGACGCCGATCTCGTGCAACCGCTTCGCGCGGCCGCGCGCGGGTAGCGCGTCGATCATCAGCCCGAGCAGCGCCTCGTAGCGGCGTCGCGGAAACTCGATCGACTCGAGCGACGGTGCGACCGCATACGTCTTCGCCGGCCGGCCCGCGCCCGGCCCGGTGCGGCCCGTCCGCCGCTCGAAGCCCGGCTCGAGAAGTCCCGCCTCGACGAGCCGCTCGAGCCGCGCTCGCGCCACGTTGCGATGAAGGCCCTGCGCGGCGGCCAGCTCGTCGGCCGTTACTGCACGATCGCGGCTTCGCGCATAGAGGAGCGCGGCCCGCAGGTCCGCGTCGCCGACAGCAGCGAGCTCGTCCATCTCTAACGACACGCTACCAGGGGATAGAAACTCGACCCAGGGCCGACTCACGGCCGGTCCTGGGTCGAGGACGCGCTATGCCTCGTAGCGGCCGCCGAACTCGGCTACCTGCGGAGCTCCCTGGTGGCCGGCCTCCTTCATAATCCCGGGAACCTCCGGGTCGGAGGCGAAGCTCTTCCAGCCGTCGAGATCCCAGTCGAAGATCGCCCACACGCGATCCGGCTCGTTCGGGTCGCGGAACACCGTCGAGCCCTTCGAGCCGTGCTGCTTCCGCTTGACTGCGCCGGCCGCCGAATAGACCTCCACGAACCGGTCGAAATCGTCGATCTTGGTCGTTGCGAGGAGCATGTGCCCTCCTTGGTCGCTGACCCGACGAGCATGCGCCGCGGCGCCCCGCCGCACATCGGCCGAATTACCTATTGCCTACGCCGCCGTGACGAGGCCGTGCTCGAACGCCCACATCGTCGCGGCGGCGCGGCTCCGCACGCCGACCTTCTGGTAGACGTGCTGCACGTGATGGCCGACTGTCCTCACGGAGATGCCGAGGCCGTCCGCGATCGCCTGGTTCGAGTCGCCGCGCACGAGCACGGCCAGCACCTCGAGCTCGCGCTCCGTGAGGCCGCCCGGCAGCTCGCGGACCCGCGGCTTCGGACGATGGCCGGCGGCGGCGAGAACCGCATCGACCACATCCGTATCGAGGCGTCGGTCAGTCGCCTCCCGCACCAGCTCCGCTTCGGCGGCGGGCGCGTCTAGGGCGCCGCGATAGGGACGCGAAGCGCGCATCGCGGAGTACACGTCCGCAGCCGCGAGGATGCGCGCGGCGCGACCGAGCCCGACAGCGCCGGTTCCGCGGTGGTAGCCGGAGCCGTCGAGCCGCTCGTGGTGCGAGCCCGCGAGCACGCCGATCGGTGCGAGGGAGGGGGACTGCGCGAATGCGCGCTCGGTGAAGTGGGAGTGGAGTCGCACCCGCTCCCAGTCGCCGAAGCCGAGCGCGGCGGGCTTCTCCCAGATTGCGTTCGAGACCCCGACGCGGCCGACGTCGGCCGCCAGCGCGGCGCGCCGGAGCATCGTGATCTCGTCCGCCGGCAGCCCGACTCGCCACGCCGCCGCCTCCGCCAGCTCTGCGACACCGGTTGAGTGCTCGCGCAGCCACGGCGACTTCAACCCGGTAAGGGCCGCGATCGCCGTGAACGCCGCGTCGACTTCGTCGCCGACGAAGAAACGTGGCGGCCCCGGCTCGCTCGCGAGCGCCTGCTCCCACATGTGCGCCTCGTCGAGGCCCGCGAGCAGCTCGTCGAACCCGTCCACCGCGAGAGCCGCGAGGCGCGGGTCGTACGCCGCACCGGCGCGGCGCTCGATCACGGAGCGCGCTTCGTCTGGGCCGGCCGCGGAGAGGAAGAGCGAGATGTCCCGCGCGACGTGCAAGAGACGCGCGGCCGGCGGAAGCGCATCGCCCTCGACGTTCGGGAATCCGCGCCCGTCCCAACGCGCGAACACGAACTCGAGCGCAGCCTCGACGCGCGGGCCGAGATCGAGCCACCCCGCGAATCTCTGCGCGACCTCGCACATCGTCGCGAAGCCCTCTCGCGCACGAGGTCCGGCGTTCGCGAGCGCTTCGGCGACGAGAGCCTCACGCTCCTCCGGTGAGCGGCCGGCGCCGATCGTCGACCGGTAGAAGCCGAGCACCTCCGCCGGGTTCGTCGCGTCGATCAGGAAGAACGCCGCACGGTAGGCGATGTCGTCGTCGTACACCTGGATCGCCTCGTGCCCGTTCGACGTGCAGCCGGACGCGTGCAGGAGCGCAACGTAGTACGCATCGAAGAGCTCATCCGCCGATGCGCCGGCCAGCTCGCCGAGCCGCACGGCCAGCACCGCCGTGCGTAGCGCGTGCTCGAGCGGCTGCCCGGTCCCGAGGTCTGTGGCGAGCGAAAGGACGCCGATCACCTCCGCCGCGCGAACGGGTTTCTCGCTCGTCACGAGCCCGATCCTACGGCGGAGGCAAAGAAGCCGTTAGCGCTCCGTTAAATCTGCATATCCCCCGGCATGGGGAGAACCGCGACCCGCGTTGTACCGAATGAAGATCGGGTAAGAACAAGAGAGACGACGATGCCAACTGCGGAATCCAACACCAACGTCAGGCCGACGGAACAGGAGCTCGTCGAGCGGTGGCGGGCTCAGGAGCTCGAGCGGGCAGGCTATCCCGCGAGCGTGGCGGCCGAGCTCGCAACGCGCACCGACGTCGATCTCCACATCGCGGTCGAGCTGCTGCAAAAGGGCTGCTCCCCGCAGGTCGCGGCCGACATCCTGCGCTAGATCCGCGGGTGGCGCTGATAGCGTCGGCGCGTGCGCCTGCTCGCGTACATCCCGTCGCCGCACACCGGTGTCGTGCACTTGGGGCCGCTCGAGCTCCACATGTACGGGCTCACGCTGCTCGTTGCGATCCTCGCGTGCATGTGGCTCAGCGGAAAGCGTTGGGTCGCGCTCGGCGGCGACTGGGATCTCGTCACACGCGTCGCGGTCTGGGGCGTCGGTTTCGGCGTCGTCGGCGCGCGCGCCTACCACGACATCACCTCCTGGAACGAGGTGCCGAGCCCAAAGTGGCAGGGCATCTTCGAGGTGTGGAAGGGCGGCCTGGGCGTGTGGGGCGGCATCTTCCTCGGCACGCTCGTCGGCGTGCAGGTCGTGAAGCGCTCCGGCGCGAACGTCGGCCTCTTTATGGATGCCGTCGCGCCCGGCCTGTTGCTCGCACAGGGAATCGGCCGCATCGGCAACTGGTGGAACCAGGAGCTCTACGGCAAGCCGACGACGCTGCCGTGGGCGCTCAAGATCGACGTCGCGCACCTGCCGACCGACCCGAAGTATGCGACGTACACGACGTTCCACCCGACCTTTCTCTACGAGCTGATCTGGGACGTGATCGGCGTGCTCCTCCTGATCTACGTCGGGAAGCGCTTCCGCATCCATCCGCCCGGGCTCTTCGCGCTCTATGTCGCGTGGTACTGCTTCGGCCGCTTCTTCGAAGAGCTCCTGCGCATCGACCCGGCGCACCACATCCTCGGGCTGCGGCTGAACGCGTGGGTCAGCGCGATCCTCTTCTTCGCGTCGGCGATCTACTTCGTCTGGCACCAGCGGCGGGGGCCGGACCGCGGCACACGCGAGCCGCGCAAAGAGCCGCCGAAACGCGGGCCGGCGATGGCGATCCCGCGCGGCCGCGTCCGGTAACGGCAGTACGGTAGGCGGAGCATGGCGGTCGCCGTCCGTGAGCTCGAGCTGGACCTGGACGCCTTCGAGGGGCCGTTCGACCTGCTCCTCTCGCTCGTCCTGCGCGAGGAGCTGCCGCTCCGCGAGGTCGATCTCGCGGAGATCGTGATCGCATTCGTGGAGCGGCTCGCCGAGCGCGGCGAGCTCGATCTCGACGCCTGCGGCGAGTTCCTGATCCTGATCGGCGCGCTGCTCGAGTTGAAAGCGCGCGCGATGTTCCCCGACGAGGACGCCGAGCTGTCCGAGCTCGAGCCCGAGGAGGCCGCAGAGGAGCTCGCCCGACGGCTTGCGGAGTACCGCCGCGCGAAGGAGGCGGCAGGCTTCCTGCGCGACCGGCTCGACGAGCGCCGCCACCTGCACTTCCGTCTCGGCCCTGCGCCGCTCGCGCCGAAGGTCGAGCGCCGGCTCGCGCCGCAGGAGCCCGAGAAGCTCGCTGCCGCGCTTCGCCTGCTCGCGGTCGAGCCGCCCGCGCCGTCGACCGCGCACATGGCGCTCCGCTTCCCGCCGGTTGCGCAATTCGTCGAGCGCTGGCGCTCGCTCCTGCGCCGCCGCACGCGTTTCGACTTCGACCAGGAGGTCGACGGGCTCTCGCGTGTCGAGGTCGCGGTCGCCTTTCTCGCGCTGCTCGAGCTTCGCAAGCAGAACGAGATTGCGATCGCGCAGAGCGCGCCGTTCGCACCGATAAGGATTTCTCGCGCCGACGCCGAAAGGAGCCTCTCGTGGAAAGCACACCTCTCCGCCTGATCACGACCGAAGCCTCGCCTGCGCTCGAAGTTGCGCGGACACTCGAGGCGCTCCTCGTCGTCGCGTCGCAGCCGCTTCCGATCGAGGACCTCGCGGCCGCGGCCGCAGTCGACGCGGAACAGGTGGAGGAGGCGCTCGAGATCGTCGCACAGCGCTTCGCCGAGGGGCGTTCCGGGATCGTGCTCGAGCACGTCGCCGGCGGCTACGCATTCCGCGCGTCCGCCGATGCGTCGGAAGCCTGCTCGCGCCTCTTCGAGAAGCCCGCCGAGAAGGGGCTCTCGCAGGCGGCGCTCGAGACGCTCGCGATCGTCGCGTACCTCGGGCCGGTGTCGCGCCCCGAGATCGCGCGCATCCGCGG
Source organism: Gaiellaceae bacterium (assembly GCA_035650975.1). Classification (GTDB taxonomy): domain Bacteria; phylum Actinomycetota; class Thermoleophilia; order Gaiellales; family Gaiellaceae; genus PALSA-600. The sequence goes on from DASRGQ010000028.1 coordinate 21,734, forward strand.
CGTGAACGTCGACGGCGTCGTCTCGGGCCTCGTCGAACGGGGTCTCATCGCAGAAGGCGGCCGCGACGACGAGTTCGGTGCGATCCGCTACCGCACGACACCGCTCTTCGAACGCATCTTCGGGCTCGAGTCGCTCGCTGCGCTGCCGCGCGTCGACGATCTCGGCGACGACGTCGCCGGGATCCGCGAGCGTCTGGAAGCAGTCGCCGAGAAGCGCCCGGCGTAGAGCCGGACGCCTCTCAGCTTCCCCCCTTTACCGCGCCGCAGAAGGCGCGATGTTCTGGTTCTGGCGGAACAGGTTCGTCGGGTCGTACTGATCCTTCAACGCCCGTAGCCGCACGAGCTTTCCGCCGTAGCTCTCGGCGAGCTCTGCCTCGCCGATCTCGGTGTGGAAGTTGAGCGCCATGCCCGGCGCGCGATGCGGCTCGAGCGCCTTCGACGTCTCGCGCACCCACGCGATGTTCGCCTCGTCGCCGTCGGCGCCCTCCCACATGCAGTTCAGGTGCATGTTGAACTGCGACTTTCGGTTGCTGAGCGCGGTGTCGTCCTCGCCGACGTCCTCGACGGCGCCGCCCATGTGCACGAGCAGGAATGCGGTGAACGGCGAAACGATCGCCTCGGCCCGCTCCTCGTACACGTCGATCAGCGCATCGTCGACGTCGGTGATGTTGTGGGCGCGCCAGTAGTTCCGGCGGCCGTACGGGTTCGCGGCGTCGATCAGCCCCTGGAAGAAGGTGTACGGCATCTCGTGCCAGACCGCGACGACAGGGTTGAGCGCCTTGAGCGGCGCGACGAGCGCCTCGGCGTCATCGTCGCCGGCGACCATCCCGATCACGCCGATCATCCGCTTGAAGTGCCACTCGGCGGGCACGAAGGGCAACGGCGGCGCGCTGACCGACGCGGTCGCCCACCCGAGGCTGCGCGGCGCGGTCTCGGAGATGTCGCGCCACGTGCGAATCACCTCGGCGAACTGCTTCGGGTCGAAGAGCATCAGGCCGCCGGTGACCATCGGGCCGACCGGCGCGAGCTTGAACTCCATCTCCGTGACGACGCCGAAGTTTCCGCCGCCGCCGCGCAGCCCCCAGAGAAGCTCGGCGTTCTCGTCCTCGGTTGCCGTGACGAGCTCGCCGTCTGCGGTGACGACGTCGGCCGAGATCAGGTTGTCGCCGGCGAAGCCGAGCCTGCGCTCGAGCCAGCCGCTACCGCTTCCGAGCGTGAAGCCGACGACGCCCGTCGTCGTGACACGGCCGCCGGTCGTCGCGAGGCCGAAAGCCTGGGTCTCGCGGTCGAACGCGCCCCAGTCGAGGCCGGCCTGCGCGCGGGCTGTGCGCTTCTTCGGGTCGACGCGGATGCCCTTCATCGCGCTCATGTCGAGCAGGATCCCGCCTTCCGACGACGAGAATCCGGCGACCGAATGGCCGGCCCCGCGGATCGCGAGCGGGAGGCCCGAGATACGTGCGAGACCGACGGCGCGGATCACGTCTGCGCTCCCGGCCGGCTGCAGCACGACTGCAGGCCTCCGTTCGAACATGCCGTTGAAGACGACGCGCGCGGCGTCGTACCCGGGCGAGCCGGGCTCGTGCACCGAGCCGCGGAACCCTTCGCGCAGCTCGGTCAGCGCCTCTGCAGCGAGCGCCCCTGTCGTCTCTGGTGCCTGCGTGCTAGCCATCGAATCGCCCCCTCGTCACAGCGAACACAAACTTTCCACCGGCTGCGGTGGAAGTCAATCACTCCCGAGACGCGGACGGCAAGCGGTTTCTTCCGGCTACGTTTCTCCGCGATGGACGTCGGCTCCGACACGTGGCAGACGGAGGTGATCGAGCGCTCGCACCGCGAGCCGGTCGTCGTCGACTTCTGGGCCGAGTGGTGCGGCCCCTGCCGCTCGCTCGGGCCGGTGATCGAGGAGGCGGCCGCCGCGGCGAACGTCGCGCTCGCAAAGGTGGACGTGGACGCGAACCAGTCCCTTGCGGGCGAGTTCGGGATCCGCGGGATCCCGGCTGTCAAGGCGTTTCGGAACGGGCACGTCGTCGCCGAGTTCGTCGGTGCGCAGCCGAAGGCGAGCGTCGAGGCGTTCCTCGCCGAGCTGACGAAGCCGTCGGTCTCCGAGACGGTCGAGGACCCCGACCTGAGACGCGCGCTCGACGCAGGCGACTACGCGCGCGCGCTCGAGCTGCTGCTCGGCCGCGTCGCCGACGATCCGGACGGCGCGCGCGAAACCATGGTCGCGCTCTTCGCGGAGCTCGGGGCGGAGCATCCGCTCTCCGCGGAGTACCGCCGCAAGCTTGCCGCCGCGCTCTACTGACGTTTGCGCATCGCGCATGCCGGTAGACGGCGGGCATGCGCATCTTTTACGGAGTAGGGCATGAGCAGTTCCCGCCGAGCCGCGCGCTGCGCCACGCGCAGCTCGCGGCCGAGGCGGGCTTCGACGGCATCTTCTGCAGCGACCATTTCCAGCCGTGGTGGGAACCGGGCGAATCGGGGCACGCTTGGCCGTGGCTCGGCGCAGTCGGCGCGACCGTGGACGGCGTTCAGCTCGGGACCGCGGTCACGCCCGCGGTGCGCCGCTACCACCCGGCACTCGTCGCGCAGGCGTTCGCAACCCTCGAGGACCTCTTCCCCGGACGCGTGTTCCTCGGCTACGGCTCCGGCGAGTCGCTGAACGAAAGTCCGTTCGGCTACGACTGGCCGTCCGGCGAGGAGCAGCTCGAGATGATGCGCGAGGCGCTCGACATGATCCGGCGGCTCTGGAACGGAGAGACGATCGCGACGGGCTCGAAGCACTTCCCGACGAAGAACGCGAAGCTCCATTCGCGGCCGGTCACCCCGCCGAGGCTCTATGTGTCGGCGTTCTACGAGGGCGCGGCCGAGGTGGCAGCGAGGTACGCGGACGGGCTGTGGACGCTCGGCGACCCGGAGTCGGCGCCCAATGTGATCGACGCGTACACGGGCGCCGGCGGCAAGGGCGAGATCGTGCTGCAGGGGCTCGTGTCGTGGGCCGAGACCGACGAGCAGGCCCTCGAAGGCGCACGCGTCTGGAAGGGTGCGCAGCCTGACGAGTACTACGTCGACGACTGGCATGACCCGCGTGCGATGTACGAGCACGCAGAGGAGACGCTTTCCGATGACGAGTACGCGGAAAAGGCGATCATCTCCGCCGACCCGGCGGTGCACGTCGAGAAGCTCGCGGCGCTGAAGGAGCTCGGTGCGACGACGATCGCGGTCATGAACTGCTCGGGCGCCGACCCGGAGGGCGCGATTCGCACCTACGGGGAACACGTGCTGCCGAAGCTGCGTTAGCGGTCTCGTGAAGGCTGTCTGGTTCGACCGGCACGGCGGGCCCGAGGTGCTCGAGCTGCGCGACGTGCCGGATCCGGTCGCTCGCGACAACGAGTTGCTCGTCGACGTCGAGGCGATCGGCGTCAACTACCGCGACGTCTACGAGCGCGAGCGGGAGGGCTACGGCGCGGACGCGCCGGCAATCATCGGCACCGAGGCCGGCGGCACGGCGGCCGACGGGCAGCGCCTCGCATGGGCGCACGGGAAGGCGTCGTACGCAGAGCGTGTCGTTGTCGATCCCGCGAAGACCGTGCCGATCCCGGACGCCGTGCCGACCGACGTCGCGGTCGCCGTGCTCCTGCAGGGGATGACCGCGCACTACCTCGCGCACGACTCGTACCCGATCGAGGCGGGCGACTGGGTGCTCGTGCACGCCGCGGCCGGCGGCGTCGGCAACCTGCTCGTGCAGATTGCGAAGCTGCGCGGCGCGAACGTGATCGCGACCACGTCGACGGATGAGAAGGCCGCGCTCGCCCGCGAGGCCGGAGCGGACGCGATCGTCGGCTACGAGGGGTTCGCTGCAGAGGTGCGCAAGCTGTCGAGCGGCGGCGTGGCGGCGGTGTACGACGGCGTGGGGCGGACCACGTTCTCGGAAGGATTGAAAGCGCTGCGCCCACTGGGGCGGATGATCCTCTACGGCGCAGCGAGCGGCGAACCGGAACCGGTCGATGTGCGCCTGCTCGCCGCGTCGGGCTCGCTGTACGTGCAGCGGCCGACGCTCGCGACGTACACGCGCACAGCCGAGTTGTTGCAGGAGCGTGCGGCGGCGGTGTTCGCGCTCGTAGAGCGCGGTCAGCTGAAGGTGCGCATCGGCCGCCGCTATGCGCTCGCCGATGCGCGGCAGGCGCACGAGGATCTCGAAGCGCGCCGCACGACCGGGAAGCTGATCCTCGAGCCGTAACCTGGTTCGCCGCGGAAGGCGGGAACCAGGTTGTATGTCTTTCATGCGCCTGAATGCCTGGCTCGCACGCGCAGGAGTCGCTTCGCGGCGGAAGGCCGACGAGCTGATCAAGGCCGGGCGCGTGACCGTGAACGGCGAGCTCGGCCGGCTCAACACCTTCGTCGCAGCGCACGACGACGTCCGGCTCGACGGAACGCCCCTCGCCAAGCAGCAGCTCGCCTACGTGCTCCTGCACAAGCCCTCCGGCACGGTCACGACCGCCCACGACCCCCAAGGTCGCCCCACGGTCGTCGATCTCGTCGACCATCCGTCGCGCGTCGTGCCCGTCGGGCGGCTCGACGCCGACACGACCGGCGCCCTCCTGCTCACGAACGACGGTGATCTTTCGCATCGGCTCGCGCACCCACGGTACGAGGTCGACAAGGTCTACGAGGTCGAGTGCTGGACGCAGCCGACGGACATCGACTTGCAGCGGCTGCGCGAAGGCGTCGAGCTCGATGACGGCCCGACGCGCGGAGCGGGCGTGCGCCGCATCGACGGCGCGCGCATCGAGCTCACGATCCACGAAGGCCGGAACCGGCAGGTGAAGCGCATGCTCGAGGCGGTCGGCCACCGCGTGAAGCAGCTGCACCGCTCGCGCTACGGGCCGCTTGCGCTCGAGGGCCTCGAGCCCGGCGCGTGGCGCGAGCTCGAGGCCTCCGAGGTCGATGCGTTGCGCGCTAGTGCGGCAACAACCCGCTGAGCGCCAGAATCGCGTTGCCGCTCAGCAGCATCACGCGTGCCTGCGCCGGGTTGATCGCTGTGTTGTCGAACGCCGCCCTGTTCAACGTCAGCTTGATTGCGGATGCGATCCGGTTCCGCTCCCCGGTCAAGCCGCCGATCGCGGTCGAGACTGCGTGGTAGGCGAAGTCGCTTCCCGCCATCGCCTTCGTCGACGCAGCGAGCGTGTTCGTCCCGAACCGGCCGAACGGTGCGTTCAGTTGCTCGTACAGCGTTGCGAGCTTCTCCGCGTTCGGATCCTGCAGCGCCGTCGGCGTCGCGGCCGGGGTCAGCGCCTCGGTGAGAACGCGGCCGTCCTCGACGTAGTCGTCCTTCAGCCCCAGTAGCGTGAGGATGGTGGGGCGGAGGTTCGTGTGGTCGGTCCACGTCGTCGAGTCGACACCATTCGCAGCGACGCCGGGGCCGACGAAGCCGACCCACGTGTTGCCGATCTCCTGCTGGATGTCGCCGTGGTTCCACGCGAAGCCCGGTGCCACGCACGGGTTGCCACCGCAGGTGGGATCCGATGTGGACAAGAAGAAGTCGTCGTTTGCGAAGTAGGTGAACGTCGGTGTCCGGGCCGGGTCGGCGTTCACCATATGGAGCGCCTGTTCCTCGACGGGATCGGCCATCGACACCATCAGTGGGACGTTCGTCCCTTGGTACGGGTCGTACTCCTGTAGTGCGGCTGCGTCGCGTTCGAGCTTCCGCACCGAGGGGTCGAACCTCGACGGGTTGCCGGCGACGTACACCGTCGGCGCGTCATCGGAGTGCACCGTGAACGACGGCTCGCCGCTCGGCAGCAGCTTCGCGAAGTTCGCGTTCACCTCTCCGATCTGGTTCGAGGGGCACGACGTCGTCGGATAGCAGTTCGTGTGCGAGTAGGCGAGCGTCCCGTCGTTCTGCGGAATGCCGACGCCGCCGGCGAAGTGGTCGCCCTCGTCGACGGTGATCACGAACAGTGTGTTCGACTTGTCGATTCCGTGCGCGGCGAGATTCGAGAAGAACGCCGCGAAGGCATCGTCGTAGGCCTTCAGCTGCGCTTCGTGGCCCGCTTCGCCGGGGCCGTTCGCGGCCGAGGTGTAGGTGTCCTTGACCGGGTCCGCGGTGTGCACGTCATGGGCGTCCGAGATGTACCCGTAGGTCACCGGTACACCGCTTTCCTGCATCTGCTCGATGTAGCCGAGTGTGTTCTTCGCGAGCATCCCGTCGAAGCCCGGGAACCCGCAGTTGCCCGCGGGGTCGGCGATCTTCTCGCCGGCCGTGTTCTCGACGCAGGGAGCGCCGTTCGCGATCGCGGGATCGACGTACTTCGCGCCGTAGAGCGCCTGGTAGCCGGTGTAGCCGCCCGGCTCGTCCGGAAGCAGATCCGGTTTCGCGTTCGCGTCGTTCGCGCACTTGCTGCTCGACGTCTGTGCGCAGTGAATCGCGATGCCGACGAAGTCGGCCTGCGCGAGCGCGGAGTTGGTGCTCGCCTCGGTCCACTCCGGCGAGCCCTGCCCGAACACGCGCGTCATGTCACCGGTCGCGTTCGTCGAGGTGTTCTCGAGTTCGATGTTCGCGGTCCCGACGCCGCCTACGTCGCAGCCGTCACGCGTGAACGGCACCCACGGGGCGGGTGTGTTCAGGCCGCCGTCGGTGATCATGTTCGGCTTCGGGTCGAACACCGAGTCGACCTGGTCGGTCCAGTACTTGAACGCCGACGAGAAGCCCGTCTGCCCGTTCGAGCCGAAGTACCCGTACGAGTTGGAGACGGTGATCCCATTCCGATCGGGATAGAGCCCCGTCAGCGACGAAAGGATCCCGCCTGCGGTGTGGGAGATCAGAATCGTGTGGTCGTTCGTGAAGAGCGTGCCGTTCGACTGCAAGAAGTTCAGCAGGTGCGGCATCTGCTCGAGATCCGAGGCGACATTCGGCACGTCGCGCCGGTAGTGCGTGTTGTCGAATTGCAGGTACACGACATGCTTGATGCCGTTCGCGAAGGTGCACGACGGTGTGTCTTTCGTCGCGCTTCGCGCGCTGTGCGAAACCGTCGCGGCGACCGCCGCGAGGCAGGCTGCGGCCAGGAGCAATCCGGCCTTCCTCATACGAACACCCCCCTGGGTTCGGACGATGGCCGGAGCCTACTAACTCCGTTACGGCGACACGAAGCCCATGCGTTCGTAGGCCTGGCGCAGCGTCGGTTCCGACGTAGCGCGCGCTTTTTCGGCGCCGATCCGCAGGAGCCTGCGCAGCTCCGGCTCGTCTCTACGCAGCTCGGCGTAGCGCTTCTGCATCGGCGCGAAGAGCTCCACGACCGCCTCACCGACGTCGCTCTTCAGATCGCCGTAGCCGCGTCCGTCGTAGCCCGCCTCGACGTCGGGAATCGAGCGGCCGGTCGCGACCGACAGGATCTCGATCAGGTTCGAGACGCCCGGCTTCTCGTCCGGCACGTAGCGGATCTCGCGACCGGAGTCGGTCACCGCCGTCTTGAACTTCTTGCGGATCACATCCGGCTCGTCCAGGACGAGCACCGTGCCCTGCGGCGTGCCGCCCGTCGTCGACATCTTCTTCGTCGGCTCCTGCAGGTCCATGATCCGCGCGCCGACCTCGGGGTAGACACCGCGCGGAACCTTGAAGGTCTCGCCGTAGCGCGAGTTGAAGCGTTCTGCGACGTCGCGTGCGAGCTCGAGATGCTGGCGCTGGTCGTCGCCGATCGGAACGATGTCGGTCTGGTAGAGCAGGATGTCGCCCGCCATCAGGACGGGGTACGTGAAGAGCCCTGCGGAGACGAAGTCCTTGCTGTCGCCCTTCTCCTTGAACTGCGTCATGCGGCCGAGTTGCCCGAACCCGGTGACGGCCGAGAGCAGCCAAGCCGCCTCCGCGTGCGCGGTCACGTGGCTCTGGCAGAAGAGCGTGCAACGGTTCGGGTCGAGACCGACCGCAAAGAGCAGCGCGGCCAGGTCGAGCGTGCGGTCGTGCAGGTCGCGGGGCTCGTAGTCCGTCGTGATCGAGTGCAGGTCGACGATGCAGAAGAAGGCCTCGCCTTCGTCCTGCGTCGCGACGTACTGGCGCATCGCGCCTATGTAGTTGCCGATGTGCTTGGCACCCGTCGGCTGGATGCCCGAGAACACGCGCATGGTCGTCACCTCGTCGAAGTCGTGGATTCGCGCCGGGAGTGGGTCAGCGGACGAGGCGGCGTCGCTAGCGCAGGGCTCCGCCTCGCCCGCGGCGCCACGACCACCGAGTGCGGGAGGCGAAGGTCACGAATCCCAGGATAGAGCAAACGGCGCGAACTACAATCCCACGATGACGGTCACGCCTTCGACCTGGTCGCCCTCCTCGTGGCGCGAGCGCCGTGCGCTCCAGCAGCCGGAATGGCCGGATCGGGCCGCGGCGCAGGCCGTCGTCGAGCGGCTGTCGTCGAGCCCGCCGCTCGTGTTTGCGGGCGAGGCGCGCGCCCTCCGCGAGAACCTGGCGCGCGCGATCGACCGTCGCGCATTCCTGCTCCAGGCGGGTGACTGCGTCGAGTCTTTCAACGAGCTCTCGACGATGCGGATCCGCGAGAAGCTGAAGATCATGCTGCAGATGTCGGCCGTGCTGACGTACGGCGCGACGCTGCCGGTCGTCAAGGTCGGGCGGATCGCAGGGCAGTTCACGAAGCCGCGCTCCGATGCGTTTGAGCATGTCGGCGGCGATGACATCCCGAGCTTCCGCGGGCACATGGTGAACGGCGACGAGCCGACTGCGGCCGCGCGGACGCCCGACCCGCAGCGGATGCTCGAGGGCTACAACCAGTCCGCGGCGACGCTCAACCTGCTGCGCGCGTTCACGAAGGGCGGCTACGCCGACCTGACGCAGGTCCACCTGTGGAACAAGGACTTCGTCTCGTCGTCGCCGGAAGGAAGGCGCTACGAGCAGCTCGCGTCGGAGATCGAGCGCGCGCTCGCGTTCATGGCGGCCTGCGGCATCGACCTGACCGCCGAGCGACGGCTTCATGAGGTGGACGTGTTCACGAGCCACGAGGGGCTGCTGCTCGACTACGAGGAGGGGCTCACGCGGCGCGACTCGCTGACCGGCGACTGGTACGACTGCTCGGCGCACCTGCTCTGGATCGGCGAGCGGACGCGCGGTCTCGACGATGCGCATGTCGACTTCTTCGCGGGCGTGCACAACCCGCTCGGCGTGAAGCTCGGCCCGAGCGCGACGCCCGAGGACGCCGTCGCGCTGTGCGAACGGTTGAACCCGTTGCGTGTCCCGGGCAGGCTCACGTTCTACGCGCGCATGGGCGCGGAGCACGTCCGCGAGCTGCTGCCGCCGCTCCTGCGTGCGGTGCGCGACGAGGGGCATCCGGTGCTGTGGGCTTGCGACCCGATGCACGCGAACACCATCCGCACGTCGGGCGGTGTCAAAACGCGCCGCTTCGACACGATCATGCGCGAGCTCGAAGGCTTCTTCGCCGCGTGCTGGGAGTCGGGCGTGTGGCCGGGCGGCGTGCACCTCGAGTTCACCGGCGAAGACGTGACGGAGTGTCTCGGCGGCGCCGACGACGTGCTCGAGGAGCATCTCTCGTCGCGCTACGAGACGCTGCTCGACCCGCGCCTGAACGCGCGACAGTCCCTCGACCTAGCGTTCCGGCTCGCCGAGCTCCAGCGTCAGGGCCCGGCAGCGCGCTTGACGTAGATCTTCCACGAGTAGTACTCGAGGAACGCGGTCGGCACGGCGCGCATGCGGTGCGCGAGGTTGATCACCGCGTCGACGTAGAGCGTCGAGTGGTTGTAGGCGAAGAGCGCACGGCGTGCGTCGTGCGCGCCGCCGTTCGCGCGCAGGTAGTTCGCAGCACCGAGGATCGCGTCGTGAGGATCGTGCACGTTGCCACCGAGGCCGTAGCGTCTCCAGGTCGAGGGCAGGAACTGCATCGGCCCTTGCGCCCCCGCTGTGCTCGTGTTGCGCACCTTGTTGAAAGCGCTCTCGACGAAGTTGATCGCCGCGAGGAGCTGCCAGCGGATTCCGAAGCGCCGCTGCGCCTCGTCGTACCAGGCTTGCAGTCGCGCTGCCGGCGCCGGCGCGCCGATCCGGACGCGCGCCTTCAGCGGCGCGCTCTTCGCGGAGAGCCGGTCGAGGTCGAGGCGCGCGAGTAGATCGTCGCGTTCGCCAGGGGCGAGGCGGATGACGGCGTCGGCGAGCGTTGGCTTCGCAGCGACGGCGCGGATCAGCGATTGACGCTCTCGCGCGGCGGCGACGAACTTGGCACCGCTCGCCGTTGCGAGGATTCGTTCGTCGGCGCGCAGCACCTGCACGATTGCCGGCGGGCTCTGCACTCCGAAATGGTGTCAGACACCTGGCTACTCGCTGCGCAGCGTCCACCAGCCGGCGAACGCGATCAGCGTGACTCCGACCCCGGCGAAGAGCGCGGTCTCGATCCCCTGCAGCGCCCAGAACCGGCTCGCCGGCTCGAAGAGGGCGTGCACGTGGCCGCCGAGGCTCGCCATGCACGCCTTGGTCGCGCGAAAGCCGTGCTGGGCGTGCGCGACGCATCCACCCCTCGGGAACACCGCAGGCCCTCCCTGCGCATTGCTCGGACCCTCGCTGATGATCCACGCGTGCCACAGCGCCGGCGGATCGCCACGCCCGGACGAGAACGTCAGCTGCTTCGGCGCGATGAACCGCTGCCTGAGCCACGTGTCGACGAAGATCCGCGCGACGAAGTAGCCGACGAACGAGACCAGGACCGCCGGGATACCGCGCCGCCACACTGCGCCGACTGCGAGCGCCAGCCCGAGCGCGAACAGCGCATAGCCGAGCACGACCGTTCCCTGCGCGTCGAACGCCCCGTTGTCCATCCGTCCGTCGAGGTGGACGAACGGCACACGCCACCACGTGTACAGCGCGATCAGCGCGGCAGCTGCAACGAGCGTCGACGTAATTGCGAGTGCGAGCTTCGCGCGGACCCACTGAAATCGCGTGATGCTCTGCGTCCACGCGAGCCTGTGCGTGCCGTGCTCGAGCTCGAGGACGTACGGGGCCGCGAGCACCACGCCGAAGAGGCCCGGGACGAGGTTGAACCAGCCGACGAGGCCCGTGAACTTGCTGAACCGCAGCTCGAACGCCGAGACCGCGTCGCCGCAGGCGGGACCGGTGTTCAAGCCGAGGCAGTTCGCGAGCCCATCGTGCGCGTAGGCGTGCGCCATCTCGATGCCGGTGGGCACGAGGAACGCGGCCACGAAGCCGAGGAGCGCGGCGGTGATGACCGTCTCGGTGCGCTGCTGCCGCCAGCCGAGCCAGATCACGACGCCACCGCCTCGCGCTCGTGGACGTCGACGCCGTAGCCGAGGTAGGCGAGCACGATCTCCTCGAGGTCGACCTCGTGCACCTGCCACTTCGCGTCGTACACGTGGCCGTTCGCGCGCACGAGCAGCGTCGTCTGCCGCTTCGTATGGCTCGCGCGGATGACATCGTGCACGCGGGCGACGCCCGGCGAGTCGGTGCATGGACCGGTGAGCAGCCGATGGCTCGCGACGACGTCGTCGATCGAGCCGACGAGCAGCGGTCGCGACTCCGAGAGGATGACGAGGTGATCGCACACCCGCTCGAGGTCGGCGACGATGTGCGACGAGAGCACCACGGTCACCGCCGACTCGCTCACCGCTTCCATCACCGTGTTCAGAAACTCGCGCCGTGCGAGCGGGTCGAGCGACGCAACCGGCTCGTCGAGCAGGAGCAGCTCAGGCTGCTTCCCGAGCGCCAGAGTGAGTGCGACCTGGGCCTGCTGGCCGCCCGAGAGCTTGCCGACCTTGCGGTCGAGCGGAATGCGGAGGCGCGCGAGGCGCTCGCGCGCGAGCTCGTCGTTCCACGTCGGGTTGAGGTGCCGCCCGAGCGCGAGCATTTCGTCCACCGCGAACCGTAGGTGGAGCGGGTGATCCTGCGCGACGAACCCGATCCGGTGCATCAGTGCGCGCTCGTCGTCGCGCGGCGAGGAGCCGAGCACCTCGATGCTCCCGGCGCTCGGACGTGTCAGTCCGACAGCGAGCTTCAGCAGCGTCGTCTTGCCCGCGCCGTTCGGACCGACGAGGGCGGTGACGGAGCCGGCGGGAATGTCGAGAACGCAGTCGCGCAACGCCCACGTCGTCCCGTAGCGCTTTCCGAGCCCCTGCGCCCGAATCGCCGCGGCGTTCATGCGACCCTCGAAAGCGCAGGCGGCCGCAGCGTGTCCGCGAACAGCGTCGCGATTGCGTCGTCTTCGAGCCCTGCGGCGCGCGCGGCTTTCAGCCACCGCTCGAGCGCGCCGCGGAGCGCCTTGCGATCGTCGTCGGGCGGCACGGGGGCGACGCCGCCGGCGACGAACGTCCCTACGCCGCGGCGCCCCTCGATCATCCCTTCGAGGTCGAGCTGCCGGTAGGCCCGCAGCACCGTGTTCGGGTTGATCGTGAGCATTCCCACCACTTCCTTGACGGTCGGCAGCTGATCGCCCGGCTTCAGGACGCCCAGGCGGACGGCTTGCTGCACCTGCTGCACGAGTTGCAAGTAGGTCGGGACTCCGTTGCGCTCGAGGTGGAACTGGATCATCGGCTTCTTCCTAATTCTCTAGCTGACTAGATAAATAACGAATACCTGATCGCAGGCGAGACGTCAAGCGCCGGGCCGAGAACCAGGTTCAATGAGGCCCGATGCGGATCGCGATCATCGGCACGGGGCTCATGGGCACCTCGGCGGCGCTCGGCGCCCGCGCGCGCGGCGACGAGGTCGCAGGCTGGGATCCCGACCCGCACGTGCTCGCCGCGGCTGCAGCGCGCGACGCGGTCGTCCCCGTGGACTCGCTCGAGGCTGCCGTGGAGCGAGCCGAGCTGGTCGTCGTCGCGGCGCCGATCGCGCAGCTTCCGGCCGTAGTCGCCGCAGCGCTCGCCGCGAACGACGGCGCGACAGTCACCGACGTCGGCTCGACCAAGGCGTCCGTTGTCCAGGCGGCGGGCGGCTCGCCGCGGTTCGTCGGCGGCCATCCGATCTGCGGCTCCGAAACGCGCGGGCCCGAGAACGCGAGCGCCGGTCTCTTCGACGGCGCCACCTGGTTCCTGACGCCCGTCGCACACACCGACCCCGACCGCCACCGGCTCGTCCACAAGTTCGCCGCCGACCTCGGTGCGACGCCGGTCGCGATCGACGCCGATGCGCACGACCGGCTCGTCGCGATGACGAGCCACGTGCCGCACGTGCTCGCGAACGTGGTCGCGAACCAGACCGGCGCCTCGCGCGTCGAGGGCCACGAGCCGCTCGCGCACGCCGGCGGCTCGCTTCGCGACATGACGCGTATCGCGGGCGCGAACCCAAGGATCTGGGTCGACATCATGCTCGACAACGCGCGGGCGATCCGATCCGCGCTCGAAGAGCACCGCCGCCGCATCGAGCAGGTCGAGGCTGCGCTCGAGCAGGGCGACGCAGGCTTCCTCGCGCGCTTCATCGGCGAGGCCGCCGGCAACCGCCGGCGCATGCTCGCGCGCGAGTTCCCCGACCCGGGCGAGCTGCAGCGTGTGCGCGTGCACGTGCCCGACCGTCCCGGCGTGCTCGCGGGCATCACGCAGGCGCTCGGCGCCGAGCGCATCAACATCGAGGACTTCGAGCTTCACCACGTCTCGCCCGAGCGCGGCGGGACGCTCACGGTGCTGATCACCGGCGAGGCCGAGGCGCAGCGTGCCGCGACGCTGCTCGAGAGCCAGGGCTACAGCGTCGTCGTCTCGGCCGTGCTCGATGAGCAGTGAGCTGAGGATCGAGCCGGCGGCCGCGCTTGTCGGTGCGGCTGCCGTTCCGGGCGTGAAGGGAATCTCGCAGCGCGCGGCGCTGCTTGGCGCGGTCGCCGACGGCGACACGCGTATCCGCGGCTTCGGCCGCGCCGCCGACACGCTCTCGGCGCTCGACGCGGCGCGCGCCCTCGGTGCCGAGGTGCACGACGGCGGCGACGACGACATTCGCATCCGCGGGGCCGGACTGCGCGGCCTGCGTGCGGCGACCGTCGACTGCGGCAACGCCGGCACGGTGCTGCGGCTCCTCTGCGGCCTTCTCGTGGGTCAGAGCGGCAGCTTCGAGCTCGTCGGCGACGAGTCGCTGACGATGCGGCCGCACGAGCGCGTCGCGGGCCCGCTTCGGCAGATGGGGGCGGACATCGAGACGACCGACGGCCACGCGCCGGTGCGCATCGAGGGCGCCGCGTTGCGCTCGATGACCTACGAGTTGCCCGTCGCGAGCGCACAGGTCAAGTCGGCGATCCTGCTTGCCGGGCTCTACGCGAGCGACGGACCGACGACCGTGCTCGAGCCGCACCCGACCCGCGACCACACCGAGCGCATGCTCGGAACGCTGGGTGTGCGCATGCGCCGCACCGAACGAAGCGTCAGCGTGTGGCCGGTCGAGAGCCTGCCGCCGCTCGACGTCGAGATTCCGGGGGACATCTCGTCGGCGGCGCCGCTGATCGTCGCTGCGGTCCTCCTGAACGGCTCGGAGCTGATCCTCCAGAACGTCAACGTCAATCCGCTGCGGACAGGCATCCTCGCGGTGCTCGAGCGGATGGGCGCGCGGGTCGGTGTCTTCAACAGGCGCACCGTGAGCGGCGAGCCCGTTGCCGACCTCGAGGTGCGCTCGACGTCGGTAACCCCGACGACGGTCGAGGCCGAGGAGGTCCCGCGGCTCGTCGACGAGCTGCCGCTCGTCGCGCTGCTCGGCGCGTTTGCCCACGGGACGACGACCGTGCGCGGAGCGGAGGAGCTGCGCGCGAAGGAGACCGACCGGATCGAGACCGTGACCGAGGCGATGCGCGGGATCGGCGTCCGGATCGAGGCGCGTCCCGACGGATTCGTCGTGCGCGGAACGCCGGCGCGGCCGCGCGGTGGCACAGTGGACGCGCGCGGCGACCACCGGATCGCCATGCTCGGCGCGATTGCGGGCCTCGTCTCGCGCGAAGGGGTCACGATCGAGGATCCCGACTGCGTCGCAGTATCCTTCCCCGGTTTCTACGACCTCCTGGGACAGCTGACGAGATGATCATCGCCATCGACGGGCCGGCCGGCGCCGGCAAGAGCACCGTTGCGCAGAAGCTCGCAGAGCGGCTCGGCTTCCGCTACCTCGATACGGGCGCGATGTACCGCGCGCTCACGTGGCTCGCGATGCACGAGGGCCTGCCGCTCGGCGAGGGCGAGCCGCTCGGACAACTTGCGCGGCGCAATCCGATCGTCTTCGATGAAGAGGGCCGCGTGTTCGTCGGCGGGACAGATGTCACCGCGGCCATTCGCCAGTCGCGCATCGACCGCATGGTGTCGGTGGTCGCGCGGCACCAGGAGGTGCGCGAGGTGATGCGCGAGCGCCAGCGTGAGCTCGGCGGCAAGGGCGACGCGGTGATCGAGGGCCGCGACATCGGCACCGTCGTCGCGCCCGAGGCGCAGGTGAAGATCTACTTGCAGGCCGATCCCGAGGTGCGTGCGCGGCGTCGCCAGGCCGAGCGGCCCGACATCGGCGCCGATGCGCTCGCGACCGACCTGCGCGCGCGCGACCGCAAGGACCGCGAGCGGATGCAGCCGGCGGAGGACGCGATCCTGATCGATACGACCGACCTCGAGGTCGACGACGTCGTCACGCGGATCGAGAGCCTGATCCGCGAACGCACAGATATCCCGCTGCCGGCGCCGGCAAAGCCGGCACCTCCGCTCCTGTGAGCCTCCGTCGAGCCTACGGCTCGGCCGCGCAGTGACCGGGCAGGAGGTCGCGTGGGGAGCCGGCCGCATCTACATGGGCTGGCCGACACGCCTCGTGACGCGCGCCCGCGCGTTCGGCGCTGATCGCGTTCCGCAGACCGGCGGTCTCGTGTACGCGATCAACCACCTGCATTGGATCGACGTGCCGCTCGTCGGAGTCGTCTCGCCGCGAACCGTTTCATTCGTCGCGAAGTCGGAAGCCTCCTCGTACCCTGTTCTTGGGCGGTTCCTGCGCTGGCACGGGACGATCGGCATCCGCCGTGGGGAGTCCGACCGCGATGCCGTTCGCCAGATGCGCGCGGCCGCCGAGTACGGCAGCGTCGTCGGGCTGTTCGTCGAGGGCACACGGCAGAGGACCGGGCGGCCCGGCACGGCGCAGCCCGGCGCGGCGATGGTTGCGATCCAAGAAGACGTTCCCGTCATCCCGGTCGCGGTCTACGGCACCCAATTCTGGAAGATCGGCAACTTCAAGCCGTGCTCGGTTGCGTTCGGTGCGCCGCTGCGCTTCGAGGGCCTGCCAAAGGGCGGCCGCGGCTACAAGGAGGCCACCGCCGAGATCGAGCGCCGCATCAACGTGCTCTTCGACTGGCTCGCGGACGTGCACGCGCGCGGACGGCCGCGCGGAGCAGTCCCTCCGGTATGACCGACGAGCCGATCCAGCTCGAAGGCACGGTCGCGATCGTCGGGTATCCGAACGTCGGGAAGTCGACGCTCGTCAACCGGCTCACCGCGACGCGGCAGGCCGTCGTGCACGAGACCCACGGGACGACGCGGGACCGCAAGGAGCTCCTCTGCGAGTGGAACGGCAAGCAGTTCATGCTGATCGACACCGGCGGCGTCGACATCGTCGACCCGAATCCGATCACGCGCCGGATCGCCGACCAGGCGCGCTCCGCGATCGACGAGGCGGACCTCGTGCTGTTCGTGGTCGACGCGCGCATAGGCATCACGCCGGGCGACGAGGAGCTTGCGCAGATCCTGCGCGAGTCGCGCAAGCCGGTGCTCGTGCTCGCGAACAAGATCGACGATCCGTCGCAGGAGGCGCTCTCGCTCGAGTTCCACCGGCTCGGGTTCGGCGAGCCGTTCCCGCTCTCGGCGCTGCACGGCTCGAACACGGGCGACCTGCTCGACGAGATCCTCGCGCTCCTGCCCGGCGAGTCGGCGCGCAGCATCGCGACCGACGCGATCCGCGTCGCGATCCTCGGCCGTCCGAACGTCGGCAAGTCGTCGCTCTACAACCGGCTCGTCGGCGCCGAGCGGACGATCGTCTCCGAGATCCCCGGCACGACACGCGACACGATCGACACGCTCCTCGAGCACGACGGGCGCACGTTCCAGCTCGTGGACACCGCGGGGCTGAGGCGCAAGCGCAAGCAGCGGCAGGGGATCGAGTACTACTCGGAGCTGCGCGCTCTCGAAGCCGCGGACCGCGCGGACGTCGCGCTCGTTCTGATCGACGCAGAGCAAGGGATCGTCGAGGGCGACATCACTGCGGTCGAGGTCGCGCGGAAGGCGCACTGCGCCACATTGATCGTGCTCGCGAAGTGGGACATTTCGACGATCACGATCGAGGAGGTGCGGCCCGAGCTGCAGCGGCGCCTTCGCCAGCGGCCCGACTTCATCACGGTCTCATCGGTTTCCGGCCGTGGTGTGTCGCGCCTTCTCGGCAAGGTAGCCGAGCTCTACGACCGCTACGTGAGCCGCATCTCGACCGCCGATCTGAACAAGCTGATCGCCGAGCTGAAGGAGGCACGGCAGGCGCCGGCGAAGGGCCACCGTCGCTTGAACGTGCTCTACGGGGCGCAGGTCGCGACGCGGCCGCCGCGCTTCCGGTTCACCGTCAACGACCCCGGTCTCGTCACGCGCGACTACGGCTACTGGATCGAGAACCAGCTGCGCGACCGCCTCGGCCTCGACGGCGTTCCCGTCGTCGTCGACTTTCGGCGGAGGACGTAATTGCGCGCGGTCGTCGTCGGAGCGGGAGCGTGGGGGACCGCGTTCGCGCATCTGCTGCGCGAGCGCGGACACGACGTCTTGGTCGCGCGGCGCGAAACGATCGACGACGCTCCCTACGACGAAGCCGACCTCGTCGCGCTCGCCGTTCCGAGCAGCGCGTTCCGCGAGACGCTCGGCCACGTGCGCGGCACTGCGCCCGTCCTGTCGCTCGCGAAGGGCCTCGACCCCGAGACGGGCGCGCGACTCTCGACGCTCGTCGAAGGCCGGCCGGTCGCGGTGCTCTCGGGGCCGAACATGGCGGAGGAGGTGCTCGAGGGGCTCCCGGGGGCGACCGTGATCGCCTCGCGCGAGGAGGCGCTTGCGCTCCGCTTGCAGGAGGCGATCAACTCGTCGCTCTTCCGCGTCTACGTGAACGGGGACGTGACCGGCGTCGAGCTGTGCGGCGCCGCGAAGAACGTGATCGCGCTCGCAGCCGGCGCCGTCGACGGCCTCGGGCTCGGCGACAACGCGAAGGCGGCCCTGATCACGCGCGGGCTCGTCGAGATGGCGAGGCTCGGAGAGGCGGCAGGCGCGACTCCGGAGACGTTCGCCGGGCTCGCCGGCATGGGCGACCTGATGGTGACGTGCTTCCACCCGAGCGGCCGCAACCGCCGGGCCGGAGCGCTGATCGCGGGCGGTGCGACAGTCGAGGAGGCGAAAGCGGAGATCGGCCAGGTCGTCGAGGGGCTCACGACGGCGCCGGTGCTGCGCGACCTCTCGCGGCGAATCGGCGTGGAGCTGCCGATCACCGAGGGCGTGTGCTCGGTGCTCCAGGGGAAGCCGATCCACGAGCTCGCCGCGGGCTTGATGGGGCGGCGTCCGACCGAGGAATAAGATGAGGTGCGTGAGAGGGCGTCTCGCAGGCATCGCGGCCGTTGCGCTGCTCGCCGCCGGCTGCGGCGGCGGTGGAGGCGGAGGCACCGCGTCTTCGGACAACGCGGCGGGAATCGTGCCCGCGGACGCCATCGCGTTCGTGACCGTCGATACCGACTTCGGCTCCGACCAGATCAAGAACGCCGAGTCTGTGCTGAACAAGTTCCCGATCAAGCAGAAGCTCCTCGCCGAGCTTCGCTCGAGCATGTCGAGCCAGGGCGTCGACGCGAACGCGCTCACTTCGTCGGTCGGGCCCGAGCTCGACCTCGCGGTGCTGTCCGTGAACGGGAAGACGAACCTCGTCGGGTTCACGAAGCCGAAGAACGAGCAGGCGTTCGACGCGCAGCTCGACAAGGGCTCGAGCCGCGAGGTGCATACGAAGATCGACGGCTGGACGGCGTTCGCCGACACGCAGGCGTATCTCGACGCGGTGAAGAACCGGAAGGCCAACCTGAGTGACGACGCGTCGTACACCGCCGCTGCGAAGACGCTGCCGTCGAGCGCGCTCGCGACCGCGTACGCGTCGCCGTCGGGGATCCAGACGGCCGCCGCGGGCTCGGGCGCCGGCTCCTCGACCGCTGCGAGCTCCGCGCTGGAGGCACTCGGCTCGGCGAAATGGTTTGCGGGCGCACTCACCTCGTCGAACGGCGCGTTCTCGTTCGAGCTCCACACGAAGTCGTCGTCGACGACGTCGAGCGGCGCGGCGAGCGGCCCCGGGCTGGTGGACGAGATCCCGTCCGGGTCGATCGTCGCGCTCAGCATCGTCGGCGGCAGCGGCGTCGTCCCGGCGAACCTCAAGAGCCAGGTGAGCGGCCTCTCGTCGACGCTCGGCATCGACCTCGGTGGGCTGCTCGGCGCGTTCGATGGTCCCGTGATCGCGTACGTTCGCGCGGGCCTGCCGCTGCCGGAGGTCACGATCGCGGCGAAGCCGAGCAACCCGGCGCGGACGACGACGGCGGTCGGACAGCTGATCGCGAAGCTCACGCAGCACCAGTTCAAGCCGGTGAAGGCGCAGGTCGACGGCGGCACGCTCGAGAAGCTCGACCTCGGCGTGGCGTCGATCTACTACGGGGACGTGAACGGGCAAGTGGTCGTCACCGACAGCGCAAACGCGCTCTCCGAGCTGAAGGGCAGCGCGGGCAAGCTGACCGGCGACCAGGTGTTCAAGGATGCAAAGAGCGCGTCCGGCATGCCCGACACGAGCCAGGGCTTCCTGTTCATCGACCTGAAAGACGCGCTCCCCGCGATCTCGGGCATCGCACAGCTCGCGAACCAGCAGATCCCTCCGGGCGTCCAGAAGAACCTGGCGCCGCTCCGCTCCCTCCTCGTCTACGGCTCGCAGACGAGCGGCGTCGAGAACGGCGTGTTCTACCTCGATACCAACTGAGAGCTTCGCTACCCTCAGGCGCAGTGCCGGAGCGCTCCTTTCTCTTCACCTCCGAGTCGGTCACCGAGGGTCACCCGGACAAGATCGCCGACCAGATCTCCGACGCGGTGCTCGACGCGGCGCTCACGAACGATCCCTCCAGCAGGGTTGCCTGCGAGACGCTGATCACCACCGGCTTGATCGTCGTCGCCGGCGAGCTGACGACGGACACGTACATCGACATCCCGCGCATCGCGCGCGACACCGTGCGCTCGATCGGCTACACGCGCGCGAAGTACGGCTTCGATGCCGAGACGTGCGGTGTCGTCGTGGCGATCGACGAGCAGTCGCCCGACATTGCTCAGGGCGTCGACACCGCGTACGAGGTGCAGCATCACCATGGCGGCGACGATCCGCTCGACAAGCTCGGTGCCGGCGACCAGGGGATGATGTTCGGCTACGCGTCGAATGAGACGCGCGAGCTGATGCCGTTGCCGATCATGCTCGCGCACCGCATCGCGAAGCGACTCTCGGAGGTCCGCAAGGCGGACGTGCTGCCGTACCTGCGCCCGGACGGCAAGGCGCAGGTGTCGGTGCGCTACGAGGTCGACGAGCACGGACGGCAGCGGCCGGTCGAAATCGAGCGTGTGCTCGTCTCGACGCAGCACCGCGAGGGCCTCGACCCGGAGACGATGATCAAGCCGGATCTGGTCGAGCACGTGCTGCGACCCATTCTGCCGCGCGGGCTGTACGACGAGCAGCGCTTCACGGACCCGGATTTCGTCTACGTCAATCCGACCGGCAAGTTCGTGATCGGTGGCCCGATGGGCGACACGGGCCTGACGGGCCGCAAGATCATCGTCGACACCTACGGCGGCGCTGCACCGCACGGCGGCGGGGCGTTCTCCGGCAAGGACCCGACGAAGGTCGACCGCTCGGCGGCGTACGCGGCGCGCTACGTCGCGAAGAACATCGTCGCGGCGAGCCTTGCGGACCGCTGCCAGATCCAGGTCGCCTACGCAATTGGTGTCGCGCGCCCGTTCTCGGTGCTCGTAGAGACGTTCGGGACGGAGCACGTCGACGTCGCGCGCATCGAGGAGCTCGTCGCCGAGCACTTCGACCTGCGGCCGGCTGCGATCCTGCGCGACCTCGACCTTCGCCGTCCGGTCTATGCGAAGACGGCCGCGTACGGCCACTTCGGCCGCGACGACCACGACTTCTCCTGGGAGCGCACCGACAAGGCGGACACGCTGCGGGCGGCTGCAGGCCTGAGCGCTCCGAAACTGGTTGCCGGCGAAGCCGGAACCAGGTTGTAAGTCTGCTGCGGTCCGCGTAAGACGTACAACTCGGTTCCGCCTTCGGCGGGAACCGAGTTCAACCGCGCTTGACGAAGAGGCCCGCGGCGGCTTTCTCGCCGATCGCCTTCTCGTCGCCGGCGAGGGCCACGCGGAACTGGCCCGCGGCCGGCTCGGCCGCGCGCAGCTCGACAACCGCGCCGGGCACGAGGCCCTCGTCGTAGAACCAGTGCAGAAGGTCGCCGTCGTGCTCGGCGAGGCGGACGATCGTCGCGCTCGTGCCGGCGGGGAGCTCGGACAGCGGCTCGAGCTCGCGGTTCTCCAACTGCTCGACGTCCGGGTCGATCGGCCAGCCGTGCGGGCACCGGTCGGGATGGCCGAGCTTCTCCTCGATGCGCCCGATCATCTCGTCGCTGAACGTGCCGCCGAGCTCGTCGGCGTGCACGTGCGCCTCGGCGGCGGTGTAGCCCATGAAGTCGGTGAGCAGGCGCTCGATCACGCGGTGCTTGCGCACGACGGCGCGCGCGCGCTCGGCGCCGGACGGCGTCAGGATCGCCTCCTTGCGCTCGCCGCGCTCGACGAGGCCCTCTGCCTCGAGGCGCTTCAGCATCTCCCCGGCCGAGGCGCGCGAGACGCCGAGCATCTCGGCGACGCGCGAGGCGATCGTCTGCGACGTCCCCGTCACGCTCGGCCGGTACTCGCCGATCGGGAACGCGAGGAAGTAGATCGTCTCGAGGTACTCGTCGACGCCGTGGCTCACGGGCACTCCTCGATCGTAGTGCCTCGAACCTGTAAGGTCCGCCTGACATGAGCGTAGGCTCGACGGAGCTCGTCAAATAGCGGAGGCGCCGGCTTCGCCGGCGCCGGAGCGGACATATGCCGACATGGGAGATCCTGCTCCTGGGCGCGATCGCGGGGGTGACGATCGTCTTCGGGCTCCCGTTCGGGCGCTACCGCGGCACCTCTCCGGCGCTCCGCTGCGGGCTCTCGGCGCTTGCCACCGGCATCCTCGTCTTCCTCTTCTGGGACGTAACGACGAACGGCGTCGAGCCGATCGAAGCACGGATCCACGCGCACCATTGGCTCGCCTTTGCCTGCTACGCCGCGCTTCTGTGCACCGGGTTCGCGCTCGGCTTCCTGGGCCTCGTCTACTACGACCATTGGCTCGCGCGGGCGCGGACGCCGGTCCCCGGCACGCACTCGTGGCTCCGCTCGCTGCCGCCCGGCCGCCGGCTCGCGCTCCTGATCGCGACGGGTATCGGGCTGCACAACTTCGGCGAAGGGCTCGCGATCGGCCAGTCCGCGGCGGCAGGTGAGCTCAGCCTCGCGCTCGTCCTGATCATCGGCTTCGGCCTCCACAACACGACCGAGGGCTTCGGGATCGTCGGGCCGCTCGCGGGCGACGCGGAGCTGCCGAGCTGGGGCTTTCTCGGCGCGATGGGTGCGATCGGCGGCGGCCCGACGTTTCTCGGCACCGTTGTCGGCCAGGCGTGGGTGAGTCCCGCCCTCGCCGTCCTCTTCTTCTCGGCTGCCGGCGGCTCGATCCTCTACGTGGTGATCCAGCTCTTCGAGGTCGTGCGCCGTTTCTCGATGCCGCTCCTCGTAGGCTGGATGCTGCTCGTTGGCATGCTGCTCGGCTTCGGCACCGACTGGGTGCTCGTGGCCGCCGGGGCGTAGAACCGCCCGCGGCCGGCGCTAGCCTGGCCGTCCTTGAGCCACTTCTTCCATGCGGTCGGCGTCTTCTTCCATCACCTCGCGGCGGTGAAGTGGGAGTTCCTCGGGCTCGCACTCGCGTGTCACGTCGTGAAGCTCCTGTTTCGCGCGGGCGCCTGGCGCGCGATCGTCGATGCCGCGTATCCCGATGCGAAGCTGAAGTACCGCTCCGCGCTCGGCGCGTACGTCGCCGGCGTCGGCGTGAACTCGATCGTGCCGGCGCGCGGCGGCGACCTCGTGAAGCTCTACCTCGTCAAAGGACGGCTGCCCGGAGGGACGTACGCGACGCTCGCACCCACACTCGTCGTGGAGACGCTCTTCGACGCGGTCGCGGCCGGTCTCGTGATCGTCTGGGCGCTCGCGAGCGGCGTGCTGCCGACGCACGAGGTGTACTCGCGGCTGCCGGACGTCGACTGGACGTTCTTCCTGCGCCACGAGCGCTTTACGCTGTACCTGCTCGGCGCGCTCATCGTCGTGTTCGTCGTCGGCTTCTTCGTGCTGCGGGCCCGCGTGCGCGAGTTTCGCGAACGCGTGCGGCGCGGCTTCGCGATTCTCGGCGACCGTCCGCGCTTCGTCCGCTCCGTGCTCGTGCCGCAGGCGCTCTCGTGGGTGCTGCGCATCAGCTCCCTGTACTTCTTCCTGGAGGCCTTCGGCGTGAACGCGACGATTCACAACGCGCTGATCGCCCTCACGGTCGACTCGCTCTCGACGCTCTTCCCCGCGACGCCCGGAGGCGCGGGAACGAAGCAGGGGCTGACCGAGCTGCTGTTCCGCGGGCGAGGCGAGTCGCACACGCTGCTGCTGGCGTTCAGTGTCGGCATGAACATCGCGATCACAGTGGTGAACCTGCTGCTCGGGCTCATCGCCATCGGGCTGATGGCGCGCACGTTGTCGTTCAAGAAGCTCCGCGGCCGTGCGCACGCTGCCGAAGAGCAACCCGCGTAGATGCGTTACGCGTCGGTCTACCCGCTCGTGACTGCACGTGCGGTCGCTCGTGCCTTCACCTACGAGGTCGGAGACGACGTCCGCGTCGGCTCGATCGTGCGCATCCCGTTCGGCCGCTCGCGGGCGCGCGGGATCGTCACCGAGCTCGTCGACGCCGCGCCGCCCGGCGTTGAGACGCGGCCGGTGGAAGCCGTCGTCGGCGAGCTGCCGGGAACGCTCGTCGAGCTCGCGCTCTGGCTCGCCGAGTACTACGGCTCCACACCGGCACGCGCGCTGGCGCTCGTCGCCCCCGAGTCGCCGAAGCGGCGCAAGGAGCAGGCACCGCCGGCCGAGCGTCAGGCCCTCGCGGCCGAGGCGCCGCCGGCCGAGCTCTCGCCGGCGCAGGCCGCAGCGCTGGAGCGCATTCTCGCGCGCGGGCCGGGCAACTTCCTGCTGCACGGCGCCACCGGCTCGGGCAAGACCGAGGTCTATCTGCGCGCGTGCGCGGCAATGCTCGAGCGCGGCCTCGGCTCGATCATCCTCGTGCCGGAGATCGCGCTCGCGCCGCAGACGGTGGGCCGCGTCCGTGCGCGCTTCGGCGACACGGTTGCCATCCTGCACTCCGGGCTGTCGGTCGCAGAGCGGCGCGACGAGCGCGGGCGGATCGAGCGCGGCGAGGCGCGCATTGTCGTCGGCGCGCGCTCGGCCGTCTTCGCGCCGATGCGCGCCGTCGGGCTGATCGTCGTCGACGAGGAGCACGACGCCTCGTACAAGCAGGACTCCGACCCGCGGTACGACGCACGCACCGTCGCGGCGAAGCGCGCGTCGCTCGAAGGCGCCGTCGCCGTGTTCGGCTCCGCGACGCCGCGCCCGGAGAGCTGGGCGGCGCTCGAGCGGCTCGAGCTCGGCGGCCGCATCGGAGCCTCGTTGCCGCCGGTGCGCGTCGTCGACCTGCGCCGCGAAGCCGGGTATCCGCTCTCCGCTCCGCTGCTCCAGGCTCTTCGGCGCGTCGCCGAGTCGCGCGGCCGCGCGATCCTGCTGCTCAACCGGCGCGGGATCGCACCTGCGTTGCACTGCCGCGCGTGCGGCACGACGCTCCGCTGTCCGAACTGCGACGTCGCACTCGTCCTGCACGGCGACGCGTCGCTCCGCTGTCACCACTGCGGGTTCGAGCGCGAAGCGCCGGCGACGTGCCCCGCGTGCGGCTCGCCCGATCTCGCGCGGATCGGCGCCGGCACGCAGAAGCTGGAGCGCGAGCTCGCGCGCGAGCTTCCGGAGCTCGAGCTGATCCGCCTCGATGCCGACGCTGTCGCCAAGCCGGAGCAGCTCGCCGAGCTTCTCGCACGTTTCGCCCGCACCGAGGGCGCCGTTCTCCTCGGCACGCAGATGGTCGCGAAAGGGCATCACTTCGCGGGCGTCGAGCTCGCGGCCGTCGTCGATGCCGACACCGGCCTCGGCCTGCCGGACTTCCGCGCCGAAGAACGCACGTTCCAGCTGATCACGCAGCTCGCCGGCCGAAGTGGGCGCGACGCGCCGGGCCGCGTGCTCGTGCAGACGTTCCAGCCCGACGCGCGGCCGATCGTGCACGCAGCGCGGCACGACGTCGAGCGGTTCCTCGCCGAGGAGCTCGAGCGGCGGCGCGCGCTCGAGTACCCGCCGTACTCGCACCTGATCCGGATCGTCGTCGCCGGTCCGCAGCTCGAGCCGGTGGTGCGCGCGCTCGACGAGGTCAAGGCAGGCGTGCGCGGCGCCGAGCTCCTCGGGCCGGCGCCGCTCCTGCGCCTGCGCGGCCGCTACCGGGCGCAGCTGGTCGCAAAGACGAACGAGCCGCGGCGGATCGCCGCGCAGGCGGGCCGCCTGCTCGCGGCCGCCGCGCCCAACATGCGCCGCGCCGGGTTGACGGCCGTCGTCGACGTCGACCCGCAGTCGCTCTGAGCGGGCACGATGGGGTCGTGAAGCGCCGGCCCGAGGAGATCATCGGCGAGTGGGGGATCCGCGACGTCACGCCGCCGTCGCAGGCCGAGCGGCAAAAGCTCGCCGAGGACGCCGAGCTGAACCCGCTCACCGGCAAACGTCTGCCGCGGCGGCGTCGCCGCTTCCGTGTCGAGGCCGACCGCTACCTCGCCTCGCTCGGCGGGCCGCTGCCGTACATGCAGCGGCTTCGTCAGATCGACGATGCGGTCGAGAGCCATCGCGTGCGGCTCGCGACGCTCCACGCCGAGCACGCACGCGGTCCCGATGCCTGGCGCGGCGTCGCCGCACGCTGGGACTTCTGCGAGGTGAACGACCTGATCGAGCGTCACAACCGCTGGTACCCGGCCGAGGCGCGCCTTGCGATGGATCCGCGTACGCGCGACTACGTGAAGGTCGGCGGGCGCTCGTACCGCCGCGACCCGCTGGATGCCGCCTGGATCCTCGAGCAGTTCCCGCCTCTCTAGACTGCAGC
Organism: Gaiellaceae bacterium; assembly: GCA_035650975.1. GTDB lineage: Bacteria > Actinomycetota > Thermoleophilia > Gaiellales > Gaiellaceae > PALSA-600. The sequence continues at coordinate 48,057 of DASRGQ010000028.1, forward strand.
GCCGATGGCCCACGATCACGCACACGACCACGACCACGACCAGCCCGAGGTCGACCCCGCCGAGGCGCAGGCAGAGGCCGAAGCCGAGGCCCGGCGCCGTTTCGCGCTCGCTCAGATCCGCCAGTACGGCGATCCCGCTCTGCGTCTGCAGGCCGGGAACGTGGAGGAGTTCGACGACGACCTGCGCCGCCTTGTCGAGCGGATGATCTCGCTGATGCACGACGCGCAGGGCGTCGGGCTCGCAGCGACGCAGGTCGGCATCCTGCGCCGGCTGTTCGTCTTCGAGGCCGGCGACGAAGGGCCTCGCGCAATCGTGAACCCCGTCGTCGTGGAGCGCGGCGAGGAGAGCATGACCGAGGAAGAAGGCTGCCTCTCGCTCCAGGGTGTGCGCGTGCCCGTGGAGCGCGTGAATCACATCGTGCTCGAAGGCAAGGACCCGAACGGTGAGGACATGCGTGTGGAGCTCGACGAGTACGGCGCACGCGTCGTGCAGCACGAGCTCGACCATCTCGACGGCGTGCTGATCATCGACCGCACCGACCGCGAGCACCGCAAGGAGGCGCTCGCGACGCTGCGGCCGCGCGCCGTACTCGGGTAGCGCGTGCGCATCGGCGTCGCCGCGACCGCATCGCTCGGCGCCGACGTGCTCGAGCGGCTCGCCGCAGCTCACGAGATCGAGTTTCTGCTGACGCGCCCGGACGCACCGCGCGGGCGCGGCCGGAAGCTCGCTCCGCCGCCTGCGAAGGAGACCGCGCAACGGCTGGGCATCCCGGTGCACCAGCCCGAGCGGCCCGAGCTGCCCGCCGCGGTCGACCGTGTCGTCGTGTGTGCGTACGGCCTCTACATCCCGCCGCCGCTGCTGGAGCAGTCGCTCTACCTGAACGTTCATCCGTCGCTTCTCCCGCGGTGGCGCGGGGCAGCGCCGGTCGAGCGGGCGATCCTCGCCGGCGACGAGGAGACTGGCGTGACGATTCACGAAACGGCTGTGGCGCTCGATGCCGGACCGATTGCCGCGTACGCATCGTTTCCGATCGCCGAGCTCGACGCCGGCGGCGTGTTTGCGCGCGCAGGCGAGCTGGCGGCGACGCTGCTCGACGAAGTGCTCGACGCGCCCGTGTTCGAACCGCAGCCCGAAGAGGGAGCCACGTACGCCGAAAAGATCGCGCCTGCCGACCGCGAGCTCGATCTCGGCGATCCGCTCGACGCCTGGCGGCGCGTGCGCGCGCTCTCGCCCCACATCGGCGCGTGGACGGAGCTCGGAGGCCGGCGCGTCACCGTGTGGCGGGCACGGCTCGAGGACGGCGCGTTCGTGCCGGAAGTCGTGCAGCCCGCAGGCCGGGGGCGCATGAGCTACGACGAGTTTCTGCGCGGCGTGCGGTGATCGCCCCGGCACGCCGCGCGGCATACGCGGTCGTGGTGCGCGTCTTCGAAGAGGACGCGTACGCCGACCGCGCGCTCGGCTCGGCGGTCGAGGGCCTCGACGCGCGGGATCGCGCGCTCGCCCAGCGGCTCGCCTACGGAACGGTGCAGATGCGGCGCACGCTCGATCTCGGCATCGACCGGCTCGGCAAGCGGCCGGTGCGGAAGCTCGACCCGCCCGTGCGTGCCGCATTGCGCCTCGGCGCATATCAGCTCGGGTTCACCGAGCTGCCGGAGCACGCGGTCGTCGACGACACCGTCGAGCTCGTCCGTGCCGCACGGCTCGAGCGCGCGGTCCCGTTCGCGAACGCGGTGATGCGGCGGCTTGCGCAGGGCTTTCGCGGGCTCGTTGCGTCGCTGCCGGAGGGGCCCGAGAAGCACTCGTACCCCGACTGGGTCTGGGAGACCTGGGTGCGCGACTTCGGGCGCGACGACGCGCTGTCGCTGATGCGTGCGCAGAACGAGCCGCCGGCGCTCGAGGTTCACGCCGGTGAGCCGGTCGGCGAGCCGACAGACATCCCCGATGCATACCGCGTCGAGTCTGTCGACATCGCGCGCATGCGGCCGATGAGCCGAGCGTCCCAACTCGCCGCGCTCGTCGTCGGCTCGCAGCCTGGAGAGCGCGTGCTCGATGCGTGTGCCGCCCCGGGCGGCAAGACGGCCCTGCTTCGCGGCGACGTGACGGCCGTCGAAGTGCATCCGGGCCGGGCGGCGGCGCTCGCCGAGGAGGCCGGGGCGAACGTGCGCGTCGTGAACGCCGATGTGCGTGAGCTCGACGAGGCCGGCTTCGACCGTGCGCTCGTGGACGCGCCGTGCTCGGGTCTCGGCGTGCTCGCGCGCCGTCCCGACCTGCGCTGGCGTGCCCAGCCGCTGCCCGAGCTGCAGCTCGAGCTGCTGCGCGCCGCCGTCACGCGCACGAAGCCGGGCGGGACGATCGTCTACTCCGTGTGCACGCTGAACTCGGACGAGAACGAAGCCGTCGTCGACGAGCTCGGGCTCGAGGTGGAGCCGCTCGGTGCCGAGTGGCCGCAGTACGCGCACCCTTCACGGCCAGAATTCCTGCTCACGCGGCCCGACCGCGACCGGACAAGCGGCTTCTTCCTCGCGCGGCTCCGTACGATCAGCGCATGAGCTGGTCGGAGTGGATGCGCGGCGCCGAGATCGAGCCGTCGCTGTACGGCGCCGACTTCGCGCGGCTGGGTGCACAGGTCGGGGAGCTCGTCGACTCCGGCTGCCGCATCTTCCACTTCGACATCGGGGACGGGCATTTCGTCGAGCCGATCACGATGGGGCCGATCGTGCTGCAGTCGATCTCGTCGTGCAACGCGATGTTCGACGTCCACCTGATGGTGGAGAACCCCGTCAAGTACTTCGAGCCCGTGAAGGACGCCGGCGGCGACAGCGTCACCTTCCATTTCGAGGCCGTCGACGACGTGCCCGCGACGATCGCCGCCGCCCATGCGGCAGGTCTCGACGCAGGCGTCGCGTTCAACCCGGAGAGCGAGCCGGAAGCAGTTGCCGCCGTCTCGGCGGACGCAGACATCGTCCTCTGCATGTCGATACATCCCGGCTACTCCGGTCAGCCGTTCATGGACCGGACGTTCGAGCGCGTGGGTCGGCTGCGCGCGGTCCTGCCCGACCACATTCAGATTCAGGTCGACGGCGGCGTGGGGGCGGGGAACGTCGAACAGCTTCGCGAGTGTGGCGTGTCGCTCTTCGTCGCCGCATCTTCGATCTTCGGCGCGGGCAGCCCGGCCGCCGCGTACGACGAGCTCGAACGCCTGATCCGTTGACGCTCGCTCGTGCGATCGAGCTTGCGCGCGGTGCGAAGGATCGCGCGTATCCGAAGCCGGGCGTCGGAGCGGTCGTCGTCGCAAACGGGGAGGTCGTGGGCGAGGGCGCGACCGAGAGCGGAGGCCGCCACGCGGAGGTGGTTGCGCTCGATGCGGCAGGCGAGCGCGCGCGGGCCGCGACGCTCTACGTCTCGCTCGAGCCGTGCGACCACCAGGGCACGACGCCGCCCTGCACGGAGGCGATCCTCGCCGCAGGCATCGAGCGCGTCGTCTACGGCGCGGCCGACCCGAACCCGGAGGCGGCCGGGGGCGCCGAGCATCTCCGCGCCGAGGGCGTGGACGTCGAGCTTGCCGACTCGTTCGCCGCGCGGCAGGTGAACGAGGAGTGGCGCACCTGGATCGTCGAGGGGCGGCCGTTCGTGATCTACAAGGCGGGAGTGACACTCGATGGGCGCGTCGCCCTGCCCCGCGCGCGCTGGGTGACGGGCGAGGAGAGCCGCCGCACGGTGCACGAGCTGCGCGCGGCGGTCGATGCGGTGGGGGTCGGCGGCGGCACCGTCCGAGCGGACCGGCCGCGGCTCGACGCGCGCGGGGTCGAGGCACCGCGCGGGCAGCCGCGCCGGCTCGCGTTCTCGCGGGGGCCGCTTCCAGACGGGGTCGAGCTGGAGCTGCGCAGCGGGCCGATCGCCGACGAGCTGCGCGAGCTCGGGTCGGAAGGCGTTCAGTCGCTTCTCCTCGAGGGCGGCCCGACCCTTGCTGCGGCGTTCCTCGAGCAGGGGCTCGTCGACAAGCTGATGCTGTTCGTCGCACCGTGGCTCGCCGGTGCCGGGCCGGCGGCGTTCCCCGCTGCGCTACCCTCACCGCGCACGCTGACCCGGCTCGCGAGCAGTCGGATCGGGCAGGACGTGCTGCTCGAAGCCTATGTCCGTGAGCCCTGAATCCCAGCGCGCAGACGACCAGATCGTCACGAACCTGAGTCACTGGCTGACGCGCCAGATCGGGAACGACGAGCTGCGGCGGAAGGTTGCTGAGATCGGCACGGACGAACTTGCGCCCGGCGGCCGTGACGCGGTGCGCGAGCTGCTCGCACAGCTCGAGACCGCGGTGCCCGGTGAGCGCGCCCAGCTCGAGGTCTACGTGCGCGAAGCCGTCGAGACGCTCGTCTACGGCGACTAGAGCGCGATGTTCACCGGCCTCGTCCGCGAAGTGGCGGTCGTCCGGTCGCTCGAGGCGAACGGGCGCCTCACCATCGACGCGCCCGTCGTTGCGGCAGCTGCGCAGGTCGGCGATTCCGTCGCGATCGACGGGGCATGCCTCACGGTCGTTGCTCGTGACGGCGATTCCCTCGCGTTCGAGGCCGTGCCCGAGACGCTCGCGCGGACGTGCCTCGGCGGGCTCGAGCCGGGGAGCCGCGTCAACCTCGAGCCTGCGCTCCGTGCCGGCGACGCGCTCGGCGGGCACTACGTGCAGGGGCACGTCGACGGCGTCGGCACGGTTCGCTCGGTCGCCGAAGAGGAGCGTGGGCGGCGGCTCTGGTTCGACGCTCCCGCCGAGCTTCTCCGCTACGTCGTCGAGAAGGGCTCGATCGCGGTCCAGGGAACGAGCCTCACCGTCGCGGAGGTCGACGAGCGCGGCTTCGCGGTCGCGCTCATTCCGCACACGCTCGAGGCGACGACGCTCGGTTCGCTCACGCCGGGAGCGCGTGTGAACCTCGAGACGGACGTCCTCGCGAAGTACGTCGAGAAGCTCGTCAGCTCCGGCGCCAGAACGTGAGCCAGTTGCCGTCGGCGTCTGCGGCGGTGAACTCGACTTGGCCCCAGGGACGATCAGCGAGCGGGTCGACGATCTCGACGCCCGCCTTCTGCAGCGTCTCGTAGTAGGCCTCCAAGTCGGGCTCCTCGAGGTAGAACGCGTGCGGAGACGGCGCGCCCAGTCGCGCACGGATCGCGTCGTTGTAGGCGGACGAGTAGAAGTCGCCTGCCGCCTCCAGCATCACGCGCTCGTCGCGGCGTGTGAGTGCGACGTTCCCGTCCGCCGCCGTTCCGCGGGCGACCGTGAAGCCCAGCTTTCCCTCGTAGAAGTCCAGCGACCGCTGCACGTCCTGGACGCGAATCGACGGGATCATTGCGCCTCCTCGTGGCGTGACGCGGTGAACGCTAGCCTGCACGCATGAGCGTCACAACGCCGTTCGCCACGATCGAGGAGGCGATCGAGGACATCCGCGAGGGGCGGATGGTGGTGGTCGTCGACGACCCGGACCGCGAGAACGAGGGCGACCTGACGATCGCGGCGCAGTTCGCGACGCCGGAGGCGATCAACTTCATGGCGACGCACGCCCGCGGTCTCGTCTGCCTGTGCCTCACCGAGGACCGGGCCGACGAGCTCGCGCTTCGCCCGATGACGGACCACAACGAGGCGCCGCTCGGAACCGCGTTCACGGTCAGCATCGAGGCGCGAAGCGGCGTGACGACCGGCATCTCGGCGGCCGACCGCAGCCGAACGATCCAGGTCGCCATCCATCCCGAGTCGACGGCGCACGATCTCGTCCAGCCCGGTCACGTGTTCCCGCTGCGCGCAAAGCCCGGCGGCGTGCTCGAGCGAATCGGCCAGACGGAAGCCGCGGTCGACCTCGCGCGGCTTGCCGGTTTGACGCCCGCCGGCGTCGTGTGCGAGGTGATGAACGACGACGGGACGATGGCGCGTGTCACCGATCTTGTCCGCTACTGCGAGCGACACGACCTCAAGATGATCACTGTCGCCGACCTCGTCGAATACCGCCGACGCCACGAGAAGCTCGTCGAGCGCGGCGCGTCGGTGCGCCTCCCAACCGAGTACGGCGAGTTCACGGCCGTCGCATTCCGCGAGCGGCTCACCGGCAAGACACACGTCGCACTCGTGAAGGGCGACGTCGACGGCGCCGAGAACGTGCTCGTGCGCGTGCACTCGGAATGCCTCACCGGCGATGTGTTTCATTCGCTGCGCTGCGACTGCGGCGAGCAGCTAGAACAGGCGCTCGCGCAGATCGACTCGGAGGGCACCGGCGTCCTGCTCTACATGGCGCAGGAAGGGCGCGGCATCGGCTTGCTGAACAAGCTGCGCGCGTACGAGCTGCAGGAACGGGGGAGAGACACCGTCGAGGCGAACCTCGAGCTCGGCTTCCCGGCGGATGCGCGCGACTACGGCATCGGCAACCAGATCCTCGCCGACCTCGGGCTGACGACGATCCGGATCCTCACGAACAACCCGAAGAAGCTCGTCGGCATCGACGGCTTCGGGCTGACGGTCGTCGAACAGGTGCCGATCGAAGTCGTCCCGCAGAACGAGAACCGCCGCTATCTGGCCACCAAGCGGGCTAAGCTCGGTCACCGTCTGCACCACCAGGACCTGAGAAGCCTCGACTACGAACCGGAGCCGGAATGAGCGACATCGACGAGCAGGCCCAAACCTCGACCGAGCCCGAGGTGCCGAAAACGGTGGGCGAGGACACGGAGGAGTCGGTCGAGGACCCGTTCGCAGGCTGGCCTGCCGCCGACTCCGCGGCCGTGATCGAGGAGGCGCCCGACGACGGCGCGAGCGTGGAGCACGTTCGCGGCGAGATCGAGGTGCCGGACGGCTACACGACGCTCGAAGGAACGCCGCTCGGTGCCCGCCGCTCGGTTGGAGTCGTCGTCTCGCGCTTCAACGGCGGGCTCACCAACCGCCTGTTGCGGACTGCGCTCGAGACGCTCGACCAGGCGGGCGTGTCGCAGGAGGCGATCACGGTGATGCCGGTGCCGGGGGCGTTCGAGTTGCCGCTGGCCGCGATGGCGCTCGCGAAGACGCGGCGGTATGCGTGCATCGTCGCGCTCGGTGCGATCGTTCGCGGCGAGACGCCGCATTTCGACTACGTCGCGTCCGAGTGCGCCTCCGGGTTGCAGCTCGCCGCGATCGAGACCGGTGTCCCCGTCGCGTTCGGGGTTCTCACCGTGGACGCCGTCGAGCAGGCCGAGGCCCGCATCGACAAGGCGGCCGACGCGGTGCGCTCCGCGCTCGAGATGGCCGATGTCTTCGCGCGGCTCCGGGCCAGCGCCCGTCAATAGCTACACTGCCCGCGATCATGAGCAAGGTCTGCGCAATCTGCGGGAAGAAGCCGGCGTTCGGCCATCATCGCTCGCATTCGATGGTGGCGACGAAGCGGCGCTTCGACCCGAATCTTCAGCGCGTCCGCATCCTGCTCAAGGGCTCGCCCACCCGCGCCTACGTGTGCACCCGCTGCCTGAAGAGCGGGAAAGTAACCAAGGCCGTCTAGTTCAGGTCTAATTGTCCGCCGTGGCGGACGATCTGACGCTGGACCTGGAGCTCGGCCGGCTCACGATCGCACGGGAGGCGGTTGCCGAGATCGTCGCCGAGACGACGCTCGGCTGCTACGGGGTCGTCGGGCTCAGCGCGGGCAGCCGCGTCGGCCGGATGTTCCGCCGCGAGGGGATCTCCGTGGACGGCGCAGCGGCCGCGCTGCGCATCGGCGTGCACGTCGTCGTCGAGCACGGTCTCAATCTCGCCGAGGTGGCGGCGACGGTGCGCTCGCAGGTCGCCTACGAGGTGGAGCGGCTTACGGGCCTCGGGGTCGAGGCGGTCGAGGTCGTGATCCAGCGCGTGCGGGAGTCCTCGTGAGAGCACGTGTGCGCGAGCTCGTCGCCGGCGCGCGCGCGTCGATCGAGGCGAACCGACGGCGCATCGACGACCTCAACGTGTATCCGGTTCCGGACGGCGACACGGGAACGAACTTGACCTTGACGGTACGAGCGGTCGAAGAGGCGCTCGCGCTCGACGGGCCCGACGACCGCGCAGCGCTCGCGCACGAAATCTCGCGTGCTGCGCTGATGGGTGCGCGCGGAAACTCGGGCGTGATCCTCTCGCAGATAGTGCGCGGCGCCTGCGACGCGCTCGCCGAGACCGACGATCTGGCCGAGGTGCTTCGCTCGGCGAGCGATGCGGCGTACCGTGCGGTGAAGAAGCCCGTCGAAGGCACGATGCTGACGGCCATCGCCGCGATGGCGGACGCCGCAGAGCGCGGCGGCGACTTTGCGGCGGTCCTTGCCCGAGGCGATGACACGGTCGCGCGAACACGGGAGATGCTGCCGGTGCTTCGTGACGCAGGTGTCGTCGACGCCGGCGCCGCGGGCCTTGTGGAGATCGTGCGCGGCATCCAGTTCGCACTCACCGGCGAGGCGCTTCCGCCGCCCGCCTTGCACGAGCCGGAGCTCAGCCTGGATGCCATCCACCACGATCTCTCGCGGTACCGCTACTGCACGGTGTTCGTGGTCGAAGGTGACTCGCTCGACGCCGACGAGCTCGAGTCCGAGCTCGAACGGCTGGGCGACTCTCTGCTCGTCGTCGGCGACTCGACGGCGCTGAAGGTGCACGTGCACACCGATGATCCCGGGCGCGCGCTGTCGCTCGGCGTTGCGCGCGGAGCCGTCGCCGGGGTCGAGATCGCGAACATGCACGCGCAGACGCAGGAACGTGAGGAGCGATTGCAGCAGTCTCACGGTTGCAGTGTCGTCGCCGTCGTGTCGGGCCGCGGAAACCGCGCCCTTGCCGAGAGCTTCGGCGTGACGGTCGTCGACGGTGGTGCGACGATGAATCCGTCGACGGCGGACATCGTCGAGGCAATCGAGCGCACGGGGACGAGTGAGGTCGTCGTCCTGCCGAACAACGGCAACGCGATCATGGGCGCAGAGCAGGCGGCCGACCATGCATCGAAGCTGGTGCGCGTCGTGCCGACCCGGTCGATCCAGGCGGGGCTTGCAGCGCTCGTCGCCTTCGATGCGACGGCCGGCGCCGATTCAAACGCCGCGGCGATGGGTGATGCTGCGGCGGCCGTCGCGACGGGCGCGGTGACGATCGCAAGCCGTGACGTGCAGCTGAACGGCCTCGCTGTTCGCTCCGGAACGTGGCTCGGTCTCGCCGACGGCGAGCCCGCGGCCGGGGGCGAGATCTTCGACGACGTCGCCCACGCGGTCCTCGAGCTGCTCCTGCGCGAGCCGCGTGACGTCGTCACCCTGCTGACCGGCGAGGAGCCGCCTGCGCTCGATGGGTTGCTCGCGCGCATTCGCGCCGAGCACCCGCAGCTCGAGCTCGAGGTGCACGAAGGCGGACAGGCGCACTATCAGCTCCTGCTTGCGGCCGAATGAAACCCGTCAGGCTCGTGCTCGTCGAGGACAACGACACGTTTCGCGAAACGCTCGAGCTGCTGTTCGGGCTGCGCGACGAGGTGAATGTCGTGGGCAGCGTCGCGTCCGGCGACGATGCGCCGCCCGTGTGCGCGGAGCTCGACCCTGATGTCGTCCTGATGGACTACCGCATGCCGGGCATGAACGGCGCCGAGGCGGCGCGCGCGGTGCTGGCCGCGGCGCCGCGGACGAACGTCGTGCTGCTCTCCGCGTCCGTGACCGCTCAGGAGAAGGCCGAGGTACTCGCAGCCGGCGCAGTCGCGTGCGTTTCGAAGGACGAGGACTTCGACCGCCTCGTGCAGGTGGTGTGCGAAGCTGCCGCGTCGTGAACCTGACGAGTGAGAACACCGCCGTCGTCCTCGACTCGACCGCCGACTTCCCCGACGCGCCGGCGCGGTTCCCGAACTTCCGCGTCGTTCCGCTGTATGTCCGTTTCGGCGACGAGAGCTACAAGGACTACGTCGAGATCGACCCGGCGCAGTTCTATGAACGGCTGCAATCGTCCCCCGAGTTGCCGACGACCTCGCAACCGACGCCGGCGGACTTCCTCGCGGTCTACGAGGAGCTCGCGCCGCGCTACGAGCGCATTCTCTCGCTGCAGATCTCCTCGACGCTCTCCGGCACCTACGGAAGCGCCGAGACCGCTGCCTCGCTGCTCGGAGGGGATTCGGTGCGCGTGATCGACACTCGCACAGTCTCTGCCTCGCTCGCGCTGCTCGCGCTCGGCGTGCAGCGGCGCCTCCAGCGTGGCACGAGCGACCAGGAAGTCGATGCATTCGTCGCCGAGTACGACAAGCAGCACAAGCTGCTCTTCACGGTCAATACGCTCGAGTACCTCGCGAAGGGCGGGCGCATCGGCAAGGCCGCAGCGTTCGCGGGCAACCTGTTGAACGTGAAGCCGATCCTGACGATCCGCGACGGCGAGGTCGTGCCTTTGAAGCGCGTGCGCGGGAACCAGAAAGCGTTCGAGGAGTTTCGCACGATCTTCGAAGGGTCCTCGTCGGATTCGCCGACGCTCAAGGTCGGCATCGCCCACGCTGCCGCACCGGAGCGGCTGGACGCGCTCCGTACGCTCGTCGAGCGTGTACGTCCGCACGCGCAGATCGAAATCGCGACGCAGCTGGGCGCGGTGATCGGTACGCATGCGGGCCCGGGGACGGTCGGCTTCTTCTGGTTCGAGGACGCAGTCGTCTAGGGTCCGTCCGGACCGGGTCCTATCCTCGGTCCCGGTGGCGACGATGACCCGAGCGCATACGGGTTTCGCAGGCGTGGTCCAGGATCGGTGGCCCCGGCCCCGCGGCTGGACGTCGCCCGAGCGCGTCGGCTCGCTGCCGGCGACGACGCTTCCCGGCGTCGGGACGACGTTTGCGAAGCGTCTCCGCGCGCTGGGCATCGACACCGTCGGCGACGTGCTCGCGCACGCGCCGCGCCGTTACGAGAGCGCCGCGGACGAAGTTGCGATCGCGAAGCTCGGTCTGGCCGAGGGCGAAGTCGCGATCGAGGGTCGAATAGTCTCGGCGCGCTCGCGGCCCCTACGCGGGCGCCGGACGCTCGTGAACGCTCTCGTGGCCGACGGGTCCGGCGGCCAGATCTCGGCGTCGTTCTTCAACCAGCCCTGGCTGCTCGAGAAGCTCACGCCCGGCACGGCGATCAGGCTTCGCGGCAAGCTCGGCCGCTACGGCTTCGACGTGAAGAGCTACGACCTCGGCGAGGCGAGACGCACCGCAGACTTCGCGCCGGTGTATCCCGCGAGCGAGCAGGTTCCGTCGACGCGCCTGCGCGAGCTCGTGCGTGCGGCACTCACGGTGCACGGCCGGTTCTTGCCGAACACACTGCCGGCCGAGCTCGAGCTTCCGTCGCATGCGGACGCGCTCGGCGCGCTGCACTTCCCGGAAAGCGAAGAGCAGGCCGAGGAAGCGCGCCGGCGCCTCGCGCTCGACGAGCTCGTTGCGCTCCAGCTCGTCGCCGCGCGCCTGCGCACGACGGATGCGGTGGCGCCGTCGCTCGCCGACCCGGGAGAGCTGATCGCGCGCTACCGCGGAGTTCTGCCGTTCGAGCTCACGGCGCACCAGGAGAAGGCGATTCTGGAGATCGACCTCGATCTCGCGCAGACGGCGCCGATGCACCGGCTGCTGCAGGGGGACGTCGGCTCGGGCAAGACGGTCGTCGCGCTCTACGCGCTTCTGCGCGCGGTCGAGAAGAGCCGCCAGGGCGCGCTGATGGCGCCGACCGAGACGCTCGCGGAGCAGCACTTCCTGACGCTCGAGCCGCTCTGCGCGCAGGTCGGTGTGCGCTGCGTCTTGCTCACGGGCTCGGTCGGTGCGAAGAAGATCCGCGACGAGATCGCGAACGGTGTCGCGCAGATCGCAGTCGGCACGCATGCGCTGATCCAGCGGGACGTCGAGTTCGCGGATCTCGCTGTCGCGGTGGTCGACGAGCAGCATCGCTTCGGCGTCGAGCAGCGGGCCGCGCTCGCGGAGGGCCGCTCGCCGCACGTGCTGCACATGACGGCGACGCCGATCCCGCGCACGCTCGCGCTCACGATCTACGGCGACCTCGCGGTCAGCGAGATCGCGAAGCCGCCGGCGGACCGCAAGCCGATCGTCACCGCGCGTGTCGGCGCGGAGCGGTCGAGCGACGCCTACACGCGTCTGCGCGTCCACCTCGATGCGGGTCGCCAGGCGTACGTTGTCTGCCCGCTGATCGAGCAATCGGAGACGACGCTCGCGCGCGCTGCGGAGGCCGAGGCCGAGCGGCTGCGACGTGCGGAGCTGCGCGGCTATCGCGTCGGGTTGCTGCACGGGAGGCTGAAGTCGGCCGAGCGGCGTGAGGTGATGCGGCAGTTCAAGGACCACGAGCTCGATGTCCTGGTCGCGACGACGGTGATCGAGGTCGGCGTCGACGTGCCGAACGCGACGATCATGATCGTGCAGGAAGCCGATCGCTTCGGCCTCGCGCAGCTGCATCAGCTGCGCGGCCGTGTGGGGCGCGGCGCCGAGCAGAGCTACTGCCTCCTGATCTCGCGGCCGGTCGAGGAGCTGACGGACACGGCGGTCGACCGGCTCGACGCGCTCGTGCGGACGACCGACGGGTTCGAGCTCGCGGAGGTCGATCTCGACCTGCGGCGCGAGGGGCGGCTGCTGGGAACGCGGCAGTCGGGGCTCTCCGATCTGCGGTTCACGAAGCTGCGTGACGACCGGGACCTGATCGACGAGGCGCGCCGCCTCGCGGCGGAGCTTCGCGACGAGGAGGGGCCCTGGCAGCAAGCGGCGGACAGAATGCTCGTCGATGCGGATCATCGCGGGCTCGCATAGGGGGCACCGCATCGCAGCTCCGAAGGGCCGCGACACGCGCCCGACGTCGGACCGTGTGCGTGAGAGCGCGTTCAACCTGATCGGGCCGGTCGACGGCGCGGACGTCCTCGACCTCTTCGCCGGGTCGGGGGCCATGGGCCTGGAGGCGCTCTCGCGCGGTGCCGCGCACGCGACGTTCGTCGAGTCGAGCCGTGAGGCGTGCCGGGTGATCAACGCGAACCTCGACAAGCTCGGGTTGCGCGCGACCGTGCTCTGCCAGGACGTGTCCCGGGCGGTCGCCCAGGAGCGCGGAACCTTCGACCTGGTCCTCTGCGACCCGCCCTACGGGTTGGTGCCTGGCACCGTGTCCGGCGAGCTCGCCCGGCTCGTCCGGAAGGACGGGTTGCTCGTCTGGGAGTCGGCGAGCCGCGAGCCCGCACCGGAGGTGCCCGGCCTCGAGGAGCGAACTTCGCGCACGTACGGCTCCGCACGGCTTACCCTGTTCGGTCGATGATCACCGCGATTTACCCCGGCACCTATGACCCCGTCACGAACGGGCATGTCGACGTGATCACGCGCGCGGCGCGTGTGTTCGATCGCGTCGTCGTCGGCGTGGTCGGCAATCCGCACCACAAGACGCCGATGTTCGAGGTCTCGGAGCGGGTGGCGTTCCTCGAGGAGGCGCTCCAGGGCGTCGAGAACGTCGAGGTCGACGTCTTCAGTGAGCTCGTCGTCGATTTCGCGCGGCGCTGGGATGCGAAGGCGATCGTCAAGGGGCTGCGCGTCGTCTCGGACTTCGAGTGGGAGTTCCAGATGAATCAGCTGAACCGCCATCTCGCCCCGGACATCGAGACCGTGTACGTGATGGCGAGCCCGCAGGTCAGTTTCGTGTCCTCGAGCGGGATAAAGGAGATCGCGTCATTCGGCGGAAATGTCGAGGATCTCGTGCCGAAGATCGTCGCTGCCCGGCTGAAGGAGATGTTCCCGAACGGGCGCGGGGGAGCCCCTCTGTCCGACCAGGAGTAGAATCTTCAACCTATGGACGTCCTCGTTTTGATCGACAAGCTCGACGACCTGGTGCACAACGCCAAGGCCGTTCCGCTCACCGACCAAGTGCGCATCGACCGTGAGGAGATCTACGACATCCTCGATCAGATGCGTGCGACGATCCCGGAGGAGATCAAGCAGGCGCGGTGGATCGTCAAGGAGCGGCAGGAGATGCTCGCGGAGGCGAAACGGGAGCAGGACAGGCTGTTGCAGGAGGCGCGCGAGCAGGCCGTGCGGGAAGCCTCGCAGACGGAGATCGTGAAGCTTGCCGAGCGGCAGGCGCAGGAGATCATCGACGAAGCGCGCCGAGGAGCACGCGAGATGCGGCTCGAGATGGAGGACTGGGCGGACGGGATGCTCGCGACACTCGAGACGAACCTCGACAAGTTCCTGGTCGCGGTGCGCCGCGGCCGCGAGCGGTTGCACGAGCGCTCGCAGGAGTCGGTCGTCGCCGGCATCGGTCCGGTCGACCTCTCCGACAACGGCTCAAATCTCTAGCCCGGCAAGCTCGGCGGGACGCCGTCGTTCGTCCAGTGGCCGTACGGCGCGTACGCGTCTGCGCCGGAGTCGGTTTCGCGATCGACGCTCTCCGCGAGCGGCGTGGGGTAGTAGCGCCACTCCCGGCGGACGCGTGCCCCGACCTCGAGCAGCAGGCATGGCCCTTCGCCTGCCCCGGCGAACGAATGGCGCGTCCCAGGCGGGCAGTGGACGAAGTCCCACGCTCTCAGCGTGCGCTGTTCGCCCTCGATCGTTGCGACGCACTCCCCGGACAGGACGAGGAAGTCCTCCTGGTTGCCGGGCTCGGCGTGGTAGAGCGTGCTCGGCTGGCCGGGCTCGAGGACGTGGAGACAGATCCCGAGCTGTTCGAAGTGGAGTGGCTCGAGCCCTTCGCGCGATCGGGCGACCGGGCCGCCTGTCTCGAAGAGGCACTGGACGCCGAATGTCGGATGCCGAATCCAGGCCGCGTCGCGGGCGTTGACGACGAACCAACCCGCGGTGACCGGTGTGAGCCCGGTGACGACGTGCTCGAGCCGAGCTTCGTCCACGCTCGAGACGCTAGCGCGGATCGGACGGTCGACGGCGGTCACGGTGCCAGGCACCGTTACAAGTGTGTGACAGCTCGTCCACACCCCTGGCGGCGCGCGCGTTTTGTCGGCATGCTGAACGAGCGCGTTCGTTGTCGCCGATCGGTGCCAGTCGCCGTTCGGTAACTGCGGCGGGATACCGCGACAGCCGAGAGCGCATTGGTACCGTCATAGTCGTGACGAGCTTCAGTCTCAGGCAGGTGAAGCTCCGCCCCGGCGAGCAATATCGCGACGAAGTCGACGTCGAGCTGATGGCGTTCGAGTTCGGCGGACAGCGCTACGTGCCCGTGCCGGAGCAAGTGCCGGCAGAGCTCGAGATCACGCGCGCGAACACCGGGACGGTCTTCGTCCTCCGCTTCACAGCACGTCTCTACGGCCCCTGTTACCGGTGTCTTGGCGATGCCGTGCTCGAAATTCGCAACGACCTGCGCGAGTACCAGGCCGAGTCCCCGGACGACGAGCAGATGACGACGCCGTACGTGATCGGCAGCAACCTCGAGCTGTCGACCTGGGCGCGCGACGCCGTCGCGCTGGCGCTGCCCGACAAGATCCTTTGCCGTCCCGACTGCGCTGGTCTCTGCGGGGAGTGCGGGAAGAACCTGAACGACGAGCCGCACACGCACGAAGAGGTGCGCGTCGACCCTCGCTGGGCCGCGCTCGAAGAACTGCGCGGCCGCCAGAGTTAGAGGCGAATCGTCCGGTCGACCCTCACGTGCTCGAGGAAGCGCCGATCGTGCGTCACGACGAGCAGGCATCCCTCGTAGCCGTCGAGCGCCGATTCGAGCTCCTCGATTGCCTCGAGATCGAGATGGTTCGTCGGCTCGTCGAGCACGAGACAGTTCACGCCCCGCGCGGCGAGCAGGGCGAGCCCCGCTGTCGTCCGCTCGCCGGGGGAGAGCGAAGGTGCCGGACGCGCCACGTCGTCGGCCTCGAGCGCGAACTTCGCGAGCAGCGTCCTCGCGTCTTTCGAGCACATCGCCGCAAGACGCATGAAGTCGTCGAGCAGGATCCCGGTGAAGACCGCGCGCGCCTGGTCGAGCTCGCCGAACACGGTTCCGCGACCAATCAGTCGCTCGCCGTGCGCCAGCGGAAGCTCGCCCAGAAGAGCGCGCAGCAGCGTCGTCTTGCCTGAGCCGTTTCTGCCGACGATCGCCACCCGGTCGCCGAAGCCGAGCAGCAAGTCGACCGGCCCTAGCCGAAACTCGTCCATGGCGATGACTGCGCCTCGAAGCTCTGCAATCGAGCCCGTCGGCGGCGCCGTGGCGAACTGCAGTTGCAGATGCCACGGCGACCACGGCTTGTCGACGACCTCGAGCCGCTCGAGGTGCTGCTTCGCCTGCGCGACCTTCCCCCGCAATGCGTTCGTTCCGCGCCGGTCGGCCATCGCGCCGCCTGCGCGTGCCTCGGAGCGGCGCCGCGAGAGCAGACTCGAGTACACGTCACGTTTGGCCAGGTACTCCTCGTACATGGCCCGGTGGCCCGGTGCCTGGCACCTTCCCGGGTGCGCGCCGACTCGAACTCCGACCACGTTCCGGCGTACTCGCGTACCCGCCTCGTTTCCGCTTCGAGCTCGACCACGCGGGTGACGGTGCGATCGAGGAACGCGCGGTCGTGTGACACGAGCACGACGCCCGCCGACAGCGTGTCGATGAACTGCTCGAGCCGTTCGAGCCCGGTGAAGTCGAGATTGTTCGTCGGCTCGTCGAGCAGGAAGACGTCGAAACGCGCAACGAGGATCGCAGCAAGCGCGACGCGCGCCGACTCGCCTCCCGAGAGCGAGGCAACCGTCCGGTCACGCAGGCGTCCGAGGCCGACGTCGTCGAGTACCGCGTTCGCCCGTGCGTCGAAGTCGTCACCGCCGAGCACGACGAAACGCTCGACGGCCTCCGCGTACTCGCCCGCCAGCTCGGGCTCGTCGGAAAGGCGCGCACCGAGCTCGTCCATCCGACGCTCGACTACTGCCAGACCGACGCGACGGGTGAGATAGCCGCGAACCGTCTCGCCCGCGCGCGGCGTCAGCTCCTGCGGCAGATAGCCGACCACGCCGCTGGCCACGACCGTGCCGCCGTCGGGCGCCTCGTGCCCCGCGAGCACGCGCAAGAGCGTCGACTTACCGATGCCGTTCGGCCCGACGATCCCCATGCGGTCGCCGGTGGCGACCGTGAGCGAGACGTGGTCGAGCACCTGGACGGCGGCGTAGCTCTTCGAGATGTCACGGGCAGCGAGCGACCCCGGCATGGGGCGGACCTCCTTCGATCGAACGGGCGAAAAGCGCGTAAAGCGCGCGCGATATCGATCTAGAAGTCCGTCATAGGACGAGCCGCCGAACGGCTCGGGAGAACTGTACACTGGCTGCCGCTCATGGCCGTCCCCAAGAGGAAGACGTCGAAAGCGCGCCGCGACAAGCGCCGCGCCACGCACAAGATCGAGGCGCCGCGCGTCAACACGTGCCCGCAGTGCGGGTCACCGAAGCGCGCACACCGCATCTGCCCGACCTGCGGCACCTACAAGGGCCGCGAAGTCGAGCCGCTCCGCCTCCAGGCGCCCTGAGCACCGACGCCCCGACCCGCGTCGCAGTCGACGCGCTCGGCGGGGACAACGCCCCGGACGAGGTCGTCCTGGGCGCGGCCGACGCGGCGGCCGAGGGGATCAACGTGACGCTCTACGGCCCGGCCGGGCTCGACACGCACGGGCTCGACCTCGTCGAGACGACCGAGGTGATCGAGATGGCTGAGAAGCCCGCCGAAGCGGTGCGGGCGAAGGCCGACTCGAGCCTCGTCGCCTCCGTGCGCGCGGTCGCAGGCGGCGACGCCGACGCCGTCGTCTCCGCCGGGAACACCGGCGCGATGCTCGCCGCCGGGCTGCTGCACCTACGGCGTCTCCCCGGCGTGATGCGCCCCGCGATCGCCGTCCCGATCCCGACCCGCCGCGGCCCGAGCGTCCTGCTCGACGCCGGCGCGAACGCCGACGCGCGGCCCGAGCATCTCGTCCAGTTCGCCCACATGGGGTCCGTGTTCTGCACCGAGCTCTTGGGTGTCGCACGCCCCGAGGTGCGCCTGCTCTCGATCGGCGAAGAGGACGAGAAGGGGAACCAGCTGACGCTCGACGCGCACCGGCTGCTGCGCGAGGACAACCGCCTCGCCTTCGCCGGGAACGCCGAGAGTCGGGACCTGCTGCGCGGCGCCGCCGACGTCGTCGTCACCGACGGCTTCACAGGCAACGTCGCGCTCAAGCTGCTCGAGGGGACGATCAAGGAGCTCCTGGACGCACTCCGCGAGGAGATCACCGCGACCCCGAGCGGCAAGCTCGGCGGCGCGCTGATCAGGCCCGCCGCACGCCGGCTCCGCACGCGGCTCGACCCGGACACCTACGGCGGCGCGTATCTCCTCGGCCTGCGCGGCCTCGCCGTGATCGCCCATGGCTCGAGTGGGCGGCGCGCCATCGCGAACGCAATCCGCCTCGCTGCACGCGGAGCTCGAAACGGCGTCGTGTCCCGGCTCGCAGAGCGGCTTCCGGATCGCGTCGGTGTATGATCGCCCGGCTTTCCCCACCCCCCAAAACCGACACATCGAGGTGACATGGCAGCGTCGCGTGAAGAGGTCTTCGAGCGGGTCAAGGAAGTCCTGACCGAGCAGCTCGGAGTCGAAGAGGATCAGATCTCCGAGGAGGCGTCGTTCCAGGACGACCTCGACGCCGACTCGCTCGACCTGGTCGAGCTGATCATGGAGCTCGAGGACCAGTTCGGGATCAAGATCTCCGACGAGGACGCCCAGAAGATCACCACCGTCGGGCAGGCCGTCGACTACGTCACCTCCCACCAGTAGGGCGCTCACCCTCCGCGAGCTGATCGAGGAGCTCCCGGCGGAGCGCACCTCTGCGGTCTTCACACACGCGTCGTGGGCCGCCGAGCGGACGAGCTCCTACGAGCGACTCGAGTTCCTCGGGGACTCCGTCCTCGAGCTCGCGGTCGCCCGGGCGCTCTACGACCGGTTCCCGGAGTTCAGCGAGGGGCGAATGGCGAAGGTGCGCTCACACGTCGTCTCGCGGGCGAGTTGTGCCGTGATCGCGCGCGACCTCGGGCTCGGGGACCGGTTGCGCCGGGAGGCCGCGTCGTTGCCGCCTGCCGACGTCGAACGGCTGGCCGAGAACCGGAACGTGCTCGCCGCGCTGCTCGAGGCGGCGATCGCCGCCGCGTATCTCGAGCACGGCTTCGAGGCGGTCGAGGGAGCGATCGTCGAGGCGTTCGAGGAGCAGCTCGAGTACGCGCTCACGACGCACGTCGACCACAAGACCGAGCTGCAGGAGCGGCTCGCTCGCTCGGGTCGAAGCGTGTCGTATGTGACTGTGAGCATGGAAGGGCCGCCCCACGACCGCTCGTTCACCGCGGCGGCGCAGATCGGCGACGACGTCGTCGGCACGGGAACCGGCCGCTCGAAGAAGGACGCCGAGCAGCAGGCCGCGCGCGAGGCGCTGCTCGCGCTCAGCGGAGCAGCCGGCGATGCAGCTCCTGCGTCGGCCTCGAGGGACTGACACCGAGCTCTTCGCGCAGGCGCTCACGCAGCGTGGTGTAGACGAGAAGCGCCTTGGCGGTGATCGGATGACGTACGACGTTTCTCGGACAACCGCGCCGACGCGAGCGAAAGCGGCGGCGTGGTGCATCGAGCGAACACTTCACGTCACTCGCGCGCACGACCGCGAGCTGGCAGGGGCATCGCAAACTCGCCCGACCGCCTCCGCCTCGGACCGGTTCGTGACGACACTCGGCTGTCGCCGCTCAGGCGGCGGAAGTGCAGTGCCGGCGCACTTCGTTCACGAGCTCGACGATATCGATCGGCTTGGACAGGTAGCCGTCGAAGCCGGCCTCGAGAAACCGCTCGCGGTCGCCGCTCATCGCCTGAGCGGTGAGCGCAACAACCGGGATCGCCGACGTTCGCGCGTCGCGGCGCAGTCGATCGAGCGCCGCACCGCCGTCGATCCCGGGTAGCTGCACGTCCATCAGCACAAGGGCGGGCCGATGCTCGCGTGCGAGCTCGATCGCGAGCTCGCCGGTCGCGGCCTCGAGAATCCGGAACCCACTCGCGCCCAGCACGTCTCGAACGAGCTTCATGTTTCGCGCGTTGTCCTCGACAACGAGGATCTGCTCGCCGGCCATCGTCACGACTCCTCGAGCGGCAGTGTGAAGATGAACCGGCTTCCCTTCCCGGGCTCGCTCTCGACCCAGATCCGGCCGCCGTGGAGCTCGACGAGCCGCGACGAGACGGCGAGGCCGAGCCCGGTTCCTTCGCGCTCTCGCGTACCGAGCTCGGTCTGCTGAAATTCCTGGAAGATCCGCGCGCGATCCTTGGCCGGCACGCCCGGGCCGGTGTCGGCCACCGACACCTGCACCTCGTCTCCGGCGCGATCGGTCGCGACGACGATCGTCCCACCCGCGGGCGTGAACTTCACGGCGTTCGACAAGAGGTTGAAGACGATCTGTCGGAGCCGGCGTTCGTCGGCTCTCACCTGGTCAACGCTGTGGTCGAACCGGGCGTCCAGATGAACCTCCGCGTTGGCTGTCCGCTCGCGCATCATCAGCACGCAGCGCTCGAGCGATTCGCGAAGCGAGAACGCCGTCGGCTCGAGCTCGATCTGGCCCGCTTCGACCTTCGCCAGGTCGAGTACGTCGTTGATCAGCGACAACAGATGGTTGCCCGACGACAGCACGTCGTCGAGGTATTCCGCCTGCTTGGCGTTGACCGGCCCGAACAACTCCTGCCGCAGCACCTGCGAGAAGCCGATGATCGCGTTTAGCGGGGTACGCAGCTCGTGCGACATGTTGGCGAGGAACTCGCTCTTATGTCGACTCGCCGCCTCGATCTCGCCGTAGAGGCGACGTAGCTCTTCGTTCATCTGATTAACGTTCGCGGCCAGCGAGCCAAGCTCGTCCCGGTTCGGAACGTCAAGGCTGCCGGTGAAGTCCCCGGCCGCGATCTCGGCGAGTCGCGCTTCGGTTCTCTGGATCGGCCCGATCAGCGACCAGGCGAGCACGAGGCCGAGGCTGAGCGCAAGGACGACGCTGGCGGTCCCGACGGCGATGAACAGGTTGCGCGACGAGACGTATGCCCGGCGGTTCGCCGCGATGAGCCGCGTCGTCTGATCGTTCGTCCGCAGCGCGAGGTTGTCCGCCTGAGCGTGCAGGTCGTTGTCGGCCGCGATCGCCTTCGCGAGCAGGCGGTCGGCGCTGTAGCCGGCCACGCCGTTCTCGTCGAGACGAGTGATCTGGATCAGGTCTCGATCGACCACCGCTCGGTCGCGCCGGATGCGTGTCAGGACGCGCTCATCCGCGGGCGGCGGGGTGAAGCCGAACGTCGCCTCGTCTGCGCCGAGCTCCACCTGCGACTGGGCGAACTCCGCGTCGTCGTCGGAGAGCACCCAGCGGCGGCCGCCCGGCAGCGTCTTCCCGCCGGTGTACGGGGCGAGGTTGGGCTGACCTGCCGCACGCACGCCGAGCATCTGACGCAGGTCGGCGGCGTGGGCGTTGAGCGCCTCATACGTCGTCGACCGAAGCTGCAGGGTGCCGAGCTGCTCGACCCGCGTGTTGGCGCGGCCGACCACGCGCAGCCCGAGTACGCCGACGAGCACGAGCAGAGCAGCGATCACGAGGAACGCCACGAGCAGCTTCGTGCGGACGTTGCCCGGCGCGCGCGCCACGCCGTTGACCAGCCGGCGCTCGATTTCCCCGAGCGCAGCCGCCCGCCTTTTCGGCGTCGGCGGATAGCTGACAGCCTCCGGCCGCGCCATCCGTTCGAGCTAGGGGCTGAGCACCGGGGTCGAGGCGCTCGAGTTCACGATGAGCCAGCGACCGTTGATCTTCTGCACGTCGTGATCCACCCCGACGACGGCCATGACCTCCCTCGTCTTCGCATCGATGTAGTGGCACTCGAAGTAGAGCGTCCCCTTGTCGCCGTCGAGCGTGATCCTGATCTTGTACGTCGGCGTGTCGGCCACCCAGTGGTTCTGCGGCATGAAAGCTTTGTTCTCCGTCGCGAACCAGTGCCGGATCTGCGCCTTGCCGGTCAGTGCCTGCTGGTCGACGTTGAAGACCGCGCCGGGCGCGAAGAGCGACATCATGAGGTTCAGGTCGTGCTTCGCGACGGCCTGGTGGAACTTCACCTCGATCTGCAAGATCTGGTAGAGCGTCGCCTGCCGCTGGATCGTGGCGGATGCCGCCGCGTCCTTGCCCGAGCCGCCGCAGCCGGCGAGCAGCGACGCGGCTGCCAGGGCGGCGCAGCAGGCGGAGACTATGACCCGGAGGCTTCCTCTCATCCGGATGCCTCGATCGACCATGTGGCGATAGTCGCAGGGTGCGCCCGGGTCGTCCAGGGGGCCAGCATCCCAATCCAGCCGGGTACTAGCGAGTGGCAAACCGGCGAACCTGGTCTGGCAGCTCGAGAACGTCGATCGGCTTCTCGAGGTACCCGGCGAAGCCGGCGGCGAGCAGCGCTGCTCGCGCGCCGGAGAGCGCGGTCAGCGCGACGACCGGGATGTCCGCGGTGACCGGATCCGCCGCGAGGAGCCGCAGCACCGCGTCTCCGTCGAGGTCAGGAAGGCGAACGTCCATCAGCACGACGTCTGGGCGGTGCTCACGGGCGAGCCCGACTGCGGCCGCGCCCGTCTCCGCCTCGAGCACGGCGACGCCGGACGCGTGCAGGACGTCGCGCACGAGCTTGCGGTTCCTCGCGTCGTCGTCTACGACCAGGACGCGGGGTGACGTCACTGTGCGGACAGTCCTAAGCTTGCCGAATGGCGCTTCGCCTCGTGCTCGCCGACGACCACTACCTGCTCCGAGCGGGCATGCGCCGCCTGCTCGACGCGCAGCCCGACATCGAGGTCGTGGCGTCCTGCGACGACTTGGACTCGCTGCTCGCCGCCGTCGAGACCGAGCTGCCGGACGTCGTCGTCACGGACATCCGCATGCCGCCCACGGGCGTCGACGAGGGAATCCGCGCGGCCGAGCTCATACGCACCACGCACCCGCAGATCGGCGTTGTGGTGCTCAGCCAGTTCGCCGACCCGCGATACGCGCTGCCGCTGCTCGAACACGGGACCGAGGGCCGTGCGTACCTCCTCAAGGAGCGGGTGGACGACGTCGCGGAGCTGCTCGCTGCCGTTCGTGCCGTTGCGGCGGGCGAGTCGGTCGTCGACCCCAAGGTCGTCGAGGCGCTGCTCGCCGAGAACGCACGCGCCGAGCGCTCGTCGCTGCGCGACCTGACGCCGCGCGAGCGCGACGTCCTCCGCGAGATGGCATCCGGAAAGAACAACGCGGCGATCGCGGAGACGTTGTTCCTCACCGAGCGATCGGTAGAGAAGGTGATCCATTCGATCTTCCTGAAGCTGGGACTGGGCTGGGAGACGTCCGTGCACAAGCGCGTAAAGGCGGTCGTGATGTACCTGGCCGAAGACGGCTCATGACGGAAGCTGCAGCCATCCGGAGACGTAGCCGGGGCTGACGTCGAGGGCGCCGCCGAGCGCCCGGATCCGGGCGCCGACTGCCTCGAGGCTCCGAGCGTTCACCTTCGAGCCGTCCAACGCGACCTCGAACGTGAGGCGCCCGCGGTGTGCGGCGAGTCGCACGGCTGCGCGCGACTGGTTGCTCGCAGCGCCGGACAGCGCTGCGACGCAACAGCGATAGGCGGTCAGCTCCAGTTCCCGAGGCAAAGCAACGTGGAGCTCGGCGTCGAGCTGCGTCTGCACTCCGGCGGTGGCGGCAGCCATGCGTATGGCGGCAACCAGGCCGTGCGAGTCGAGTAGCGGCGGGTGCACGCTCTCCGCGAGCTCGCGCACCTCGTCGAGTGCAATCCTCACGTTTTGCCGCACGTCGTCGAGCAGCGACGCTGCCGCAGCCGGGTCGGCCGTGACGAGCTGTCGTGCGAGCTGCAGGTCGACGGCGACCGCGATCAGCTGCTGCTGCACCCCGTCGTGCAGCCCTCGCTCGATCGCACGGCGGTCGTCGTCCTCCGCGGCGAGGAGTTCACGGATTGCTTCCACGGTGCTGTTCTCCGTCTTCCGGTCGATCGAGTCAAGGGGGCAGGCATCCCGCCGATCGGCAAGCCAGCCGCCTGCGAACCGCCTGCCGGCACGGTGGGAAGGGAGAGAGGACCCGCCTAGCGTCGATGGAGCTCCGGCCGCGGTGGCCGGGCAGATGGAGGAGGAGTCATGACGAGGAAGCGCCTGCTCGCCGTCGCGACGATCGCAGCTCTTGCGGCGGCGGTGTACGCAGGATCCGTGCTCGCAACCCTGCCGGTGGGGCTCTCGACGACGCAGCTCGCAAAAGCGACGTTCTCCGGAGGCATGGTGGCCGGACCGAAGACGATGTCGTCTGCCGCCTGGGCCGCGGCGTTCAAGACGACCGGGGCGTCGGACATCTATGTCGTCGACAACAAGCTGGCGCCGGGCGGCAACACCGGCTGGCACTCGCACCCGGGTCCGAGCCTCGTGCTCGTTGTCTCCGGGCAAGTGGTCAACTACGTGGGAAGCGACCCGAAGTGCACGCCGCATCCGTACGGAGCCGGGAGCGGCTTCGTGGATCCCGGGGACGGCGAGGTGCACATGCTGCGCAACGAAGGGACGGTGCCCGCCGAGACGATCGCCGTGCAGTTTGTACCGAAGGGCGGCACGCGGCGAATCCCGGAGCCCGATCCCGGCAACTGCTCGTTCTGAGGGGGCAGGACGGCACGAAGCGGGGAGGCCGCGCAAGCGGTCTCCCCGCCTACGCTGCAACGGCGTCCGCGGCCGCCGCTAGCCTCCCGAGCGCGTGCATTTGAAGGCGATCAAGCTGCGCGGCTTCAAGTCGTTCGTCGACGCGGTCGAGGTCCGCCTCGAGCCGGGCGTCGCCGTGGTCGTCGGGCCGAACGGCTCTGGCAAGTCGAACGTCTCCGACTCGATCCTGTGGGCGACGGGCTCGATGAGCCCGGGTGAGCTGCGCGCCGAGAAGCCCGACGACGTTCTGTTCGCCGGCTCGGCCGGTCGAGGCTCGGTCGACTTCGCGGAGGTCGACCTGTTGTTCGACAACTCGGATGGAGCGTGGCCCGACCTGCCGTACAGCGAAGTCTCCGTCGCGAGACGGCTGCACCGGGGCGGCGAGGGCCAGTACCTCGTCAACAGGACCGCCGTGCGCCGGATCGACCTCGTCGAGCTGCTCTCGGACGTTGGGCTAGGCGGCGGACTGCGCTCGGTCATCTCGCAGGGCCGGGTCGAGACGGTTCTCAACTCGAAGCCCGGCGAGCGCCGCGAGCTCGTCGAGGAAGCCGCCGGCCTCGGGCGCTTCAAGCGCCGCCGCCATCGCGCCGAGTTGAAGCTCGCGCGTGTCGCAGTGCAGGTCGATCGTGCGCGCGACCTCGAGGACGAGGTGAAGAAGCGCCTGCGTCCGCTCGCGCTGCAGGCGACCGCCGCCGAACGCGCCGAGAAGCTCGCGGTCGAGATTGGCCGGCTGCAGGCGGCGATCGCGACGCTCGATCTCGCCCGTCTCGCCGATCGCCGCGCGGAGGCGGAGGGACGCCGCACGTCGACCGCGGAGGAGCGCCGCGCGCTCGACGAGAAGATCGCTTCGCTCGTGGCCGAGCGCGAGCGTGCGGAGGAGGAGCTCACCGACTCCGCGGGCGCGCGCGAGCAGGCAACCGCCGCGCTGTACCGCCTTCGCAGCGGCGGCGAGCGAATCGTCCTTCGCCGCGAAGCCGCGGTGTCGCTGGCTGCGTCGCTCCGCGCGGAGCTCGAAGCCGTCCGCGCGCACGATCCAGCTGCATCGGCGGGGCTCGAGGCTGCGGCGCGCGACGCCGCGTCCGCGGCGCAAGCTGCAGCCGGCGAGCGCGCGCGCCTGCTCTTCGAGGCGGAAGAGCGTTGGGCGCGCGTCTCGGCGGGTGAGCGCGCAACGCACGCCCGGCTTGCCGCCGAGCTCGAGACGCTGCTCGCGCAACGTGCCGAGGCGGAATCGACGCTCACCGGCGGCGGCCGCGACGCATTGCTCGCCCTGCGCGGGGCGACGCAGCGTCTTTCGGTGCGTCACGAGTCTGCACAGCGCCTGCTCTCCGAGTTGCGAGCCGAGCTGAGCGATGCGCGCCGAACTCCGGCCGGGCCCACACCCGACGAGCTCGGCCGCGCAGCCGACGCCGCCGACTCTGCCGCCCGCGCCGCCGTGCGCGAGCACGAAGATCTGGAAGCGCGCGTCGTGCTCGCGCGTGAGCGCCTCGCGGCGCTCGAGCAGTCGCTCGCAGAGCGCGAAGGACTTCCGCCCGCGGCGCGCGCGCTCGCCGAGGAAGGTGAACGGCTTGCCTTGCAGACGCTCGAGGTCGAAGCGGGACGCGAGCGTGCGACTGCCGCCGCGCTCGGGCATCGGGCATCGGCGGTGCTCGCAGAAAGCGCGCAGCGCGGCCTCGAGCTCGTCGAGAAGGTGAAGGCTTCGGGGCTGGGTTCGGTCGTGGTGCTCGTCGACTGCGATCCGGGTTCGCTCGCCGCGTTGCCGGTCGTTCCGCGCGACGAGCTGCTCGCCTCGCAGGTTCCGGTGGTGACGGAGGACGGGATCGGCTGGGATCCCGGCCGCGGTGAGCTGTGGTTCGCGGGAGAGACGGCCGAAGCGGTGCTACTCGAGCTCGACGCACGGCGCCGCGAGCTGCGTGCCGAGGTGGGCGAGCTCGAGACGCGCGCCGGCACCGCGGCCGAGCACGCTCAGCGTGCACACGACGAGGCGACCCGCGCGTCCGCCGCTTTCGCACCCGTTGCGCACCTGCGGAACGTTCGTCGCCTGGACGCCGGCAGCCTCGAGCGCCTCGTCCGTTGCGGCGAGCGCCTCGACGAGACATTGAGGGTCGTTGCGGCGGCCGCGGGGCGGCTCGAGGGCCCGCTCGCCGAGCGCTCGGCACGACTCGCCGGGGAGCTGCGCGAAATCGCGACGCGCGAGGCTGCGCTTCGCCGATCCGTCGGCGAGGCTGACGAGCGCGCCCGGGGCGCCGAGCGGCGCGCGGGCGGACGCGTCTCGGAGTCGGTCCCGGGTGATCTCACCACCCTCCGCGTCGAAGCAGAAGATCTCTCGGAGCGTGCCGCCGAAGCGACGACCGCTGCGGAGGATGCGGCGGAGCGTGCCGCGAGCGCGGCCCGCGCGCTCGCGGATGCGGAGCCGGGCAGGCGGGGGCGGCCGAGCGAGCTGACCCTGGAGCGGCTGATGCGAGGAGCGGGACGGCTCGAGGCGGCGCTTGCGGTCGACGTCGCGCGGTTCGAGGCTCCCGTACGCGCCCGCGCCGAGGCGCAGGCGGCACGCACCGGCGAGCTCGGCGCGGAGCTGCGCCGCTTGAGCGCAGACGAGGTCGGGCTGCGTCAAGAAGCCGCGACCGCAGCCGAGCGGCTCGCCGCCATCGACGTGGAGCTCGCGCGCACGGATGCAGAGCGTGACGAGGCCCGTCGCCGGCTCGAGGCCGCGGCCGCCGAGCCCGCGGAGGGCGACGATCGTGACGAGCTCGCCGAGAAGCTCGCGCGCTACGAGAAGCGCCGCGAGCAGCTGGGCCAGGTGAACCCGCTCGCGAAGGAGGAGTACGAGGCGGAGAAAGTACGGCTCGAAGAGCTCTCGACGCAGCGGCTCGACTTGGAGAAGAGCCTCGCCGAGCTCGAGAAGTTGCGCGACGATCTGACGCGCACCGTCGAGACGCGATTCGCCGAGACGTTCGAGGCGGTCGAGAAGCACTTCCACGACGTCGCGGTCACGCTGTTCCCGGGCGGCGAGGGCCGCTTGCGGCTGACCGAGGCCGAGGAGGAGGGCGAGGAGCCGGGCATCGAGGTCGAGCTCCGCCCGGCCGGCAAGCGCGTCACGCGGCTGTCGCTCCTCTCGGGCGGCGAGAAGGCGCTCGGCGCAATCGCGTTCTTGTTCGCGCTGTTCCTCGCGCGGCCGAGCCCGTTCTATCTCCTCGACGAGGTAGAGGCCGCGCTCGACGACACGAACATCGGCCGGTTCACCGAGCTGCTCCGCACATACGCCGACCGAGCGCAGTTCATCGTGATCACGCACCAGAAGCGCACGATGGAAGCAGCCGACGTGCTGTACGGCGTCACGATGGGCCCGGACGGCGTCTCGCAGATCGTCTCGCGCCGCCTGCCGCGCGACGAAGAAATCGCGCAGACCGGCTAGCGCTTCCTCGGCCGTGCCGGCGGCTTCGCCGCGATAAACGCGTAGGAGTCCTCAATGCGGCCGGCGAGCTCGTCCTCGTCGACGGCGTCGAGGCGAACGAGCACTGCCTCCCAGCCGAGGTAGTGGTCGGTGACGAAGTACACGTCGGGCAGCGCGGAGGTCAGCAGATCCCGCTCCTCGTCCGGTGCACGCGTGACGATTGCGTCCTGCACGCGCCCTGTATTGACGAACGGGCGGCCGTTCACCCTGAAGCACGGCTGCCCGTGGGTCGTCGTCTCCTCGGCATCCGGCAGCGCGAGCGCGATCCGGCGCACGTCCTCCCAGGTTGGCATGCGCCAACGCTAACGTGCCGCGCGTGGCGAGAAGCTGGGCAGAGCTGCTTGGAGATTCCGACTCCGAGCCGGAGACCGAAAGCGACCAGCGCGGCTTCTTCGGGCGCCTGCGCGAGTCGCTGTCGAAGTCGCGGCGCGCGCTCACCGAGCAGATCCAGGTCGCCGCGTTCGACCCTGCCGACGACGCATCGTGGGAGCGCCTCGAGGAAGCGCTGATCTATGCCGACGTCGGTGTGCGCGCGACCGCAGAGCTGATCCGCCGCCTCGAGGCGCGCCAGGACTTGACCGAGCTCAACGAAGCGCTCGCGGAGGAGATCGCTGCGCTCTTCGGCGATCCGCCCACGCTCGCGCTCGCCGAGAAGCCCGCCGTGATTCTCGTCGTCGGCGTCAACGGCACCGGCAAGACGACCACGATCGGCAAGCTCGCGAGCAAGCTGCGCGCGTCGGGCCGCACGGTGACGCTGGGCGCGGCCGACACGTTTCGCGCCGCCGCCGAGGAGCAGCTCGAGATCTGGGCCGATCGCGCGGGCGCGGCGTTCGTCGGCGGCGAGCGCGGCGGCGACCCCGCTGCGGTCGCCTACGACGCGGTTGGTGCCGACACCGACGTCGTGATCGTCGACACGGCAGGCCGCCTGCACACGCAGACAAACCTGATGGACGAGCTCGCGAAGGTCCGCCGCGTGATCGCCGGGCGGCGCGACGGCGCGCCGCACGAGGTGCTGCTCGTCGTCGACGCGACGACGGGACAGAACGGCCTGCAACAGGCGCGGCTCTTCAACGACGCGGTCGGCGTGAGTGGCGTTGCGCTCACGAAGCTCGACGGCTCCGCGAAGGGCGGCATCGCCGTCGCCATTGCCTATGAGCTGGGGCTATCGGTAAAGCTCGTCGGAGTCGGCGAAGGGCTCGACGACCTGCGCCCGTTCGATGCGCACGACTTCGCGCGCGCGTTGGTGGCGGCATGAAGCTCGTCAAGGCATCCACGCTTTCGTACGCACAGCTGGCGGAGCTCTTCACGGCGGCCTATGAGGGCTACTACGTGCCGATGCACATCGACGAGCCGACGATGAGGCACATCGTCGAGGCGTGGGACATCGAGCTCGACCGCTCGTTCGTCGCGCCCGGCGAGGGGATCGTCAACCTCGGCGTCCGCGGCGACCGCGGCTGGATCGGCGGGATCGGCGTGGTTCCGTCCGCGCGGCGAAAGGGGCTCGGCCGCGCGCTGATGGAAGCGGTGCTCGACCACGCGCCGCCCGTGGTGACGCTCGAGGTGCTCGAGCAGAACGAGCCGGCGATCGGGCTGTACGAGCGCCTCGGCTTCGAGCGCGTGCGCATGCTCGAGGTGTGGAGCGCGGCGGAGACGCCACATGTCGAGGCACTCAGCGTCGACCCGGCGCCGCTCGGCCAGGCCTATCTGCCGTGGCAGCGCGACGATCCGTCGCTCCCCGCCGACTACGAGCGCATCGAAGTGGACGGCGGTGCGATGCTCTTCAAGGGCACCAACGTGCTGCAGCTCGACGCACGCGACGAGGACGCCGCGGTCGCGCTCCTCTCGCGCGGCACCGCGTTGAGCTTCGTGAACGTGCCGGAGGGCGACGTCGCCAACGCGGCGTTCGAACGGCTCGGTGCGCAGCGCACGCTGCGCCAGCTCGAGATGCAGCTAACTTGCTGAGGACCGCGACCAGATGTTGATCCCGGCGTCGGTCGCGTGGCGTTCGATCTCGGCGAGCTCGTCGTCGGAGAAGTCGAGCCGCTTCAACGCGCCGAGCGAGTCCTCGAGCTGCGCGACGCTCGAGGCGCCGATCAATGTCGACGTCATCCGCTCGTCGCGCAGCGTCCATGCAAGCGACATCTGCGCGAGCGACTGCCCGCGTCCCGCAGCGACCTCGTTCAGCGCGCGGATCTTCTCGAGCGCTTCGTCGGTGAGCAGGTCGGGCGACAGCGACGTGTTCGCCGCGGCACGCGAGCGTTCCGGGATGCCGTTCAGATACTTGTCCGTGAGCATTCCCTGCGCGAGCGGTGAGAAGCCGATGCAGCCGACGCCGAGCTCACCGAGCGTGTCGAGCAGGTCGGGCTCGATCCAGCGGTTCAGCAGCGAATACGACGGCTGGTGGATGAGGAGCGGCGTTCCTAGGTCGCTGAGGATCGCGTACGCCTCGCGCGTCTTCGCCGCCGAGTACGACGAGATGCCGGCGTAGAGCGCGCGACCCGAGCGCACCGCGGTGTCGAGCGCGCCCATCGTCTCCTCGAGCGGCGTCTCGGGGTCGAAGCGGTGCGAGTAGAAGATGTCGACGTAGTCCAGTCCCATGCGCTCGAGCGACTGGTCGAGCGACGCGAGCAGGTACTTGCGCGAGCCCCACTCGCCGTATGGGCCCGGCCACATGTCGTAGCCCGCCTTCGTCGAGATCACCAGCTCGTCGCGGTACGGGCGCAGGTCGTCGCGCATGACGCGCCCGAACGTCTCCTCGGCCGAGCCGTACGGCGGCCCGTAGTTGTTCGCGAGATCGAAGTGCGTGACGCCGAGGTCGAACGCGCGGCGAAGCATCGCGCGCGACGCCTCGAGCGGCCGGTCGCCGCCGAAGTTGTGCCACAGGCCCAGCGTGATCGCGGGCAGCTTCAGGCCGCTGCGACCACAGCGGCGGTACTGCATCTCCTCGTATCGGTCGTCGGGGGCGGTGTAAGGCATGCGCTTGATGGTAATGGGACGAGCATGCTGAAGACGCTTGCACGTGGACTCGTCGCCGGCGCGGCCGGCACGGCCGTCATGACGGCGTACCAGCTCGCCGTCGCGAAGGCGAAGGGCGAGCCGCTCTCGACCCCGGTTCCGCACCGTTGGGCGGACGCGCCACCGCCGGCGCAAGTCGCGAAGAAGGCCGCCGACGCCGTGGGCGAGGGCAGGCGCTTCACCCGCGAAGACGTGCCGATGCTGACGAACGCGATGCACTGGCTCTACGGCATCGGCTGGGGCGTGGTCTACGGCGTGCTCGCGCGGAACCGGCCATCCCCGGTTGCGAGCGGGGTCGTCTTCGGCCTCGGGGTCTGGGCTGCCGCCTACGCGGAGCTCGTCCCGCTGGGGATCTACAAGCCGCCGTGGCAGTACGAGCCGGCCGAACTCGCCGTCGACGGCTCGTACCACCTCGTGTACGGCCTCGCCGTCGCAGGGGCATTCGCGGCGCTCGACGGGTCGTAGGAATCGACGGGCTACGATGCCCGGTCGATGTTCGACAGCCTCTCCGACAAGCTGCAGAGCGCGCTCGGCGACCTGCGCAAGCAGGGAAAGCTGAACGAGGAGTCGATCTCGCGCGCGATGCGCGAGATCCGGCTCGCGCTGCTCGAGGCTGACGTCAACTTCACGGTCGTCCGCGACTTCGTCGCACGCGTGCGGGAGCAGGCGCTGGGCGACGAGATCCTGAAGAGCCTGACGCCGGGCCAGCAGGTCGTGAAGGTCGTGCACGACGAGCTGACCACGCTGATGGGCGAGGGAGAGTCGGGGCTCGCGTTCGGCAAGTTCACGGTGATCCTGCTCGCCGGGCTCCAAGGCTCGGGGAAGACGACGACGGCGGCCAAGCTCGCGCTGCACCTGGCTAAGCAGGGACGCAAGCCCGGCCTCGTCGCAGCCGACCTGCAGCGCCCCGCCGCGATCGACCAGCTCGAGCAACTCGGCGCGCAGATCCAGGTGCCGGTCTTCCGAACCGACACGAAGGACGCCGTCGAGGCGACGCGGAGCGGGCTCGAGCGCGCGCGCTCCGGCGGGCTCGACACGGTGATCGTCGACACCGCGGGCCGCTTGCAGATCGACGAGGCGCTGATGGACGAGCTCGCGCGCGTCCGCGACGAGGCAAAGCCGACGAACGTGCTGCTCGTTCTCGACGCGATGACCGGCCAGGAGGCGGTCAACGTCGCCGAGGCGTTCCACGAGCGCATCGCGTTCGACGGCGTGATCCTCACGAAGCTCGACGGCGACACGCGTGGCGGCGCCGCGCTCTCGGTCAAGGCGATCACGGGCAAACCGATCAAGTTCGCGTCGACGGGCGAGAAGGTCGACGCACTCGAGGTCTTCCATCCCGACCGGATGGCGTCGCGCATTCTCGGCATGGGCGACGTGCTCACGCTGATCGAGCGCGCCGAGGCCGCGGTGGAGGCGGACGAGCAGGCGGAGATGGAGAAGCGCCTGCAGCAGGGGCAGTTCAGCTTCGACGACTTCCTGAAGGCGTACAAGATGCTGCGCCGGATGGGGCCGCTCCAGGGCGTCTTGAAGATGATTCCGGGGCTCGGCTCGCAGATCGGCGACCTCGACGTCGACGAGAAGCAGCTCGGCCGCGTCGAGGCGATCGTGCTCTCGATGACGCCGCAGGAGCGCCGTTCGCCTATCGTGATCGACGGCAAACGGCGGCTTCGCATCGCAAGCGGCTCGGGCACGTCGGTCGAGCAGGTGAACCAACTGCTCGAGGCGCGCAAGCAGATGGAGAAGCTGATGAAGCAGATGGGGCGGGGGAAGATGCCGGCGCTCCCGGCCCAGCAGCAAGCCGCAACGTCTCTCTCCGCAGGCCGGAAGACGGGCGTGAAGCGCAAGAAGAAAAAGGCACGCAGGTAACGATGAAAGGACGCGAATGGCAGTCAAGCTGAGGCTCACCCGCGTGGGCTCGAAGAAGAACCCGATCTACCGCGTGGTTGCGGCCGATGCTCGCGCTCCGCGCGACGGGAAGTTCCTCGACATCGTGGGCCGCTACAACCCGCAGACCGACCCGTCGACGATCGACCTGGACGAGGCGAAGGTGAAGGACTGGCTCGGCAAGGGCGCGCAGCCCACCGAGGCGGTCGCGAAGCTGATCAAGATCAGCGGTATCGCAAAGTAATGAACGAACTGCTCGCGTATTTGGCGCGCGAGCTCGTCGACGAGCCGGATGCGGTGCGGGTGGACGAGGAGGAGCGCGAGGACGCCCTCGTTCTCGTGCTGCACGTCGCCCCGGATGACGTCGGCAAGGTGATCGGGCGCCAGGGCAGGATCGCGCGCGCCCTGCGCACGCTCGTGCGCGCGAGCGCTGTGCGCGGCGGACGGCGCGTGCTCGTCGAGATCGCCGACCCGGAGTAGTCGTCGATGCGGGTCGCTGCGCTCTACGACGTGCACGGCATGCCGTGGGCGCTGGACACGGTGCTGGCGGAGATCGACGCCGAAGCGATCGTCATCGGCGGCGACTTCTTCGGCGGTCCGTACGACGAGGAGACATACGAGCGCATCTTGTCGCTCGATGCGACGGTGATTCGCGGCAACGCCGAGAACGAAGATCCGCGCACGGCGTCTCTCCCGCTGACCGCAGAGCTCGACGGCGTCGTCTACTGCCACGCGACCCCGACGTCGAACACGCCGATCACGACCGTCTTCACGCCCGACGACGACCTGCTCGCGATGTTCGGTGAGCGCGGCATCTTCGTGATCGGGCACACGCATCATCAGTTCGACCGCCGAGTCGGCGACCTGCGCGTCGTGAACGCCGGCTCCGTCGGCATGCCGTACGAGGGGCGCGTTGCTGCGTTCTGGACGCTGATCGTCGACGGCGAGCCGCAGTTCCGCGCGAGCGAGTTCGACATCGGCACCGCCCTCGAGCGCATTCGCGCGAGTGGCTGGGAAGGCGGCGAAGCGTTCATCGCCGAGAACCTGCTCGTCGCCGTCGACCGTAATGACGCGGCACGGTACTTCGAGTCGCAGCGGTGAGGGTTGGGATCGGCAAGGTTGGCCGTCCGCATGGGATCGACGGCGCGTTCTTCGTGGAGCAGCCGTCCGACAACAAGCGTTGGTGGAAGACGGGCGCCACGTTCCTCGCCGACGGCACGCCTGTGCGCGTCGTCGCACACCGGACCTCGTCGGGCCGCCCGGTGATCAAGCTCGACCGCGACGTCGAGCGCGGCGCAATCCTCGAGGTGGAGCGCGAGGCGCTGCCGCCGACGACCGAGGACGAGTACTACGCGTTCGAGCTCGTCGGGCTCGCGGTCGTGGAGGAGACCGGCCGCGAGCTCGGAACGGTTAAGACGGTGATCACCGGTGTTGCGAACGATGTGCTCGAGCTCGACGGCGGTGTGCTCCTGCCGATGGTCGAAGACTGTGTGCGCAGCGTGGATCTCGGCGGCCGTCGTATCGAGGTCGCGACCGGCTTCGCCGACGTAGAAGACTGATGCAGCTCGACGTCTTCACGCTCGTCCCGCATGCGTTCGCGTGGCTGACGGAGCAGCGGCCGGTCGCAACGGTGCTCGGCGACGAGCTCGACCTGCGCCTCTTCTCCTATCGCGACACGACGCCGCTGCGCAACGGCCAGATCGACGACGACCCGTACGGCGGCGGCGCGGGGATGGTGCTGCGCGTCGACGTCGTCGCGGCTGCGCTCGAAGCGGCCTACGGCGGACCGGCGAACCATCCGGTGATCGCGCTCACGCCGAAAGGCCGACAGCTCACGCAAGAAGTGGTCGAGGAGCTCACGCGCGAGCACCACCTCGCGCTCCTCTCGGCGCGCTTCGAGGGCTTCGACGAGCGCGTTGTCGAGCACCTCGCAACGGATGCGATCTCCGTCGGGCCGTACGTCCTCTCGAACGGCGACCTGCCGGCGATGATCCTCGTCGACGCGATCGCCCGTCGCCTGCCCGGGGCGCTTGCCGAAGGGTCGGGCGAGCTCGAGTCGTTCTCCGCGGAGCTCGGCGGCGGGCTGGAGTACCCTCACTACACGCGCCCCGCGGAGTTCCGCGGGTGGCGGGTGCCCGACGTGCTGCTCTCGGGCGACCACGCGAAGATCCAAGGCTGGCGAAGGGAGCAGGTGCGTTGAGGAACCCGATCGACTACCTCACGAGGGGATTGCCGCACGGCTGGCGGGTCACGATCGACTGGCTCGTCACAATCGTCGGCGCGATCCTGATCGTGCTTGCGGTTAAGGCGTGGGTTGTCAATCCGTATCGCATTCCGTCGAGCTCGATGGAACCGACGCTGCACTGCGCGAAGCCGGATCAGGGGTGTGAGGCGCACTACTCGGACCGCGTGCTCGCCTGCAGGTTCTGTTACCACTTCTGGTCGCCGAAGCGGGGCGACATCGTCGTCTTCCACACGCCGCCGAAGGCGGCGATTCAGTGCGGTGCCGGCGGCACGTTTGTGAAGCGCCTGATCGGCCTGCCGGGAGACACGATCCACGAGGACGGGCACGGCTACCTCTGGATCAACGGGAAGAAGCTGAACGAGCCGTACGTCCAGGCCGCGCGCCGCGAGGCCGACACCGATCACTACGACATGACCTGGCACGTGCCGAAAGGGGACTACTTCTTCATGGGCGACAACCGCGGCGCATCCTGCGACTCGCGTGCCTGGGGGCCCGTGCCCCGAAGGAACCTGATCGGCAAGGTCGTCGCCACCTATTGGCCGCCGAACCGGATCTCGATCCAGTAGAGATGGCTTCCGCTACCATTCCGCGCGGCCCCCGGCCCCCTTCGATATGAGCACGATCATCCAGGACATCGAGCGCCGCCAGTTGCGCGAGGTCCCGCGCTTCAAGGCGGGCGACACGGTGCGCGTGCACTTCCGCGTCATCGAGGGCACCCGTTCGCGGATCCAGGTGTTCGAGGGGATCGTGATCAAGCGGCAGGGCGCACAGGCGCGCGAGACCTTCACTGTCCGCAAGAACTCATTCGGGGTCGGTGTCGAGCGGACGTTTCCGCTGCATTCGCCGAAGATCGACAAGATCGAGGTCGGCGCAGTCGGCGACGTGAACCGCGCGAAGCTCTACTACCTGCGCGGCAAGGTCGGCAAGAAGGCTCGCGTTCGCGAGCTGCGCCAAAACTAGCGCGCTCTTTCCACACTTTTGGCACAATCGCCGGCCGTCACCGGGGCTACTCTCGGTGCATGCCGGCGAAGGCGCGCCCGGGTCAAAAGCTCCTCCGGTTCGACCGGAACCTCGGCGGGCGCCTGGTGGCCGGCGCCGACGAGGCGGGCCGCGGCCCGCTGGCAGGGCCGCTCGTCGTCGCGGGGGTCCTGCTCGACTACGAATGCCTGCGCGACCATCGCGTCCGGCCGCTCGCACTCCTGAACGACTCGAAGCAGGTCGATCCCGCGACCCGCGACGAGCTGTACCGGGCGGTCGTCGCCTGCGCGGAACGGATTGCCCTGCGCGTGTTTCCGGCGGCCGTCATCGATCGAGACGGGCTCCACAAGTGCAACCTGCGGGGGTTGCGCGAGGCGCTGTGGGCGTGCCAGCCCGCCGATGTGTCGCTCGTCGACGGGTTCAAGCTCGGGCCGACTGCGCCGCCGCATCGGGCCGTGGTCGACGGCGACACGAAAAGCGCTGCGATCGCGGCGGCGTCGATCGTCGCAAAGGTGACACGCGACCGGTACATGCGCACCGCCGACGCGCTCTATCCCGGCTACGGGTTCGCCTCGCACGTCGGCTACATCACGCCGTCGCACACGCGCTGCGTGCGCGAACGCGGCCCGTGCGAGATCCACCGGAGGTCCTGGCGGGCACGTGCCTACCTCCCGGACGAAACCGAAGCCGCGCCACCCGTCTGAGACACGCGCAGCTTGGTGGTACCGGCTGCACGGCTACCGGATCCTCGACGGCAACGCGTGGCTCGCGGGCGGCGAGCTGGATTTGGTCGTGCGGCGCGGCCGCGTCGTCGCCTTCTGCGAGCTGATGGCGTTACTGTGGTCGAGCGCCTCGACCGGACTTGTAACGGGAAGAAGTAGTCTCAGCGACTGATCAGACTGCGCCGCGCACTTCGGTGAGACGCGCGACCACTGGATGCCCTGCAAGGATCGGCCTCGTCTGATCGTCGTTCAACATCCGCCGCAGGAGCAGTTCCTCCCAGTCCGCCTTCCCAGTGGCGAAGCCGCCAGGGATCATTCGCCTGAGGTCTGGGTTCCGTCGTCTCGCTGCTTCTACGGCCCTTGCTAGGACTGTCCGATCAGGACGAGTGCCGGCCTGACGCCAGTCGGGCCACTCGGGAGCGCGGACCGTCGAGTCCCAAAGCCCGCCTAATCCCCCTTTCGTTTGAAGCCAGGAGGTCCTCGAACACCGGGTCCATACAGATGGGCAGAACCATGCCTGGTGCCAATCTTGGAGGCGACGGACGGCTCGACGGACTCGGCCTGCTCTCAAGTTCTGTCAGCCGAGCTGCTGCGGCTTGAGTCCAGTTGTCCGGCAAGGCCGTGGACTGCGCGAGGAATCGGTAGAGATCAAGAGTCTCTCGCCACCGACACGCCCGTGTCGACGGATCCCACGGTGGCTGGAGATCCCATGCCAGGACCGCGGCGTCGAACTCGCGGCCACTATCAAGCAACCGCCGGAGCAACTGATCGAGGGCCTCGGCGTTCCCGCTCATCCGAGGTTGCTCGGGGTCAAGGCTTACGAGGTTCGTCTTCGAGATGGGGACGAGCAGATCGAACGGACCGGCACCGGCGAGCCTAGCCATGTGCTGGTTCCAGATCCGATCAAGGGCGTCTCGCGCTCTTCCAGGAGGAGCCAGGCTTCCCTCAACGAGCAGAGCCACGCGCAAGCGCCCGTTCGTCGCCATTTGCGGTGAGTTAGCTGCTGTTACGACGATGAGTGGACATACCGGGTGCCCGGAGGGATGGAATCCACGAACTGAGCTACCTCCTCGCGGGACTTGAAGGACTCGTAGCGAGTCTCACCCTCGACGCGCCTGACCTGCGTGATGTCCTCAAGTTCGACGTGATCCAGAATCCACGGAGAGTGCGTCGTGATGATCACTTGAACCCCGCTCAGCGTCGCATCCCGTAGGGCGTTCAGCACCTCAAGCACATTCCAGGGGTCTAACCCGTTCTCGATCTCCTCGACGCAGAGCAGTGTCGGTCCTGGTTGGCGCACCAAGAGCGCCAGGATCGCTGTGAGTCGCCGGGTACCTTCCGACAGCATCCACGAGGGGATCGGGACTTGGTATCGGCCTGTCCGGCCGCGATAGGGCATACGCTCCAACAACTTGTAGTTCAGGCGAGCCTCCCGTTCGACACCTGCCTTCACGACTTCGATGTCCCGAATGTCTGGCAGCGCGCGCTGTATAGCCTGAACCAGCTCAGCCCGCTCATCCTCACCGAGTTCATCTAGCAACGCTGCGAGCTTCTGACCTTCCTCATCCAGCAGCGGGTCGAATGACCGACGCGACGCAGCCGAGGATTCGGCGAGCCGGTTCGGGCTCAGTCGAAGGAAGACGGCCCGACTCCAGAAGTCGCTGAGAGCGAGGAGATACGGGTCACTCGACGGCTCGCGAGTGAGGGAACTCAGTACTCCCAGGCTGAGGCGATCGGGGTCTCGGATCATCAGTTGTGAGTCGAGCAACAGTCGAGACCCGTCGTCGTGTGTCTGGACGTAGGTGTGCGACTCGCCTCCCTCGCGGTCGCCCCAGAGCGTTTCGGCTGCAATCCGGGGAACGTTGCCCTCCGCTTCCTCGACCCGAACGCGATAGGACAAGCTGCCGGCGTTCCCTCCATCCCCGAAGATGCACGCCCATCGAACGGTCAGCTCGAAGAACGGCGTCTTCGTCTGCGATCTGAGGTTGATGAGGTCGTGGATTCCGAAGTACCGATCCGATGCTTCTCTGGCATCTCGTCTGATCGTTGCGTCGAGCCACTGAAGCGCCTCAAGGAGAGTGCTCTTGCCACTTCCGTTCCTCCCGATTAGGACGCTGAACGGTCGGAGGGGAATCTCCTCCGGCGTGAAGGCAGCCTTGAACCGCTCTAACTTCACGGTCGAGAGTCGAAGTGTCAGGTCCTCGGACGGGCGATCACTGTTGTCGGTGACTTCAGTCACTCCGGGCGAGGGTACTTCAGGGGCATCGCTGGCGTCAGCGGACTCGGCCGATTTCCGGCTCAACCAGTGCTCCGGCCGTGCTCGCGTACAGGAAACGAGCGTTTCGTGTACGCCCGGAGGCTGGAAGGACCGTGATCCAGCCAGTACGGTCTCGCGAAATGCCCCGGCGGCGCAGCAACGCCCCGGGGCCGGACACAGGAGGCAAGTCCCGTGCCAACCGCATCTTCTCAGCGTGGCAAGGCTTCCGAGTCGTTCATCGGGTACGTCCGGGTGAGTACGGAGGAGCAAGCCTCGGACGGTTCTGGTCTCGAGGCTCAGCGGGTTGCGATCAGGGCCGAGTGCGAGCGGCGAGGCTGGGAGCTGCTCCGGATCGAACAGGACGTGGTCTCGGGTCGCACGTTGAACCGTCCGGGCTTGCAGCGGGCGCTGGCCGACTGCAGGAGCGGCGTCTCGAGCGGGGTGGTCGTCGCGAAGCTCGACAGACTGTCTCGGTCGCTGATCGACTTCGCCGGCGTGCTCGAGGATGCCCGCAAGCGCGGATACAACGTCGTAACCCTGGATCTCGGCGTCGACCTGTCCACCCCTGCCGGTGAGATGCTCGCGAACGTGATGGCGACGTTCGCGCAGTACGAGCGACGCCTCATCGGCCAGCGCACGAAGGAGGCTCTTGCTGTGAAGCGGGCCGAGGGGGTCAGGGTGGGCCGTCCTGCGGTCATTTCGAGGAACGTGGTCACGCGGATCAAGCGGGCTCGGGGGCGGGGGGACTCTCTGCGGACGATCGCGGCCATGCTCAACGCCGCCAGAGTTCCAACGGCGCATGGTGGGACGGAATGGCACGCTTCGACCGTCCAGGCCGTCCTACGTCGGTCTATCTAAAGCCGCAGCTCGTCGTCACTTAGCGCCCGAGCTCACGGCCGTCGCTTCGGTTGCGGAGCGGCTGCTTGAGCTTCCGCACCAGACGATCTGGCGCCGCTGATCGACGCAGTCGGCGCGGTCACGTGCGCCCCGCGCGCAGTGAGAGGCGTCGGCACCGCAAGACGAGGGGAACTTGTGCTCAAGGGTCCCCGGTCACGGGCCGAGAATGAGAGAAGTGGACGCTCAGGAGCTCATGAGAACCCGGTTCGGCGACAACAGTGCTCGGTGGGTCGTTGTTGCTCGGTGGGTCGGTGTCGGGTCTGCGTTGACGTGCATGGTCGTGGTGGCGGCCATCCTCTTCGTCAAGTGGGTCACGGCGTCGCCTGACCACAGCTACTGGTGGAAGCAGGGCTACTACACGACGTCGCAATACGTCTACGACCCCGACCATACGTTCGGAACTACTGAGAAGGACATCAGCAGGTGGTGTTACCAACTGGAGATCAACCTTGAGTATCCGCCGGCCGCGACGGCGACCGTGCACGATGTGGACCAGTTCGCCGACGGGTGTGTGGCCGCCGTGAAGCACGAGGGTGTGTAGTCGCAGAGAAGGGGTTCAGGACGCTTACATAAGTGCCGATCACTTGCTCGATGGTTGCGTACCCCCGCCGACACGGTGCCGGGCGATCGGCTGCTCGACGCCACCGTAACCTTGCTCGGGCGTGGCGCCACAGGGTGTTCGGCCGACGCTTCTCGCTTTACTTCTGGGCCACGTTCGCGGTGCTGCTGTTTGGAGCCGCGAAGCTCGATCTTCGTCCGCCGTGGGGCGTGTACGTGGGGATGTTCTTCGGCTGCGCGCTCACGGCCTGGTTGTTGATCCCGGAGGCGCTGATGCCATGGTGGATCAGCTCTTGGCGGACTGGAGCCTGGGGAGAGGAGAACACTGCTCGTGAGCTGCGTCGGCTCGAGCGGGCTGGCTGGACGGTCAAGCATGACGTCAAGGGCGGAGACGGCCCATGGAACCGCGACCACGTCGTCGCAGGCCCAGCGCTCTACGTCCTCGACACCAAGAACCTCTCAGACAGCCGGGTTACCGTCGAGGGCGACGCGCTTCGGGTGACGCGGCTCGAGGGTGCCGACGAAGACGACGGCTACCTGCTCGACGGCTCCGGGGTGAAGAAGCAGGCCTACTGGGTGTCCCGGCAGCTTGAGGCCGATCTCGGTTTCCCCGTCAAGGCCTACCCGGTGCTCGTCGTCTGGGGGTCGTTCACGGGCGGGCCGACCTGGCTCGGCGGCCTGGCGGTCGTCCACGGCCGCGAGCTTGTCGACTGGCTGCACGGACGCGGCACCGATCTCGTACGCGATGACAAGCGGCAGGCGGTCGGCGACTGGGTGCGCTCGCTTCCGAGCGCCTCCTGACGGTTAGACGCGAGCCCGAGCGGCGGATCTTGCCCGGGCGCGTTCCTCTGCGAAGCGGGCGGTCGCTCGGTTCTTCGTCTTCACCCACGTGCGCTCGCCCGGCTTGTAGGCGTCACGGAGTCGCTTCGCGACAACACCCTCGAGCCCGCGAGCGCACACAGCGTCGAACAGCGCCTGACCGTCCTCGAAGGTCGCGACCAGCTTCACACCCGGCCCCTCGAGCTGGAGCGTCTCCAACAGCAGGCGGCGCTCCTGGTAGGGAAGCATCGTCGTCCGGAGGCCCTCGACAGCGAGCACGTCGAAGACGAAGTAGGTCACCTCGATCCCGTCGCGCTTGTGCAGGAGCCGCGCCGAGAGGCGGTGGAAGTCCGGCAGGCCGTTCTCGTCGAGCGCGACGATCTCCCCGTCGAGCTGTACGTTCCCTGCAAGGCCCCGAAGTTCTGGCAGCAGGGCGGTCATGTCCCAGCCGCGCCGCGAACGTGCGAGCAGCCGGCCGTGGGTGCAGACCAGGCAGCGGAAGCCGTCCATCTTCGGCTCGAACAGCCAGGCGTCCGTGACCGGGATCGGCCCCGGTTTTGCGAGCATCGGTTCCGGAAGCCTCAGCAAGAAGCCCGAGCCTAACGATGCCTTGATGTTCGGGAGCCCTGCCGGTGCGTGGCAAGTGGATGAGGGCGCGCGGGCGACCTCTCCCCAGTTCAGTCCCGCTGCGCCCTCCATCCAGGTGTAGTCGGCGGCGTCTGCCGCAACCACCGGCGTTCGGTTAGTTCGGCCCACTCTTGGTCGGGTCTGAGGCTTCACGCGAGCGCAGGGCAGACTGGTTTTGAAGGCCCGGAGCGGCGGGAAAGAACCGACCGAGTAATCCGCATTTGGCGGGCCGAGCCAGCTTCAAGGCTTCGGCGGTGGTGGCTGGCAGAAACACCCCGGAGCGCCCGCCGAAGACTCCTTCCTCAGTAGAGCGCGCCGCCTGCCGGGCGCTCTACCGCGTTCGGAAGCCGACTACCGCCATGACCGTTTGTGGGGCGGCCTGATTGCCCAAACGATCAACCGAACGACGAGCACGAGGAGTGTGGCGTGGTCACTGCTTCTCGCTTCCCGATCTCTGGATGCGCTTCGATCCGCGCCAAATGATCATCGAAAGGACCGAAGCAACGACGACGAACACGGCGATCCCGGCAATGAGGGCGACCGTGTTACTAGCTGCAAGCACCATGGTGCCCACCACCTCTCATGAGATCGTACGCACGAACCGGCGAGCTGACCGGGAAGGGTGTGCAAGGGCGGAACTCGAACCGCCACAGAGAGGCCCGGCGCACCGATTCGCCTGACACTTCCCGCGCTCGGTGGCCCGGACGGATTCGGCGGCCTGTTTGAGTTGTCGTTTCTGCCGAGATGCCTCCCCGGTGGCGTGGCTGAGGGCGGAACTCAACCCGCCAAGAGCGTGCCGCGCGTCTCGGTTCTTCTTCGCGCTCAGCGGCGCCGTTCGGCAACGGCGAACACCACAATCGCGAACGGCACGGCGATCCAGAGTTGATGCAAGCCCGCGCGACGAGTTTCGCGACGCATGTCGACCGCCGCCAACTCTTCCTCAAGCGCCCCCGGCCGGGAGAGCCGCAGCGCGTCCACCGCAAGTGGCACGTAATTGCTGCCTGCCCCAACAAGCCACACCCCAAAGACGGTCATCCATCCTCTGCCGCTGATCAGTGCGGCCCCCACCGAGACCGAGGCAGCCGACAGCCCCGACGAGGAACTCGATCCGAATCAGCTTTCGCCGTCGAGCCGTGCCCGATCTGCCCCACATATCGAGCGCAGCGAGGCGCCGCACACCTACGAAACGCACCGTGGCGAGCATACGCATCTGAGGGCGAGCATCCCACCGCCGTTCGGTACGGCCGTCCGGAGGTGTCCGGTGCGACTAGATGCGAGCCGCTGGGCGCCGTACGAGGCGGCCTATTCGTTTGTCGCGTTGAGCATCGGGAGAAACTCCCTGTCCCTACTAGAGGAGGCACACCGTGTCTGACCAAGAGACCGAACGGAATGGCGGCAAGCAGGGCGACCAGGGCGGCCAGCAAGGAGGCCAGGGCGGCCAAGGTGGAGATCAAGGCGGCCAGGGCGGCCAACAGAGCGGCGGCCAGGGCGGCCAGCAGGGAGGCCAGGGCGACCAGGGTGGCCGAGGCGGAGATCAGGGCGGCCAGGGCCAGGCAGGCGATGAAGGCAGCCAGGGCGGCGCGGTCTAGCTAGGCGACATTGGCGGGCGGTTCGCTCTCGTCCGCGAACCGTCCGTCGCCCTTGGATTCGTTTCCCGCGCGCCTAGACTCGCTACCAGCCGTCCGGCCCCGGGAAGGCGAGGGTGACGGCGCAGGGCAGCCCACGGGCGATCTTCGAGCGGGCGATCCGCAGCGGCAACCTGCGGGTCGCCGAGGTGATCCTGCGCACCGAGATCCCACGGCCGACCCTGGTCGACCTGCTCGAGCTGACGGCGCTGATTCGCGCAAGGACCCTGGCCGGCACGAGCGCGTCGCCGCAAGATGGCTGATGCGGTACCTCGAAGCTCGGAACGACGCCACGATCGACGAGGTCGCGCTCGCCGCCACCGCGCTCGAGCGGCTCGGCAGTGGTCTCCACGAGCAGACGTTGGCGGTTCTCCGGGACATGGCTGAAGCGGCGTCTAGCCGACACGCTCCGAGCGGCGTACGGTGACGCCCAGGGCCGGGGAGAGCAGTGCAGCGCGACGGCGTTCGGCTAAGCCACCCGGCCCGGCAGTTCGCCAAGGCCGCCGTTACATCGAGTGCGCGCCCCTTGAACGTGGGTTGGGACGACCGTACGATCCGCGTGATGCGGCGGCGGGCGGCAGGCCTAGCGATAGTGGTCGCGCTCGCGGCGGGGGGCGCTTCTGCACGGGCCAGCAGCGAGCTCTACGACAGCTACGCCTGCACGCTCCAGGGGACGACCGGACTGACCTACATCGTGGAGGGCGCGACGGACGCGAACCTGACTGGGGCCTGCTTAGCCTTCAAGAAGGCGCTCGCGCAGAAGGAACTTCGCTGGGGTCTGCATCCGCCGAGCTTCTCGAGCGGCGAGAGCTGGAAGGCGACCTGGATCAACCGGAAGCTGAAGCTGAAGCTGAACATGCTCGGCGTCAAGGTGCCGGAGCTGCCGGTGCTCATCAGGGCGGTCAGCGGGATCCTGAACGCTGACTGGAAACGCAGCAGCATGAGCTACCCGTAGCCTCGTGGCGCGGCTTCGACGTTACCGACTCTGGATCTTGATGGTCGTCGTGCTGCTGGTCGGCGTCGGCCTCGGTTCGGCCGGCAACTCGAAGACGACCACGACAACCACAACAGACACGGCGACCGTCAGCGTCACAACGACACGCACCATCACCACGAAACTCGCAGCGAAGGCGACGGCGCCGAAGCCTTGTCTCGCCGCGATCTCGGACGCTCAACACGCCTTCGCCGTCGTCGCGAGTGGCTTGAACGCCGCGTCTGTCTATCCGGAGTTGATCCCGGAGGCGGCGAAGGCTGGCGTCGCTCAGAGCGTGTCGGAGCTGAACGCGGTCACAGCGAA
Source organism: Gaiellaceae bacterium (assembly GCA_035650975.1). Lineage (GTDB taxonomy): Bacteria > Actinomycetota > Thermoleophilia > Gaiellales > Gaiellaceae > PALSA-600. The sequence continues at coordinate 93,022 of DASRGQ010000028.1, forward strand.
GATGCAACGGGCGACAAGCAAGGTTCAGACGGCGGCCTCGCAGCTTGACGTTCTTGCTGTCTCGTTTCAGGCCGATCGGAAGCGGTGCCGCTGAACGCAGCGCACGGCGGCGTCGCGACGGTGGTGGTGCCAGAGGGCGTCGTATGCTCGTCTGATGAGACGCTGGGAGTGAGTCCGGTGAGACGCTGGGCTGCTGCTCTGTTGCTCCTTCTCGGTCTGGGTCTTGTGGGAGCGGTAACCCACGCCGCGTGGGCGACACTCAGGACGTCGGCGATCCGGCTAGGCGCTGGGTCGGCTGTGCCGCTGGTGGTCTGCCAGACGAGGTACGGCACGCCTCCGCCGAAGCGCGCAGCGTTCCCGTCGGAGACCACGTTGTCGATCTCGACTCCGCTCGCGGCCAGTCTCGCTGCGTACACGGACGGTGAAGGGCTGATGGCTGTGGCTGCCCCCAGGGGTTGGAGGTGCTCTGCGGCGATCGGCGCAGACGGCAGCGGCCAGGTGAGGGTCGTGCCGCCGAAGCCGGCTCGCGAGGTGGTGGTCGGAAGCGAGACGTCGGCCTGCTACGGCTGCACGACCGGGCAGGCGTGCGCCCTGTTTCCGGCGGCCGCCCGCGCCTACCAGGCCGCTTACCACTCCGCGTGCCCTGCAAGGAGGCCACCACGCGAAGCCGTCTACTACTTGAGCAAGACCCTTGTCGCGTTCGAGGACCCGCCGTATGTGAAGGGTGAGGCGGCGCTGTCAGGCGGCCCGTACCCGGCCAACGCCGTCATGACCTACATCCCTGGCAACGAGGACGGGAGCTACCTCGAGAGCTGCACGCTTCCGGAGGCGGCCCACAGCACGTGCACGGCGATCCTCAACGACTTCGTTGACAAGTACCGCAACCGCTAGTTGTTTCGGCCACAGAGGCAACCGACGCGCGAGCGCTTCGATACCGGGCTGCTCTTGGTAAGCGTCACTCGCGGTTACCCTCGGCGGCGCCTAGCGAGAGACGTTAGAGCCGCGCAAGTAGTTCCGCCTTCTTCGCCTCGAACTCATCGTTGGTGAGGATGCCCGAGTCGCGAAGCTCACCGAGTTGCTTGAGCTTCTGCATTACGTCGTCATCGCTGGTTACGGGCTCGGCCGATGCTGCGTCACTGGAGCTTGGCCGTTCGGCCTCGTTGCGAGCGAAGTGGATCAGCTCGAGCAGCTTGTTCCGGATGTCCGCGCCGTTCTTCGCTGCCGGAAGGCCCTCGAAGCTTCCGGCGCCTGCGGTTTCAAGCGCGATGGTTCCGAACCCGACGAGGGGCTTGTGGAACCGCACATCCCTGATGTCGCGGAGGTAGACGGTCTTCTGGTTCTTCGCGGTCAGCGCTCGGCCCTGGGCGTAGATGACGCGCTGGGTTGTGATGATGAGTTTCTTGGAGCTCCATCCCCAGTCGGTGCCGGTTGCGACCTCGAACTCGTCGTCGAAGATCTTGATCCTGCCTGGCAGATCGTTCTGGTGCGCCTTGATCGGAAGCGGGCAGCGCGCGCTGACCTCCTCGAAGCGCCGCCGGCGTTCCTCGGCGCGGATGCGCTGACGCTCGACCTCGGCAGCCTGGCGCTCCTCGTTCGCACGTCGAGTCGCCTCGCGGCTCTCCTCGATCTTCTGGCGGGTCGCCTCTGCGCCCTGTTTCAGCTTGTCGCTGATGCCCACGCTGCTTCTCTCCTCGTCCGGGTTCGCTTCGGGAACATCGGCAAGTGGCGGTGAAAAGTCAAGCTGACGTGACCTGCGTGCACCTCCCGAGCGACTGGCTGTGCCGCCCGGCTTACGCCAGGCTGTGCAGCCATGCCGTCTCGTGACACCGCTTCCGTCGAGCCGCTGCACGCGCCTACTCCGCCTTGGGTCCAGGGCGACGACGAACGGCTTCGCTGGCGCGTCTGCGCTGCGCTGTCGCTCGCCGCATCAGCGCAATACGAACCCGACGGGCGGCCCGACCCGAGGTTCACCTGGATCGCGACGCGCGCCTTGTTCAACTCGGACGAGCCGACTGGGCCGCCAGACCCGCAGGACGTCGCAGCAGTAGACCAGTTCCTTGAAGACATGTGGTCGAGGTTCGCGTAGCGGCGGATGCGCGATCCGCTACAGCGGCTTCTCGAAGATGACGGCGCGTGTGCTGTAGCCCATGCGTGTCTCCCAGAAGCCAACAGACACGGGCGAGCCGATCCACGTGTCGCACATGACAACTGTGGCACCCCGCGCCTTACCCCACTGCTCCGCAGCCTCGACGAGCGTGGACGCAACGCCGCGACGCCAGAACGCGCGAAGCGTGCCGACTGAGTCGATCCACAGTCTGCGCTGGGTGAGGTAGGGAACCATTTGATGGCGAGCGTGCGCGTCGGGTTCGATCAGGTGTGCGCTCAGACAGCCGACGATCGTGTTGTCGACCTCGACCACGAGTTCGAGGGCCGTCTCGTTATTCGCGAGGGGGTTCGGCTCGAGCAGCTCCGAAAGGCCGTCAGCGTCGGGAAGGCGGAACGACGCAGGGGCGAGCTCGTGGTAATAGGCGGCGTTCTCGAGGTGGATCTGCGCAAGAGCCGGGCCGTCTCCGGGCCGGAGGTTGCGAAGCGTCAGCTCGGTCACCATCTGCCCTCGATCGTACGTGGCAGAGTCGGGACCTCCGCGCTCAGCCCGCGCGTACTCGAACGGTGAGGCGGGTCGTCGTGTTCGCAGTTGCTGCTGCCTCGTTGCTGACGGCGGCATCCGCGCTCGCGGGTCCGTTCTTCACCTCGTCGACTCCGAAGGAAGCTGCCCCCGGCGAAGTCGTGACGCTGCGGGCCGGGATGGGCGTCAAGCTGCGCACGGGGATGCCGCTGTATCTCATTCGGGTCGTCTCGGCCCCGAGGCCGCACCTCTGCGACGGCGGCAAGGGTTACTGCGAGCCGACAGCGCGACGAGCACCGGCCTCGCAGCCGTATCTCCGCATCGGAACCCTCAACGTGAGCCATGCGAGAGGGACCCCTATGGCGGGCTACGGGGTTACCGTCCGCTACCGCGTGCCCGCGCGAGCGCGTCCGGGGCGCTACGCCTACGTCCTCTACTGCCGCTGGTGCGGTCGTTCCGGCGAGGGCAGCCTGATCGCCTGGCCGACCACCCGAACCTCGCCTGACGCGCGCACGATCATGATCGGAACCGCGCTCATCGTGCAGTAAGTCGTGCCCCAGGATGTGCCGTGGTCCCTCATGTGGCTTGTGGCTTCGTGCTCGCCATCACCTGGGCGGCTGACCCCGTGCACGCGCTCGCCAGCAGCGGTTAGCGCAGAACGTGACGCGTGGCCAGATCCGCGTGAGCTTGACCCGCTCCTGAGGGACTCGCGCAAGGTCAAGCATCTCGCCCGCGGTGCCAGCCGCCCGAGCAGCCAGCCTGTCGTGCGTGGCGAGGTTGCCTGCATCGAAGAAGGTCGAACGCGATCGAGCGATCCGTGCGTCGCGCGCGAGCGGCCTGACCTGGGAGGAGGTCGGGAGACGCCACTGCATCTCCGGGCGGCAGGCACGTGACATCGTGCGCGGACTGCGCGAGGCCGAACCGCTGTTTGACGAAACGGCCGGGCTCGAGGTCCTCCGGGACACCGTCGAACAACTCGACGCGCTCGTGGAAAAGTTTGCGCTCATCGCGGAAACCGCCGCTCACCCACACGTCGCACTCGGCGCCGTCAAAGGGCAGCTCTCCGCTATCGAGAAGCGGCTGTCGCTCCAGCAGCAACTCGGACTCCTCCCCGCCGACATTGGCCTGTACCGGCAATCACTTGAGCTGCAGGAAGTGATTGACGTCGTCGGTGACGTCTTGCGCCGATACGACAAGACCGGCGCGATTGCTGACGAGCTTCTCCGTCGCCTGGACTGCCGCTCAACGCCGCGTCAGGACAGTCAATGGGATCTGCCGGCGGAATATGCGTGGCTGGAGGATGAACTTCCGTGATCCGAGGGATCACTGCAGCCTGCAACACGGCAGTCCCGCTGCGCGTCGGCTGCTTCTAGGCTCGTCCGTCGGGGCGAGCAGCCGATGGCGGAGTGCACGCGGCGACGAAGGCACGGCCGAGCGACGTTAGGTGCACCTTTTCGCTGTTCACGCCGCGCCGTCCGCCGATCTGCTTCTCGACTTCGTCGAGACGCTTGTTGCGCCGCTCGACTTCGATGAGGTTCAGCCGCTCGAGGTTCTCCACGTACGGCATGTACTTCTCCCACTCCCGCCACCAGTCCTGGCCTGACGTCGCGTGTCGCCGGAGACCGGCCACCTCGAGGAAACGGTCAAGGTGAAGCTCGTTCACCGCAGAGTTGTAGAGGTCGTCGAGCATCCTGGCTTCGACGGCGGTGAGCTCTCCGAGCATCTGGGCGAAGCTCGGCATCACCTTCGGCGCTCCGTCCGCCTCGGTCGCAGCGTTCGCGAGCAAGGCCGCCCACCGGGCAGTCATCTCCTCATCGTCCTCGTCCTCGAGGCCAGCCATTTCAAGCAGCGGCACGAGCGTCTTCGACGGCACGAACGACGCAGCCAAACCCGACTTCTCGAGCATCTGCTTCGTCATACGGGCGGTCTTGATCTGCGTCCTGACCCGCCGCCTGCGCACCAGGTCGGCGCTCCACTCGCCCGTCTCGACGAAAGGCGAGAACAGGGTCCTGATGATCCCTTCCGCACCTCCTTCGGCCGCTGCCTTGATGAGGTCGGTGTTGTCGGTCACGAGCCGATCCTACGGCGGGCCGGTGTTGGCGAAAGCCCACTGAACGGAGCCTCGCTGAAAGCTCACGCGTCGTTTCCGCTCCGGAATCAGCCCTTGACAACTGAGAAGTGCCGACAGAGACGCTGAACCCCAGGCGCGGGGTGGCACGTCGCCGTTCCAGTTGTTGTATGCGCCGCACTTCGGTGTGACGTGGCGGGTGAGGGGTGGGAGCCGGTAGATGCGCCACCAGCGTGAGCGGTGGAGGCTGGGTTGGGCGTGACGGCCGCCTTCGCCGGGGTAGGGGTGGCGCTTGGCAGGCTTCTTGACGAGGCCGGTGTCTTCGATAAGGCCGAGGGCGGGGAGGATCTCGTTGAGGACGCGGCGGGCGGTCTTCTCGCCGCAGTAGCGGGCGCCGGTCATGCGGAGGAGGCGGCGGACGCGCTCGACGGTGAGGAAGCAGCCGAGCGTGCCGTCGTCGAGCACCTCGAGCGGCGCGTGTTCGTCGCGGTGCGCTTGTCGGAGCCACAGGTGTGTCTCGACGACGATGACGGCTTCGCGGTGAGCGCGGGGGAGCGCGTCGGTGACGTGGATCGGCTGGAGCGTGATCCGGCCTGCCTTGCCGGCTGGGCGGCGGGTTCGTCTGGCCGGTGCGGTGTCTACGCTTCGCATGGTCTCCGCGACACGGCGGGCGGTTTCACTCGGGATGGGTGGCCGTCCGCCGTTCTTCGTTGTGGTGCGGGCCGCGGAACCTACGCCTGCGGTCGGACGGCATCCCGCGCACTTTCAGCGCACGCTGTTAGCTGAGCGCACGGCGTGAGATCAAGCGCCCGTCTGTGTTTCGAGGCTGGCGGCCGCTTGACGGAGGGCGTATGGTGGTACCACTTCTAGGGAGAGGAGCGGACGTGACGGCAGCAGGGATCAAGCAGAAGGACGGCACCTACGAGGTGCCGTTCGAGGTCACGATCACCGGCACGTACACGGTGCGGCCGGAGGACTTGACGGGCGGGGGCGAGGACGAGGAGCTCACCGACAGCGAGGACGAATGGGCGGACGAGGACTACAGGCTGGAGGAGGCGTTCGACCTGGCCGAGGAGAAGCTCAAGAGCGAGTTCGACTGGTTCTGGGTGGAGGGCGCTTCCTGCGGGGCGGACGTGCGCGTGAGCCGGGCCTGAATGGGGGGGAAGAAGTCTCGTGTGCCGGCTCGCGGCGAGGACGTGATCGGGATGCGGCTACGGCTGCCGCGTGAGCTGGCGGAGCGCGCCGACGCGGAGCTTGCGCGCAGGCGTGAGGAGACGGGCGTGGTGCGGTCGAGGAACGACCT
>DASRGQ010000029.1:0-2234 GCA_035650975.1 Gaiellaceae bacterium
ACCCATGTTCGGGCAGTGGCCGCTGTGACTGCGCTGCATGCTCCGCGGCGCCGAATGTTGCTTCGGTGTCGCGTGCGTCGCCGGTTTCGAGCTGGGCGAGCTGTTGTGGCTCGCAGCGAGCGCCACGCCGCCGCCGGTGACGGCGAGGACGACGGCGCCTGCTGCGACAGCAGCTCTGCGACCGAGCATTGGGGTCTCCTTTCGCTCGGGTCGCGACTATCGTCGCATGCGCGCCTGAGAAGCGGCTACGAAAAGCGCTAAGCCTGGGGGATCCGCGCCTCGAGGGCGGCGCCGAGCGCCTCGCGCACCGGCTCGAGCGCGATCCGGTCGAGCACGTCCTGGAAGAACCCGCGCACGATCAGCCGTTCTGCCTCGGCGCGGGAGAGCCCGCGCGCCATCAGGTAGAAGAGCTCCTCGCGGTTGACCCGCCCGAGCGTCGCACCGTGCGTGCACCGGACGTCGTTCGCCATGATCTCGAGGCCGGGGATCGAGTCGGCGTGTGCCGTGTCGGAGAGCAGCAGGTTGCGGTTCTCCTGGTAGGCGTTCGTCTTCTGCGCCTGCTCCTCGACGCGGATCATCCCGCGCCAGACGGCACTCGCCTGTTCGCGGAGCGCGCCCTTGAAAGCGAAGTCGCTCTCGGTGTTGGGCGCGATGTGCTCCTGGAACGTGTCGTAGTCGAGGTGCTGGTCGCCGTCGGCGAAGTATGCGCCCGTGACCCGCGACGTCGCGCCGGGCCCTGCGAGGTCGTTCTCGATCCACACCTTCCCGCGCTTCGAGCCGAAGCCCCCGATCACCCAGTCGAGCTCTGCATCGCGCTCGAGCCAGGCGCGGTGGCGGCCGAAGTGCCAGGTCTCGCGTGAGAGGTTCTGCAGGGACACGTACTCGACCTTCGCGTTCGCGCCGACGAACAGCTCGACGACGGCGTTCGAGTACGCGAGCGTGTCGGGGGCCGGCGACGAAAGATCCTCGATCAGCGTGAACCGCGCTCCCTCTTCCGCCTCGACGACCATGCGCCAGTAGAGCGACCCGCCGTTCGACGTCACCTGGACGTAGAGCGGCAGCGCGACCTCGAGGCCCTTCGGCACGCGCACGAGCAGGCCGTGCTCCCAGCGCGCGAGGTTCTCGAGCGCGAACTTGTCGTCCTCGGGGATCAGCCGCGCCTCGTAGTCCGCCGGCAGCGGTTCGAACGTGACGCCCTCGGGGGCGCTCAGGATCTCGATCCCGGCCTCGCTCACCGCTGCCCGTCCGGCGACGTCGAGGTCGAGCATCGGCGCCGTTCCGGTGCCTGGCACCGCGGTGCCGGGCACCGGCTTCGGATCGAACCCGCGCAGGTCGGTGAAGCGCCAGTGCTCGTCGGAGGTCGACGGCAGCGGCAGCTCGTCGTACCGCTTCGCGGCCTCCTCGCGCGTGAGCGTCGCCATCAGTCCTCGCTCGAGGCGTAGCGGCGGTGCAGGAGCATCTGGTTCCCGTCGGGGTCGGCGAAGAACGCCATGTGGCAGACCCCGGTGTCGAGGACGTCGCCGTTGAACTCGACGCCCTTCGCCTCGAGCTCCTTGCGCGTCTCGTGCACGTCCGGCACGCGGAGGGCGAAGCCGGCGTCATGCGGCCCGCGGTAGGCGCCGCCGATCGCCTCGAGGCTCAGCAGGTAGAGGAACGCGTTGTCGCCGAGCCGGTACTCCGGGAAGCCGCTGTCCCCCGTCTGCGGCAGCCCGAGCGTCTCGCCGTAGAACTGCTTCGAGCGCTCCATGTCGGTGACGGGCACGGCGATGAAGTCGACGTGCTCGACCTGCACCCCTAGCCGACCGACCCTTCCATCTGCAGCTGGATCAGGCGGTTCATCTCGACGGCATACTCGAGCGGAAGCTCCTTCGTGATCGGCTCGACGAAGCCGCTCACCACCATCGCGCTCGCTTCGGATTCCGAGAGGCCGCGCGACATGAGATAGAAGAGCTGCTCCTCGCCGATCTTCGACACCGTCGCCTCGTGGCCGATGTCGACCTCGTTCTCGTCGATGCGGATGTACGGGTACGTGTCGGAGCGCGAGTCCTCGTCGAGGATCAGCGCGTCGCACACGACCTTCGACTTCGAGCCGCGCGCGCCCTTCGCGACCTCGAGCAGCCCGCGGTAGCCGGCACGGCCGCCGTCCTTCGAGATCGACTTCGACGTGATCAGGGACGTCGTGTTCGGCGCGACGTGCACGCACTTGCCGCCGGCGTCCTGGTGCTGGTGCTTGC
>DASRGQ010000030.1:0-66711 GCA_035650975.1 Gaiellaceae bacterium
CGACGATCACGCGGCAGTGCGCGCTCCCGTCGCTGCTCGCGAAGCCGAGGAAGACGTAAGCCGTCGCGACGACGCGCCCGTTCTCCTCGGCGACCCAGTCCCCGAGCTGCGACTCGGGCGGCAGCATCCGGCCGTAGTGGAGCCACGACGCGCGCGACATGACGTCCATGGGAAACGCCTCGCGCCACAGCCCGAGAATGTCGTCGACATCCCGTTCATCGTCCGTCTCACGGATACTCGCGGCGTGCATGCAGCCATCCTGACGATCGGGAACGAGCTCGTCTCCGGCGACGTCGAGAACTCCAACGCAGCGTGGCTCGCCCGCCGCCTGCAGGCCGGTGGTGTGCGCGTCGTCCTCACCGCCGCGGTCCCGGACGACCTCGAGCGAGTCGTCGCGTTCGTGCGCCGCGAGGCGGCCAACGTCGACCATCTGCTCGTCACCGGCGGGCTCGGCGGCACGCCCGACGACATCACCCGCGAGGCGATCGCGGCGGCGTTCGAGGTGCAGCAGGAGGTCGTCCCGGAGCTCGCCGACGACCTGCGCGCACGCTTCCACGGCGCACCCGAGTACGCGGCGCGCTGGGCGGCGCTGCCGCGCGGAGCGCTGCCGCTCGCGAACCCGCTCGGGGGAGCGCCCGGGTTCCGGATCGCGAACGTGTGGGTGCTGCCCGGCCTGCCGAGCGAGATGGAGGCGATGTTCGACCGCTACGCCGGCGAGCTGCGCACCGATCGGCCGATCGAGTCGTGGCGACGTGTGTACCGCACGCGCGAGTCGGCGATCGTGGCGGTGCTCGTCGCCGCCACCGAGCGGTGGTCCGACGTGCTCGTCGGCTCGTACCCGTCCTTTCCCGACGACGGCCCGCAGGTCGAGATCGTGCTCAAGTCGGCCGATTCGGACGCTCTCGCGGCGGCGAGCGCGTTCGTCGAGGCCGAGCTGGCCGACCTGTAGCTACGCTCGAGCCGTGGCGGCGATCGAGCCCCAGAGCTACCTCGCGGACCTGAATCCGGCGCAGCGCGAAGCCGTGCTCACGACCGAGGGACCGCTGCTCGTCGTCGCCGGCGCAGGCTCGGGGAAGACCCGCGTTCTCACCTATCGCGTCGCGCACCTCCTCGCCGCGCACGGCGTGAAGCCGAACGAGATCCTCGCGATCACGTTCACGAACAAGGCCGCCGGCGAGATGAAGGAGCGCGTCGAGCGCGCGGTCGGCGGCGTCGCGCGCGCGATCTGGATCATGACCTTCCACGCCGCGTGCGGCCGAATCCTGCGGCGTGAGGCGGAGCGGCTCGGCTACCGCTCGAGCTTCACGATCTACGACCAGGCCGACCAGGTGCGGCTCGTCAAGGCGTGCCTGGAGGAGCTCGAGCGCGACCCGAAGCGCTTCGTCCCGCGCGGCATCCACGCGCAGATCTCGAACGCCAAGAACCAGCTGATCGGCCCCGATGAGTACGCATCGCGCGTCGCGAGCTTCTACGACCAGACGGTCGCCGACGTGTACGCGCTGTATCAGCGCCGCATGTTCGGCGCGAATGCCGTCGACTTCGACGACCTGCTGATGCTCACCGTTGACGTGCTGCAGCGCTTCCCCGAAGCGCGCGAGCGCTGGGCGCACTCGTTCCGTTACGTGATGGTCGACGAGTACCAGGACACGAACCACGCGCAGTACGTGCTGCTGAAGCAACTCGCCGGCGAGCACCGCAACCTGATGGCGGTCGGCGATCCGGACCAGAGCGTCTACAGCTTCCGTTCCGCCGACATCCGGAACATCCTCGAGTTCGAGCACGACTTTCCGAACACGAAGGTGATCCCGCTCGAGCAGAACTACCGCTCGACGAACTCGATCCTCACTGCGGCCAACGAGGTGATTGCACACAACCGCGACCGCAAGGAGAAGAACCTGTGGTCGGACCTCGGCGAAGGCGAGCCCGTTCAGATCGTCGAGACCGAGGACGAGCACGCAGAGGCGCGGTTCGTCGCCGCCGAGATCGCTGCGCGCATCGAAGAGGGATACAGCGCGCGCGAGATCGCAGTCGTCTACCGGACGAACGCGCAGAGCCGCGTGTTGGAAGACGTGCTCGTCCGGCAGGGTGTTGCCTACCAGGTGATCGGCGGTCCGCGGTTCTACGAGCGCGCCGAGATCAAGGACGCGATCGCGTACCTACAGGTGATCGACAACCCGTACGACGTCGTGTCGCTCGGTCGCATCGCGAACCGGCCTCGCCGCGGCATCGGCGACACGTCGCTCGCGCGGCTTGCGTCCTATGCGTCGGGCCTCGAGATCTCTCTGTGGGAGGCCACCGGCCGTCCGGTCGAAGCAGGCCTCGCGCCCGCCTCGGCGCGCGCGGTCACCGGGTTCCGGAACGCAATGGAGTCTCTGATGGCGACGGCGACCGACGCGTCGGTGGCGGACATCGTGGAAGCCGTGCTCGACCGCACCGGCTACCTGGAGGCGCTGGAGGCCGAGCGGACGATCGAGGCGCGCGGCCGCGTCGAGAACCTCGAGGAGCTCGTCGGCGTCGCGCGCGAGTACGATGCGTCGGCGGAGGAGCCGAGCCTCTCGGGCTTCCTGCAGGAGATCTCGCTCTACTCCGACCAGGACGCGCTGCGCGACGATGACGACGGCGGCCAGGTGACGCTCATGACGCTGCATACCGCGAAGGGCCTCGAGTTCCGCGCCGTCTTCATGATCGGGATGGAGGAGGGCATCTTTCCGCATGCGCGCTCGATCGAGGAGAACACGCTCGAGGAAGAGCGACGCCTCTGCTACGTGGGCATGACGCGTGCGAAGGAACGGCTCGTGCTCACCCACGCGATGCGGCGCAACCTGTACGGCCGGTACGACGCGAACCTTCCGTCGCGCTTCCTCGACGAGCTGCCCAACCTGGGGGTCGAACGCGAACGGCTGCGGCCCGCGTCGTGGTCCGGGTACGGGCGACAGGCGACCCAGCACGAGTACGCCCCGCGCAACGACGTCCCCGATCTCTCGACCGGTGACACCGTGCGCCACGGAACGCTCGGCACGGGCATCGTCACGCGCATCGAGGCGGGCGGTGTCGTCACGGTGCGCTTCGAGGACGGTTCCGAGCGCCGCCTGATGCTCGAGTACGCGCCGCTCGAACGCGTTCTAGGGTAGGGCGATGGAGATCGACATCAGGCCGTGCCGCTCCCTGCAGGAGCTCCGCGACGCGCTGAGTCCGATCAGCCACTACTTCGCGCACGAGAACACGGTCGAGGATGCCGAGCGCTTCGCGCAGTGGCTCGAGGTCGATCGCATGCACGCCGCCTACGACGACGGCCGGGCCGTCGGCGGCGCAGGCGCGTTCACGTTCGAGCTGTCCGTGCCCGGCGGCGTCGTCCGTACGGGCGGCGTGAGCGTCGTCGGCGTGCTGCCGTCGCATCGCAGGCGAGGGATCCTCACGTCGCTCATGCGTGCGCAGCTCGACGACTGCCGCGACCGCGGCGAGGTCGCGGCTCTCCTATGGGCGTCCGAGGCGACGATCTACGGCCGCTTCGGCTACGGGGTTGCGTCGCGGATCGGCTCGATGCGGCTCCCCAAGGAGCGCACCGCGTTCGCGGTTCCGTTCGAGCCACGCGGGCGCGTGCGGATCGTCGACGAGCGCGAGGCGGCGGAGACGTTTCCCGCGCTGTACGAGGAGGTCTTCGCCCAGCGGCCCGGGTTGGTCTCGCGCTCGCAGGCGTGGTGGGAGACCCGCCGGCTGTACGACGACCCGGCACGCCGCGCGGGTGGGCCGAAGCACCGGGCACTGCTCGAGCTCGACGGCAAGCCGGCGGGTTACGCGATCTACACCGTGAAGCAGGACTGGTCGAGCGGCTTGGCCAAAGGCACGGTGACGATCGCCGAAGCGGTCGCACCGACGCCCGGGGCGACGCGCGAGCTCTGGCGCTGGCTGCTCGACTTCGACTGGACGTCGGAGTTCGCCGCCGACCTGCTGCCGCTCGACCATCCACTCTTCCTGCTGCTCGCCGAACCGAGGCGGATGCAGCTTCGCGTCGGCGACGGATTGTGGGTTAGGCTGATCGACGTCGGCGCGGCGCTTGCGGCGCGCTCGTTCGGCGAAGGCGAGGACGTCGTGCTGGAAGTGACCGATTCCTTCCTGCCCGAGAACACGGGTCACTGGCAGGTCGGGAACGGCGGGGCAAATCGAACGGAGGCGGCGGCGGATCTACGGATCGGCGTGAACGACCTCGGCTCGGTCTACCTCGGCGGCTTCTCGTTCGGCGACCTCGTCCGCGCCGCACGCGCGACCGAGCTCACCTCCGGCGCAGCCGAGCGGGCCGACGCGCTCTTCGCGACGACGGTCGAGCCCTGGTGCGCCGAGATCTTCTGAGCAGGCTGCGGCAGGGAGGAACGCCGGCACCTGCCGGTGAATCAGCCTTCGTGGACGAGTACTGGGGGTCGAACGTCCCCGATCCGGCGGAGCGCGCGCTCGCCGCCGCGCGTGTGCGCGGCCTCGACGGCCGCGCGTCGCTGACGGTCGAGACCTGGCTCAGCGCCGAGGCGGAGCATCGCGTCGCGCACGAGTACGACACGCTCGACCGCGACCTCGAGCATCTCGGCATGAAGATCGCGCGGCTCCCTTCTGAGGCGGGCGTCGTCTGGCGCCTCGATCTCCCGCGCGGAGAGCGCGTCGAGTCGTGGGAGCCGGGCACGAGCGGCCTCGCTCCCCCCGCCGACATCCTGCGGTTGATCGAGGCGGTGATCGGAGGCAAGGAGCTCGTGCCGACACTGCCGATCGGGAACGACCCAGGCCTGCGCCGGCTGCGGAAGCTGCTTCAGGCCGAGCGCCGCGCGCTGCTCGTGCACGACCCCGGCGCGCGCGTCGGTGAGGACCGCGAGAACCTGCGCAGGGTGCGGCTCGCGCTCCTGCGCACGCGCGCTCTCGTGCGGTCGTCGTCGCGGCAGCTCGATCCCTCGTGGCGCCGCAGCGCGCTCGCCGAGCTCGCGCTCGTGCTCGACGCAACCGACCATGCAGCGCAGCTCGACGCGCTCCTCGACCGTGCGCAGCCGTCCCTCGACCGACCGGACGAGGAAGATCGCGTCGGGGCGAACGAGCTTGCGAACCTCCTGGCGGAGGAGCGACGTGCGGCGCACGGCCGCACCCTCGACGCGCTCGAGGAGGAGCGCTACCACGTCCTGCTCGCGCGGCTCCAGCTGCCGCCGCGGCTCAAGCCGGGCGCCGACGGCGTGCCGCGCGAGGACCTCGTCCGCCACGAGCTCCGCCGCGTCGCCCGGGCCGTCGAGCGCATCGGCAGCGCGCCCGCTGGCGCGACGCTCGCCCGCCTTCGGGTCGCGCTCGACCGCGTCCGGCACGTCGCCGAGCTCGCGCCGCCGCGGGGCGGGCTTGCGCAGCGCTTCCTCAACGACGCGGCCGCGGTACGCGATCTCGTCGCCGAGCACGAGGGAACGATCGCCGACGAGCAGCTCCTTCGCGACGCCACGGTCGTCGACCGCACGACCGCGGCGGCGTTCGTCGCCGGGCGCCTAGCCGAGCGGCAGGTCGCGCGCCGCTCGCGGCTGCTCGAGCAGCTGCCGATCGCGTGGCGCCGGCTGCGGCGTTCGGGCGTCAGGCTCTCCGCCTGACGGCGGCCGCATCGTCAGCGCTTTTCGGACCGTGGTGCGAAACGAGGGCGCTCCCGGTGACTACGGCATCGCCTACGGCGCGAAGGTCAAGCTGGTGAACGCAATCGTCCGGCAGCATCCCGACCGTGACGTCGAAGTCGACAGCGTGCTCGAGCTCGGGAATCCTGCGAGTGCCGCGGAGTATCGGTTTCTGATCTGGAACAGCGCGCCGAAGCGTCGTGTCGACGATTCGCGACCTCTCCACTACGAGGTCGTCTTCTCGAAGAAGCCACTGCCTCGTTCGCTCGCTACCGAGGCGGCGATCCGCAATCTGCCGTGGGTTCAGGTCGGACCGCTCGCCGCGGTCGCCGTTTCCGGCGCGCTGAGAGGTCATCCGGCGCCGCGCTGTGCGGCGAGGCCGTCGACGATCACGCTCAGCATGAACTCGAAGCGCTCGTCCTCGTCGGGCGCGACGCGCGTCAGCGGCCCCGCGAGCTCGACGATGTTCGGGAAGCGGTCGGGCGGCAGCGCCTCGAGGTAGCTGCGGAACTCGCGGACGTAGCGGAGAACCTCGTCGAACCCGACGCCCTCTTGCGCGAAGAGGCTCTCTTCGTAGGCCGACGCGCCGACGATCAGCCCGATGAGATCGCCTGCGTACGCGACGACCTGGACCGGGAGTTCCGAGGTGCGAAGGACGGCGAGCATCACCTCCATCCCGCGCAGCGCGTTCGGCCCGGCCGGGATGCGGCCGAGCGTTGCGCGCGCGATGTCGCCGTGACGCGCGAACACCTCCCGTGTGCGCCGGATCACGTCCTTCACCTGCTCCTGCCACGGCCGGCCGTCCGGCAGGTCGGACGTCTCGATCTCGCCCAGCACGCGGTCGAGGATCAGCTCGACGAGCGCGTCCTTCGACTCGACGTAGTCGTACAGCGAAGCCGCGCTCGCCCCGAGCTCGTCGGCGACGCGGCGCAGCGTGACGGCGTCGAGCCCCTCGCGGTCGACGAGAGCGAGCGCAGCCGTGACGATCGCCTCGCGGTCGAGCCCGCGCTGGCGCGCGGGCCGTTGCCGCCGCTGCGGAGGGGTGGGGGGCTCCGGGAGCGGGCGCTCCGCCATGGCGGAAATCATAGCGGCCCGCGTTGTGATATACGTTAGCGAACGATGTTCGCCGACTTTGAGACGCAAGGGCATCCACGCCGCTGGGCGATCCTCTGGGTCGTCCTCGCGGCCGAGTGCATGGACCTGCTCGACGGCACGATCGTCAACGTGGCGCTGCCGTCGATCCGCCGGCACTTGCACTCTTCCGACGCCGCACTGCAGTGGATCGCCGGCGGCTACGCGCTCGCGCTCGCGATCGCGCTGATCCTGGGCGCGCGGCTCGGCGACCGCTTCGGCCGGCGGCGGCTCTTCGTGATCGGCGCGCTCGGGTTCACGCTCTGCTCGCTCGGCTGTGGGCTCGCGTCGTCGACGTCGATGCTCGTCGGCTTCCGCCTTGCGCAGGGCGCGTTCGGCGCGCTGCTCATCCCGCAGGGACTCGGGATCATGCGCACGGTGTTCCCGCGGGAGGAGCTGCCGAAGGCCTTCGCGCTCTTCGGGCCCGTGATCGGATCTGCGGCCGTGTTCGGCCCGATCATCGGCGGCCTTCTCGTGAGCGTGCACGCGCTCGGCGGCTGGCGCCTGGTCTTCTTCGTCAACCTGCCGCTCGGGCTTGCGGCCGCGATCGGCGCGGCGATGTTGATGCCGGAGGCGCGCGCGTCGCATCTGCCGCGCATCGACCTGCTCGGCTCGGCGATCGTCGGCGGTGCGATGCTCGCGCTCGTCTACCCGCTCATCGAAGGCCGGCAGGCCGGCTGGCCTGCGTGGACGTTCGTGTCGTTCGCCGGCGGCGCGGTGCTGCTCGCGGTGTTCGCGCTGCAGCAGGCGTGGCGCAAGCGGCGCGGGCTCGACGGGCTGATCGAGCCGACCCTCTTCAGGAACCGTGGCTACAGCTCGGGCTCGCTCGTGCTGCTCTTCTTCTTCGTCGGGATGATCGGCTTCTCGTTCGCGCTGACCCTGTTCCTGCAGATCGGCGAAGGGTTCACCGCGCTCCACTCCGGTCTGACATTCGTGCCGTGGTCGGCGGGGCTCGCGGTCGGTGCCGGTTTGAGCGGCGGCGCGCTCGCGCCGCGCTTCGGCCGGCACGTTTTGGAAGCGGGTGGCGTCGTGAGCCTCGTCGGCATGGTGCTCGTCGCGCTCGAAGCAGCGTCGGGGAACGTCAGCACGTGGGATCTGCTGCCAGGCCTCCTCGTCGCGGGCTTCGGGATGGGGCTGATCGTCGCGCCGCTCTTCGACATCATCATCGCCGCAGTGCAGGAGCGCGAGCTCGGCTCCGCGTCCGGTGTTCTGAACGCCGTGCAGCAGCTTGCAGGCGCGGTCGGTGTCGCGATGCTCGGCACCGTGTTCTTCGACGCGCTCGGCGGGGGCCACTTTCACCGGGCGCTCGGTCGCACGATCTGGGTCGACATCGCGCTGATCGCAGTCGCGATCGTGCTGATGCCGCTGATGCCGAAGCGGTCGCGCCCGGAAGAGGTGCCGGCCGCGCTCGAGCAAGCTGCGTAGCCAGTCCGGCCGATGAGAATCGGCCGCGTCGAGCGTCCGACTCAGTGACAACGACGAGGAGAGCGCGATGGCGATCAAGGTGCACGAGTTCACGAGCCTGGACGGCGTGATCGACACGCCGAGCTGGACGTTCGAGTACGGGTTCGATCCGAAGATGGGAGAGGCGATCGGCGCGCTCACCGGTGGCGCGCGCGGCATCCTGCTCGGCCGGACGACCTACGAGATGTTCGAGCCGGCGTGGTCGCCACGCACCGTCGACGAGGATCCCGGCGCGCCGTTCTTCAACGACACGACGAAGTACGTCGTCTCCGGAACGCTGACCGAGCCGACGTGGCGCAACACGGAGGTCGTCGGCGCATACGAGGCCGACACGATTCGTGCGCTGCGCGACCGGGTCGACGGCGACCTCTACGTGAGCGGCAGCGGCACGCTCGTCCGTGCGCTTCTCGCCGACGGCCTCGTCGACGAGCTGCATCTGTTCGTGTTCCCGCTGACGCGCGGAAGCGGGCCGCGCCTCTTCGTCGATGGAGCGCCGCCCGCGCGTTTCTCGGTCGCCGCGCACGAGGCGTACGCGAACGGCGTCGTCTACCTGGCCTACCGGCGCGTGGACTAAAGAGCCGGCCGCGCCGGGACGGGGAACCGAGTCCGTCCGCGCCCCCCGCTTGAATGCTGGGCTGTCAACACCACGGAAGAGGAGATCGTCAATGGCTCTGACCCAGACCCAGCTCGCTGCCGCCGTCGCGGAGCGCTCCGGCCTCAGCAAGGTGCAGGCGAAGACGGCGATCGAGGCGCTCGAGACCGTCGTGCTCGATGAGATCGGCAATGCCGAGAAGGTCAAGATCGGCAACCTCGTGCAGCTGACCGTTCGCGTGAAGCCGCCGACGAAGGCGCGCGAGGGCCGTAACCCGGCGACGGGCGAGGTGATCACGATCGGGGCGAAGCCGGCGTCGGTCGACGTCCGCGCGCGTGTGCTCGCGAAGACGAAGGCCGCGCTGCCGTCGCTCCAGAAGGCACAGCGCCGGCTCGCGGCGTAAGTCCGAGCTTGTGCCAAGTTGGCACAAGCATCACGGCTCCGCGGGCCTCGGGCCCGCGGAGCCGGTTCACGCCTCGATCGTCACCGGCACGCCGCCGTGGATATGCGTGCCGAGCCAGCTCATCGCGTTCCAGTCCAGGCGGATGCAGCCGTGCGACTCCGCCGTGCCGGGCGTGCCGCCGATGCCGTACACGCCGTGCAGCGCGATCTGCCCAGGCCCGCCGTCGAACTCCTGGTAGACGCTCGAGCGCGCGCTCAACGCGAGCGCATACGGGCCGCCGAGCGAGCCCGGCGTGATCTGGAACCACTCCTCGACGAAGAAACGTCCCTGCGGCGTCGGTGTCGACGGCTTGCCGACGACGGCAGGGAAGCTCTCGGCGAGGCGGCCGGAGTGGTAGACGTCCACGCGCCGCTCCCCGAGGCGTACGACGACGGCGTAGCGCGTGATCGCTCCCAGCGTTCCCGGCTTCTTGATCCACCCGGTGTGCCCGTTCGGCCGGCCGGGGAGCAGAACCTTCAGCCACCACACGCCCTGCTTGCCGCGGCGGCGGGCGAGCACGGGCAGGATCGTGCGCTCGTTCGTGAGCGGCCGCCGCGGCTGCACGAGCTCGGTCACCGGCGAATGCCCGTCCGGCCGTGAATGGACGCCGTGCGGCGTCATCACCTGAGCGAGCCGCTGCACACGGGCGACTTGCGGTGCCCGAGCCGTTCTCGCTGTGGCGGCCGCCGTCGACGTCAGCGCAAGCAGAAGCGCGGCCAGCACGAGGGGGAGATGCGTGCGCATGACCATCGGACGCTAGCGGTTCCGTAGCCCGGCTCGCCATCGACCTTCGTCCAGGGTCGGCTATACGCTCGCGCTCGTGCAGCCGCGGGTCAGCTACCTCGTCGGGCGCCTCGACCGTCTGCTCCGGCGGCGCCTCGGAGACGCGCTCGCGCCGCACGGCCTGTCGCTCGCCGAGTACACGACGCTCTCCGTGCTGCGCGGGCGTGACGGCCTTTCGAACGCGCAGCTCGCACGGCGTGCTCTGATCACGCCGCAGGCGATGAACGAGGTGCTCGTCCGGCTCGAGAGCCGAAGGCTCGTGCGGCGGCGGCCCCACCTGCAGCACGGGCGCGTCCGGCCGGCCGAGTTGACCAAGGCCGGTGAACGCGTCCTCGCCGGTGCCGATCGCGACGTCGACGAGGTCGAGCGCGCGATGCTTCGCAGCGTCGAGACCCGCTCGCTGCGGTCGCTCCTCCGTGACGCGCTGCGCGGTCTCGAGTAATATCAGGCAACCTGATATTCGGAGGAGCGTTGATGAAGCAGTGGGAGACGGTCAAGGTCGAGCTCGACGAGGGCATTGCGTGGGTCGAGCTGAGCAGGCCCGAAAAGCGCAACGCGATGAACCCGACCATGAATCGCGAGATGGTCGAGGTGTTGCTCGAGCTCGACCAGAGCGATGATTGCAACGTGCTCGTCCTGTCGGGCGCGGGCGAGGCGTTCTCCGCCGGCATGGACCTCAAGGAGTACTTCCGCGAGGTCGACGAGCAGCCCGAGCGCGTGCAGCGACTCGTGCGTCGCGATGCGAACTACTGGCAATGGCGCCTGTTGCGCACGTACGCGAAGCCGACGATCGCCATGGTGAACGGCTGGTGCTTCGGCGGCGCCTTCACGCCGCTCTGCGCCTGCGACCTCGCGATCGCTGCCGATGAGGCGACGTTCGGCCTCTCGGAGATCAACTGGGGCATCCCGCCGGGAAGCCTCGTCAGCCGCGGGCTCGCGGAGACGATCGGCATCCGCGACGCGCTCCTCTACATCATGACCGGGCGCACGTTCGACGGCCGCGTCGCGGCGGAGATGCGGCTCGTCAACTGGAGCGTCCCGCGGTCGGAGCTTCGTGGGGAGGTCGAGCGCCTCGCGCGTGAGCTGCTCGACAAGAACCCGGTCGTCCTGCGCGCCGCAAAGCTCGGCTTCAAGCACGCGCAGACGATGAGCTGGGACACCGCGGAGGACTACCTGTACGCGAAGCTCGAGCAGTCGCAGTTCGTGGATCGCGAGCGTGGCCGCGAGCAGGGGCTCGCACAGTTTTTGGACGAGAAGTCGATTCGCCCGGGGCTGCAGACGTACCGTCGCGACCCGTGACCCTCACGACGCTGCTCGGAGAGAGCGCAGCGTTGGCGCCCGACCGCTGCGCGATCGCCTTCGACGGCGAGCACGTCAGCTACGGCGAGCTCGACGCGCGTGCCGGTGCCGCGCCGCCGCCGGCCCAGCTGCTGCCGCTGCCGATGCCGAACGAACCGGAGTCGATCGTGCGCTTTCACGGCGCGATGCGCAGAGGTGCCGTCGTCGTCCCGCTCAATCCGCTGCTGAGCGAGCCCGAGCTCGCCGAGCGCCGGCGTCCCTTCGAGCCCGCCCCCGGCACCGAGGTCGTCCTCTTCACCTCCGGCACGACCGGTGAGCCGAAGCGCATCGAGCTCGCGGGCGACGTCCTGCGCGCGAACGCGGAGTACCTTGCGCACGAAGCACTGGAGCTTCACGCCGACGACGTCGTCCTCAGCTCCGCGCCGCTCTCGCACGTCTTCGGGCTGACCGCGTGCATGAACGCCACCATCGCCGCCGGCGCGACGCTCGCGCTGATGCGGCGATTCGATGCGCACACCGCGCTCGATCTGATCGAGCACGAGCGCGTCACGGTGCTGATGGGCGTGCCGGCCATGCTGAGCGCGCTGCTTGCGGCGTCGGCGGACACGGGGCGGGCGCCGCAGCTTCGCCTCGCGCACGTGGGCGCCTCGCCGCTTGCGACGGCGACGCTCGAGGCGTTCGAGCAGCGGTTCGGCGCGCGCGTGCTCGAGGGGTACGGCATGAGCGAGGCGGGCGGTGTCGTCACGGTCACGCACGCAGCGGCGGCGGCCAAGCCCGGCTCCGTCGGGACGGCCGCCGCCGGCCAGGTGCTGCGGATCGCCGAGGACGGCGAGGTGCTCGTCCGCAGCGGCGGACGGTGGATCGAGACGGGCGACCTCGGCCGGCTCGACGAGGACGGCTACCTCTTCCTGCTCGACCGCAAGAAGGACGTGATCCTGCGTGGCGGCTACACGGTCTACGCGCGCCAGGTGGAGGAGGCGCTGCTCGCGCATCCTGCCGTCGCAGAGGCGGCCGTCGTCGGCGTGCCGCACGAGCGCCTCGGGGAAGAGGTGGTTGCGCTCGTCGTTCCGGCCGGCCCGGTCGCGCCTGAGGAGCTGCAGGCGTTCGTACGTGAGCGCGTCGCCGCGTACGCCTACCCGCGGCTCGTCGACTTGGTCGACGACCTGCCGCGGAATGCGACGGGCAAGGTGCTGCGCCGCGCGATCGACCGGGCCGCGCTCGCCGACCGCCTCTGTCACTGAAAGGTCGGCGACTTGTTGGAACGGTGTCCGACCAGTTAGAACATGCCGGTGGAGGACGTGCGGGCCGGCAACTACTCGCAGTCGCTCGAGCGCGGGCTTGCGATCCTGTCCGCCTTTCGATCCGGCCAGCCTCTGCTCGGCGTCAGCGAGCTCGCGCGCGGAGTTGGGCTCAGCCGTTCGACGGCACACCGCTACATCGCGACGCTCGCGACCCTCGGCTATCTCCAGCAGGATCCCGCCTCGCGCAAGTACAGGCTCGGCCCGCGCGTGCTCGACCTGGGCTTCTCTGCGATCAACTCGATGGACCTGCGCGAGGTGGCGGCGCCGCATCTGCAGGCGTTGAGCGACGAGACCGGGCACACGGTCAACATGGCGGTGCTCGACGGCGCCGACATCGTGTACATCGAGCGCTGCCGTACCGCGCGCCAGGGCCAGCGTGAGATCGACCTCAACCTGCATGTCGGCTCGCGCCTGCCGGCGTACTGCACCTCGCTCGGCAAGGTTCTGCTCGCGAACCTGCCCCCGGACCAGCTCCAGGAGACGCTGCAGCGCGTCGAGCTGACGCAGCGCGGCCCGAACACGCTGACGGCGAGCGACGCGCTCCTGCGTGAGCTCGAGCGCGTGCGTCGCGACGACCTCGCGACGAACAACGAAGAGCTCGCGTACGGCCTGCGCTCGATCGCCGCGCCGATTCGCTCGCAGATGGGTGATGTGGTCGCTGCGATCAACCTCGCCGCGCATCGCTCGATGGTCTCGTTCGACGCGCTCGTCGCGCGGCTCGGGCCGCCGCTGCGCCGCACCGCCGCCGAGATCTCCGGCCGCATCGGCTGGGCGCACGCGCGTTAGACGCGCTCGATGCCGACGTAGTTCTCGGCCAGCGACGTCGCGGCTGCCGTCGATGTCGTCACGTAACGGAGCTGAGAGAGCTGCAGTTGTTCCTCGAACGGATCGCCGCTCGGCGAGCGGTGCAGCATCGAGGTCATCCAGTACGAGAAGTGCTCCGCGCGCCAGACGCGGCGCAGACAGGTCGTCGAGTACGCGTCGAGCAGCTCGTGCGAACCGGTCCGCTTGCGCGCGATCAACGCGTCCGCGAGGAGGCGGGCGTCGTGTACGGCGAGGTTGAGGCCCTTCGCGCCCGTCGGCGGCACGATGTGCGCTGCATCCCCGGCGAGAAAGAGGTTGCCGTGGTGCATCGGCTGTGCGACGAAGCTGCGCATCGGCGTGACGCCGCGCTCGAGAATCTCGCCGCGATGGATGCCGCCGGCGCGCGTCTCGAGCTCCGACCAGATGCGCTCGTCCGGCCAGCCGTCGAGCTCCTCGTCCGGGCTGCACTGCAGGTAGAGCCGGCTGAGCGTGGGGGAGCGGAGGCTGAGCAACGCGAAGCCGTTCGGGTGGTGCGCGTAGACGAGCTCCTCGCTCGACGGCGGCGCGGCGGCGAGGATGCCGAGCCACGCGTAGGGATAGTCGCGCTCGAAGGTCTGCAGCACGCGCGCGATCGCCGGCCTGCAGACGCCGTGGAACCCGTCGCAGCCGGCGATCGCATCGCATTCGAGCCACTGCTCGCTGCCCTCGTGCTCGAACCGGATGCGCGGCGTATCGGAATCGTGATCGTGGACGGAGACGTTCTCCACCTCGAAGAGGAGTGGCAGCTTCACAGCGAGGCGGGCTGCGATCAAGTCCTTCACCACCTCGGTCTGGCCGTAGACGACGATCGTGCGACCGCCGCTCAGCTCACTGAGCGGAACGTGGTGACGCTCGCCGTCGAACTGGAGATGGATGCCGCCGTGCACGATTCCTTCGCGGTGGAGGCGGTCGGCGACGCCCGCGCGCTCGAGCGTCTCGACGGTGCCCTGCTCGAGCACACCTGCCCGGATGCGCGCCTCGACGTAGTCGCGGCTCCGACCCTCGAGCACGACCGACTCGATCCCCGCTTCGTGCAGGAGCGCGGCGAGCGTCAGGCCGGCCGGGCCCGCGCCGACGATCCCGACCTCCGTCCTCATCCCTCGTCGAGCACGCGCTGTGCGATCGCGAAAGCGCGATTCGCCGCCGGAACTCCGCAGTAGACCGCCGACTGGAGGAGC
The DNA here is from genome assembly GCA_035650975.1 of Gaiellaceae bacterium. Lineage (GTDB taxonomy): Bacteria > Actinomycetota > Thermoleophilia > Gaiellales > Gaiellaceae > PALSA-600. The sequence goes on from DASRGQ010000030.1 coordinate 14,652, forward strand.
ACCTCTTTGATCTCGTCCGGCGTGAGCCCGTTGCGCAACGCTGCCCGAACGTGCATCGCGAGCTCCTCGTGGTGGTTCAGCGCGACGAGCGCGGTGAGCGTGATGCAGCTGCGTGTCTTGCGGTCGAGGCCGGGCCGTGCCCACACCTCGCCCCACGCGTAGCGGGTGATGAGCTCCTGGAAGTCGCGCGTAAAGTCGGTCGTCGCTGCGATCGCGCGGTCGACGTGCTCGTCGCCGAGCACCTCGCGCCGCACGCGCATGCCTTCGTCGTTCATAGGACCTCCCGGAGTAGCTCGTTGAACACATCCGGCCGCTCGACGTTCGCCAGGTGGGCCGCGTCGTCGATCACGACGGTGCGCGCGTTCGGGATCAGGTCGGCGATCTCCTGTGCGTGCGCGGGCGGCGAGGTCGGGTCGCCCGCGCCCGCGACCACGAGCGTCGGCGCCTCGATCCGGTCGAGGTCGGCACGGCCGTCCCACCCCGCGATGACGTCGCAGCAGCGTGCGTAGCCCTCCGGGTGGACGGAGAGAAACATCGCGCGGTAGCGCTCGGCGTCGTCGAATGCCGGCGTGAACCAGCGCGCGAGCACGGCGTCGACGATCGTCCCGAGCCCGTTGCGCCGCACCGTCGCCGCACGCTCGTGCCAGTGCGACGGCTCGCCGAACCTCGGCGACGTGCACGCGAGCACGAGCCGCTCGACGCGCGCGGAGTGCTTCGCCGCGACGCGCATTGCCACGGCGCCGCCGAGCGAGAGGCCGACGAGCGTGAAGCGGCCGCCGGCGGAGGTAATAGCCTGCTCGGCCAACGTGTCGATCCCGTCGAGCCGCGTGACCGGTGCGGCGCCGTGCCCGGGCAGCTCGAAACGGATCACGTCCTTCCCGGCGAGCACCGGCTGCTGCGCGTCCCACATCGCTGCGGTCGATCCCAGCGAGCCGCAGAGGACGACGGGGCTCATCTTCGCCGCTGCGCGAGTGCGCGATCGACGAACGCGACGGCGCTGCCGAGGTAGTCGTCGGGCCGCGTCGCCTCGATGTCGAACCGCTCGGCCTCGGCCAGCGTCGCCGCGGCGAGGTTCGCGCGCATGCGCTCGGCGTCGATCTCGAGCCCGGCCAGCGAGCGCCGCACGGCGGCGATGCACCCACCCGTCGCCGCGAGCGCGGTCGTCAGCGCGTGCCATTCGGCATGCCATGCGCCCGCCGCGCGCTCGTGCGGCGCGACCATGCTCTCGAGGAGGACGCCCGCATTCGCGCGCGCGTGTCGCTCGCAGGCGATCGCGAGCACGGCGCCCACCGGGTTCTGCTTGCGCGGCATGGTCGACGAGCCGCCGCCCTCGCGCTCGCGCACCTCGCCGACCTCGGTCTGTGCGAGCAGCACGACGTCCGTTGCGATCTTGCCGGCTGCGCCCGCAGTCGCGGCGAGCGCACCCGCCAGCCACGCGAGCGGCAGGCGGTTCGCGTGCCACGGCAGCTCGGGCTCGCGCAGCCCGAGCTCGGCGGCGTAGAGCCGCGCGACCTCCGGCCCGTTCTCTCCGAACGCCGCCTGCGTTCCCGCAGCGCCGCCGAGCTGTGCCGGCAACTGCCCGGCGACTTCATCGAGCCGCGCGCCGCACTCGTCGACGGCGACGAGCCACCCCGCTGTCTTGTAGCCGAACGTCGTCGGCACCGCCTGCTGCAAAAGCGTGCGCGCCGCCATCACGGTTCCGCGATGCGAGGCGGCGAGCTCGGCGCACGAGTCGCCGACGGCGTCCAGATCGCTGCGGATCAGGCGCAGCGCTTCGCGTGCCACGAGCATCGCCGCCGAGTCGAGGATGTCTTGGCTCGTGGCCCCGCGGTGCGCCCACCGGGCATTCTCGCCGACACGTGCGCGCAGCGCGCGCACGAGCGGCTCGACGGGGTTGCCCGACGCGCGGCCCTGTCGCGCGAGGTCGGCGGCGTCGAACGCGGACGGATCGCACGCCTCCGCGACCGCAGCGGCCGCGTGCGCGGGAACCGTGCCCGCGAGCGACTGGGCGTTGACGAGTGCGCGCTCGCACTCGAGCAGCGCCGCGAGCCATGCCCGGTCCGAGACCGCGTCGGCGAGCTCGTCCGGCACGAAGATTTCCGTGAACGGCGTCACGTCTCGTAGAACGTCGTGGCGCCGTCGCCTTGCAGCCGGATGTCGAAGACCGTGCCGCCGTCATCATCGCGCGCGAGCTCGCGGACCGGGATGCGGAAGCGTTGATGCTTGAGCAGGCCGCGCGCGAAGACGTGCCCGTCGAGAGCGTCCGCGTCGGGGCGGATGCGGAACGTGAACGTGCCGGCCGCGTCTGTGCCGCAGCGGCCGAAGCGGCGCGACTCGGCGTCCCAAAGCTCGATGACGCCGTCGCGCACCGCGTCGCCGTTGCCGTCGTACAGCACGCCGGCGAGCATGGTGCCCTTCGGGTCGAGCTCGTTCTCTGGCCGCCGGCAGAGGCCGATCGTGAAGAAGGGGCCGACCGTCTGCGACGGTGTGCGCGGCAGGCTCACTCCTGCTCCAAAGGGGTCGCGCCGCGGCCGCGGCCGAGCACGATGTCCCAACGGTAGGCGAGCGCCCACTGCGGCTCGGTCTGTGCGAGGTCGAACTCCGCAACCAGGAGCGCACGCGCCTTCGGGTCGCGTACCGCGTGGATGATCGGGTCGAACGGGATCAGCGGGTCGCCCGGGAAGTACATCTGCGTGACGAGGCGCTGCGAGAACGCGCGGCCGAGGACGGAGAAGTGGATGTGCGCCGGGCGCCAGGCGTTGTCATGGTTGCCCCACGGATACGAGCCCGGCTTGATCGTGACGAACCGGTAGTTGCCCTCGTCGTCGGTGAGGCACCGACCCGCGCCCGAGAAGTTCGGGTCGAGCGGGGCGGGGTGCTGGTCGACCTCGTGCCGGTAGCGCCCTGCCGAGTTCGCCTGCCAGATCTCGATGAGCGCGCCGCGCAGCGGCCGACCGTCTTCGTCGAGCAGGCGGCCGGAGACGAAGATGCGCTCGCCAAGCGGCTCGCCCTCGTGTTGGCGCGTCAGATCGCTGTCGAGCGGCCCGAGCAGCTCTTCGCCGAACACCGGCCCGTCGAGCGAGTGCAGCTCCTCGGGGAGCGTGACGAGCGGCCGGTCCGGCGCCCGAAACCTCGTCGAGCGGTAGCCGGGGTAGTCGACCTGCACGTCGGGCCCGAAGGATGGGTCGTCGGGCAGAACGAGGTCGACGTCGATCATGCGCGCTCCAATGCGCGCAGCGCGGTGAGCTCGGCCTCGGTCGGCGGCTCCGTCGTGCGCAGGTCGTTTGCGACGGCCAGCTCCCAGCCGGTCGCTGCGCGTACCTCGTCTGCGTTCGCACCCGGATGCACCTGCGTCAGCGTGAGCTCGCCGTTGCGCGGCTCGAGCACGCCGAGATCGGTGACGACGGTACGCACGTTGTCGCCGCGGCTCGTCGTGAAGTCGAGCCGCTCGACGAACGTGCGCGGCGACTGGCGCAGCATGACGAACACGTCACGTACCGACGCGGCGATCTCCGGCGCGCCGCCGCCGCCCGGCAGGCGAACCTTTGGTGTTGCGTAGTCACCGATCACGGTGCTGTTGAGATTGCCATGCCGGTCGATCTGCGCGGCGCCGAGGAAGCCGAGCCCGATGCGCCCGCCCTGCAGCCAGTACGAGAACATCTCCGGCACGGAGACGACGGAGTCGGCGGTCTCGGCGAGCTCGCCGTCGCCGATCGAGAGCGGCAGCCGCGTCGGCTTTGCGCCGATCGTGCCGCTCTCGTAGACCAGGACGCACCCCGGTGCGTGCGTCCGCCGGGCGAGATTCGCGGCGAGGCTCGGCAGCCCGATGCCGACGAAGCAGACGGTGTCGTTCGAGAGTCGCCGCGCCGCCTCCACGGCCATCATCTCGTCGGCCGTGTACGTCATGCGGGCACCGCCTCGAGGACGTGCTCGCGGATCCAGTCGGTGAAGCGCGTCCGGTCGCGGCTGATCTCGTCCCACGCGACGTAGAAGTCGTTGTCGCGCTCGTAGTAGCCGTGCGCGTACGACGGGCGCGCACCGCCCGGGACGCACGCGACCGCGTCGACGGCCCAGCCGGGGATGAAGACCGCACCCGGCCGCGGCTCGAGCTCGTCGACGATCTCCTCGACGGTCACGAGTGAGCGTTTCGACGCGAGCACGACTTCTTTCTGCACGCCCGCGATGCCCCACAGCTGAACGTTGCCTGTGCGGTCCGCCTGCTGCGCGTGGACGATTCCCACGTCGGGCCGCAGTGCGGGCACGGCCGCGAGCTGCTCGCCGGTGAACGGGCACTCGATCTCCGCGACGCGTGTGTGCGCCGCGAGGTCGGTGCCGAAGTAGCCGCGCAGCACGCCGAACGGCAGGTTCGCGGCGCCGGCGGCGTACGCGGTCGCCATGCCCGCGTGCGAGTGCTCCTCGACCTCGAGCGGCCCGGGCCAGCCGTGCTCGACCGCGTCGCGGAACCGGTGCAGCGAGCCGACACCGGGGTTGCCGCCCCACGAGAAGACGAGCTTGCTCGCGCAGCCCGCGCCGATCAGCTGGTCGTACACGAGGTCGGGTGTCATGCGGACGAGCGTCAGCTCGCGCTGTCCCTGCCGGATCAGCTCGTGCCCGGCCGCAAACGGGATGAGGTGCGTGAAGCCCTCGAGCGCGACGACGTCCCCGTCCTCGACGAGGCTGCGCACGCCGTCGGTGAGTGAGACCAGCTCGGCCATCGCCTCAGAACGGGAACGGGTGGCCCGCGCCTCCCTGCACGGTGATCCAGCGCAGCTCGGTGAACTCGTCGATCACTGCCTGCCCGCCGAAGCGGCCCCAGCCCGAGTCCTTGACGCCGCCGAACGGCATCTGCGGCTCATCGCCGACCGGCTGGTCATTGACGTGCACGATCCCCGACTCGATCTGCTGCGCAAGCGCGAAGCCGCGGTCGGTGTCCGCGGTGAGGATGCCCGCGCTCAGGCCGTAGCTCGTCGCGTTCGCGCGTGCAACCGCGTCCTCCGGGCTGTCCGCGACCTCGACGGCGACGACCGGCCCGAATGTCTCGAAGCGCGCGAAGTCGGACTCGGCTGGCACGTCGGCGAGCACCGTCGCGCGGTAGCACGGCCCATCCGTCTCGCCACCGGCGAGGAGCTTCGCGCCCTTTGCGACGGCATCGTCGACGCGCTCCTTCACCATTGCCAGCGCGGCCTCGTTGATCAGCGGCCCGATGATCGTGTCGGGCTCGTTCGGGTTGCCCGCCTTGAGCCCGCCCGCCTTCGCCGCGAGCCGCTCCGTGAACTCGTCGGCGATCCCGCGCTGCACGATGATGCGCCGCGCCGACATGCAGATCTGCCCCTGGTGCAGGAAGGCGCCGAACGCCGACGCGTTGACCGCGTAGTCGAGGTCGGCGTCGTCGAGGACGATCAGCGGGTTGTAGCCGCCGAGCTCGAGCACGACGCGCTTCAAGTGCCGCCCGGCTGCCTCGGCGAGCCTGCGCCCGGTTTCCGTCGAGCCGGTGAAGTTGATGCGACGGACGGCGGGGTTCTCGACGAGCTCGTCGCCGATCGGCGCCGCCTCGCCGGGCCCGTGGGTGACGACGTTCAGCACCCCGGCCGGCAGGCCCGCCTCCGCGAACACCTCGCCCCAGAGCAGGCCGCCGACGACGGGGGAGAGCTCGGACGGCTTGAGCACGACCGTGTTGCCGAGCGCGAGCGGCGCCGCGATCGAGCGCGCGCTCAGGATCAGCGCCGCGTTCCACGGCGCGATCGCACCGACCACGCCGACCGGCCTGCGCAGGCCGAGTGCGAGCGTACCGGGATGGTCAGAGGGAATGATCTGCCCCACCGGCGCGTAGGCCGCGGCCGCCGCCTGCCGCAGGAGGCCGGGCACGAACCCCAGCTGGAACATGGCGAAGCCGAAGGTCGCGCCGGTCTCGCGTGCGAGCAGGCCGACGACCTCGTCCCGGCGGCTTTCGAGGATGTCGGCAGCTTTCAGGAAGATGCGCTGCCGCTCGGCGGGGACCGCCTGCGACCAGGCGGGAAACGCGGCCGCGGCGGCGGCGACGGCGCGCGCCGCGTCCGCGCGCGTGCCCGCCGCGACGCGCGCGACGGTGTCGCCGGTGAACGGGTCGCGGTCGTCGAACGTCGCGCCGCTCTCGGCGGCCCTCCACTCGCCGTCGATGAAGTGGCCGTACTCGCGAACCCCGGATTCAACACTCGTCACGTCTCGCTCCTTTCGTCACTGCATGCGCAGCACTGCTTTGACGGCCGCGCCGGACTCGGCGTCGTGCGCGGCCTGCTCGATCTGGTCGAAGTCGTAGAAGGTCATCAGTCGTTCCACCGGGAAGCGTCCTTGCTCCCAGAGCCGGACGAGTCGCGGTAGGAACACGTCGGGGATGCTGTCCCCCTCGACGATGCCACGGACGACGCGGCCGCCGGTGAGGATGGTGTTCACGTCGAGCGACACTTCGGTGCCGAACGCGGGCGCACCGATCACGCCCGCCACCCCGGTTGGCGCGAGGCAGTCGACGCAGGAGCGCAGCACCGCCGCGGACGCGGTGGTCTCGAGCGCGAAGTCGGCCCCGCCGTTCGTGAGGGCACGGATCGCCTCGACCGCGTCGCCTTCTCCGCCGTCGACGACATGCGTCGCGCCGAGCGCGCGAGCGAGCTCGAGTCGCGCGGGGCGCACGTCGACGCCGACGATCGTCGTGCACCCGGCGACCACGGCGCCAAGGATCGCCGCGCAGCCGACGGTGCCGGTGCCGAAGACCGCGATGCTGCTGCCCGCCGGTGCGGCCACGCTGTTCAGCACAGCGCCGGCTCCCGTCTGGATCCCGCAGCCGAAGGGCGCCGCCACCTCGAGCGGAATCGACGCAGGGAGCTTCACTACGTTCCGCTCGTTCGCGAGCGAGAGCGTCGCGAAGCTCGACTGCCCGAAGAAGTGCGCGTGCACGTCGCCGAACGCACTCGAGCCGTCCGCCGGCCTGCTCGACGCAAAGTTGTGCTCGAAGAACGCGTGGCAGTACGCAGGCTTGCCGGTCTGGCAGGTCTCGCAGCGTCCGCACGAGTGAAACGTCATTCCGACGCGGTCACCCGGCGCCACCTTCGTCACCGCGGAGCCGACGCGCTCGACGATCCCCGCGCCTTCGTGGCCGAGCACGGCCGGCAGCGGTACCGGGTACCACTGGTCGCGGCAGATCAGGTCGGTGTGGCAGATTCCGGACGCGGCCACTCGGACGACGACCTCGTCGGGCCGCGGGTCGCCGAGCTCGAGCTCGCGCAGCTCGAACGGCGCGCCCGTCGCTTCGGTGACGGCGGCGGTTGCCCTCATGACTGCCTCCGTAGCCGGTAGCCGACCGGCATCACGCGCAAGCCGAAGCGCTCTTCGAGCGTCCCCCAGACGCCGCGCGGGGCGAGCAGCGCAAAGGCCATCGCGGCGCCGCCGAGCCCGACGAGATACCAGACCCCGTTGTTACCGAACTCGTTCTGGATCACGAACAGGACGATCGCGCCGACGATCGGTCCCTCGAACGTACCGAGGCCACCGACGAGCACCATGAAGATCATGTACGCGGTCCAGTCGACGCCGAAGATCGACGTCGGCTCGATGAAGAGCGTGTTGGCGAGTGTCAGCGCGCCCGCCGCGCCGCAACCGACACCCGCCACGACGAACAGGATCCACTTGCAGCGCAAGACGCTCACCCCGACGGAAGCAGCCGCTTCTTCGTCGTCGCGGATCGCCTGCAGGGACGATCCGACGCGGCTCCGCAGCAGGACGAAGAGGAGCGCGAGGAAGAACACCGTGATGCCGAACGTAAGCCAGTACGTGTCGTGCTGGCGCTGCGTCGGCGTGTAGTAGTTGAGCTCGATCAGCGACGTGCCGGTGCCGGCGCCGAGCGACTGGTCGAGCGAGACGAGGATCGCGGCCGCTTCCGCGATCACCCACATGCCGATCGCGAACTGCGCGCCGCGGAAGCGGAGCACGACGGGGGAGAGGCCGACCGCGACAGCGCCGCAGAAGAGCGCCGCGACGATCATCGCGCGGTACGGGTTCCAGTTGTGGTTGCACAGCCAGACCGTGCCGTATGCGCCGAGCCCGATGAACGCCTGCTGGCCGATCGACACCAGCCCGCCGTAGCCGGCGAGCGCGTTCCACATCACCGCGAGCAGGACGAGGATCAGCAGCGACGTCGCCTTCTCGGTCGTGTTGAGGCTGAAGAGCAGCGGCACGAAGGCGAAGCCGACGGCGAGCGCGACGGCGAACGAGACCGCGAGCACGGAGGTGCGTCCCCAGCGCTCTACGGAGAAGCGCGGCGCCTCGACGACGGCCGGCTGCGTCACGAGATCTGCCTCCCGAGCGCGGCGCGCAGCGCGAGCACGGCGAGGAACACGATGTGCCCTGCGAGCACCGGGTACTGCGTGTTGATCTGGCCGCCGACCGTCTGGGCGACGCCGAGGATCATCCCGCCCGCGAGCGTGCCCCACAGCGACGTCATGCCGCCGATCACCACCGCCTCGAAGGCGAAGATCAGCTGCGTCGGCCCTGCGAAGGGATAGAACGTCGAGCGGATCGCGAGGAAGAGTCCTGCGACCGCTGCGATCGCCACGGCGAGTGCGGTCGCGCGCGCATAGACCGCGCGCGAGTCGACGCCGACGAGTTCGGCCGTATCCGGATCCTGGGCGGTCGCCCGCATCCTCCGTCCCGCCTGCGTGCGCGAGAGGAAGAGCTGGAGACCGCCCAGGACCGCGATCGCGACCACCACGATCAAGGCGCCGATCTGGGAGATCGAGATGGCGTTCGTCACGCTCCAGCTGCCCGTGGCGATCGATCCCGCCTGGCCGCCGAGCGAGCGCACGTCCGGTGAGAACTTTTCGAGCAGGATGTTCTGGATCACGATCGACAGGCCGAACGTCGAGAGCAGTGGCACGAGGACCCCGGCGCGGAGCGCGCGGTCGAGCACGATGCGCTGCAGGCCGTAGCCGGCGATCAGCATCACAGGCAGCACCGGTACGAGCGCGAGGAACGGCGAGATGTTCGCGTGGTCCAAGACGACCAGCACGAGGTACGCGCCGACCACGGCGAGGTCGCCGTGCGCGAGGTTGATGATCCGCATCACGCCGAACATCAGGGCCAGCCCGCACGCCAGCAGCGCATACACGCCGCCGAGCAGGATTCCCTGAACGACGTCGTTGACCCACGTCACTGCGCGACTCCGTGCAGGCCGAAGTACGCGCCGGTGATCTCCTCGCGCGACAGCTCGCTGCTCGTGCCTGTGAGGACAACGCGGCCCTCGAGCATGCAGATCACGCGGTCGGCGGCTGCGAGCGCGCGTGCGAGATCCTGTTCGACGAGCACCATCGTCGCTCCACTCTCGATCAGTGTCTGCAGCGAGCGGTAGACCGCGTCGACCGCGACCGGCGCCAGGCCGAGCGACACCTCGTCGAGCAGCAGAAGCCGCGGGTTGGTCATCAGCGCGCGGCCGATCGCGGTCGCCTGCTGCTCGCCGCCGGAGAGCGTCGCTGCGATGCGGGTGCGCAGCGGCTGCAGCAGGGGGAACGCCTCGAGCACGCGCTCGAGGTTCCAGCCGTTCTCGCGCGGCCGGCGGGCGACGAGCAGGTTCTCCTCGACCGTGAGCTGCGGGAAGAGCTTCCGCCCCTCAGGGACGAGCGCGATGCCGAGCCCGACGCGCGCATGCGCACGGACGCGCGTGACGTCGCGGCCGTCGAAGCTCACGCTCCCGCCCGATGGACGGTGCGCACCGGCGATCGTTCGCAGCAGCGTCGTCTTCCCTGCTCCGTTCGCGCCGACGAGCGCGACGGTTTCGCCTTCGGCGACCTCGAACGAGACGTCGCGCACAGCGGGCAGCAGCCCGTGCCTCGCGTCGAGGTCGCGTACCGAGAGCAATGCAGTCACGCGACACCGTGCCCGAGGTAGGCGTCGATCACGGCTGCATCGCGCATCACCGAGTCGGGTGCGCCGTCCGCGATCACGCGACCCGCGTTCATGCAGACGAGCCGCTCGACGACCTGGACGAGGACGTGAACGATGTGCTCGATCCAGACGATCGCGATGCCGCGCGAACGCAGCTGGTTCACGGTGACCACGAGCTCTGCCGCCTCCGCGTCGGTCAGGCCGCCGCCGATCTCGTCGAGCAGGAGCACGGCCGGGTCGGTCGCGAGCGCGCGCGCGAGCTCGAGGCGCTTGCGGTGGAGCAGGCCGAGGCTCTCCGCGCGGCGGTTTGCGAGCTCCGCCAGGCCGCACAGCTCGAGCGCGTCGATCACGCGCTCGTACGAGCGTGCGCGCCGAAGCGCGGCGCCACTCGCGGCGCCGACGAACACGTTCTCGAACACGCTCATGCCGCCGAACGGGCGCGGGATCTGATGCGCTCGGCCGATGCCGAGCCGGCAGCGTCGGGCTGCCGCGAGCCGCGTCACGTCGGTCCCGCGGAACGCCACGCGCCCGCTCGACGGGCGCAACGAGCCTGCGAGCACGTTCAGAAGCGTCGTCTTGCCGGCGCCGTTCGGCCCGACGATGCCGACCGCGTCGCCGGGCCCGACGGAGAAGTCGACGCCGTCGAGAACCGCAAGCGCGCCGAACTGCTTGCGGATCTCGACGGCGTCGAGGATCGGCTGGGCCTCCGACCCCATGTCGTTGCTCAGGCCGTGTAGGGCTTCAGCTTGGCCTGGATCGGGACCTTCGGGTCGTCCGAGTGCTCGCAGAAAACCCACTCGTACTTGTACTTGCCGCTTCCCTTGACCCACTGGCCGCCGGGGATCGGCGTCGCAACGACGTTCGGCACGGGGTTTCGCTTGCCCTTCTGCCCCCAGTGCAGCTCGCCGACCGGCGTCATCACGTTCAGCGTCTTCATCGCTGCTGCGACCTTGTCCTTGTTCTTCGGATCGCCGCTCGCCTTGAGTGCTGCGGCCGCGACGTCGAAGAGCGCGAGGCTGGGGCCCGCCTGCTGGTTCCAGTACTTGCCCGAGTGCTTCTCGTAGCCCGCACCGAGCTGCTTGTTCGTGATGCCGGTCAGCGACGAGCGGTACGGCCACGTCGGCCCCCAGTACGCGCCGCTTGCGAGGTTGAAGCCGAGCGAGCCGAGCGCGGAGACCTGGCTGACGAAGAGCCCGGTCTTCGCGATCTGCGCGATCTTGATCTGCTTCGTCAGCCCCTGCTGCGCGGCCTGGCGCCAGAAGGTCGCGAAGTCGGGTGGGATCGGGAACGTGTTGAAGATCTGCACGCCTTCCTGCTTGAACTTCGAGATCTGCGCGGAGTAGTCGTTCGTCCCGTCCTGGTAGGCGCCCGGGTCGATGATCGTGTAGCCCGCCTTCTCGAGCAGCGGGCCGAGGTTCGCGCGGATCGCGTTGCCGTCCGCGTCGTTCGGCCACATCACGCCGACCTTCTTGTTCGTCTTCACCTGCGTCCACAGATGCTCGTAGGTGTCGGCGAAGTTCGCGACGCCGAAGCAGAAGTGGTACGTGTAGCGGAACGGCGACGGCTTGCCTGGCTTCGCGCCGCGGCCGAAGTACCACGACTCCCACGGGACGACGGTCGAGATGCACGGCGTGCCCGCGGCCTCGGAGGCGTCGGAGACGGGGTTCACGACCTCCGGCGTCGACGTCGCGAGCATCAGGTCGACGTTCGTGCCGTGGATCAGATCGCTCGCGACCTGCGCCGCGCGCTGCGGCGCCGACTGCGAGTCCTTCTCGTGGATCTCGACCGCATAGTGCTGCCCGCCGATCGTCAAGCCCTTGGCGAACGCCTTCCGTGCGAGCCCGATCACGTACGGGTCAGGCTCGCCGAAGCCCGCCGCCGGGCCGGTAAGCGGGCTGACGAAGCCGATCTTGATCGTGTTGCCCGCGTCGTAAGAACGCGGCCGTGCCCAGACCGGCTGGGCCGCCACGCCGGACAGGAGCAGCCCACCGGCGCCGGCTCCGGCGCGCTTGACGAACCCACGGCGCGTCGTCCGCCCGGTGAGCTCGGTCTCCCGATCAGCCATCAACGTCCTCCTCGAGACTCGGTTCGACGGTGCTGAAGCTGGCGCCGACGCTACGGCCGCGGTCGTCCATTTGTCAAGACACCGTTCGGATATCTAGAACAAAGTGCACGGACGGCGATGCTGGAGAGGGAAACGACGAAAGGAGCAGCATGCGGGTTCTTGCCGTGGGGGTCGCACTCGTGGCGTTGATCGTGCTCGGAGGCGTGGCCGAAGCGAGCGCGCCACCGGTCGGAAAGCTGCCCGCAGCAAAGATCGTGCAGCAGACCGTGCGGCACGGGACGCTGGTCGCGCTCGCGCTGCCGGCCCCGAAGCATGGGAACGTGTGGCGGGTCGCGCGGCCGTTCAACGCACATGTCGCCACCGAGGTCGAGGAGCGCACCCTCAAGTCGTCGATCGTGGTTGTCTACCGCGCGAAGTCGCCGGGACGCACATCGATCGTGTATGCGCTCACCGCCGGCGAGCCGTCGTCACGTGCGCTGCAGGCGCTCAGGCTCGAGCTGCGCGTGACGTAGTAGCGTTGCGCGCTCGATGGTGCCGTTGATCCAGGCGGGAGTGGAGGAGGCGTGATCCTCCTGGGCCGAGGCGATGTCGAGGCGCTTCACGATCCGACGAGCTGATCTCGCGCCTCGAGCTGGCCTCCGTCGCGCGCTCTCGCAGGGGCGTGCGGCAGCGCCGCCGCGCGTCGCTTCCGCATCGAGCTACGGGAACGCGGTGGCGGATGCGGTCGCCGCTTCGCTCGTCCTCGCGAAGGCAACGGGCGACTCCCCGCGCGGTCTCGCCTTTTCGTTCTAGGGACGCGGCACGTAGCGCGTGTCGCGCGCGCCCGCGATCCGCTGCAAGAGCCCGCGCAGCTGGGCGCGCTCGCCCTCGCCGAGGGGCCCGAGGAGCTCGTCTTCGAGCCGCCGCGCGAGCCGGCGATAGCCGGTCAGCTGTCGCTTCCCTGAGCGCGTGAGGCTCACGAGATGGCGGCGCCGGTCGTTCGGGTCGCGCTTCCGCTCGATGAGCTCGTGCTCCTCCAGCTCATCGAGGATGCCCACGAGCTGACCTCTGTCGATCTTCAGCGTGTCGGCGATCGTGGCCTGCGTCTCGCGGTCGCCTTCGTCGAGCACCGCGAGCACGCTGTAGCAGTACGCGCTGAAGCCGGCCGCCTCGAAAGCGTCCATCACCTCGGTCTTGACCTCGTAGCCGAGCCGGCCGAGCAGGAACAGCGGGCTTTCGAGGAGCTCGCGCGGCACGCATTGCGTCGGGGCCGTGATCGGCGGCTGGACTGCTGGGCTCGCCATCTCCAGGAAGTGTAGCGCAGTCAACGGTCGTTGTGATATACCGTTGAATCAGTCAATGATCCAAGGAGCAAGCGAATGAACGCATCAATCGTTGCGCCGGCCCGGGACACGGCCGGAACAGACAACAAGCGCTGGTGGGCGCTTGCCGTCCTCGTCGCGACCCAGTTCATGGTCGTGCTGGACGTCGCGATCGTGAACGTCGCGCTTCCCACCATCAAGACCGACCTGCACTTCAGCCAGGAGAGCCTGCAATGGGTGATCACGGCCTACGCGATCCTCTTCGGCGGCGTCCTCCTGCTCGGCGGCCGCGCGGCCGACCTGCTTGGCCGCCGGCGAGTGTTCCTCGCAGGGCTCGTCCTCTTCAGCGTGAGCTCGTTCCTCGACGGCGTGGCGTGGTCGTCGGCGTCGCTGATCACCTTCCGCGCGCTGCAGGGCTTGGGTGCTGCGCTGCTCGCACCGGCCGCGCTCTCGATCCTGATGACGACGTTCCGGGAAGGCCGCGAGCGCAACCTCGCGCTCGGCGTCTGGGGTGCGGTGTCCGGTAGCGGCGCCGCTGCGGGCGTGTTGCTTGGCGGCGTGCTCGTCGGCTCGCTCGGCTGGTCGTGGATCTTCTTCATCAACGTGCCTGTCGGCGCGCTCGTGCTCGTCGCGACGCCGTGGCTCCTGCGCGAAAGCCGCGGCGGCCTCGCACACCGTCACTTCGACGCGGCCGGCGCTTTCTCGATCACGTCGGGGCTGATGCTGCTGGTCTACGCGCTGACGTACGCGAGCCAGCATGGATGGGGTGAGACGCGCACGATCGTCGCGCTCGCCGCGTCCGGTGTGCTGCTCGCCGGGTTCATCGGCATCGAGCTCCGCTCACCTGCGCCGCTCCTGCCGCTGCGCATCTTCCGGCTGCGGACGCTCGCGGGCTCGAACCTGGCGTCGCTCCTGACGAGTGCATCGCTCTTCTCGCAGTTCTTCCTTTTGACGCTGTACATGCAGCAGGTCCTCCACTACTCGGCGATGCAGACCGGCGTGGCATACCTCGCGTTCGCGCTCTCGGTGGTCGTGTTCTCGGGATTCGCGCAGGCGATCGTGACACGCGTCGGCCTCCGGGCAGTGATGCCGGTCGGCCTCGCCGTCGCCGCGCTGTCGCTCGTTGCGTACACGCGCCTGCCTGTGCGCGGGCACTACTTCTGGGATCTGTTCCCGGCGCTGCTCGTGGGCGGCATCGCACTCGCGTTCGCGTTCGTGCCCATGTCGATCGGCGCGCTCGAAGGTGTGGGGGAGAGCGACGCCGGTGTGGCATCGGGGCTCTTCAACACCGGTCAGCAGATCGGTGGGGCGATCGGCGTCGCGGTCGCGACGACCGTTGCCACGACGGCGACGAGCCACTACGTCTCGTCGCACGCCGGATCGACCTCGTTCGCCCCGGCTGCGTTGACACACGGCTTCCAGGTGGCGTTCTACGTGCTCGCTGCGATCGCGCTCGCGTCCGCTGTCGGTGCGTACCTGCTTCTCGAGCCGCGGCGGCGCGAGCCCCGCGAGCAGCTGACCGTCTCCCTGGAGGAGGCGGCGTGAGGCGTAGTCTCAACGGTGCCTCAAAGAGAGCGAATGCTTTGCCGGCGCCGGAGCGGAGATTCATTTCTGAGCGACCGAAGGTCGCACAGAAATGATGTCGCTCGAGCGGAAGGCACTGGTCGCGCTCCTTCGCAACCGCGCCGGCGAGCTCCGTTTCCTGGAGCTCGCCGGCGCGGGCGGGCTCGGCGTCGAACGTCTCCGGCGCGAGGTCGCGGCGCTCCGCGCGCAGCTCGAGGCCTAGAGGTTCGCACCGACGAGCCTGGCGACGGCAGACGGCGCCTCGAGGCACCGCTCGGTGAGGAGCTCGATCGGCACCCCGTAGCCGGCGAGCCCGCACGCGAGCTCCTCGAGGCGCCCGCCGTCGCACGCCGCGTCGGACGGGACGTAGATCGCGGCCGGATACGCATGCGACGCGCGATAGCCGCGCTCGCACTCGACGACCGTGCCCCAGAGCAACACCCGCCCGAGAACGCGTGCGAGCGTCGGCTCCATCGGCGGCGGCGTCAGGTACTGCCCGAGCAGACCGAGGTCCGCGCCGTAGATGCCGCAGTCGCACGGCGCCGAGGGCGAATCGTGCCCGGGCGAGCGCCGCCAGAGCCGGCGGCGCAGCGAGCCGCCGAGCAGGCATTCGGCGACGAGCGGCGCGTCGCGCGGCCACAGCGTCGGCTTGACGACGCTGCGCAGCTGGTGACCGCCGGTCCCCGGGACGACGCGCCAGACACGCCAGGCCTCAATCGCATCGGCGAGGTCCGGCGCGGTTCCGGCGTCGAGCGCCGTCATCGGGCGGGTACGGTCTTCGGCTCGGCCGGTGCCTGAGGCGCCGGCTCGGGCTGCGCCTCGCGGCGGGCCGGCACCGGCTCGCGCAAGGGCTCGACACGGTAGATGCGCTTCGGTTTGCCGATCTCCATGCCCCGCTCCTTCGTGTTCGAACTACTAGATCGAATTACGATGTTTCTCTCTGGGTTCCGCGTCCGGCAGCCCGTAAACGCCCGGCGGCGGCGGCTGCGGCGACGTCCTTCGGGTAGGTGAAGAGCCCGCGCGCGAGCAGGAGCGCGCTTCCCGCGAGCGGCAGCAGCATGACGATGAACGTCCAGCGCAGGCCGGTCCGGCCGCCGCCGAAGACGTACTCGGAGACGGCTCCGAAGAGAACGGGCGCGAGCGCCTGCGCGAGCGAGCGGAGCAGCGTCCGGATCGACTCCGCGCGTCCCCAGAGCGGCGCCGGCATGATGTCGAGCCGCGCCGCGTCGAGCGGCGGGTTCTGAGCGCTCAGGAAGAGCGCGGCGAAGATCAGATAGGGCAGCGCAGCGGTTGCGCTGCGCGTGAGGATCGCCGGAACGAACAGCGCGGACGTCGCTGCAGCGACGACGACTCCGGTGATCATGCGTCCGTTCAGCACGCCGCGGCGAACGAGCATGTCGCCCACTTGGCCCCCGGCGAGGACGCCGACGACCGCGCCGGCGCCCACGATGAGCAGCATCACGTTCGCGACCGCCTGCCCGACGCGGTACTGCTCCTTCGCGAACTCGATGCCGAAGGTCTGGACGCCGGCGAGGAAGTAGTACCCGCACGCGCTCGCCGCGATCAGCACGAGATTCGTGCGCACCCGCAGGACGACGCGCACGGCTTGCCAGAGGTTCATGCCCTCGAGGTCTCCCTCGAACGCCGCGCCGTCCTCCGCCGAGATGCCGCGTTCGCGCGCGAGCCGCTGCGCATCCGTCCCGTGCGGCTCGTTCTCCACTGCCGCTGTCTGCCGTTCGCCTTCCGCGGGCAGCGCGGCGGACCCGCCGCGGTCAGGCTCGGGCAGGCGGAAGACGAACCACGCGAGCACGAATGCCGGCATGGCGAGCGAGACGAACGCGGCGCGCCAGGACAGCGCAGCGATGTCGCCCGTGACTGCGAAGCCGATACCGGAGCCGAGCAGCTCCCCCGCGAGGACGAACCCGTAGATGCGGCCGCGTTCGGCCGCTGCGAAGTAGTCGCCGACGAGCGACGCTACGTTCGGCCCGGCGGCCGCGGTGACGGCGCCGAGGAAGACACGCGCGAGCAGCAGCTCGTCGAAGCTCGCCGCCGCGGCGCTCCAGATCATCGCGACCGCCCACAGGACGATCGCCGCCGCGAGCACTCGCGTTCGCGTCACGCGGTCCGCGAGCACGCCGAACGGCAGGCTCGCCGCCGAGCCGACGAGCGAGCTGACCGCGATCAGCAGGCCGAGCTGCGTGTTGCCGATGTGGAGCGCGCCGCGGAGCTCGGTCGCCGACGCGCCCACCGTCGCGACGTCGGCACCGCTCAGGCCGAGCACGGCCGCAAGCACGACGACGACGCGCGTCCGCTCCGCGCCGCCGAGTACCTGCCGCAGCAAGTCCAGGAGCCGCCGCGCCGCGGCGCCGCCCACATGCATGTCCGTCGGTTCCCGTCAGACGGCGGAGCGAACCGCGGCGCTCGAGCGTCAGACGCCGCGCGCGAACACGAGTCCGGCTGCGGTCATCACGAGGGCGGCTGCGAACGGCGCCATGCGCTTCTGCGACATCTTCCGATCGAGGATCGAGCGCCGCCTCCCGGCCGAGAGGACAGAGCCGAGCGCGCCCGCGGACAAGATCGATGCGGCCGAGCCGGCGGAGGCGATCGAGAACGCGGAGGCGAGCGAGCCGAAGGATCCGATCGAGAGGATCGAGCCGCTCGAGCCGATCGAGAGAATCGACCCCTCGGAGCCGATCGAGAGGATGGAGTCGCGCGAGGCGATCGAGAGATACGACTTGTTCATCAGGCTGAGTCCTTTCGACGTCGGGATGCCCACCATGCGGCGCCTACCCGAGACTGGCCCGCGAAAACTCAGGCGGGCCGGAAGCGGCCGAGACCGAGCACGCCCGCTGCATACAGCGCGACCGCGCCGCCGGTCAGAACGATCGCGCCCTGCGCGACGATCGCGAACGCGACCGCACGTGCCGGGTCGACGCCCGCGGCTGTCAACGCGGCCGCGCCCACGCCTGCTTGCGTCGCAGCGCCTGCCGGGCCGATCGGCAGTGCCGCGGAGGCGGAGCCGGCCGCGAGATAGGCGAGCGCGAGCGGGAACGACAGCGGAAAGCCGAGACCGTGCAGCAGGACGAACACGCCGGTTGCGCGCACCGCCCACGAGCACGACACGAGCCCGGCAGCAGCGAGCGAGTCGTGCAGCGACGTCGGCGCGTGGGCGCCGAGCCAGCGTGAGAGCCGGTAGTGACGCAGGCGCTCGTGCCTGCCGACGCGAGGGAGCATCGACAGCACGACTGCAGCGCCGACGCCGGCGAAGGCGACGACGCCGAGCGCGGCCCGCACGGAGATGCGGAGCGGTGCCGTCGCCGCAGCGATCGCCGCGAGCGGCGCGAGCGCAACGGCGTCGACGAGCCCGAGCAGGAAGAGCGAGAGCGCGATCGTGCCGACGCCGGGACGGCGTCCGGGCATGCGGCGCACGATCGCGACGCGCAGCGCGTCGTCGAGCCGCCCGGGCAACGCGAGTCCCGCGACGGCCGCCGCGCCGGTTGCCGCGGCGAGGCACAGCGACGTCGGGCGCTCGACGCGGCGGAAGAGCAGCTGCCAGCCGAGCGACTTCAAGAACACCGAGGTCAAGAAGAACGCGCACGAGGCGGCAGTGAGCGTCAGGTTGAACGTGCCGAGCGGCCAGCCGCGTGTCGCGAGGTTCCTCGACGCGACCGCTGCAATCGCAACGGCCGACAATCCGAAGACCACGTTGATCGTGCGCGCGACGCCGCGGCGCCTATGGAGCGCGAGCATCGTGCGCATCATTCCGAGCCACGGCCGCAGCGCGCGCTCGATCGGCGGCTCGGCGCGCTCGCGCTCGTGCGACGGCTCGGCTCGGGGCGGCGCGGGGGAGGGCGAGATCCGGCTCGTGCGCCAGCGGCGGCGCAGCGGGATGCGGATGCGCCGCCATGTGTGCGGAGCGAGCTCGGCGAGCCCCCAGATGCTGAAGACGAGCCCGGGTACGACGTAGAAGAAGACGACGGTCCAGCCGCTCAGGATGTGCGCGAGCGCGAGTGCAGCGACGACGAGGGCGCCGAAGCCCAGGATCGCGACGACAGCGATGCCCGCGAGCGCCGTTACCACTTCTCTAACCTCGCCCTGAGGGTCGCGGCTCAAACGTTTCACCGCCGCGCCCCCGCGGAATCTCGACGTAGACCCGGTTGCTGACGCGCGTCCGACACCTTCCGGGCGTCTCGTGGGTGCTTCGGAGCGAGACGCGCAAGACGGTCGCGGCCGTTGTCGTCGCGCTCGGCCTTTTCGCGATCGTGTTCGTGGCCCTTGGGCGCGCGGCGAACTTCCGCAAGCTCGTCCACGCAGCGAGTCATGCGAACCAGTGGTGGTTCCCGCTGTGCCTCGCGGGTGAGCTCCTCGCGTACGTCGGCTACGTCCTTGCGTACCGCGATGTGGCGCGCGCCGACGGCGGATTGTGCCTTCGTCTGTGGTCGATCGTCCGCGTGGTCGTGATCGGCTTCGGCGCATTCTTCGCGGGTGCATCCGTCGGCGGGCTCGCGGTCGACTACTGGGCGTTACGCGAAGCGGGGGCGACGCAGCACGAGTCGACGCGGCGGGTGCTCGCATTGAACACACTCGAGTGGGCGGCGCTGGCGGTCGCTGCCTGCGTGTGCAGCGTGCTCGTGCTTCTCGGCGTCGGCAGCGGAGCGCCGCCGGCGCTGACGCTCGCATGGCTCGCCGTCGTGCCGGCGTGCATCGCCGCTGCGGTCTGGACGAGCCAGCCGTCGCGCGTGGAGCGGCTCGCTTCGGTGCCCGACCTCGCTGGCGCAGCCGGCAAGCTCGCGCACTTCCGGCATCTGCTGCGCAGCGCGTTCGCCGATGCGATCGGCGGCGTCGCCCTCGTGCGCCACATCATTGCGCATGCGCATCGCTACCCGGCCGCGGTGATCGGCTATCCCGTGTACTGGTTCGGCGATGTGCTCACCCTCTACGCAGCGCTGCGCGCGTTCGGCGCGCACATCGACCCGGCGTCACTCGTGCTCGGGTATGCGACCGGCTACGTCGCGACCGGAATCCCGCTGCCGCTCGGCGGTGCCGGCGGGGTCGACGCATCACTGGCGCTCTCGCTCACGCTCGTCGGCGTGCCGCTCGCTCCCGCGGTGCTCGGCACGTTGGTGTACCGCGGCTTCAGCTTCTGGTTGCCGATCGTGCCTGCGCTCGCGTTCCTGCCGACGCTGCGCGACCTGAAGGCGGACATCGAGCACGCAGACCGAGTCGCGCGCGACCGCGACAGCGAGCGGCCGCGGGTGGCCCGCCAAGTTTGACGTCCCCCGGGACGAGCAGACATCACATGTGGGCGATCGGTCGCTGGTCCTCTACCGCACAGTCGGCCTCGGCATGACCGCCTTCAGCCGGCTCAGGTTCGACGTGCACGTCGAGGGCCGCCTCACGCTCGCACCGGGCACGCTCTACGTGGTCACGCACCGGTCGAACCTCGACACCCCGCTCCTCTGTGGGGCCGTGTTCCCGAAGATCAACCGAGCCGGTCGCGACCTGCCGTGGTTCGTCGTGCGCGACGATCTGCTCCTTGCCGGCTTTCCGGCGCACGTCGTGCCCGGCCGCCTGCCGCTGCGGCTCGGCATCGGACGCATCCTCGAGCGATCGCTTCGGTGCCTCGCTCTGCGCCCGGCGACCCGGATGCGCGTCGTCGAGCTCGCACGCGACGATCCAACACTGCCGCTGGAAGCGCTACCGAACGCGGCCGCGTTCGCTCTGCGCGCGGACTCGAAGGGTTGGCGCCGGCCGCAACTCGTCCGCGACGTGTTGCGAAGCGGCAATGCGGACCTGCTCTGGCAAATGGTCGAGCGAGACGAGGCACCGGAGCCAGCGTCGGCGTGGACGCAACGCCTTGCCGACGCGAAGCGCGACCTCGAGCGCGTCGTCGGCCTGATGCGATCCGGGGAGAGCATCCTGCTCTCGCCGGAGGGCACGCCGTCACGCGACGGCTCCGTCGGTCCGCTGCAGCGAGGCGTCGGGCTGCTCGTCCGCCGCGGGCGGCCGAGGCGCGTCGTCCCGATCGGGCTCGCCTATGACCCGCTCGGACGCGGACGCATGCGCGGGCACGTTCGGATCGGCGAGCCGGTCGATCCGCCGACCCGCGACGTCGAGGAGGCCCTGCACGTGCTCCTCCGACGTACGCTGCCGCACACGGACGGCGCTGCACGCGCGTACGCGTATCGTCACGGCCCCGCCGGGGTGCCGCCGCCCGGCCCTCCCGAGCTGCTCGACCGGCTCTGCCGCGAGTACGAGAGTGCGATCGTCTAGCTCGTTCAGCGGGCGGCGCGAAGTCGTGCTCGGCCTCGGCGTCTACGCGATCTACCTTGCAGTGCGCGCCGTGGTCTACGACGAGGCGGGTCGGGTGCAGGCAGCCCGGAACGCGAAGCGCATCGTCGCGCTCGAACGCAAGCTGCGCATCCACGTGGAGCCGAACGTGCAGCGCATGTGCGTTCGCCGCGAACGGATGGTCGTCTGTCTGAACGGCGCCTACATGACGTTGAACGTCGTGCTCACGGTCGGAAGCCTGATGCGCCTCTACTTCAGACGGCATCCCGACTTCCACCGGCTGCGGCGGGCAGCTGCGCTCGCGACGCTCGGTGCGCAGCCTTCGTTCCTGTTCTTCCCGACCGCGCCGCCGCGCACGCTCGACGGGTTCACCGACACGCTGCGTGAGCTCAGCGGCCTCGATCTCGACTCCGGCATCGTCTCGCGGCTCTACGACCCGATCGCTGCGATGCCGAGCATCCATTGCGCGTATGCGATCGTCACGGCGACATCGCTGCGTGACACGACCAGCAACCCGGCCGTGCGCGGCTTCGCGCTCGCGTATCCGCCCGCGGTGATCGCGACGGTGATCGCGACGGGCAATCACTACGTGCTCGACGCGATTGCCGGAAGTGTGCTCGGGTTTGCCGCGGTTCGTCTGGGCAGTGCGGTCTGACCGGAGCGCGCCCGGCGGTCAGAAGGGAAGGCCGTGCAGTCGAGCCCGTCCGGACGGCCACGTGCACGGCCTGAGCGGGCGCCACATCGCGGGAATCGGCATCTCGATGGGCCCGTCCGGCTGATCGACCTCGAAGGAAGCGCCGATCGGGCGGTAGTCGCGCCGCGCGTAGATCGGCATGAGCTCGGGCCGGCAGAAGAGCATGGCCCGGTCCGGCCCGAGCGGCTCCAGCATGGGTCTCAGGCGCCTCATGAGCTCCGACGCGATTCCGGTGCCGCGCGCGCTCTCGTGAACGACCAGCGAGCCGATCCCGACGATCTCGAAGGGATCGTTGCCGGCGATCTCGACGGTGGCGATCGTGACGCCGATCGCCGCCACGAGTCGTTCGGCGTCGCGGGCAACGAGATGACGCTCCTTCGGCCGGTAGGCGAGACCGGCGGTCGATGCGCCGAACAAGTTGCGCTCTCGACCCGTGAGAGCGACCCAGTCCCGCAGCGACAGCGACCCGAGCTCGACGAACTCCATTTCGCCGAGCATGTCTCCGTGGTCGCTAGTGAAAATCACGAGCGTCTCGTCGGGGAACTGCGTCGAGCAGCTCCCCCCGCCATGACAAGGAGGACGTTGGGCTGGCCCGCTCCCATGGTCGAGGACTGTAGTGCGGTGGCGCAGCGCGAGCACGGGACTATCGGCGGTCGGAAAGTCGTTTACGGATGCGACTGATCGACATGTTCCGAGAGAGCCGTACGAACGAGGGGGCCCGACGATGACTGCGCTAAGCGAGAAGCAGGCGAAGCTCTTCACCGATCGCAACTGGGGCGTGATCGCCACGGTACGAGAAGACGGATCCCCGCAAGCCACCCCCGTCTGGGTCGACTACGACGGCGAGAACGTGCTCGTCAACAGCGCAGTCGGGAGGGCGAAGGTCAGAAACGTGGAGCGCGACTCGAGAGCGACCGTGACTGTGTTACCTGCGGAGAACCAGCAGGCCGGCTATGTGATGGTGAGCGGTCCTGCCACGATCGTGGAGGAGGGCGCGCTCGAGCACATCAACATGCTCGCCAGGAAGTATCTGGGCGAGGACAAGTACCCCTACCTCGGCCCGGGCGAGCAGCGGGTGATCATCCAGATCCGCCCCGAGCGCGTGGACGGCTTCGGCGCAGGCGGCTAGGCGCTACGAACGCCAGTCGGCTTGCCAGAACGCCCAGGGCTCGGTCAGCACAGGCCGGGTGTCGGTCCCGTCGGGATGCACTGCGAAGACGGTCGACGCACCTGCGGTGCCTGCGGGCTGCGCCGTGTAGTAGATGGTCGACGCGTCCGGCGACCAGGTCGGCCGCTCGACGAAGCCCTTGCTCGGCAGCGAACGGATCTCGCCGCTTGCAAGGTCGAGCACGTCGATGTCGTGAAACGCCGGCGCGAAGAACGGTGAGCCACCGACCCAGGCCACCGAGAGGGCGAAGATCGCGGCGAGAAGTCCGAGCCTGCCCGGCAAGGAGCCACGCGTCCGAGACTGCGCCTTCACCACCTCTCCTGCAGAGATAGGGCGCGGTCGTCATACGGCAAGAACCGGTTTGACCGCAGCGGGATCGGCGATCAGAAAGGGGTGGGCCGGCTTTTCGCTCGCAACGACACGGCGGCGCTCGTCGCGTTCGGCCAAATCTGCTTCCTGATGATGATGGCGTCGTGCCTTGCGATCACGCCGTCGCAGCTGGCGGTGAAGCGCGGCCTCAGCTTCTACGGCAACCACTTGCAGACGATCGTCCCCTACTGCCTCGGCTTCGCCCTCTGCGTCGGTCTGACGGCGCTCGGGCTGCGGCGACTCGCACCGGTCGACGCCTTCAGGACGCGGTTGCGCATCGCGCTCGGCGCGGTGCTGATCCTGATGTCGCTCATCCCACTGACGCCCTACAGTGTCGACCAGATCTTCGACTACCTGCACACGGTCTTCGCCGCGACGCTCTTCGCGGCCGCGGCCTCGCTCGGCACGTGGCTTGCGCTCTGGGTGCTGCGAAGCCGTCTCGCCTATTGGGCGCTCGCCGCGCAGGCGGTCTCCGGCCTGTTCGCGCTCACGGCGCAGCTCGGCTGGCACGACTACATGATCCCGAGCCAGCTCGCGTTCCAGGTCTCGTTCGCCGTGCTCGTCGTGCTCGGGCTCGTGAAACGCTCTACCCTCGCTCGGTGCGAGTGAACGGTGCCCGGTGCCTCGTCACCGGAGCGACGAGCGGGATCGGCGAGGCGATCGCGTACGCGCTCGCGGCGCGCGGCGCAGCTCTCGTCGTCACCGGCCGCGACGAGGAGAGGCTCGACGCGCTCGAGCGCTCGCTCGGTGCGCGTCCCGTTCGCTGCGACCTCACCGAACCGGGCGCGATCGGCGAGCTCGCGCAAGCGGCCGGTCCGGTCGACGTCCTCGTGCACGCCGCGGGCGCGGGCCAGTACGGGCGTTTTGTCGACGTACACCCGCTGCAGCTCGAACAGCTCGTCGCGCTGAACGTCACCGCGCCGATGGCGCTCACCGCGGCGCTGCTGCCGGGCATGCTCCAGCGAGGGACGGGCCATGTCGTCCTCGTCGGCTCGATCGCCGGCCGCCTCGGCCGCGGGCGCGAGTCGGTCTACGCCGCGACGAAAGGAGCCGTGGCGCTCTTCGCCGACAGCCTGCGCGCCGAGCTCGCCGGGACGAACATCGGCGTGCTGCTCGTCACTCCCGGCCCGGTGGACACTCCGTTCTTCGCGCGGCGCGGCGCTCCCTACGACCGCGCCTGGCCGCGGCCCGTGTCGGCAGCTCGAGTCGCCGCGGCCACGGTCGATGCCCTCGAGAGAAACCGCACCGAGGTGACCGTGCCGCGATGGCTCAGCGTGCCCGTGCGGCTGCGCGGCGCCGCGCCCGTGCTCTACCGCGCGCTCGCAGAGCGGTTCGACTGACCGGAGTCGACGCGCCGAGCGCCCGCAGCGATTGCTTGAGGGATGACGTCGCTGCGAGCACCGCCGTAGGCTCGTACCCGCAGTGCGCCATGCAGTTCGCGCAGCGCTCGTCTCGGCCGCGCCCGTACGCGCTCCAGTCGGTCGTCTCGATGAGCTCGCGATAGGTCTCGGCGTAGCCGTCGCCCATCAGGTAGCAGGGCCGCTGCCACCCGAAGATCGAGTAGCTCGGGATTCCCCATGGCGTGCACTGGAAGTCGACCTTGCCCTCGAGGAAGTCGAGGAAGAGCGGCGTGTGGTTGAGCCGCCAGCGCTTCCGGCCGCCGTCGGCGAACGCGCTGCGGAACAGCGCGCGCGTCTGCGTGACACCGGGGAAGTGCTCCTGATCGGGTGCCTTCTCGTAGGCATAGGCGGGTGAGATCTGGATGCCGTCCACCTCGAGCTCGTCGTTCAGGAAGTCGAGCACGTCGCGCACGGTCTTCGGAGTGTCCGTTGAGAGAAACGTCGTGTTGGTGTTGACGCGGAACCCTGCAGCCTTCGCGGCGCGGATCGCGGAGACGGCCTTGTCGAAGATGCCGTCGCGCTCGACGAACGCGTCGTGGCGTTCGCGCAGCCCGTCCAGGTGCACCACCCACGCGAAGTACGGCGACGGCTCGAACCGGTCGAGCCGCTTCTCCATCAAGATCGCGTTCGTGCACAGGAAGACGAAGCGCTTGCGCTCGACGAGCTGCGCGACCATCTCGTGCACCTCGGGGTGAACGAGCGGCTCGCCGCCCGCGATCGAAACCATCGGCGCGCCCGACTCCTCGATCGCCGCGATCGCCTGATCCACCGGCATCCGCTTGCGCAGGATGTGCTCAGGATGCTGAATCTTCCCGCAGAACGAGCACGCAAGGTTGCACTGGAAGAGCGGCTCCAGCTCGACCAGGAGCGGGAAGTGCTTGCGCCGCTTCACCTTCTGCGCGAGCAGGTAGCGGCCGATCGTCAGGTTCTGTCGCATCGTCGTCACGTCCGCACCTCCTGTGGAAGACGGAAGCGAAGCGACTCCTCCGTCGTTGTGTGCTCTTCGACCGTCGCACTTCCGAGCGCCGTGATCGAATCCGTCAGCCTGCGCACGAGCAGCTCGGGCGCCGACGCGCCGGCAGAGATGCCGACGGCGTCCGCGTCCATCAGCCACTCGAGATCGACGTCCGACTCGTCGTCGACGAGATGCGCCGGCGTGCCTTCGCGCTCGGCGACCTCGACGAGGCGCAGAGAGTTCGACGACGTCTTCGAGCCGACGACGAGCAACACATCGACGCGGCGTGCGACCTCACGCACCGCTTGTTGCCGGTTCGTCGTCGCGTAGCAGATGTCGTCGGAGCTCGGGCCGCGCAAAGCGGGAAAGCGCTCGCGCAGCGTCGAGACGACTTCCTCCGTCTCGTCTACGGCGAGCGTTGTCTGCGTGAGATATGTGACGCGGCTCGGGTCGGCCAGCTGCACGCGCTCGGCGTCGCGGACGTTCTGGACGAGCACGGTCGCGTCGGGCGCCTCGCCGCTTGTTCCCTCGATCTCCTCGTGGCCTGCATGGCCGATCAGCAGCACGGTGTTTCCGTTTGCCGCGAAGCGCCGTGCCTCGGCGTGCACCTTGCTGACGAGCGGACACGTGGCGTCGATCACGTCGAGCCCGCGCGCAGCGGCTTCCGCCCGTACTGCGGGCGAGACGCCGTGCGCGGAAAAGACGGTGGTCGCGCCGCTCGGGATCTCGTCGAGCTCGTCCACGAAGATTGCGCCGCGACGCTCGAGGTCCTTCACGACGTACTCGTTGTGCACGATCTGCTTACGCACGTAGACGGGTGCGCCGCGCTGCGCGAGCGCGTGCTCGACGATCTCGATCGCACGGTCGACGCCGGCGCAGAACGAGCGCGGCCCGGCGAGCACGATCTGACGCGGCCGCAGAGCGCGGCGCCACTGCTCGAGCACGGGCGCAGCGCGACGCAGCTCGCGCAGCCCGAGCACGCCCGACACAGCCGTGCGCGGGTGAAGCGGCTCGGCGCCGGCGCTCTCGACGACGACACGCAGCGTGACGAGCGGCCGCCCATCCGCGGCGTCCGCGAGCCAGCGCGACTCCATGTCGACCGCATCGACGCCCTGCTCGGCCAGGAAGCGCCGCTCGGTCGGCCCGGCTACGCGCCCGACGGAAGCCAGCACACCCGCACGCGCACGCACCCCGCGACGGCGAAGCGCGGTCTCGAGCAGCCGACTGCCCGCCGCAGTGACCGGCCTCGCGTCGTCGCTTCGCAGCTCCGCGCCGAGCACGACGTCACCCGCCGCGAGCCCCGGGGACGCGGCAGCGCAGAGCCCGGCGATTGCGACGCCGCGCGCGGCCTCGACTGCGAGACCGCGCGCAGCGGCGATGCGCGCACGCTCGGGTCCCATTCCCGATCGAATGACGCGCGCACGGTGCAACCCGCGCGAGACGCATGCCGCCTCCAAGCGGAGCGGCGCGAAAACGAGCACGGAGTCGCTCGTCACGCTCTCACCCCCTGGTGGGAGAGACGGCCGAGCGCGGAAACCGGGAACACCTGCCGGTAGAGGTGGTAGTTCAAATAGAAGTCGCCCGGGAAGCCGGTGCCGGTGAAGTAGGGCTCGTCCCAGCTGCCGTCGTCCGCCTGTGTCTCGGCGAGGAACGCCACCGCGCGCGCCACGTCGCCGTCGTCGACGTGTGCGGCGTGGAACGCGAGGAGCGCCCAGGCCGTCTGCGACGCAGTCGATGCGCCGCGCCCACGCCAGGCAACGTCGCGATAGGAGCGGAGGTCCTCGCCGAAGCCGCCGTCGTCGTTCTGCACCGAGCGCAGCCAGCGGATCGCGCGCCCGACGCTCGGATGCTCACGCAGCCCCCAGGCGGCGAGGGCGGGCACGGCCGCGCCGGTGCCGTAGACGTGATTCGCGCCCCAACGGCCGAACCACGATCCGTCCGGCTCCTGCTCGGCCAGCAAATAGTCGAGGCCGCGACGGATCGCCGAGTTGCCGGCGAGCCCTTCGAGCGCGAGGGCTTCGAGCACGTGCGCCGTCACGTCGGCGCTCGGCGGATCGGTCACCTCGCCGAAGTCGCAGAACGGAAGGAGTGCGGGCAGCTTGCTCACGTTCTCGACGTCGAACGCCGCCCAGCCTCCGTTTCGACACTGCATCCCGAGCAGCCATGCAACGCTCCGCTCGATCGCCGCGCCGCCCGCGCCGGCGCGCCTGAGCGCCATCACGACCTCGGCGGTGTCGTCGACGTCCGGGTGCCACGCGTTCTCGAATTCGAAGGCGAAGCCGCTCGGCTCGAGCTGAGGCCGCCGCTTCGTCCAGTCGCCGCGGTGGCGGATCTCGCGCGCGACGAGCCAGTCGGACGCGCGACGGATGCTCGGATGCTCGCGGTCGATGCCCGCGTCGAGCAGCGCGATCACGGCGAGCGCTGTGTCCCAGACCGGCGACTGGCACGCCTCGATCCGTCGCCCCTGCGCGTCCTCGACCGTGAACCCCTCGAGCCCTTGCAGACCGCGCGCCAGCGCAGGGTGATCGAGGCCGAGCCCAGATGCGTGCAGCGCGATCAGCGACCACACCCACGGTGGCTGGATGCCGCCCCACGAGCCGTCTGCCTCCTGCCGCTCGAGGATCCAGCGCACGGCGCGCGCGAGTGACGCGTTGCGCAGCCGCCGGACCGGCGTGCGCGCGTAGGCGTGGAGCGCGCGGTCGACGAGCGGCGTTTGCGGCGCCGCGGCCTCGCCGAGCTCGCCGATCCCGAACGTCACCTGGCGCACCGGCTGCAGCGTCGTCGCGACCTGGAGGGCGACGATCGTCTGGCGTGCCCAGCATGCGAACGAGTAGACCGAGAGCGGCGCGCGCGCCGGCAGCAGCATCTGCTCCGGCGGAAGCGCGGGAACGTCGCTCCAGCGTGCGAGGCCGAGGAGCGCGAGCCACATGCGTGTGAACACGCGGGAAGCGACCACGCCACCGCCCCGCCGAACGCACGCCGCCGCCGCTTCCATGTGCGGCGCGGAGGGGTCGTCGCCCGCAACGCGCAGCGCGACGTACGCCTCGAGCGTCGTCGAGACGTCCGCCGGCCCGCCGAAAAAGGTCGCGAAGCTGCCGTCGTCGCGCTGCTTGGAACGAATCCAGCGAGCGGTCGGCCGCGCGGTCTGCTCGTCGAGGATGCCGAGATAGTGGCGCAGGAAGAGGTCCTCGGCGTCGATCGTCACGTTGGTCTCGAGCTCGCCCTTCCAGTACCCGGCCTCATGCTGCAGGTCGAGGAGGTGCTCGACGGAGCGCTCGAGCGCCGTCGCGGCCGCGCCGCCGGCGGTGCCGAGCTCGGGTGCTGTGGTCATGCGGCCGCCACCTCTGCGACCTTTGGGCTCTCGGGCGAACGGCGACGGCGCGGAAGGGCGAGCACCGCTTCGGCGGCCGCTCGGCCGCTTCGCACGGCGCCCTCCATCGTCGCGGGCCAGCCGGTCTCGGTCCAGGCACCTGCGAGTGCGAGCCCCGGCAGCGCCGTGCGTGCGCCCGGGCGGAGCGGGCGCGTGCCGGGCGCGGCGCGGAACGTCGCCCGAGGCTCGCGCGTCACGTACGCGTCGACGACGGCGGCGTGCTGCGCAGCGGGCAGGAGGTCTGCGAGGCCCGCGGTCATCGCGCCGACGAGCTCGTCGCGGGTGCGGCCGATGTGCTCGGTCGCGCTCGAGAGCGAGATCGAGACGAGCTGGCCGCGCTCGAGCCCCGCCGCGCTTGTGCGGTCGAAGAGCCATTGCACCGGCGAGTCGACGGCTGCCGCGATCGGATACGCGAGCACGCGCCGGTCGAAGACGAGGTGCACGTTCACGATCGGGCTGAACCCGAGCTGCTCGGCGGCGCGTGCGTCGAAGATGCCGTCGGGCAGGAGCCGCGGTGCGACGTCGTGCGGGACGGCGACGATCGCGCGCTCGAACTGCTCGCTCACATCGCCCAGCACCACGCGGAACTCGTCATCGGCCGACTCGACCTGCCGCACGCGTGTCCGTAGACGCAGCTCGACGCCGGCCGCGCGCAGTGCGCGCTTGGCCGGAAGCGTGTGGAGCTCGCGCAGCGGGACGGCGGGGACAGCGAGGTCGCACGCGTCGGACTCATCGAGCAACCCTGTTCGGAACACGAACACGGCCGACTGCAGCGACGCCTCGTCGGCGCCGAGGTTCAGTGTCGGCAGGGCGATCAGATTCCACAGCGCTCCGATCGCGCGCTCCGACTGCCCGTGCGCGCGCAGCCAGTCGCCGAACGTTCGCCCGTCGAGCGCGCTGTCGTCGGGGTCGAGTGTCCGCAGGCGTGCGACCGCACGGAGCGCGCTCGCGCGTTCGCCCGCCGACAGGTGGCCGTAGCGAAGAAGCGACGGAGCGAGTTGCAGCGGGGCCGGTAACGCGTAGCGTGCGAGCGTCGCGCGTCGGCCGCCGGGTGCGAGCACCGGCACGTCGAGGCGCTCCTGCACCGTGAGCCGATCGGCGACTCCGAGCCGTGCGAGCAGCGAGCGGTACGCGGTGCAGCAGCGCAGGGCGATGTGCTGGCCGTTGTCGAGCCAGTAGCCGTCGTGGCGGATCGAGAACGTGGCGCCCCCGAGCTGCCTGCGCGACTCGAAGAGCGTCACGGCTGCTCCTGCGTCGGCGCACGCGACCGCGGCCGCGATGCCCGCCAGCCCGCCGCCGACGACGGCGATCCGCGGTCCGTTCATTTCCAGCTCCGGCGCCGGCAAAGCCGGCACCTGGACTCTTTGGTGAGCTCCGTCGAGCCTACGCTCATGAGAGCCCCACGACGCTTCGTGCGAACACGGCGCGTTTGCGCCACGGCGAGAGCGACACGCGCCCCTGCAGCGGCAGCCTCGGCTCGTCGGCGATGCGCTCGATCAGCGCGCGGTACACCGCCGCCATGGCGAGCACGCTGCGCGCGCTCGCGCGGTCGAGGAGCGGCACGAGCGCGAGCCCGCGGCCGAGCCATTCGAGCGCACGCTGGGCTTCGAAGGCGACGACGAGCGTCGCGTCGCCGGCGATGCCCGTCGGCGAGGCGCTGCAGCCGAAGCGCTCGAGATCCGCGCTCGGCAGATAGACACGCCCGCGCCGCAAGTCGTCGTCGAGATCGCGCAAGATGTTCCCGAGCTGGAGCGCGACGCCGAGGTCGTCCGCGAGCCGCTCGGCGCGCTCGCGGTCGGGCGTCTCGAACACGCCGACGCACAGCCGGCCGATCGAGCCCGCGACGCAGCGGCAGTACGACTCGAGCTCGGAGAAGGTCGCATACCGCCTGCCGCGCACGTCGCTCTCCACGCCGTCCAGCAGGTCGTCGAATGCGGCGAGCGGGATCGGATAGTGCCCGGCCGCATCGCGCACCGCGAGCATGAGGCGGTCCTCAGGCGTCCGCCGCGAGGCGAGGGCGGAGCGCACGCGCTCGAGTCGCGCGAGCTTCTCCTGCGGCGGCAGGTTGCCGTCCGCGATGTCGTCGATGCGCCGCGCGAGCGCGTACACCGCGAAGATCGCGCGGCGTCGATCCGTCGGCAGCAGCCGCATACCGGCGCGGAAACTCGACCCCGATGCCGCCACGACGCGCTCGCAGTCCTCGTACGCCTGGTCGAGCAGGGCAATCACGTTGCGAGCACCCGCCCGGTTGCGATCGTGCGTTGCAGCTTGCTCGCGCGGGGAACGGCCGCGAGCACGTCGTAGCCCGCCCGTTCGATCGCAGCGAGTGTCGCGTGACCGCCGCCGACATAGCCCGCGACGGCCAGCCGCGCGCGTCCGCTGAGCGTCGCGACGAGTCGCGCGCCGTCGGACAGCAGCTCGGCCGCGCGGTGCGCTTCGAGCTCGAGCAGCCGGCGAAGCGGCTCGCCGGCGCGGTCCTGCACGAGGTCCAACCTCTCGACGCCGAACCGGCGGCGATCCTCGCCCGGCAGGTAGATTCGCCCGTGCAGCGCGTCCTCGCGCACGTCCTGCCAGTGCTCGATCAGCTGCAGCGCGGTGCAGACGCTGTTCGAAAGCGCGATGCGCGCGGGCGTCGCGGCGCCGAAGACGTGAAGCACGAGCTCGCCGACCGGGTTCGCCGACAGGTCGCAGTAGGCGAGCAGCTCGTCATAGGTCTCGTACTCCGGCCTGCGCTGGTCTTCTCGGTTCGCCTCGATCAACCGCGCGAGGGCGGAGCGGGGGAGCTCGCACTCGCGCATGGTCTCGCCGAGCTCGCGGAAGACCGGATCACGGCTCGAGCCGCTCGCCGCGCGGTTCAGCTCGCTCTCGACGCGGTCGAGCGCAAGCAGCCGCTCACCGGGCGCCGAGTCGCCACACTCGTCGACGAGTCGTGCGAAGAGATAGACCGCACGCAGGTGGCGGGCCGTGCGCTTGCCGACGAGCAGCGACGCGACGACGAAATTCTCGCCGCGTGCGCGTCGCAGCAGCTCCTGCGGTGCGGGCCACCAGTCCTCGCAGCTCGACGGGTGCTCGCGCACCAGCACGGTGCCATCACTCACCGAGCACCTGGATCAGCACCTTGCGCTCACGTGCGCGGTCGAGCTCGCAGAAGAAGATGTGCTGCCATCGTCCGAGCATCAGTCGGCCGTTGTGGATCGGAATCGTCTGCGACGAGGACAGCAGTACCGAGCGGCAGTGCGAGTGGCCGTTCGGGAACTGCGCCGTGTCCTCCTCGATGCCCTGCGTGCGAATCTCGAGATCGTCGTGGCGGTAGTACGTGCCGTCGGCAGGAGCGATCCGGTCGAGCAGCTCGGCGAAGTCGCCGCCGAAGCCGTCTTCGCACTCCTGGATCAGCACGGCGCAGGTCGTGTGTGGCGAATAGACGACCACCATTCCGTCCTGTACTTCGGAACGCTCGACGACGTCCAACACGTCGTCGGTGACGTCGATCAGCTGCGACCGGCCCGCGGTCAGAAGATCGTGGTTCTCGAATCTGGTTCGCATGTGCTCGCCTCCGTCGTGCCGGCTCTCACCTGTGCAATGTGAGTCTCTGACTGGGCGCTTATTAAACCTGCGCGCGCGCGTTCTCCTTGCTCCGCTGGACAACACGCCGGGGCCGGCGATTCCGCCGGCCCTCGGCGCGGTGCGGATTCTGCGGGTTACGCCGGCCGGGGGGCGGCGACGTAGAAGCCGGTTCCCGTCGAGGTCCGGTTCGCTGTAAATCGGGCCGCGATCCCCTTCGCACCAGGAGCGAAACGGGTTCGTACTAGGATCGTTCGCGACTCGCGGGATGACCGAGAAGGAGGCTCTGCGATGGCTCTGAGCGTCACGTCCACGCCGCTTCTGATCGGAGGCGAGGAGCGCGAGGCCGCCGGCTCCCTTCCGGTCTACGACCCGTCGAACCGCGAGTTGATCGGACATGCTGCGGCGGCGTCGGCCGCCGACGCCGAGGACGCAATCCGGGCGGCACACGGGGCGTGGCCGGCCTGGGCGGCGCTGCCCGCCGCGGAACGTGTGCGGCTGGCGCTCGCGTCGCTCGCCGGTCTCGACGGGGACGCCGACGAGCGGGCCGAGCTGCTCGTCCGCGAGAACGGCAAGACCCGGATCGAGGCGACGATCGATCCACTCGTACTCGTCGGGCGGTTCCACCATGCGGCGGCCGCCGCCGCGCACGTCGACGAGGAAGAGACGCTCGCGGGGCCCCCGTTCGCAACGACTATCGCGCAGGTCCCGGTGGGCATCGTCACGATCATCTTCCCCTTCAACTGGCCACTCGCGATTCTCGGCGCCAGCCTCCCGTACGCGCTCATGTCCGGGAACACGGTCGTGGTCAAGCCGCCGCCCACGACGCCGATGTCGGTGGTGCGGACGCTGCGCCATCTCGCGCTCGCGCTGCCGCCCGGCGTCCTGAACGTGGTCACCGGCACCGACGCCGTCATCGGGCCGGTCGTCATCGGCGATTCGCGCGTGAAGCATGTCTGCTTCACCGGCAGCGTCGGCGGCGGCAGGCAGATCATGCAAGCCGCGGCCGCGAACATCACGCGGGTCACGCTCGAGCTCGGCGGCAACGACCCGGCGGTCGTCCTGCACGACGCGGCTTTCGATGACGCGGAGATCGAGCGTCTCGCCGCGGCGACGTTCATGACCACGGGTCAGGTGTGCATGGCGATCAAGCGGCTCTACGTCCCGCGCGGCCGCTTCGACGATGTCGTCTCCGGGCTCGAGTCCGTGCTCGCGCAAACCGTCGTCGGCAACGGGCTCGATCCCGCGGTCACGATGGGGCCGCTCCACACCGAGCGCCAGCGCGACTTCGTCAGCGAGCTCGTGAGCGAGGCGCGCTCGGCCGGGGCCGAGGTGCGCGAGGCGGGAACGTTCGCCTGCGACCCCGACAACGGGCATTACCTGTTGCCGTCACTCGTGCTCGATCCCGATCACGAACTGCGCATCGTCGGCGAAGAGCAGTTCGGCCCGACGCTGCCCGTGATCCCGTACGACGACGAGGCGGAGGCGATCGCGCTCGCGAACGACACCTGGTCGGGGTTGTGCTCGTCAGTCTGGTCTACGGACGACGAGCACGCGATGCGCGTCGCGCGGCAGCTTCGGACCGGCGTGACGTTCTTCAACAACCACAACGCGACAGCGGTGGACGAGCGCGCGCCGTTCGGCGGCTTCAACCAGAGCGGCATCGGCAGAGAGCTCGGCCGCGAAGGGCTGCTCGAGTTCACCGAGACGCATGTGATGAGCGTGCCTGCTTAGCTCAGCTGTCTTTGAAGCGCGGCGCCGGCCGCGACCAGGTCCCAGTCGGCGCCGGGACGCCCGACGAGCGAGACGCCGACCGGCAGGCGGCTACGCGCGCCGGTCCCCGCGGGGAGCGCGACGACCGGAAAGCCGGTCCAGTTCCAGTAATGCGTGAGCGAGATCTCCGCCAGGTCGCTGAACGGCGCGTCGTACCCGTTGCCGCGAGGCCGCGCGACGATCGGAACCGTCGGCTCGACGATCGCGTCGACAGTGTTCTCGTCGAACCACTCGATCCAACGCGCCGAGTCCGCCTCGCGCCGGCGCTGCGCAGCGGCCTGCTCGTCCTCGCGCAGCGCCCGCTCCTCGGCGTACTCCAGGTAGCCCCGCGTGGAAGGCCGGTAGAGCGCGCGGCGATCGTCGAAGCGGCGGTGATACGCGAGCATCTCGGCCGTCAGCACGTCGAGCAAAGCGGACCCCACGTCGAGCGAGAGATCGATCGGCGGCACGGCGACGACGGGCAGGTGCGCGAGCGCGGCGTCGAGCCCGTCGGCGACGTCCGGGTCGAGGTCCGCGATGCGCGGAGAGACGACGACACGCCGGAGCGGACGCCGGTCGGCCGGCGGCGTTACGGCGGCGAGGCACGCGAGCAGCGGCTCGCACTCCTCGACCGTGCGCGCCATCGGCCCAGCATGGTCGAAGCTCGGTGAGAGCGGCACGATGCCGTCGATCGGAACGAGGCCTCGCGTCGGCTTGATCGTCGCCGTCCCGCACAGCGCGGAGGGGATTCGCAGCGACCCGGCCGTGTCCGTT
Source organism: Gaiellaceae bacterium (assembly GCA_035650975.1). Lineage (GTDB taxonomy): Bacteria > Actinomycetota > Thermoleophilia > Gaiellales > Gaiellaceae > PALSA-600. The sequence continues at coordinate 49,821 of DASRGQ010000030.1, forward strand.
CCCGTGGCGGCCGGCGTCGTCAGTGACGCGAGCGCAGCAGCGGAACCGCCGCTCGAGCCGCCCGCCGAGCGGTCGAGCGCATGCGGGTTCCCGACCTGGTCGGTCGTTCCGCCGGCGGCGAACTCGTGCGTGTGCACGTGGCCGAGGAGCACCATGCCGGCCGCCGCGAGCCTCGACCAGGCGGTACAGCTGCGAGCAGGCACGTCGTCGAGGAGGCGGCTCGATGCGGTGAGCGGCTTGCCCTCGACGGCGTACAGATCCTTCAAGCCGATCGGGATCCCGCACAACGGGCCCGCCTCGCCCCGAGCGCGCCGGGCGTCCGCACGCGCGGCCGCTGCCAACGCATCCTCGTCGTACGTGCGCGCCCAGGCGTTGACCGAGGACGGCGACCCGTCGAAGCTGCGCGCGCCGTCGCGCTCGCGGATCCGCGCGAGGCACGCGGAGACGAGCTCGATCGACGACGTCTCGCCACGCGCGAGCGCCGCCGCCGCTTCGACGACGCTGAAATCCGCAGGTGACGACACGCCTGCGATATACACCGTCGCGTGGCCCAGCGCACGTCGCCGCCCTTCCGTGCCGACCACGTCGGCAGCCTGCTTCGGCCGAAGAAGCTGCTCGCTGCCCGCAGCGAGCACGCCGCGGGCGGGATCGACGACGCCGAGCTGCACGCCGTCGAGGACGAGGCGATCCGCGAGGTCGTGCGCATGCAGGAGGAGGTCGGGCTCCAGTCGGCGACCGACGGCGAGCTACGCCGCGCGTCGTGGCACATGGACTTCATCTACCAGCTCGACGGCATCGAGAAGGAAGCCGGGCACATCTCCGTCACGTTCCACAACCCGGATGGAGACATCGAGTTCACGCCCGCCGCGCTGCACGTGAACGGCGAGCTCGGCGTCTCGAAGACGATCTTCGGCGACGACTTCCGGTTCCTGCAGGCCGCAGTGACGACGGCCGTGCCGAAGCTGACGATCCCGTCGCCGAGCATGGTCCATTACCGCGGCGGCAAGGCGGCGATCGATCCTGACGTGTACCCCGACCTCGACTCGTTCTGGGCCGGCCTGACCAGCGCGTACCGGGACGAGGTGAGCCGGCTCGGCGAGCTCGGCTGCACGTATCTGCAGTTCGACGACACGAGCCTCGCGTATCTCAACGATCCTCATCAACGCGAATATGTCGCGTCGATCGGCGGAGACCCGTCGCGCCAGCACGTCGAGTACATCCACCACATCAACGAGGCGCTCGCGTCTCGGCCCGAAGGGATGTCGGTGACGACGCACATGTGCCGCGGCAACTTCCGCTCGTCGTGGGCGGCGGAAGGCGGCTACGACTTCGTCGCCGAGGCGCTCTTCAACGAGCTCGACGTGGACGGCTTCTTCATGGAATGGGACGACGAGCGCTCGGGTGGCTTTGCTCCGCTCCGCTTCGTGCCGAAGGGGAAGCAGGTCGTGCTCGGCCTGGTGACGACGAAGAGGGGCGAGCTCGAGTCGAAGGACGCGATCAAGGCGCGCGTCGACGAGGCGTCACGTCACGTCGATCTCGATCAGCTGTGCTTGTCGCCGCAGTGCGGGTTCTCGTCGACCGTCGAGGGCAACGCGCTCACCGTCGACGAGGAGATCGCGAAGCTTCGCCTCGTCGTCGAGGTCGCGCAGGAGATCTGGGGCTAACTGCGGTAGGACAGCCGCGCGTAGTCTCCGAGCGGAGCGGGGGCGACCGTCGCCCGAATCTCGATCTGCTCGTGCGGCTCGACTTGCGGCTTCGTCGAGTTGGGCTCCTCTCCCCAGACGACGACCACCTCGGTCCCCGGCTCCGCAACGGCGGCGTCCACCACCGCGAGCGAGACCATCGCCCTTTCGTTGTAGACGTAGCCGCAGTCCATCGACACGCCGACGTGCCGGCCGCCGTGCCGCACTTCGTCGTACTGGAAGAGGGCGTAGCGGGCCTTCGGGAGGTCGATGTACTTCGCGGACCGCTCGCGGCCGAACTGGGTGCCGATCGCGTGTTCGACGTCCTCCGGGCGCCAGACGAGCGTCACTTTGGTGCGCGAACCGCCATCGGCGAGGCGCTCGAGCGCCTGGCGGCCCACGAAGTCGTGATCGAACGCGACAAGGCGTCCGTAGCCGAGGTCGTACGGCGTCACGTAGTAGTCGGCGATCTCGTCCGACGAGAAGCTGCCGCCCAGCGACCCGGCGCGCGCTCCCCGGCGCCACTCCCGGAACTCGCGCAGGTCGTCGGTGAAGATCGCGGGCAGCGGCGATGGGATCCAGCCGGACTCGAGGTTCGCCGTCGAGTACGCCTTCGCACCCGCAGGCGTGAGGCCGTGCGGCTCGCCTGCTTCGAGCAGGGCGGTCCGCACCGCCTCGCCGTCCTCCCACGGTCCGAAGAGCTCAAAGCCGGGGCGCCCCGCCATGCCGTGGCGAAGCGCGCGCACCTCGCGGCCGCCGATCGTGAAGCGGGTCATGTGGAAGAACGCAACCTCGGGGAGCGCACCGCCCGTCGCTCGCTCGAGGATCGCGTTCGCCGTCGGTCCCTGCAGCTCGTACCGGTAGAGCTTCGGCGGCCCTTCGCGGTCGAGCGAGTTCTCGTCGCGTTCGATCTCGACGTCGTAGCCGCCGGCCAGTGCGTTGTAGTGCACCCAGTCGACGATCGCCGGGTGCGCGCCGACGAAGTCGAAGTCGTCCGCGCCGAGGTAGAAGAGAATCCCGTCGCCGATCACGTGTCCGTCCCGGTTCACCGCGACGAATTGCTTCGCCGTCTCCGGGCGGAAGCGCGACACGTTGTTGACACCGAGATCTTCGAAGAGCCGCAAGGCACCGGGGCCGCGGACGAAGAGATCGGCCATGTGGTGCGACTGGTCGAGCAGCGCGCACGTGTCTCGCCATGCTTGCTGCTCGGACCGCCAGTTGCTGAACTCCGGGGTGACCGGGAACGTGTACGGCCGCGCCGTCGCGTTGCGCAGCAGCTCGACCGGGCTTCCCACCCGTGTGATCGCCTGCTCGAGGCTCTCGCCGTTCATCCGACGTTCCCTCCTCCGTTGGAGATCGAGGACTGCAGTGCAGCGCTGACGTTGGCGATGTGCCTCCGCATCGCCCGCTCGGCGGCGCGCGCATTGCCGTCGGCGATTGCGTCGGCGATTGCGAGGTGCTCTGCGAAGGAGCTTTCGGAGCGCCCCGGGGCGAGGATCGTGCGGTACTGGAAGCGAACCATCTGCGCGTGGAGCGACGAGATCAGTCGTTCCGCCGTCTCATGGCGCGCGATCGTCACGATTCGCCGGTGAAAGGCCGCGTTCGCATCGGACGCGGCGAGCAGGTCGCCACGGTCGAGCTGCTTGCGCTGCGCTGCAAGGTCGGCGCGCAGCACGGCCGCATCCTTCGCTGTGATGTGCTCGGCGGCTCTGCGCGCGGTCAAGCCTTCGAGCACCTCACGCGCCTGCAGGATCTCGATCGCCCTCGGCAGCGAGATCATGCGCACCCGAGCTCCACGGTTCCGCTCGCGCTCGACGAGGCTCTCCTGCTCGAGCCGGACGAGCGCGGTACGGATTGCCGCGCGCCCTACGCCGAGGGACTGCGCGAGATCGGCCTCGATCAACCGCTGGTTCGGTTGCAGGCGCCCGGAGACGATCGCGTCGCGCAGGAGGCGATAGGCGTCGGGCGGACGGGCCGAGGTGGGGCGCGGTGCGGCTTCCGTGCTCAGGCCGCGCCTCCCGTGGTGCGCCAGCCTCCGTCCGCGTAGTCGAGACGCGCAACCTTCGCGTACGGCACGGGGCTGACGACCGCGCGCACCTCCTTCTGGCGGTGCGGCTCGACGGTCGACTTCCGCGTCCCGCCGTCCGGCTCGCCCCAGACGATCGTAACCGTGCTGCCGATCTCGACGTCCGGATCGACGACCGCGAGCGAGAGCGCGTGCTTCTCGTTCGCGCTGTAGCCCGTGAACAGCGACAGCCCGACCACATTGCCGTCGTCGCCGAGCACCGAGTCGAAGTTCGACGACGCGTAGTTGGCGTTCGGCAAGTCGAAGAACTGGTAGCCCTCGCCTTCCGGTGCAAACACCGAGCCGAGGATCTCCGTGACGTCCTCGTTCGACCATTCGAGCGTCACCTTCTTGCGCTGCGACTCCGCATCGACCTGCGCGAGCGCATCGCGGCCGACGAAGTCGTGGTCGAACTTCACGATGTGGCCGTAGCCGAGCTCGAACGGGTTCAGGTAGTAGTCCTCGATGTCGTCCGAGACGAAGCTTCCCGCGAGCGCGTTCACCGCTTCGTAGCTGTCTGCAGGCAGCCACTCGCGGTACGCGCGCAGCTCGTCGCCCGTGTAGATCGCCGGGAGCGGGGAGGGGATCCAGCCGGACTCGAGCGTGTTCGACGAGTACGCACGCGACCCGACCGGCTCGAGACCGAACTCGCGACCTGCATCGAGGATCGCTTGACGCGACTCCTCGCGCGTCTCGTAAGGCCCCCACAGCTCGAGGCCCGGCGCGCCCGCCATCCCGTGCCGCAACGTTTGCACTTGCCGCCCGGCGACGTTCATCGTGCCGAGGCGGAAGAACTTCGACTGGTCGATCGGGCCGCCGTTCACCTTCTCGAGCACCTGCCACGCGTTCGGGCCCTGCACCTGGAAGCGCCAGAGCCTGCGCGTCACCGGATTGCCGTAGGGACGCATCGGGGAACGGTCGTCGAGCTCGACCTCGCAGTCGTAGCCTCCCGTCTCCGCGTGGTAGCGAAGCCAGTTCGCGGCCGGCGAGCGTCCGACGAAGAGAAACTCCTCGTCCTGGAGATGGAAGAGGATGCCGTCGCCGATCACGTTTCCGGCCGGTGTCGCCGGGATGTACTGCTTCGCACGATCGAGTGGGAAGTCGGCGACGCTGTTGATCGCCGTGTCGGAGATCGCCTGCAGCGCTCCCGAGCCGCGGACGAAGAGGTTCACCATATGGTGCGACTGGTCGTAGAGGCACGCGGTTTCACGCCAGGCGCGCTGCTCGCGCCGCCAGTTCGTGAACTCTGCGGGCACGACGGGGTAGATGTAGGCGCCGAGCTGCGAGTTCCGCAGCATGTCCACAACGTCGTTCGAGTCGACGATCTCCTGCAGGTTCTTCGCGCTCATCGGACAACCTTCGGTTGTCCGATGACCATTCCGCTCCGGCGCCGGACAAGCCGCCGCCTGCGCTCTTTGATGAGCTCCGTCAAGCCTACGCTCATGACAACTCCGTTTCTCTCGATCCTGCCGCGTCAACGGGCGGCGTCGCATACGTGAACCAACTCTCGGGCATCGTTGTGCCCCACGCCTGGCCGCGTGCACGCTCTTCGGGCGTCCAGGTGATCGGCTGCCAATCCGGCGCGAGCAGCAGCCGCCCGTCCGTGATGATCTCCACGCGGTTGCCTCCCGGCTCGAATGCGTAGAGAAACGTCGTCTGTTGGACGGCGTGCTTGGCAGGGCCAGCTTCGATTCGCACGCCGGCGTCGACGAAGACATCGGCCGCGCGCAGCACGTACTCGCGCGCGTCGACGGCGTAGGCGACATGGTGGAGGCGTGCCGCTGCGCCGACCGGGTCGACCCGGCCGTAGGCGAGGTCGTAGGACTTCGGCGTCACGTGCAGCCACGCGCCCGTCCTGTGCCCGTCGGCATCGACCGCCTGCTCGCTGACGCGGAAGCCGAGGACGTCGACCATGTAGTCCGCGTTTGCGTCGATATCGCGGCACCAGACGTTGATGTGATCGAGGCGCCGCACGGCCGCGCCGCGCACCGACATGCGCTGCGGCTGGTTCTTCAGCGTGGGAATCTGCGCACCCGCCGGGGAGTAGTACTCGCTCTGGTAGTAGATCGACATGCGGTGCCCGTCGGGATCGGCGAACGCGTAGCTGCGTCCGTGCCCCGCGAGCCCGTCTTCCCAGCCGAGCCCGCGGCCCGTCGCCTCGATCGCCGCGACGCGCCGCACGAGCGCGGCGTCGCTCGTCGTCCGCCACGCCATCGTCCCCGGCCCCGGACGCTCCGCGGCGGTGAGTCGCAGCGTCGCGCGCTCGTAGTCGCCCCACGCGCGCAGGAACACCGACTCGCCGGCGCGCTCGACTTCGTCCATGCCGAGCACGGAGACGAAGAAGTCGAGGCTCGCGTCGAGATCGGGCGTCAGCAGCTCCACGCGGCCGAGATGTGCGACGTCGTACACGGGCTCCTTCACAGCCCGGCTTTCTCGCGCAGGCCGTCGATCTCCCACGAGAGCTCGCCGTCTTCGAGGCGGCCGCGCTTGACGAGCTCCTTCTCCTCGCGCTGTTTCGACGCGGCGAGCACCTCGTCGACGCGCTCGCGCTCGACGACCGCGACGCCGTCGCGGTCGAGCACGAGCAGGTCACCCGGCCGGATCGTGGCACCTCCGACGACGACGGGAACGTCGATCTCGCCGACGATCTTCTTGGTCGCGCCCCGGATTCGCACCCAGCGCGCCCACATGGGCAGCCCGAGCTCGGCGAGCTGATCCGCATCGCGCACGGAGGCATCGACGAGGATGCCTGCTGCGCCGCGCACCTTCGCCTGCGTCGCGAGGAGCTCGCCGACGAGCGCGACCGGCGCGGGGTCGGGCATCGTCAGCACGAGCACGTCGCCGGGCTGTACCTCCGCCATCACGGCGTGCACCATCAGGTTGTCGTCCTGTCCGCAGCGAACCGTGCGCGCCGGGCCGGCGACCGCACTTCCGGACACGACCTGGACGAGGTCTGCGTCGACGTAGCCGCGCCGCCCTCCGGCTTCGTACACCGTGGCCGAGCCAAGCCGTGCGAGCTCCGTCGTCGTGCTCACAGTTGATCCAGCACGTCGGGGATGACGCGCATGAACGCCTCGGCCTGACGGATCGCGTCGTTGCCGGTGGCGCGCCGCGCATGATTCCCGCGCTGCTCGGCGCGTTGCGCGTAGTACGTCTGCAGATACTGCTGCGCCTTCATCTCGGCCATCGCCGCCTGCTTCGCCTCGACAACGCTCGTGATGTCGACGAACGTTGTCGGCGTGAAGTTGCAGAGCTCGGGCTGGTGCGGCTCGAACAGGTAGAGCGCAGGCGGGCGTACAGCGCGGAACGCACTCGGCACGCCGGCGCCCGCGGCCAGCGAACGAGCGCGCGCGACTGCGGTGCAGGCGAGACCGTGGTCGGGATTGAAGGGATCGGTATCGGTGTGCGTCACGAGCACGTCGGGCGCGGCGTCGCGGATGACGTCCGCGATCGCGAGTAGCCGGTCCTGGTCGATCTCCAGCGGGTAGTCACCGAAGTCCAGGCAACGGAAGGTCGCACCGAGCTGCGCAGCCGCGCGCTCCGCTTCCCCGTGGCGAATCCGCTTGACGTTGTCGACGGTCTGGTCGGGCTGCTTCCACAGCTCACCGCTCTCGCCGCGCTCCCCATATGAGAGCGCGATGACCTCCGCCGTGCCGCCCGCGGCGGTGCACGCGGCGACGGCGCCTCCGGCGCGCCACACGAAGTCGGCGGAGTGCGCTCCGATGACGAGCAACTTCCTGCTCATAGCGCAACCTGCTCCACGAGCCCGGCGATTCGCCGCGTGTTCGTCACCGCCATCGTGCGCACGTCGTCGTCCGTGAAGCCGGCGTCGAGGAACGCCTCCGCCATCAGCGCGAGCCCGTCCTCGACCGGCGGGTTCGCGACCTGGCCGAGATCCGTCGCCCAGACCGTGCGCTCGACTCCGACCGCTCGCGTCGCCTCGAATACGCGCTCCCACGTCGTCTTTCCGGTGTACGCCGTTGTAAAGACGCGCTCCATCAGGGCTCCCATGTCCGCGAGCTCGACCTGGTCGGCGGGGTCGATCGACTGCGACGGGAATTCCGGGTGGGTCACGACGACGTTGCGGATGCCGTGCTCGGCGGCCGCGGCGACGACGGCAAAGATCTCGTCCCGCCCGAGATGGCCCGTGCAGAGCACGAGGTCGTGTCGCGCGACGACGTCGAGCACGCGCACGGCGTCCTCCGTGAGGCGGCCGTGCTCGTCCACCACGTGCACCGGCTCGGGCCGGACCCCCGCGTCACGCAGCGAGAGCTCGAAGGCGACCCAGACCGGCACGTTGCCCGACGCGCGCGCCTCGGTCAGCTCGTGCTGCTCGTTCACGGCCGAGACGGTCGGGAGCCAGACGATGCGCGCGCCCTCGCGCGCTGCGATCTCGACCGCGAGCGGATTCAGTCCGCCGACCGCCGCGTTGAGCGTGATCGTGCCGAGCACGGTCACGCCGGGCGATGCCGCGGCGACGACGCGTGCTCTCTCCGCGGTGGCGGTGTAGTGCGACTTGAGCCCGAACCCGCCGAGCCCCGTCTCGAGGCAGCGGCGGGCGAGCCCGAGGTCGTCGATCCGTCGATCGACGAAGTCGGGCGAGACGTGCACGTGGTAGTCGATCGCGCCACGCACGAGCTCGCGGGCCGCGTCGCTCGGGACGGGATGGACGCCCGGCTCGGTCATCTTTGCCGGGCGTCGGCCACGGGGCGTGCCTCGTGCGCACAGCGCTCCTGCTGCCACCGCCAGGTCGCCTGGAGCTCGTTGAAGGTGAAGAAGTGGAAGCCCGCGATGCCGAGCTGCGGATCGTCGCGGCGTGCGTCGATTGCATCGTGGAACTGCTGCGCAGCGTCGCCCGACCCGCGGAGCAGCCGGCCGACACCGCGCTGCTTGCGCAGGAACCGAAGCGACGGGCCTACCCCGATGCGCACCGAGATCTCGAGCAGCCGCCGCCGGTCTACGCGCCCCGTCGCGCCCGCGTAGAGCGGAAGCGTGATCCCGCTCGCACGCAGCCGCGAGAGCCAGGCGAGCAGCACGTTCGCGTCGAAGCACATCTGCGAGACCATGTACGTCGCGAGCGGCGCTTTCCGCGCGAGCGCCTCCGCAAGCCGACGCTCATCGATCAACGGATGCCCTTCGGGATAGCCCGCGATCCCGATCGCGGGCGGCCGCAGCGGATGGCCGGAGAGGTCGCCGAGCAGATCGCCCGCCGACTCGTACGGGCCGACCGGGTCGTGCAGGTCGCCGCCGACCACGAACAGGTCGTCGATCCCAGCCTCGCCGGTGCGCGTCAGGATCGAATCGAGGTGGTCTCGCCCCCTGACCATGCGCGCAGCGAGATGGAGCGTCACGTGATGCCCGAGCGCACGCAGCCGTTCACCGTAGTCGACGCTGCGGTCGATGCCGTGCTTCGGCGAGGCCGTCACCGTGAGCCGGAGCGGAGTCTCGATCTCGGCTGCCTGCTCCTCGCTGCTGCGAAACGGCAGGAGCTCGTACCGGCACTCGCAGATGCGTGACATTGAGCACGCGATTGTATACAATCGTGGCCACAACATGCGGGCTGCGGAAGGCCAGAAGGGCATCTCTACCGTCAGTGGGCTCGGCCCGACCGCCCTTGCATCGCAAAAGACGAACAGTACTGTGCTGTCGATCAGCGATAGGAGAGAGGTACTGCTATGAGTTCGCTCCACCGGCGGCTCTTCGCCTACGGGCGCTTCGCCGCAATCCCCCTCGTGGTTACAGCCGCAGTGGTAGCCGGCGTCTCCGGCGCCTCCGCGCGTTCCACGGCGATCAGCCCCGCTGAGCTCGCTCAGCTGAAGGCGTTCGTCGCCAAGGCGCAGACCGCGCCCACCTGGCACGCTCCCGGCCCGGCGGTCAACGCGAAGGCTGCGCTCGCGGGCAAGAAGATCGTGACGTTCCCGATCAGCTCCGAGATCGACGCCTGCAACCTGAAGGGCCAGCAGGGCTATCTCGATGCGGAGGCCAAGGCACTCGGCGCGACGGTCATCCCGCTGAACACCACTGCGGGCCCGCCGAGCTGGCAGGCAAACCTCAGCACTGCGCTCACCGACAAGGCAAATGCCGTCGTGATGTTGTGCGGTCCCGCCGCCAGCGCCGTCGGGCCGCAGCTGCAGGCCCTCGCCAACGCTCATATCCCGGTGATCGACGGCAACTACAACCAGATCGGCGGCAATGCCGCCTTCCCGCTCACCAATCTCTCGGCCGAGAGCGGTGTCGACACCGCAGGCGGCGTGACCACCGACCTGGCGCAGGCACTGGTCAACCTCAAGGGCCAGCCCGCGCACGTTCTGTTCGTCAACAGCCCTCAGGTCGCTCAGTACTCCGGTGCGACGAACGCGCTGAAGGCTGCGATGCAGAAGTGGTGCGCGAAGACCTGCACGATCGAGAAGCAGGAGGACTTCGGCACTCAGGATTGGGGTAGCACCAAGGAGCAGCAGGCGATCGCGACCGATCTCCAGGGCGACTCCAAGATCAACGCCGTCATCGTGACGTTCGACGGCGAGAGCGACGTCATCGTGAGCGTCGTGCAGCGCGCTGCATCGAGTCACCCCGGTCTGAAGCTCTACGCCTGGGGCGGCGGCATCGCCGAGATCAAGACCGTCGAGACGAACTCGATCTTCGCCGGTGACTCGGGCCCCGATGAGCGCTGGGACGCGTACAACCAGCTCGACCAGGTGATCCGCCTGCTGGCGGGCAAACCGGCTGCTCCGGTCGGGAAGGAGATCGCGCCGAACATGTACTTCACGAAGAGCAACGCGGCGACGTTCTCCAAGGGGAACAACTACAGCGACAAGGCGTACAGCAACGGCGCCTTCGCCAAGGACTACCTCAGGCTGTGGGGGGTCACCAAGTAAACGATGAAGCGGGGCGCCGCTCGGATCACTACAACTGTCGAACGATGAGCAGTCAGACTGATCCGGCGGCGCCCGCCGATCCCTCGAGGAGTGCCGCGGCGGCGCTCGAGGCGAAGAATCTCGCCAAGAGCTTCGGCGCCTTCCAGGCACTTTGCGGCGTAGACGTCACGATCGACGCAGGCGAGGTCGTCGCGCTGCTGGGCGAGAACGGCTCCGGCAAGTCGACGCTCGTCAAGATCCTCTCCGGCTACCACGAGCCCGAGCCCGGCGGGGAGCTGCGGCTGAACGGCGCCGACGTGCCGCTTCCGGTGCCGCTCAACCGGGCGCGCACGATCGGGCTCGCGTTCGTCTACCAGGATCTCGGTCTGGCGGCCGACTTGCACGTGGTCGAGAACCTGTTCGTCGGGCATCGCGTGACACGCGGACTCGGCTCGGCTGCGCCCATCAACTGGCGAGCCGAGCGGATGCGCGCTCGTCGGATCTTCGAGCGCTACGGAGTCAAGCTCGATCCCAGCGCACAGGTCGGTCGCTTGCGCCCGACATCCCAGGCGCTGCTGGCGATCGTGCGCGCCGCGGAGGAGCTGCGCGAATACCGCGAGCAACACGAGCAGAGCGGCGGCGTGCTGATCCTCGACGAGCCGACTGTCTTCCTGCCCGAGAACGAGAAGGTCTTCCTGTTCGATCTGGTTCGCCGTGTCACGGACGACGGAATCGGTGTGCTGTTCGTCTCCCATGACATCTCGGCCGTGCGCGAGATCGCGCACCGCGCGGTCGTCCTCCGCGACGGCGCGAAGGTCGGCGACGTCGTCGTCAACGGCGTGTCCGACGCCGATCTCATCGAGCTCGTCTCGGGGCACCGTATGGACCGCGCGGCGATCGAGCGGGCCACGAGCGGCGCCACGGACGCAGCCGTCGACGCAGCGGGCGACGTTGCGCTCTCTGTGAAGGATGTGCGCGGCGGCCGGGTCAACGGCATGACCTTCGCGGTGCGCGCGGGCGAGATCCTCGGGATCGCAGGATTGCTCGGCGCGGGCAGCGAGGATCTGCCTTACGTGCTGTTCGGCGACGAGACCGGCTCGAGCGGCGAGATCGCGATCGGGGACTGGAGCGGCGACGTCTCCTCTCTCTCACCGAGCAAGTCGATCAAGCTCGGGATGGCGCTCGTTCCGGCCGACCGCAAGCAGCAGGGCGTCGCCCCCGACCTGCCGGTCGCGCTGAACATGCTGTCGCTGTCGCTCAAGAACTTCGTGCAGGGCGGCTTCCTTCGTCTGGACAAGCTCCTCGCCACCGCGAATCAGCGCGCCGTCGCCTACGACGTGCGCCCACCCGACGCGTCGCTGAACCTGGCGGCGCTCTCCGGCGGCAACCAGCAGAAGGTGGTGCTCGCGCGGTGGCTCGAGCAGGGCCCGAAGGTGCTTCTCCTGCACGAGCCCACCCAGGGAGTCGATGTCGCCACGCGCCAGCAGATCTATGAGCTGATGCGAATGCGCGCCGCCGAAGGCGCGGCGATCGTTTGGGTGACGACCGACTTCGACGAGCTCGCGACGATGGCGCATCGCATCCTGCTGTGCGCCGGCGGCGTGATCGCGGGCACGATGGCTCCGCCCTACAGCCGTGACCGGATCACCAGCGAGGTGTATTCCATCTCTGCGCGCGGCGCAGCGGCGGTCGCCGCATGAGACGTAGGCTCGACGGAGTCTCACAAGGAGCGGAGGCGGCGGCTTGGCCGGCGCCGGAGCGGGAATGAGCGCGGGAACGGATGCGGAGCGCACGGCCTTTCGTCGAGGCTCTTCGCGGATCTTCAGCGCGCGCACGTTCGAGGCGTCGCTGCTCCCGATCGCGTTCGCGGTACTGATCGCGGGCTTCAGCTTTGCCCGCCCCGACACGTTCTTCCAGTGGACGAACTTCACCACCATCTTCGGGCTGAACGCCGTCGGGCTCGTGCTCGTGATGGCGCTGCTCGTGCCGCTTACGAACGGCGACCTCGACCTGTCTGTCGCCGAGAACTCCGGCCTCGTGTCGGTGCTGGTCGGGTGGCTGAACGTGAACCACGGCTGGGGAATCGTCCCATCGATCATCGCCGGTCTCGTCGTCGGCCTCGTGTGCGGCATCGTGAACGGCTGGATCGTCGTCCAGTTCGACGTCAACCCGTTCATCATCACGCTCGCCACGGGCAGCGTCATGAACGGCATCGCCTTCTGGTTGCCCAACCAGCAGACCGTGCCGGGCATCTCGACGAAGCTCACCGACTGGACCGTCATCCACGAGCTCTTCGGCATTCCGCTCGACTTCTGGTACGGCGTCGTAATCATGCTGATCATGTGGTACGTGCTGACCTTCACGGCGTTCGGTCAGCGTGCGTTGTTCATCGGTCAGTCACGTGAGGTCGCACGGCTCAGCGGCTTCAGAGTCGGCTCGATGAGATTCTCGGGCTTTGTGATCGCAGGGCTGATCGCGTCGATCTCGGGGATCATCAACGACGGCGTGCTCGGGTCCGCGACGCCGGGCGCGGGGAACCTCTTGTTGTCGGTGTACGCCGCGGTCTTCCTCGGTATGACGACGATCCAGCCGGGGCGGTTCAACGCGATCGGAGCCGGCATCTCGGTCTTCTTCCTGGCCGTCGGCGTGAACGGCATGAACCTCCTCGGCGCCCAGACGTACGTGCAGTCGCTCTTCTACGGCGGCATCCTCGTGATCGCCGTGGTTGCCTCGCGCTTGATCAACCGCCGCCGCGCGGCGTCCGCGGCCCGCGCAGCTACCTGACGCTGTCCAGCACGAGGTCGAGCTCGAGCGACACCCAGTCGCCGTCGATGCCCGGCGGCCGTTCCGGGTCGTCCGACGTGCGCTCGACGAACGAGCGCACGAGCGAGCGCTTGACCGCGAAGACCGCGTCGGAGTCGAGGTAGTCACTCGCCGAATCGAAGATGTGCGTCGCCACTGTCTTGAACCCGTGCGCGCGCACGATCATGTGGATGTGCGCAGGGCGCCACGGGTGACGGCCTGTCGCGGCCAGCATCCGCCCGACTGGCCCGTCGTCGGGAATCGGATACGCGACGGGTCGCACGGCGACGAAGGCGAAGCTGCCGTCCTCGCGTGTCTCGTACCGCCCGCGCAAATGATCCTCCGGCGCCTCCGGGCGTTGCACGGCGTAGAGCTGGTCGGCGCCGTTCTGCCAGACGTCGAGCTCGGCGCCCGGGATCGGCTCGCCCGCGGTCGAGAGCACGCGGCCGTGCACCAACGCCGGAATCCCTGCAGGTTCGGCCGCCATGCTCTCGCCGTACGCGCGGCGAGGCGCGCCGGGGACGTAGAACGGCCCGAGCACCGTCGACTCGGTCGCGCCGCTTGCAGCCGGGTGCGCGAGCGCGTCGACGAGCATCGACAGACCGAGCGCGTCCGACCAGAGGATGAACTCCTGCCGGTGCTCGTCGGTGATCTGTCCGGTCGCGGTCAGCAGCTCGATCAGCGAACGCCACTCGGCTTCGCCGAGCTCGACCTCGGTCGCAAACGCATGCAGGTGCGACACGAAGGACTGCATGAGCTCGCGCAGCCTCGGGTCGGGGCAGCCGTCGAAGCTCGCGATCGCTTTCGCTGTGATCGCAGCCGTCGGCGTTTGCTCGTCGCTCATCCGTGCGGCGGCGTCGTGACGAGCGGGTCGCCGTGATCGCCGCCCGCGAGCCAGCGCGCGCCGCGCTCGTAGAGGTAGTCGACCTGCGGGCCGGTCAGCCCCGGCATGTCGGCCTTCACGTCGTAGCCGATCTGCGCCTGCGCGTAGGCGAGGTGCCGGTAGCCCGGCGGGAACCGCTCGAGCAGGTCCGCGTCGAGCTCAAGCGAAGCGTGCGGGTCGACAGGGTCCAGCCGGTCCTTCTCGTAGATCGGCTGCCGCAGCACGATCGCCCAGCGCCCGTCGCGCCGCTCGAAGAAGTCGTAGAAGCGGCCGGTGCAGACGATGTCGCAGAGCACGTCGTGCACCGTCGCTCGCTGCGAGATCGTCATCTTCGTCTGCGCGATCGCACGGCCGCCGGCGAGCTCGACCGTGCAGCCGCCGAGGAAGTGGAGAATGCTGACACCGCGCTCGAAGCCTTCGCGGGAGACGCGGACGAAGTCGGCCCCCGACCCCTGGAACCACGTCGCCATCATGAAGCCGTCCTCGTGCCAGACCGTTGCGAAGCGTTCCCAGTCGCCGGCGTCGCGCCACACCACCCACTGCTCGACCACTCGCCGAATCTCGAGCTCGTCGCTCACACCTCGACCTTATGCCAAGCCGCGCAGGACGTCGGCTGCCGCCTGCGCGACGTGCGGCTCGACGCCGAGCTCGCGCAGAAGCTCGACGGCAGCCTCCATCTCCGCGGTCCGTCGCACGGCGTGCCGCCTGCTTCCGTCGACGAGACGATCGACGAGATGCTCGTCGGCGTCGCGCAACGTCGCTTCGATGTCCGCGCGGAGCCACTCGGGGCAGCCGGCGGCCTCTGCGGCGGCGAGGCTCTCGAGAACGGCGGCGGCGAGGCCCTTCATGAAGACGCTGCGCATGAGCTTTCGCGCAGCCGCGTCCCCCGGCTCAGGGCCGACGACGTCGACCGTGACGTCGAGCGAACCGAGGATCTCCGCGTAGCGTGCAGCGCCGTCGCCCGAGGCGAGCGCGGGCGTGCGAATCCCTCGGCCGGGCACCGGGGCGAGGAGCGCGACGTCTGCGAACGACGCGCCGGCCGCGCGGACGACTGCGGCAATCTCTCGCTTCGTCGCGATGCCGGTCGTGTTCAGATCGGCGAAGAGGCTTCGCGGCGAAAGACCCGCCACGGCGGCCTCGGCTGCGGCGAGCGCACTCGCACTCGAGTTGAGGCTCAGCACGAGCTCCGCTCCGGCCACCGCATCGAGCGCGGTCTCTGCTCGGCGCAGACCCGAGACGGATCGCGCCGCGACAGGGTCCCACCCGGCAGTGGGCACGCCGAGTACGATCAGGTCGGTTGCGAATGCCGAGCCGGCCTCGCCGAGCCCGAGCAGTGCGACGTGCATTGCTCGGCGTGCCGTCTCCGTCACTCGAGGGTCAAGCGTAACGCCACGTCGTCAACGCGAGCGAAGGACGCGTCGCAGGACTCTGCCGTACTCGTCGAGCCCATCGCGGTACAAGCGTGCCTCCGGCCCTGCGGCGATCCCCACCCGCTCCGGGACGACGCCCCAAATCGTGACGTTCTGACTCTTCCACCAGCCGATCGTTTCCTGTAGATCGTTCGTGCCGAGGCGTGCCGCGGTGATCACGATCCCGCGCGGTGTCTTCGCAGGGATGAGCTCCAGGGTGTAGGCGACGCGCGCAAACTCGACGCCGCCTGCGCGCGTGGGTATGACGACCGCGTCCGCGGCCGTGATCGCAGACTGCACGAGGCGCTCGTCGCCGGGCGGAAGATCGACGACCACCGTCTCGGCGTTGCCGGCCATCGCGCGCGCGAGTGTCCGCTCGGATGGCGCCTCGAGCACCTCGACGTCGGGAAGCGGCCGCTCCTCGAGCCATTCTGCAGCAGTCGCCTGCCGATCGGCGTCGACCAGCAAGACAGGTCCGTGGCCGCGCGCCGAGGCCTCAGCTGCCAGATAGACGGCCGTGGTGGTCTTGCCGACCCCGCCCTTGAGGTTTGTCACGACGATCTTCACCATGCGATCGAGTGTACTGACGGTTCCCTAGCCCTACGAGTTGTTAGTCGATCGCCCGGCGGTAGAAGCCTCGGACTCCGACGCTCATCAGGCCGACGAGCGACCCGAGGATGAGCGCTGCGACGAACCAGCAGACGTTCGCCCAGATCCACGGGATGTGCCCGAGGACCAGGTAGCCGATTGGGATCATGAGAAGCGTGGCAGCGAAGGCGCGCAGCATCGCGAACAGCACTTTCTCGGCGGCCACGAAGCTGGTGGGCATCGGGGCGAGCAGGCGGTCTTCGATCTCGCGTGTCCAGCCGAACTCCGCGACGAGGGGGAACGCGAGTGCCTGGATCGACGTGAGGACGACCGTGAGCCCGAGCAGGCCGGGAAAGAGGAGGTCGGCATACCCGTGTGGGTGTAGCCCAGGCTGGCGAGCACCTTTCCGAACACGAAGAGCAGGAAGAGCGGCTGCAGGATGACCTGAGCCAGGAACGCGGGCAGCTCCTTCCACGTCACGTACAGGTCGCGCTCGAGGACGGCGAGGAACGCGCCCGCGCGGGTGCCGGACTCGACGGAGATGCTCGCGGCGGTCAGCGGAGGCTCCGTCCGGTGAGGTTGATGAAGACGTCCTCGAGCGTCGGGGT
>DASRGQ010000031.1:0-9988 GCA_035650975.1 Gaiellaceae bacterium
GTGCCACCTCGTCGAGCTGCATCACGGGATCGCATTCTGGAAGCTCGTCGAGCGCCGGCGACCGGGCTACCGCGACTCGAAGCAGTGGCTCGACGAGCACGGCTGGGAGATCCTCGCGTACCAGCCGCCGCTCGAAGCCGCCGCGTAGAGTCTCGACGTGCAGCGTTGGGCGAGCTTCGACTGCTACGGCACGTTGATCGACTGGAACGGCGGCGTGCGCTCCGAGCTCGCGCGTGTCTTCGGCGACGCTGACATCGACGCGCTGCTCGCGCGCTACCACGAGCTTGAGCCCGGGCTGCAGGCCGGGGGCGAGCGGAGCTATCGCGAGGTGCTGACGGAAGCGATGCGCGCTCTCGGCGCGCCGGAAGGCGAAGTGCACGGCCTCGCCGAGTCGCTGCCCGGCTGGCGCGCGTTTCCCGAGGCGCGCGCGTCGCTCGAGGAGGCGCGGCGACGCGGCTGGAAGCTCGCGATCCTGTCGAACACGGACGACGACTTCATCGCCGCCTCGCAAGTGCAGATCGGAGTCCAGTTCGACGAGGTCGTCGTTGCGCAGGAGATCGGCTCCTACAAGCCCGCGCATCGTCATTGGGACGAGTTCTTCCACCGCACACGCGCGCCTCGCGAAGGGCACGCGCACGTTGCGGCTTCGCTCTTCCACGACATTGCTCCCGCGCACGAGCTCGGGCTGCGGAGCATCTGGATCAACCGGCTCGGCGAGCAGGCGACGGTGGAGCCGACGCGCGAGCTCGCCGACCTTCGTGGGCTGCCGGAGACACTGGATGAGCTCGTCCCTGCTTAGGCCCGCGACCGAGAGCGATGCCGAGCAGATCGCCGCGCTGTTTCGGGCGGCGTTTCCCGTCTGGCGGCCGCTCGAGGCCGCCGATGTGCTCGCCTGGCTCCGCGACTCCGAGGTCGGCGACGAGAACGTCCGCGTGCTGGAGCTCGACGGGCGGGTGGCAGGGTACGGCGATGTGACCGTCGGACGGGACGTGCAGCTCGATGTCGCGGCGCCCGGGCACTGGGACGTGTTTCTCGACTGGCTCGAGCAGCGCGCCGGAGGCAGTCGCGCGCGCGCCTACTTTCCGCAGGGCCACGAGCTCGAGGCAATCGTCGGCGCGCGTGGCTATCGCTACTGGCGTTCGTCGTTCACGATGCAGATCGATCTGCCAGAGCGGCCGCCTGCTCCACGCATCCCGGAGGGGATCGACGTGCGCGCCTATCGGGAAGAGGACGCGGGCGCGGTGATCTCGGCGATGAACGAGGCGTTCGCCGAGGACCCCTTCTGGCATCGCGCCGACCCCGAGAACTTCAGCACGGTCTACGCAGGCGGCCGATCTGCCCAGCCGGCGTTGTGGCGCGTGGCGTGGGACGGCCACGAGGTCGCCGGCTGCGTCCTGCCCGACCCGAGCCGCGGCGCCGACACGTCGCTCGGCTGGGTTCGCATTCTGGCGGTGCGCGAGCCCTGGCGACGACGCGGGCTCGGCGAAGCGCTGCTGCGCATGGCGCTACGCGAGCACTACGACCGCGGGTTGCGCAAAGCCGGTCTCGGTGTCGACGCAGAGAATCCGACGCGCGCCGTTTCGCTGTATGAGCGTGTCGGCATGCACACGGCCTACCGACTCGACAACTGGGTGAAGGACGCATGAGCGCCTTGCGTGCGAAGTGCCCTGACTGCCGCACCCTGACGGCGGTCGCGATCGGGACCGAGTACCAGTGCCACGCTTGTGGGCACGAGTTCGCCGCGGGGCTCGTGCGTGTGCCGCGCGCGTGGGGCGACGGCGGCGACGGGATGGCGGCGGCGGCCGACATGCGCGCGCCCTGGCCCGAGGCGGCGGTGATCGCGGAGCCGACGCTCGGCGAGCAGGTCGCGACGTTCGCACGCGAGCTGCCGTCGCGGCCGGTCGTGCTCGGCGGGTGCTGCTGCTCACACGTCGGCGCGATTCGCGAGCTCGCGCGGAGGCACGGGCGCGTCGGCGTCGTCTGGTTCGACGCGCACGGAGACCTGCACGTCCCGGAGACGTCGCCGTCGGGGAACGCATGGGGGATGCCGCTACGGATGGTGATCGACGCGGGCGATGTCGACCCGCGCGACGTCACGCTCCTGGGCGCACGGAACATGGAGATCGAGGAGGTCGAGTTCATCGCCGAGTCCGGGATCCGCCAGGAGCTCGGCGAGCTACCGGAGCACGTCTACGTCGCCTTCGACGCGGACGTCGTCGAGCCGTCCGAGCTCGACGTCTGGATGCCGGAGCCGGCGGGGCCGCGGCTCGACGAGCTCGAGCAGACGCTCGCCTCGCTGCCGCGGCCGGTCGGAGCCGGCTTCACCGGCTTTCTCACATCGGAGCGGAACGAGGCGGCGCTCGCCCGGCTCGGGGCTGCCCTGCGCCTGTAACCGGCGCGACCGCCCGACCGGTCTAAGCTTGAGCCAATGTCGGAGCCGCGGTTCGAAGTCCAGGTCGAGCACAGGCACGCTCCGCCGCCGGCTGACGCGAAGCATCCGAACACGTGCCCCAAGTGCGGCTCGCACTATCGCGACGACGAACTGGCCGAGTCGCTGTGGGTGTGCGGCCACTGCGGCCATCACTTCCCGATGCGCGCCCGCGCCCGCATCGACTGGTACGCCGATCCCGAGTCGTTCCAGGAAGAGGCCGCCGACGTGCGGTCGGAGGATCCGCTCGACTTCTTCGACACGCGGCCGTACGCCGAGCGGCTCGCCCAGGCCGAGCTGAACACGGGCCAGGGCGAGGCGATGGTGATCGGGCAGGCGAGCATCGACGCCATGCCCGTCGAGCTCGCGGTGATGGACTTCAAGTTCATGGGCGGCTCGATGGGCAGCGCCGTCGGTGAGAAGTTCTCGCGCGCGTGCGACTCCGCGATCGAGCGCGGTGCGCCGCTCGTCTCGGTCACGAGCTCCGGCGGCGCGCGTATGCAGGAGGGAATCCTCTCGCTGATGCAGCTGCCGAAGACCGTCTGCGCGGTCGAGGAACTGCACGACGCGCGCATCCCGATGATCACCGTCATGGCGCATCCGACGACAGCCGGCGTGCTCGCGTCGTTCGCCTCGCTCGGGGACGTGACGATCGCGGAGCCGGGTGCTCTGATCGTGTTCGCGGGCCCGCGCGTCGTGCAGGAGACGACGCGCGAGAAGCTGCCCGACGACTTCGGACTTGCCGAGCAGAACCTGCGCTTCGGCCATCTCGATGCGATCGTCCCGCGCGCCGAGCAGCGCGCGTACATCGCGCGTGTGCTGAGGCTCTTCACATGACGGAACGCGAAGAGCTCAACCTGCGCCAGCGGCTGTCGGCTTTGTCCCGGCTGCCGCTCTTGCGCGGTGCACGTGTGGACGCGGAGGCCAAACGGCTCGAGCGCCAGCTCGAGCGGCTACAGGCGGACACGAGCGACGACGCGATCTGGCGCTCGGTCGAGCTCGCACGCCACCCGGAGCGTCCCTACACGCTCGACTATGTCGGCAGGCTGATCGACGACTGGGTCGAGCTGCACGGCGACCGCGGCCGGGCGGACGACGGCGCGCTCGTCACGGGCCTCGGCCGGCTCGACGGCCGCACGGTCGCGATCGTCGGCCACCAGAAGGGCCGCGACGTGAAGGAGCGGCTCGACCGGCAGTTCGGGATGGCCTACCCCGAGGGCTACCACAAGGCGATGCGGACGATGGAGATCGCGGAGCGCTTCGGCTTCCCGCTCGTCTCGCTCGTCGACACGCCCGGCGCCTACCCGGGCGTCGCCGCCGAGCAGCACGGGCAGGGTGGCGCGATCGCGCGCGCCCAGGCGGAGATGTCGCGGCTCACCGTTCCGACCGTCGCCTGCATCATCGGCGAGGGCGGCTCGGGCGGCGCAGTTGCGATCGCGGTCTCCGACCGCGTCCTGATGCAGGAAAACGCGATCTACTCCGTGATCACGCCCGAGGGCTGCGCCGCGATCCTCTGGCGGGACGGCTCCGAGGCGAAGAAGGCGGCCGCGGCCTTCAAGCCGGACGCGCTCCACTGCCTCGACCTAGGTGTGATCGACGGGGTCGTGCCCGAGCCTCCCGGCGGCGCCCAAACCGACCACGACGCCGCAGCACGCCTTCTCAGGACGGCACTCGTGGAGGCGCTCGAGGAGCTCGAGGAGACCCCGGGCGAGGAGCTCCGCCGCCGCCGCCGGGCGAAGTTCCGCGGCATGGGCGTTTTCGCCTAGCGGCGGCCCTCCAACGAGGGATTTCCACACCATCCACAGGGTTTTCAACGGAGAACAGTCTCCTTACAAACACATCGGGGCCCGCAGAATCTGCGGGCCCCGAGCGCCTAACCCCCCGTCAGGCGGAGACGTGATCGCTGGAAAAGTGACCGCTCTCGCCCCGGTTGTCTCCTCGCGGTGGAGGGCCGAAACCTCGTTTGCGGCTCCCCGGCCTGTGGAAAGACGCCCTCGTGGCGCGCCCCATCTGGTCGGGAACGATCTCCTTCGGGCTCGTGTCGGTGCCGGTTGCGGATGTTCACGGCGACCGCCTCGCAGGAGCTCCGCTTCCACTTCCTCGACCGCCGCGACATGTCGCCGATCGGCTACGACAAGGTCAACAAGGAAACCGGCGAGTCGGTGCCTGCCGAGGACATCGTGCGCGGCTTCGAGGTCGGCACGGGACGGTTCGTCGAGGTCACCGAGGAGGACATCGACCGGCTCGACGTCGAGCTGACGCACGCGATCGACATCTGCGACTTCGTCTCGCTGAACGAGATCGACCCGCTCTACTTCCGCAAGGGCTACTACCTGCTGCCGCAGGAGGGCGCCGAGAAGCCCTACCGGCTGCTCGTCCGCGCGCTCGCCGACACCGGCAAAGTCGCCATGGCGAAGGTCGTGATCCGCAACAAGCAACATCTCTCGTGTGTCAGGTCGTTCGACGACGCGCTCGTGCTCGAGACGATGTACTACGCCGACGAGGTGCGGCGGCCCGAGGAGGCGCCCAAGCCGCGCATCCAGGCGGCCGAGGTCGAGATGGCGAAGACGCTGGTCGAGAACCTCGCCGCAGAATGGAAGCCGGAGCGCTACCACGACCAGTATCGAAACGCGCTGCTCGATCTGCTGCAGAAGAAGGCCGAGGGCGAGCCGCTCCCGGAGCCGGCCGACGAGGACGAAGGCGAGGTCGTCGATCTGATGGAGGCGCTCCGCCGGTCCGTCGCGGCAACGCAGCGAGAGACGAAGGCCAAGCGCCGAGCACCCGCGAAGCGCAAAGCTTCCTAGAGGCTTGGCGCGCATTTGTGGGCATACGCGGCTGGTGGGCCTGGCGCGGCGCGCCTGTGCCGCGTCGGTCTTGCCCGTAGCAACCGCTACGGGCTGCACCCGCCACGTCCCAGCCGCTTGGCCAGGCGCGTCCCCGCGCATACCCCAATACGCGCCAAGCCTCTGATGTCACTCAGCGAGTACCGCCGCAAGCGCGACCCGAAGAAGACGCCGGAGCCGTTCGGCGGCACGAAGCGCGGCAGGCAGCCGATCTTCGTCGTGCAGCGGCATGACGCGCGCCGGCTGCACTACGACTTTCGCCTCGAGCGAAACGGTGCGCTCGCGTCGTGGGCGGTGCCGAAAGGAGTGCCGCTCGAGCCGGGCGCCAAGGCGCTTGCGGTGCACGTCGAGGACCACCCGCTCGAGTACGGCAGCTTCGAGGGCGAGATCCCGGCGGGGCAGTACGGCGCCGGCTGCGTCGAGATCTGGGACCGCGGCACGTGGGAGCTCGAGCAGGAGAAGCCGAACGGCGAGCTGACCTTTGCGCTGCAGGGCGAGCGGCTGCGCGGACGCTGGACGCTTGTGCCGGCGCACATGGACGGCAAGGAGCAAAACTGGCTGATCGTCAAGCGGCACGACGACGACGGCGAGGAGCACGCGCAGGGCACGTACCGGCCGATGCTTGCGACGGTCGAGGCAACCGTGCCTGCGGGCGACGGCTGGACCTACGAGGTCAAGTTCGACGGCTTCCGCGCGCTCGCATACCTGCGCGGCGGCGACTGCACGCTCGTCTCGCGCAACGGCAACGACCTCACGGGCCGTTTCCCCGACGTCGCGAAGGCGCTCGTCAAGGCCGTCAAGACGCCGAACGCCGTCGTCGACGGAGAGATCTGCCGCATCGACGCGTCAGGGCGCACGAGTTTCTCCGAGCTGCAGCAGGGAAGCGGCGCGCTCGTCTACTTTGCATTCGACCTCCTCGAGGCGGACGGTGCGCCGCTCGTCGACGAGCCGCTCACGGAGCGCAAGGAGCGGCTGCGGTCGCTGCTCGACAAGCGCGTGACGAGCGTCGCGTTCTCCGAGAGCTTCGACGACGGCAGCGCACTCTTCGCCGTCGCGCAGGAGCGGGGGCTCGAGGGCGTGATCGCCAAGCGCTCAGACAGCACCTACAAAGCCGGTCGCCGCACGCGCGACTGGCTGAAGATCAAGACCGAGAACAACGAGGAATTCGTGGTCGCCGGCTACACGCGCGGCGAGGGTCGCCGCGCAGGCACGTTCGGCGCGCTCGTGCTCGGCGTCATGGACGACGGCGCGCTGCGCTACGTCGGCAACGTCGGCACCGGGTTCAACGACGCCGAGATCGACAAGCTGCTGAAGCTCCTGCGGCCGTTGCATCGCGCCACGACGCCGTTCGCGACGCCGCCGAAGATGCCGCGAGTGCGCAAGGGCGACGTGCAATGGGTCGACCCGAAGCTCGTCGCGCAGGTGCGCTTCGGCGAGTGGACGCACGATGGCCACCTCCGGCACCCGTCGTACCTCGGCATCCGCGACGACAAGGACGCAGCGGAGGTGACCGCGCCGCAACGTCCGATCGACGACGTGGTTCGCAGTCGAGGACGCGAGCTCCGGCTCTCGAACCTCGACAAGCCGTTCTGGCCCGACGAGGGGATCACGAAGGGCGACCTGCTCGCCTACTACCGCGACATCGCACCGGTTCTACTGCCGCACCTGCGCGACCGCCCTTTCACGATGCGCCGTTACCCCGACGGCGCGTACGGCAACGCGTTCTTCCAGAAGGACGCGCCAAAGCACATGCCCGAGTGGATCGCCACCTACCACGCGCTCGTCTCGGCGCGCGACAGCGGGCGGACGAAGAAGTGGGTCGACTTTCCGCTCGTGAACGACGAGCTGGCGCTCCTCTGGATGGTGAACATGGGCTGCATCGACATGAACGCGTGGTACTCGCGTGTCGACAAGCCCGACCGGCCGGACTTCGTGCTCTTCGACCTCGACCCGACGCCCGAGGTACCGTGGTCGCAGACGATCGAGGTGGCGCTGATCCTGAAGGAGCTGCTCGACGCGCTCGAGCTCGCCTCGTTCCCGAAGACGTCGGGCGGGAAGGGCTTTCACGTCCTGGTGCCGCTCGATCGCCGCTCGACGTTCGAGGATTCGCGCGCGTTCTCAGAGGTCGTCGCCGGTGCGATCGCCCGTGCGCACTCGAAGCTCGCGACGACCGAGTGGTCGAAAGCGCGGCGGCGTGGCGTCTTGATCGACGCGAACCAGAACGGCGAGGGGAAGACGATCGCGTCCGTGTACTCGGTGCGGCCGAAGCCGGGCGCGCCCGTCTCCACGCCGCTCGCCTGGGACGAGGTGAACGACAAGCTGAACCCTGCCATCTACACGATGCCGGTCGTGCTCGACCGCGTGCGTCAGCGCGGCGACGTGTACGCCGGCCTGCTGACGACCCGGCAGTCCCTCTCGAAGGCCCTCAAACGCTTGGCTTGACCGGATGCGTGCGCGCGGCCTCCTTCGCGACCGCGAGCTCCTTCCCGTCGATCACCGCGTAGCGCAGCGCGATCGCGCTCAGCTCGTCCGACGCGTCCTTGGCGGCTTTCCCGAGTTGTGCGTCCAGCGTCGCCGGGTCGTCGAGATAGAGCAGCCGCGTCCAGAACGTCGTGAGCACGATCGAGACCCACGGCATGAAGATCGCGTTACGCTCGAGCGCAGCAGACGGTCGTTGCACGAAGAACGCGACGAACACGCCGACCGTCAAGCCGGCGAGGCCGATTGCCGCTGCCGCCTCACCGATGTTCGACGCCGTCATTCCCTTCACGAACGCCGCGACGATCGCGGCGACGCCGAAGATCATCATTGCGACGTAGCCGATGAACACCACGCGGTACGACCGGCGAAGGTACGCAGTGGTACGCGCGAGCGTCTCGACGTCGTCGTGCAGGATCGCCGCCGCGAGGTCGCGCAGCTCCTGCGTCGTTCCCAACGGATCCCCGTGCCGCGGGCGGGGCAGCCGCATCGTCATGGCCTGCCCTCCTCGTCAGTTGTCGCGTGAGCCTACGCGACGGCCGCGTCGCCGTCCATCACGCGAGGCCGAGGAACGGCAGCGCAGTCTCGAGCCCGGCGACCTCGGTGTCGACGGCGGGTGTGAAGCTGGACGGGTCGATCTCCAGGTCGAGGTGCTCGACCGCCGTCCCGCGCGGGCTCACCTGGTGCGAGCCGACTTCGACGTAGCCGAGCTTGCGCGAGACGCCGAGTGACTGGGGGTTGCCTGCGATCGCACCCGAGGTCGCGCGGGTCGCACCCAGGTGGTGGAACGCGAGCGACAGCGCTGCGGAGCGCATCTCCGTGCCGAGGCCCCGCCCTTGGAACGCCCGTCCGAGCCACGAGCCGGTGTCGATCGTGCGCGTCTCGCCGAAATGCTCGGCGCGCAGTGCCTGCACGCCGACGGGGCGGCCTTCGTGGAACGCGACGAGATTCAGCGTCCAGTCGTCCGCTGTGCTGCGGGCAAGCGCGTCGATGTGGTGCGCAACGAAGCTCTGCTCGTCGAGGTCGTCGGTCCACGCGACACCGAATGGCATCTTCGCGGGATCGTGGATCCCGCCCTCGGCGACCGCGTACAGCGCGTACAGCTCTGCAAGGGTTCCGAGCCGCAGCTCGAGGCGTGGCGTGCGCAACCTGAGTCGCGTGAGCGGGTGTGGGAGCCGGGAGTAGACGTCGCGCCGCCCGACGGAGACGAAGCCCAGCTTCGCGTAGAGCTCGCGTGGCCAGTCGTCGGCGAGCGCCTCGAGGAACACGACATCGCAGGAGCGGGACGCGTCGATCAGCGCGTGTTGGACGACGGCGCGGCCGAGCCCTCGGCCACGATGCTCCGCCAGCACTTCGACGTCCTCGATCTGAGCGACGCCGTCGCGGCTCCGCACCTCGCACCAGCCGGCGATCTCGCCGTCGACGCGTGCCGCGAAGAACCGCGTCGGCACGGCGGCGGCGATGTGCCGCTTGGCCTCGTTGAGCTGGTCCGCGATGTCGCGCGCGCCCCACGGCTCGCGCAGGATCGCCTGCGTCCGCACGTCGACCAGGTCGTCGATCCCGACCTCGGTGACGGCCGACGTATCGACGAGCCGGTCGGGGGCACGCTCATGGGCGAGCACGAGATGCGTCGAGAGCGTGTACCGCAGCTCGGCGAACTCCGCCTGCAGCCCCGGCGCCCCTTGCTCGGCGATCACACGGCGGTGGTGGCGGCCCGCGAGCGCGGTGTCCGCATCCGCTGCAAGCTCGGCCGCCGATGCACGCGCCTCCTCGACGGACAGGTAGTTGTGGTCGTACACCTCCGGGATCGAGTCGGCGAGGTAGGCGACGCCGTGCGCCGTCGGAACGCTGCGCTCCGCCGCGCCGGCCTGCAGACGGCGGCGGAAGGCGTGGATGCGCTCCAGCGACATCGGCGCATCATCTATGTCACCTCGGCGATGCGCTGTGCGAGGAAGCGGCACTCTGCCGGGTCGCTCGTCAGCTCGAGCGCGCGCTGGTAGGCGACGCGTGCCTCGTCGCACCGCTCCAGCCGTCTCAGGAGATCTCCTCGTGTCGAGTGCAGATAGCGGTAGTCGGGGAGCTCGATCGCATCGACGACGCGCAGCCCGGCGGCGGGCCCCTCGACCTCGGCGACGGCAACGGCGCGGTTGAGCTCGACGACCGGCGAGCGGGCGATGCGCGCGAGCTCGGCGTACAGCGCGGCGATCTCGTGCCAATCGTGCGGTTCGTCGAGGTGCAG
>DASRGQ010000032.1:0-7772 GCA_035650975.1 Gaiellaceae bacterium
GACCGCTTCGACGTTCGCGTGCTCGCGACGGGATCGAACGTGTTCGACCTCGGCTCGCTCGCACTTCCGGTCGGGCATGTCGGCGCGTTGCGCGACCGCCTGCCGAAGGGCCGCATCGGCGATCTCGCGGCCCTGGTTGCAGGCGACCGCTACTTCGGGCTCGAGGAGGCGCTCCGCGGCGCCGACCTCGTGCACGCCGCGGAGATCGGCGTGCCGTTCAGCCACGGGCCGGCGCTCCTGCGTGGCCGCCTCGGGTTCAAGCTCGTCCTCACGGTGTGGGAGACGATCCCGTTCGGCGATGCCTACAGGCGCTTCCGCGGGCGGCGCCAGCGACGGGAGACGATCCCGCGCGTCGATCTCTTCCTGCCTGCGACCGAGCGAGCGAGGCGCATGCTGCTGCTCGAGGGTGCGCCCGCCGACCGCATCGAAGTCGCGCCGCCGGGAGTCGACACCACACGCTTCGCATCAACCGCACCGCCGAGCTCTCACGTCGTCGCCTCGGTGGGAAGGCTCGTCTGGGAAAAGGGCCATCAGGATGTGCTGCGCGCAGTCGCGTGGCTACGGCGGGAAGGACGTGAGGTGACGGCGCTCGTGGTCGGCGCCGGGCCGGAGCGCGAGCGACTCGCGGCGCATGCGAGCGAGCTCGGGCTCGAGGGCGCGGTTGAGTGGCGCACATCCGTTCCCTACGACGACATGCCGGCCGTCTTCGCGCAGGCGTCGTGCTTCGTGCTCGCGAGCCTGCCGACGCCCGTGTGGGAGGAGCAGTTCGGGATGGTGCTCGCGGAGGCCGCCGCGGCGGGGCTTCCGATAGTCGCCGCGGAATCGGGCGCGATCCCCGAGGTGCTCCGCGGGCACGGAACGCTCTTCCCGGCCGGCGATTGGCATGCGCTCGCAGAGGCGCTCGATGTGATCGTCGCCAAGCCGCCGGCGCGGGTGCCCGCCGACGAGCTCGTTCGGCTCTATTCGACCGAACAGGCGGCGGAGCGATATGCGGCGGCTTACGCGCGCGTGCTCAACTCGGCGTAGACGGAGTCCGTGGCGCGCGCCGTCACATCCCACGAGAAGAGCGCCGCACGTGCGAGCCCGCGCTCGACCCACGGCTGCGGGTCGTCGAGCACGTCGCGAATCGCAGCCGCGATCGACTCCACGTCGGTCGGGTCGAAGAGGAGCGCTGCGTCGCCGACGGTCTCGGGGAGCGCCGCCGCGTTCGAGCACGCGACCGGACAGCCGCAGGCCATCGCCTCGAGCGGTGGCAGCCCGAAGCCTTCGTAGAGCGACGGGAAGACGAGCGCGGACGCGCGGTGCAGGAGCGAGACGAGCTCGTCGATGCTTACGTGCCCTCTCGACTCGACGCCGTCGGGCAGCCGCTCGAAGTCGCCGCCCGTGAGGACGAGCCGTAGCTCGGGCTGCTCGCGGCGCAGAAGTGCGAAAGCCTCGAACAGCCGCGCGTGGTTTTTGTGCTGCCAGCCGCGAGCGGGGTAGAGCAGGAACGGCTCGCGTGCAGTGTGTCCGGGCGTGAACCGCGCGTGGTCGATGCCCTGCGGGACGACGCGCATGCGCTCCGCGTTCAGCCCGAGCCGCTCGACCGCCCGCTCGCGAACGAACTCGCTGATCGCGATCACGAGGTCGGCCCTGCGCGCGGAGCGATGCCAGGCGACCGCACGGAAGGCGCGCTCCGCGCGCGAGAAGAGCTCCGGCCGGTCGAGGTGCTGCACGTCGTGCAGCGTCACCGCGGTCGGAAGTGACGTGCGCGGGAGCTCGATCGTCAAAGGGAAGTGCACCGCGTCCACGCCGCCGAGGCTCGCGCGCAGCGGGCCGGGCCGCACCGTCGCGAGCGACATCGCGGCGAGCCGCTCGCGCATCGTGCGCGCGGTGCGGTACCCGCGGGCGATCGTCGACGGCAGCGCGCCGCCCGCAGCGGGCGCCACGGGTGGCAGGACGACGCGGTACTCATGCTCACCGACGTCGGCGAGCGAGGCGAGCAATTCGCGCACGTACGTCTCGCTGCCGCCCAGCTCGCCCGGGACGAGCGTCAGCAGTGGGATCGCGATGGTTGGGCGCGACGGCACGCGGCGATCGTAATGTCACCGCATGCGTACCGTCTTCGCGATCCTGCTCGCTTTCGCGACGGCGACGCTGTACGCGCTCTCGACGTCCGTCCAGGCGCTCGAGGCGCGGCGCACGCCGACGTCGACAGCCCTGCGCGCATCGCTGCTCGCACGGCTCGCACGCCGTCGCCTCTGGCTCGCCGGGACCGCGGCCGGCGCGATCGCGTGGCCGATGCAGGCGGGCGCGCTCGCCGTCGGCTCGGTCGCGCTCGTGCAGCCCGCGCTCGGGGCCGGCCTCGTCGTGCTGCTCGTCCTCGGGACCGTCGTCCTCGGCGAGTCGGTCGGGTTCCGCGAGCTCGCGGGTGTGGCGGCGGTCGTCGCCGCGGTCGCCGTCCTCGCCTGGGCGGCCCCGGCCGAGACGGGCGCGTTCACCTCGGGCGGCACCTGGGCCGTCGGCGTCGTGGCCGTCGTCCTCGCCCCGGCGCCCTACGTGCTGCGCGCGGCACGGTTGTCGGGCGGCCTCGCGACGAGCATCGTCGCCGGCGTCGGCTGGGCGTGGGTCGGGCTCGTCACCTCGCTCGTGGACGTATCGCTCGCCGACCGGCGCTGGCTCGCCGCCGTCGCGTGGGCGATCGCCGTCGGCGGGCTGAGCTTCGGCGCGCTGCTCGTGGAGATGACGGCGCTCCAGACGTGGCCGGCGACGCGCGCGGTGCCGATCGCGTTCGGGCTCGAGATGCTCCTCCCGGCCGTTCTCGCGCCGGCGCTCGCGCACGACCGGCCGCCGCATGCGGTCGCCTTCGGCGTCGCGCTCCTCGTCGCGTGCGGAGGCGCGCTGCTGCTCGGCGGGTCGCGGGCCGTCGCGCGCGCGGCCGCCGCGCCGGACAGCGTCGTCTGACGCCGTTTGGCGCACCAGCGCAGCCTCCGTATCCTCGGTGCGAATGGCCACAGCCACCGAAGACGCGTCCGCGGCGGCGGCGGCCATCGCGGAGGCGGTCGGCGGCGGCACCCACGACGTCGCGATCGTGCTCGGCTCGGGCTGGTCGGCCGCAGCTGAGCGTCTCGGCACTCCGGCCGTCGAGCGCGAGACGGCGACCCTTCCCGGCTTCGCGCCCTCGCGCGTGCCCGGCCACGGCGGCAAGGTGCAGTCCGTCGCCGTCGGCGACCGGCGGGCGCTGGTCTTCCTCGGCCGTACCCACCTGTACGAGGGGCACGGTGTGCGGGCGGTGGCGCACGGCGTTCGCGTCGCGGCGGCCGCCGGCTGCCGGGCAGTCGTCCTGACGAACGCGGCGGGAGGCGTCCGTCGGGGTCTCGTGCCGGGGCAGCCCGTCCTCCTCAGCGACCACCTGAACCTTGCGTGGGTCTCACCGCTTCTCGAGGTGCAGTTCCTCGACCTGACCGAGGTCTACTCGCGGCGCCTCCGCGAGCTCGCGCGCACGATCGACCCGACGCTCGAGGAAGCTGTCTACGCGATGTTTCCCGGGCCGATGTTCGAGACCCCGGCGGAGGTGCGGATGGCCGGCCTGGTGGGCGCGGACCTCGTCGGCATGTCGACCGTGCTCGAGGCGATCGCAGCGCGCGAAGCGGGCCTCGAGGTGCTCGGCATCTCGCTCGTCACGAACCTCGCTGCGGGGCTCAGCGGCGAGCCGCTCGACCACGAGGAGGTGCTCGAGACCGGGCGCGCGTCGGCCGACCGGATGGGCAACCTACTCCACGATCTCGTGGGAAGAATGGATGACCATGCGAGCTGAGGTGCAGGCCGGCGGGCGATGATGCAGGCAGCCGGTAGCTGGGGGACGAACCGGGCCTGGATTCCGATGTTGCTCACGGTGGCGCTGTACTGCGTCACCGCTGTGACGTTCGCTTGTGTCGCCGCGATCGCGATCGTCCACGTCGACGATCGGTTCGACGTGGGGGCGGCCTCGGGCGCCATGATGGCGCTCGCGGCGGCGGCTCGCGCGGGCGTGTGGTACCCGCCCGTCTTCCAGCACGGCTTCTACGGCGGCACGCGCTACATGCCGCTACCCATTCTCATCGAGCGTGTCGGGGCGGCGGCGGGCGGCGGCTACCTCACCTCCGCGAAGCTCATCGTCTACGCGGCGAACGTCGCTCTCTACACACTCGTCTACCTTGCTGCGAGGCGTCGAGGCGCACCGCGGCCCATCGCCGCCGTCCTCGTAGCGGCTGTCCTGTCGAGCACCGCGGGTGCGACGACGAGCTTCGCGATTCGCTGGGACTCCCTCGCCACCGCGCTCCAGCTGGGCGCACTCGTACTCATGTCGAGCGCGCGGTCGAGGAAGTCGGAGTTCGCGGGCGGTCTCAGCGCCCTTGCGATCGCCGTGAAGTTCACCGCGCTCTGGGGGCCGGCCGCGATCGTGACGTGGCTTCTCCTGCGACGCAGGTGGAGCGAGCTAGGTCGGTTCTGCGCAGCGCTCGTCCTCGGCGTCGCAGCGTTGGCCGCAGCGTTCGAGGCGTTGAGCCACGGAAGGATGGCCCAGCAGATCGTCGAGTTCGCGTTCGCCGGCAGCACTTCGTCGTCGGCGCTCGAAGGTGTTCACCGGATCAACCAGCTCGTGATCAGGAACGAAAGCGAGCTGCCGCTCATGCTCGCGCTGGCGCTCCTCAGCTTGATCGTCGCTGCGGCACGCCGGCGGCTCGGCCTCTACGAGCTTGGCCTCATCTACCTGATCCCGATCCTGTTCGTCGTGATGCGCGACCAAGGTGCCTACGAGAACCATCTGATCGACCTCGAGGTGCTCGGTGCGCTCGTCATCGCAGGTGCGTTTCGCTTCGAGCTCGCTCGGCGCGCGGCGCTCGTGCGAGTGGTCGCGATTACGGCCTGCCTTCTGCTCGCGACGGGAAACGCGCTGCGCTACACCCTCGTGCCCGACGCGCGGTCTGCTGTCAGCGACGCGATTCACGGGCGTGTCGATCCTCGCTATGCCACGCATCCGTATCCGCAGCTCACATCCGCACGGTCCTGCACGCTCTTCGAGGATGCGACGATTCCGGTGTTGAGCGGCCGACGCCCGATCGTGCTGGACGCGTTCATCGTCCACCGGCTGCAGACGAAGAATCGCGCTGCGCTGACTCACCTGATCGCGCGGATCGACGCGAGAGAGTTCCACGCTCTCGTGCTCGACGACCGTTTGACGGACCTCGGCTGGTTCTCGACACTCGACTTCGGCACTGCCCTCGCGAGTGCGATGGAACGCAACTACCGTCTGGCGACAGCCTCTCCGGGCGGCTACTTCGTCTACCTGCCTCGGGGCGATGGCTCGCAGCGGCCGTGCGGTCAGCCGTTGACGACTTGGGGTTGAGCCCCGTTCTCGACAACGGCGATCGGGGTCAGCCCAGACTCACTGAACGTGCGGCGGGCGAGGTGCGCCGGCCGGACGACCACCGGCGTGCGTGAGCGGAACCGAAACAGATTGAACGTGTCTCCGTGGCGCACGCGTGTGAGCGCGAACTCCTTTGGCACGGTTCCCGGCGGGAGGCTCGAGCTCGTCGTGAACACGTCGATCTCGCCGACGCGTGCGCCGCCGTTCGGGAGCGAGTGCGCCGAGGGCTGGTAGTGCTCGAAGAGCACCTGCCAGCGTGGAATGAAGATGACGACGCGTCCGCGCCTCGCGCGACCAAGCTCGTTGGAGACCTGTCGCACATCCGGGCGCCTCATGTCCGCGACGACGAAGCTCATGATCGTGAGCACGAGCCCGGCGAGCGCGAGTACGGCTGTGGCAAGCATGCCGGTGCGCCCCGCCTTCCGGCAGGCGAGGCCGGCGGCGAAGACGAGTGCGAGGAGGGGCACCACCGGAATCAAGTTCTTGTTGATGACGTAGTCCTTGCCGGCAAGCGCTGCGACCAGCGGGAGGATGACCGCGATGACGGCGACCAGTCCGGCAATAGCCGCCGGGCGCCGCTCGCGCGCGTCGGACCGACGCAGCAGAAACCCGAGTGACGTCACGATTGCTGCCGCCATCACGACAGCGAGTACGCCGCAAACCGCGAGCACCGACCGAGGCAGCGTTCCCATGAACGTTGCGCCGAGAGCGAATGTCTCAACCATCACCCGGAGACGCTGGGGCAGGCTGCTCGCTCCGATCCAGTCCACGTGTCCAGCGCGTGCCTGATGTGCCGCAAGGACGAGTAGGGGAGTGCAAACCACCCCGACTGCGACGCTCGACCAGGCGAGCAGACGACGAGGCGCGCCGAAAACGACGAGCGTTCCGAGCTGCCCGAGCCAGAAGAAGATGGCGAAGTAATGCGTCGCGATCGCCGCCGCGATGGAGAGAGACCACCACGCAATCGCGCGGGGGGACGGGGCCGCGATCGCGCGAAGGCAGCACACCACACTCAGGATCGTGAGCAGGGTGAAGAGCGCGTACGCGCGGGCTTCTTGCGAGTAGAAGACGAGGTACGGGCTCGTTGCCGCGATCAGCGCCGCGACGAGCCCGAGTCGGCGGTCGGACGCGAGCCGCCCCGCTGCATAGACGACCGGGACGGTAACGATCCCGGCGAGCGCCGAGAGCAGTCGCAGCCCCGCCTCGCCGGTGCCGAAGACGCGGGCCCAAAGCCACGCGACGGTGTAGTACAGGGGAGGTGTCGACTCGTTTCGTGCGACTGCGTGCAGCATCCCCGCGAACGATCCGTCGATCGCTTTGACCGTGAACGCCTCGTCGAAGTCGTAGCTTTGAAGTCCGAGCGTCGAAAGACGCAGTGCTGCCGCGACGGCGACGATTGCGGCGAGCGGAACCCAGTGCCCGATCCGTTCGCTCGCCCACCAGCGATCCCGTCCGGCGGTCGCGAGCGTCGACATCCGAGGCGATCGTAACCTTCGTCCCGGGCGGGAGGGACGACGCTCTTCGTAACGATCTCGTGACGGTCGCCGTGGAGGATGCGCGGCATGTCACACGCGATCCGGGCTCTTTATCGCTTCTGGGCGGCTCTGCTCCTCGTCGCCGTCGTCGTGCAGGTTGGCCTGGCCGGATATGGGGCCTTCGCCGGCGACCACAAGGCGAACGACCACGGCACCGTCACGCACACGAGCAGTTCGACCACGGCTTCAACGCGCACATCGCGCTGGGCTACCTGATCTTCCTCGGCAGCATCGTGCTGCTGCTGCTCGCCCTGCTCGGACGGCTACGGAAGCCTCTCGTGCTGCAGAGCCTCGGCGTCGTCCTGCTCGTGCTGCTCGCGATCGTCCTGGCGGTCGTCGGCGGCGACCATCCGATCGTCGGGTTCCTGCATCCGATCGACGCGTTCGCAGTCGTCGGCCTCGTCGCTCGAGTGGCCCACGGCCAGCGGGCCGGCCGTGTCGTGCGAGAGCGGTAGCGGAGCTAGGCGGCTTCGAGCGCCGCCTCGCTCTCGCCCGCGTGATGCGCGAAGGCGCGGTTCCGCAGTAGCCCCGCGCCGATCGCGGCCGCTGCGACCGCGAAGATCGCGCCGAGCGCGAACGCGACGTGGTAGCCACCCGTCAGCGCGGCCGCGGTGCTGTGACCGGAGCGCGTGAGGTCGTGGGTGCGCGCGGATGCCGCGCTTGCGAGCACGGCGAGGCCGAGCGCGCCGCCCATCATGAACGCGGTGTTCGCGATGCCGGAGGCGAGCCCGGAGTCCTGCGGCTCGACGTCGCTCATCGCCGCCATCAACACGGGGTTGAAGGCGAGGCCGCCGCCGATGCCGATCAGGATCATCGCGGGCAGGACG
The DNA here is from genome assembly GCA_035650975.1 of Gaiellaceae bacterium. Taxonomy (GTDB): domain Bacteria; phylum Actinomycetota; class Thermoleophilia; order Gaiellales; family Gaiellaceae; genus PALSA-600. The sequence continues at coordinate 7,749 of DASRGQ010000032.1, forward strand.
TCCGGCAAGAACGAACCGTGCACC
>DASRGQ010000033.1:0-50746 GCA_035650975.1 Gaiellaceae bacterium
TTCGCGCTCATCTCTCACCCACGGTCACGCCAGCCCCTGACGCTTCATGTCCTCGACGGCCGCCTTGCCCAGGTACGCCTCGATCACGCGCTCGTTCTGCTGCACCTCACGCGGAGAGCCCTCGGCGATCTTCTCGCCGTAGTCGAGCACGGACACCCGATCCGAGACGCCCATCACGACGCGCATGTCGTGCTCGATCATCAGCACCGTGAGGCCGCGCTCCTCGCGCAGGTGGCGCCCCACGAACTGTGTGAACTCGGCCGACTCCTGTGGGTTCATGCCGGCCGTCGGCTCGTCGAGGAGGAGCAGCTGGGGCTCGGTTGCAAGGGCCCGCGCCACCTCGAGCTTGCGCTGCTCGCCGTACGGGAGGTTCTTCGCAGCCTCGTATGCCTTCCGCCGCAGACCGACCTCTTCCAGCAGCAGGAACGCGCGCTCGCGGGATTCGCGCTCCTCGCGCTTCACGAACGGCGTCCGGAGGATCGAGTTGAACAGGTTCGCGCGCATGCGCGTGTGCATCCCGACCATCACGTTCTCGAGCGACGTCATGTTCTGGAACAGCCGGATGTTCTGGAACGTGCGCCCGATCCCACGTGAAGTGATCGCGTGCGGCGGCTTGCCCGTCACGTCCTCCCCGAGAAAGGTGATCTTTCCGCCCGTCGGCTTGTAGACGCCCGTCAGCATGTTGAAGAACGTGGTCTTCCCCGCGCCGTTCGGGCCGATGAGCGAGATCACCTTTCCGCGCGGCACGGTGAAGGAGACGTCGTTCACCGCGACGAGCCCGCCGAACTCTTTGCGGACGTCCTCGGCGACGAGCAGATCGGCGTGCTCGGCTGGAGCCTGTGTCTCGACGGCCGCGCTCATGCCTCCGCACCCGCGTGCGTCGCGTCGTAGAGCGGCTCGTCGTGCACGCCCTCGTGCAGCTCCGCCGCACGGCGTCTCGACGGGATCAACCCCTCCGGTCGGAAGAGCATGACGATCAGGATGATGAGGCCGTAGATCCCGGATGCGTAGAGCGGCACCTCCAGGTTCGGGTGCCAGTGGCCGACGTGGACGTTCGAATTGATCCACGCCCCCGTGTTCGCCAGGCCTTCGCGGTCGAGATAGGCGAGGAACGACGCGCCGACGATGACGCCCCAGATGTTTCCCATCCCGCCGAGGATGACCATGCAGAGGATGAAGACGGAGATGTTGAAGAAGAAGTCGCCCGGGAACGTCGCGCTCTTGAAGACGGCGTAGTACGCGCCCGCCACACCGCCGAAGAATGCGCCGCTCGCGTACGCCCACGTCTTCGTCCGCATCAGCGGGATCCCCATCGCGGCGGCCGCGGTCTCGTCCTCCCGGATGGCGATCCACGCGCGGCCGAGACGCGAGTACTGCAGGCGCAGCGAGCAGAACACCGTGACGAGCAGCAGGAGGATCGCCACCCAGAAGAAGACGTCCGTCGACTGGATCTGGTGACCGAGACGGGTCGCCTTGCAGCACGTGAGGAAGCTCGACGGGAGGAAGCCGTGGGTCGCGTCCGAGAGGCGGTTTCCGAACCCCATCGAGTCGAGTGGCGTGATGCCGTTCGGGCCGTTCGTCAGGTTGATGCCGGTGCCGAAGAGGTTGTCGCCGTTGCGGGCGATCTGCGGCAGGATCTCGCCGAAGCCGAGTGTCACGATCGCGAGGTAGTCGCCGCGGAGGCGCAGCGTCGGCAGGCCGATCACGATGCCGAAGAACGCCGTGATCACGCCGGCGAGAACGAGGAGCAGCCACACCGAGATGTGAATCCCGCCGACCCCCGGCACGAGCCCGACCGCACCGAAGTCGAAGTTGTGCTTCGGGATGGCGGCGACGGGGCAGTTTGCGACGCTGACACCCGGCTTCGGACATTTCTGGCCGGCGAACTGCTGGCTCGCGAACCACGCGGCGGTGTACGCGCCCGTCGCATAGAACGCCACGTACCCCAGGTCGAGCAGGCCGGCGTAGCCGACCACGATGTTCAGCCCGACGGCCATCATCACGAAGACGAGCATCACGACGCCGGTCGCGACGTCGGGCCACGTCCCGAACACGGGGATCGTGAACATCTTCGTCTGGTAGAACGGGTACATGACGGCGGCGGCAACCGCCACGATCGGAAGCACCCAGATCCGCTGTCGCTGCGGGACCCAGAAGACGCCGAAGGCGACGGCGAGCAGGATGCCGAACGACGCTGGGCCGAAGACCAGGAAGACGAGGACGAGCACCGCTTGCGCCGCGAGCCGCCACGGGAGCGGCGGCAGGCGGTTGATCCAGTAGATCGCCGAGATCGTCAGAACCGCGTAGCCCAGGGCGTGGTCGACGAAGAAGAGGAGGATGGCGAGCGCGACGGCGCCCCCGATCGACACCGCTGCGCGCTGCTCGGACGGCAGCTCCTTCCAGCGGGCGCGAATGCGGTTGCGGAGCCCGATCGTCTCCGGCGGCGAGCCGCCCTGCGTGCCCACGTGCGTGCCCTCGGGGTGCTCCGTCATCGGCTCAGCCGCCTTCCGGCGTCTTCTCGCCGAGGAGCCCCTCGGGGCGGAAGACGAGGATCAGGATGAGGATCGAGAACACGATCGACTGGGTCCAGTCGGAGCCCGGCATGTGCCACGGCAGACCCTCGTTCCACGACTGGATCAGCCCGATCGTGATCGCGCCGAGGACGGCGCCGGGGAGGTTGCCGATGCCTCCGAGGACGGCGGCGGTGAACGAGATCAGGCCGAGCTGGAAGCCCTGGTCGAAGCGGACCGTCGTCGCCCACAGCGAGTAGAGGGTCCCCGCCGCGCCGGCGAGCGCACCCGCGATCAGGAACGTGAACGAGATCGTGCGGTTGACGTCGATGCCCATGATCGCCGCGGCATCCTTGTCCTGCGCCGTCGCGCGCATCGCCTTGCCCTGCCGCGTCTGCTGGACGAGCCACAGCAGCGTGAGCAGCACCGGGATGGTGATGATGACGACGATCAGGTGGTTCCACTGGTAGTCGACGCCGCCGATCGAGAACACGTTGGAGTGCGGGAAGACATCCGGCGCCGTCACGTAGTTCGGGCCTTTCCACGCGAGGCCGACGTCCTGGATGATGAAGCTCACGCCGATCGCCGTGATCAGCGGCGCGAGTCGAGGCGCGCCTCGCAGGGGCCGGTAGGCGACGAACTCGATCGTGGCGTTGATCGCGCCGCAGGCCGCCATCGTCAGGAGCAGCGTCGCGAACACGATCGGCACGATCGCGAACCCTTGGCCGTGATGCAGGCCGAAGAAGTGCGTCGAGAACGTGATCGCGAACATGCCGGCGAGCATGAACACGTCGCCGTGCGCGAAGTTGATCAGCTCGAGGATGCCGTAGACGAGCGTGTAGCCGAGTGCGATCAGCGCGTACACCGCCCCGTTCGTCACCCCGATCAGCGTCGTCTGGAAGAACTGGGACGGCGAGACCGTCAGCTCCTTGATCAGGAGCACGACGACGAGGACCACGAAAAGCATGCCGATCGCGCCCACGAAGCTTGGGCGTCGGAAGCGTGTTCCGAGCGCAGGTGCTGACGCGTCCGCCGTCATGATTCCGGCGACTTTACTTCGTTCGCGCCGGATTTCCTACGTCGTAACCGGCGTTACCATCTTCCAACAGGCCGAAGTGGCGGAACTGGCAGACGCGCCGGACTCAAAATCCGGTTCCCTCCGGGGAGTGTGGGTTCGATTCCCACCTTCGGCATAACCATTTCCCGGGCACTGCAGCCGCGCCGACAGGACACCCAGGATCCGGTTCCCCTAGGGGAGTGTGGTTCGATTCCCACCTTCGGCATCAGCGTTAAGAAGTCGTTAGAGCACGTTGACGCATCACGGACTCGGCTCAGCTCCGCGGCCGCTGGGTCCGCCGGCCGCGCAGCCACCAGTAGAGCCAATACGGGAGCAGCGGACGGGAGCCGTGCCGCAGAGGCATCAGCAGACGCGTCCGCCACGGGACCGGCGAGCGGCCGGCAAGCTCCGCGCGCCGTGCGAAGAGCGGCTGGTGGCGTGCGCGCAGCACTCGATAGGCGCGGCCGAACTGTTGGAGACAGCGTCGATGCTCACGACCACCTACGTGCCGGCGATAGTGCAGAACGATCTGGTCGACATGTGCGCCTTCGTAGTCGTGCTCAGCGAGCGCGAACAGAAGATCCCAGTCCTCGTAGCAATCCGTATGAGACCAGCCTCCGACCGCAAGGAGCACGTCACGGCGGATCAGGCACGGCGGCCAAGCATTCAGATAGAGGAGCGTGAACGGGTCCCAAGGGCGGGAGGTCCAGACTTCGTCGTCTCCGAGATACGTGCCGTTGCCGTAGGCGAAATCGACTGCGGCATCGTTGTCGAGTCGATCGGCAAGCACGGCCAATGACCTTGGTTCGAGCGCATCGTCACCGTCGAGCGGGTAGACGTAGCGTGCGCTCGTCTGTGCGAGGCCCGTCATGCGCGCCGCCGAGATCCCGGTGTTCACCTGATGTCGGACCACCTTCGCGTCGCCTCGCGCCTCGATGGCCGCGAGCGCGACAGGCGTTCTCTCATCCGTCGAACCGTCGTCGACGACCACGATCTCGACCGGCTCCGCCTCGCGAACCGACGCAACGGTCTCCTCGATGAATGCGCCGTCGTTGAAGCAGGGGATGATGACCGCAATCCGCGGCGATCCATGGTCCACCCCGGGCCGTATTCTTGTGTCCTCCGCCACGATCGAGCGACTCTAGAGATGGCGTGGGACGGGCACGCCGGGCCGGGCGTCGAGCGCATGGCCCCCTAGCCCGCTCGACGCCCGAACCCCGGCGGCCTTCCCGTCAATACGCCGGTGCCTCCGTGCCGCCTCGGCGTCTCCCCATTCGCCGTGGCTCGCACTACTAGACGGCGCGGCGCGCCGGAATCTTCCTGCGAGCGTCGGACGGCGAGAAACCCTCAGTGCACGACGAACGTGCGGCTCACGAACACGCGGTGGCGCGCCGGTGCGAGCGCCGCAGTGAGGGTGACCACGTACGCATAGCGGCCCGGATTGAGCCGGCGCGCCGGGAAGCGCACGAGCGGCGTCCAGTTCGCCTTCGCGAGCCCGCGCGCGCTCAGCACCGGATGAGCGCGCAGCGCGGCGCGGACCGAGAGAACGCCGCGACCCGAGACCGGGACGATCGACGCGCGGTAGGTGGCGTCTTCGCCGGCCCGGACGGCGAAGCTCCACACCTTCTGATAGCGCCAGTGCACCGCGCTCGCCGAGCCGAAGAACACGCGGGCGCCGGATACCGTCGTCGAGTGCTGCCAGCGAACCCGCGCGCCGTGACAGCGCGGGCCGCCGTTCGCGAGTGCGTTCTGCACGACCGCGTACGATGGGCGGAGCGTTCCGTCGGCCCGCACGAGCCCGCTCTGGAAACCGCCGAGCTGCGACTCGTCGACGAACGGCGCAAAGAGCACGTCGGCGATCGAGGGGTCGCATGCGGCGTCGGCGATGATCTGCCCGTAGATCTTCGCCTGTACAGCATCCGAGGTGACCGGCACGTTCTCGAGCCCGGTGTACGAGGATTTCGACGCGGCGGGGATCGCGGTCTGCCAGCCGACTTCGTCGATCGAGATGCGGAGCCCCGTCTCGACGGTCGGCTGCGCCGAGCCGCCGAACGCGTCCCAGAGCGCCTGCTTGATGCGCGCCAGGTTGCTGAAGCCGGCACCGGGCCACTGCAGGCCGCGCGCCAGAGAGTCGCGGTTCGAGCGCGGATACGCGTGGAAGCCGAACTCGTCCATGAGCGGCTTCGTGCGCTTGCTCTTCGCGTACGCGAGGCCGAGGTCGTGGATGAAGCGAAGCGGCGATCGCGACGCGTTCGTCGATGCTGCCGCGTCGTCGTTGCCGCGACTCGACAGCACGCCGCCGATCACGACGATCGTCGGGTCAACGGCTTTCAGGTCGTCGTACGAGTCTGCGAGCGCCTGCTCGTATCCCTGCGCCGCAACGGCCTTCCCCTTCACGTACTGCGGCTGCCAGAAACGCGGCTGATTCGGCTCGTTGCCGATCACGAAGGTGTGCACCTGCGGATACCGCTTCGCGACCAGCGCCGTGAACGTGCCGAACTCACGCGCGCGCACGGCTGACAGGCCGATACCGTTCGCCCGGGCCGGGCGAATCGCGAGCCGGATGTCGATCCCGTCCTTCACGGCCTGCGCGATCGAACGGTCGAGGAACGTGCTCTCTGTGATCGTGGTCGGGTGCGATGCGTCCCAGAGAACGGTCATCCGGTCTTCGTCGAGCCCGATCGATGCGAGCTGCGCGAAGAACGCGGATCCGCCGTCGGGCGCGTACTTGCCGGTGTCGTCGGCGACACCGAAGCGGATGGTCGGCTGGGAGGTCTGGCCGCCCCATGCGGCGGCGACGAAAGCCGACGGCACGAGCAGCGCGGCGACCACGGTCGCTGCCAGGCGCACCGGGGGGTTATACCTCATACGAGGGATAACCGCCAAAATGCAGCGGAAACGTGTGCTGGCAGCGGAGTTTCCCGCTCGCTGGAACTTCTAAAGAACGGATTTGCGGCTGCCGATAGGTCGGCTGTGGCTGCGGTGAGACCTGGCAAGACGCGCCGTCGGGCAACCGACGATTGGGTTGGACGCTGGCTGGACGCGTGCGCCGATCTCGCCGAGCTCGAGCGCTCGAATCCGATGTCGGACGCAGTGATCGACGAGATCGACGGCCGCATGATTCGCATCGGCTCCAAGTGGCTCGCCGACTTCGCGTCCTGCAACTACCTCGGCTTCGATCTCGATCGCGAGATCATCGACGCGGTGCCCGCCTACCTCGACGAGTGGGGCACGCACCCGAGCTGGTCGCGCCTCCTCGGAAGCCCTGTGCTCTACGAGCAGATCGAGGAGCGCCTGACCGAGCTCCTCGGCGCAGCCGACACACTCGTTCTGCCCACGATCACGCTGATCCACCTGTCCGTGATCCCCCTCCTCGCCGCGAGCGGCTCGGTGTTCGTCGACCGCCGGGCGCACAAGACGATCTACGAAGGTGCCGAGGTGGCGACGCTGCGCGGCGCCACTCTGAAGCGCTTCGGCCACGACGACCTGACCGAGCTCGAGCAGCTGCTGAAAGCCGACGAGTCGTCCGCACGCCTGATCTGCATCGACGGCGTCAACAGCATGACGGGGAATGTTCCCGACCTGAGCGCCTTCGCGGCGCTTGCGCGCGAACACGCCGCGATCCTCTACGTCGACGACGCGCACGGGTTCGGTGTCATCGGCGAGCGCTCGGCAGACGAGCTCTGCCCCTACGGCTCACGCGGCAACTCGGTCGTGCGGTACTTCGGCGAGACCTACGACAACGTCGTCCTCGTTGGGGGCCTGTCGAAGGCGTACTCCTCCCTGGCCGCGTTCATCGCCTGCCCGACCGACATGAAGCGGCTGCTGAAAACCGCCGCGCCTCCGTATCTCTACTCGGGGCCGTCGCCGATCGCCTCGCTCGCAACGGTACTCGCAGGCCTCGACGTCAACGAGCGGCGCGGCGACACGCTCCGCGCCGACCTCTACACGAAGACGGCGCGCGTCCTCGACGCGCTCGACGCGCGCTCCTTCCATACCCCGAACCGCGACGGCCTCCCCGTGATCGAGATCCCCCTCGCCCACGCCGAGCAAATCGGCGAAGCGGGCAAGTTCCTGTTCGAAAACGGCATTTACGTGACGCTGGCGGCCTACCCGCTCGTTCCCCACAACGAAGTCGGCTTCCGCGTCCAGGTCACGACCGCCAACACTGATGAGCAGGTCGACCATTTGATCGAGGTGATCGGCGAGCTCGCCGATCGCTATCCACTCCAAACGAAAGTGAGAGAGACAGCATGATGCCGGCGTCCCGTTTGCGTCTGGGGCAGAGGAACGCATGGGCGTTCTATCTGGCCGGCATGGCTGTCGTGATCGGCGCCTACTTGTTTGTGCCGCCGTTCAAGGGCTACGCCGTGATGGTCAATATCGTCGGCGTCGGCTCGCTGGGTGCAATCGCCGGCGGTGTGTTCGCACATCGCGCACAGGCGCGCCTCGCCTGGCTGCTGCTGCTCGCCGGGCAGCTGCTCTACGTCGCCGGAGACTTCTACACCTACACCTACCCCGACCTGCTCGGCGGGGTGGTCGGCTTCCCGTCCGCCGGCGATGCGATCTACCTCTCCGTCTACCCCCTCCTCGTCGTCGGGCTGATGCTGCTCGTGCGCCGCCGCGACCCCCATCGTCGCGACCGCGCCGCCGTCCTCGACTCGCTCGTCCTGACGTTGGGCTTCGCGCTTTTGTTCTGGGTCTTCCTGATCGCGCCGAACGTCCACCTGGCCGGCCTGACACCGCTCGCGAAAGTCGTCTCGACCGCGTACCCGCTCGGTGACGTGCTGCTGCTCGCCGCAATCATCCGCTTCGCGGTCCAGGCAGGCACGAAGACCCCGTCCTTCTATCTCCTGTTCGCCGGCACCGCGTCACTGCTCGCGACCGACTGCGCGTACAACTACGCGCTCCTCCACAACAGCTACCACCACCAGGTCATCTTCGATCTCGGCTGGCTCGCGTACCTCGCGCTCTGGGGCGCCGCGGCCCTCCACCCGTCGATGCGAGATCTCGAGGAACCGGCAGAGCGGCACCGAGTCCGGCTCACTGCGACTCGACTGTCGCTGCTGGCAATCGCGTGCATGATCGCGCCGGGAATCCGGTTCGTGGAGGCGTTGGGAAACCCCGACCTGCTCGTCGTCGTCGGCACCTCGGCGATTCTCTTCTTGCTCGTCGTGCTCCGTGTCGCCGGTCTCGCCCGGCAGGAGGAGCAGGCGACGAAACGGGAAGTGACGTTGCGCGAAGCCGGTCTTGCACTCGTCGAGTCCGTCGGCCGCGCGAGCGTCAACGACGAGGCTGTTGCATCCGCAGCGCGGATCATCGGGCGGGCCGCCAAGGTGCGTCTCGTGCTCTGGGACGAAGACCAGGCGCAGGTGACGGCATCGAACGGCGCGGGCACCTGGCAGCTCCCGACCGAGGCGATGGCCTGGCTGCGCACCCGCGACCGCACCGGCGTCGCCGTGCCGACGGAGCCGGTTTCCGTTGCGCTCGGCCTCGGGCAGGGCACGACGATCGTCGTCAAGCTCTCTGTGTCGGGACAGGAACAGGGCGCGTTCGTGATCCAGTCCCTCGAACCCGTCGCACCGCACCTCGTCGACTCGCTCGAGTCGCTCGCGTCGCAGGTGTCACTGGCACTGGAGGCCGCCTCACTCGCCGAGAACCTGCACCGCCAGCGCGGCGAGGCTCGTTTCCGCTCGCTCGTTGCACACTCGAGCGACCTGATCACCGTGATCGACGAGAACGGCCTCGTCACCTACCAGAGCCCGTCGATCGAGCGACTGCTCGGCTACACCGTCGAGGCCATCGAGGGTGGCTCGTTCGGCACGTTGCTCGACGAGAACGATCGCTCGCGCCTCGAGCGGATCCTCGACGTGCACGGCAACGAAAGAACCGACTCGCACACCTTCGAATGCTCTCTCCAGCACGAGGACGGACGCTGGCTCAAGTTCGAGGTACAGCACACGCATCTGCTCGACGACGAGCACGTCCGCGGCATCGTCCTGAACAGCCGCGACATCAGCGAGCGCAAGGCATTCGAGGAGCAGCTCTCACATCAGGCATTCCATGACCCGGTGACCGGGCTCGCGAACCGCGCACTGTTCGCGGACCGCGTCGGGCACGCGTTGCGCTCGACGGTGCGGACAGGCTCGCTGATCGCGGTCATGTTCATCGATCTCGACGACTTCAAAACCGTCAACGACAGCCTCGGCCACCAGGCCGGCGACACCGTGTTGAGCGAGGTCGCAGCGCGTCTCGAGAGCGCGAGCCGCCCTGCCGACACGGTCGCACGCTTCGGCGGGGACGAGTTCGCGGTCCTGCTCGACGGCGTCAGCGGCTCGGACGAGGCAGCGATGATCGGCGACCGCCTGCTCAACGCGCTCGAAGCGGTGATGGAGGTCGAAGGGAAACAGGTCTATCCACGCGCCTCGATGGGCATCTGCATGAGCGACGAGGACCTGCTTTCGCAGAACGCCGAAGAATTGCTCCGCAACTCCGACGTCGCGATGTACATGGCGAAGCGCGACACCAAGGGGCGGTACCGCCTCTTCGAGCCCGCAATGCACGAGCGTGTCGTCGAACGGCTCGAGCTGCGCGGCGAACTGCAGCGTGCACTCGAAGAGGACCAGCTCGAGGTCTTCTACCAGCCCGTCGTACGACTTGCCGGCGGCGGCCGCTACGGCGTCGAGGCTTTGTTGCGCTGGCATCATCCGACGCGCGGCCTGATCGGGCCGGACGCGTTCATCCCCCTGGCCGAAGAGACCGGCTTGATCATCCCGATTGGCCGCTGGGTGATCGACCAGGCATGCACGAAGGGCGCCGAGCTGCAGAGCGCGATCGACGACACGATTCGGGTGAGCGTCAACCTGTCGGTGAAGCAGCTGCAGTCGGAGACGATCGTCGACGACGTCATCAACGCGCTGCGCCGTTCCGGGCTGCGGCCGGAGTCGCTCGTGCTCGAGGTGACGGAGACCGTCATGCTCGCGGACGCCGACGTGTCGGTCAGACGCCTGCACGCGCTGAAGGATCTCGGTGTCCGCATCGCGATGGACGACTTCGGCACCGGCTACTCGTCGCTCAGCTACCTGAGCAGGTTGCCCGTCGACATCCTGAAGATGGACCGCTCGTTCCTGGGCGACGGCATCGACGACAACGCGCTCGCCGCGGCGATCATGGCAATCGGCGAGCGGCTAGGGCTCGAGGTCGTGGCCGAGGGCATTGAGCGCCCGGAGCAGATCGAGTCGCTGCAGAGCCTCGGGTTCGACCTGGGCCAGGGCTTCTTCTTCGGACGGCCGATGCCGTCCGGCTCGCTCGACGAGCATCTCGCAGCGGAAGAGCTCCTCGGGCCTCTCGGGCCCCTGGAGCCCGATGCAGCATAGTTTCGAGGGTCTCGACCGCGGCGGCGGCTTCGCCCGCATCGGCCTGCTAAGGCCATTGCGGACGCGCGATTTCCGCCTGCTCTGGGCGGGGATGAGCGTGTCGCTCGTCGGCGACGGGATGTTCCTGGTCGCCACCGCATGGACCGCCTACGCACTCTGGAACGCACCCGCGGCGCTGTCGGTGATCGGGATCGCGATGACGGCCCCGACGATCGCATGCCTGCTCGTGGGCGGGGCTGCGAGCGACCGTTTCGACCGGCGTCTCGTGATGCTCTGGTCCGACTTGGGCCGCGGCCTCGCCGTCGGACTGCTGGCCGTGCTCGCGTTCGCGCACGCGCTCAGCTTTCCCGCCCTGACGGCGCTCGTCGCGGTCTACGCGCTCGGCGCGGGGTTCTTCACGCCTGCATTTGAGTCCACGGTTCCCGAGCTCGTGCCGGCAGAAGACCTGCCTCAGGCGAACGCGCTCGACCAGTTCGTGCGGCCGATCGCGATGCGACTCGTGGGCCCGGCACTCGGCGGCGTGCTCGTCGGCACGACCGGCTCCGGCACCGCGTTCGCACTCGACGCCGCCTCGTTCGGGATGTCTGTCGCGACCGTGCTCGCGCTGCGTCCGCTCGGAGGCAGCGGAGAACCCACGGGATCGACCATGGCTGCGGTGCGCGACGGGTTGCGCTTCGTGCGGCGGCGCGTCTGGCTCTGGGGGACGCTCTTCTCCGCGGCGGCGGCGTACCTCGTGTTCCTCGGCCCGACAGAGGTCCTGCTCCCGTACGTGGTCAAGAACGAGCTGCACGGGTCGGCGAGCCAGCTGGGTGTCGTCCTGGCCGCGGGGGGTGTCGGCGCCCTCGGTGCGGCTGCCTTCATGGGCCAGCGCGCCGAGCCACGCCGGCCGATGACGTTCATGTACGTGTGCTGGACGGTCGCGACGCTTGCAGTCGTCGGCTACGGAATCGGCCGCACGGCGCCGCAGCTGGCGCTTGCCTGCCTGCTCTTCAACGCGCTCGAGGCTGCCGGCACGATCGTGTGGGCGACGATCAAGCAGCGGCACGTCCCGGCGGGCCTGCTCGGGCGCGTGTCGAGCCTGGACTGGCTGATCTCGATCAGCCTCCTCCCGGTTTCCTACGCGCTCACCGGCCCGATCGCCGGCGCTGTCGGAGCCCGGGCGACGCTCGTCGGCTCGGGATTGATCGGCGCCGCGATCACACTTGCAGCGCTCTTCCTGCCCGGGATGCGCGACATCGATAGCGTCGAGGCGTGCACCTCGTCCTCCTCGCGCGGCACGGCCAGTCGCTCTTCAACATCGACGGCGTGATCAACGGCGACCCGGCGCGCGATCGGGGCCTGTCTCCGCTCGGCGCCGAGGAGGCGACCGCACTCGGCAGCCAGATCGCACCGGTCGGGATCGACCTGTGCGTCACCTCACGGTTCCCTCGCGCGCAGGAGACGGCGCGACTTGCGCTCGAAGCGCGGGCCGACATCGTCCCGCACGTGATCGACGAAGACCTCGACGACATTCGTATCGGGGAGCTCGAAGGGAAGACGCTCGCCGACTACCGCGACTGGAAGCATGCCCACACCCGCGACGATCCGTTCCCTCGCGGCGAAAGCCTGAACGACGCTGCCCGCCGGTACGCCGATGCCTTCGAACGACTCGCCCGCCGCACGGATCATGTCGTGCTCTGCGTCTGCCATGAGATCCCCGTGCGTTACGCGGTCAACGCCGCGGGCGGGTCGTCCGACCTCGACGCACCGCTGCACGACGTGCGCAACGCCACTCCGTACCTGTTCGACGACGCGGGTCTCGAGCGCGCGGTCGAGCGGATGCGCGAGCTCGCCTCATAAAGAGGTCACGCCGGAACGAGGACGGCGCAGCGCCGGGCATCGCCCGGGAACGGCGACGGCGAGAGCCGCCACACCGTGTACATGCGCCCGTCGCGCTCGACGCTCGCGCCCGTGTCGGGCGGGGGCTCGTCGATCTCGTCGATCGCGTAGCCCGCGCTGTCGCAGACGAGGCGCGTATGCGCCGTCGCCGCACGGATCACCGCGCGATCGACGTCCGGGCTTTGCTCGATCGCCCGCAGCGCGTGCTCGAGCCGCTCGACGCGCGTCTCGAGCTCGCTTGCCTGAGCAGCGGCGTCATCCCCCGAGGGCTGCATGAGCATCCGCTCGAGCCTGGGATGCGGGCGAGTGGCGCGCGGCAGCGTGTACGACCCCACATCACTCGTTTCTGCGGCGACGGCCCGGTTTCCTGCTACACCGCGTTGAGCTCTGCCAGGCGACGTGCGACGCGGGCAGCCGCGCGCGCAAGCTCGCCGGCCGCCTCGGCATCGCCGACGACCGACGAGCGCAGTTGCTTCCGCACGCGCTCGGCGAGCTCCGCGACCTCGTCCGCGCACGCGGCGATCTCATCCGGCACCTCGATGATCCGCGCCCGAGCCGCGTCCGTGCGCTCCGCCATGAACGCGGTGTACGCGTCTGCGTCCTCGTCGGCGAGCTCGGCGAGTCGCAGCCAGAGCGCTTTCGCACGCACGACCGCATCCTCGTCGCCGGCGAACCGGCCCGCGAGCTCCACGAGCGCGGCCGCGAGCGCGCCGGTCACCGCCGTCGCCGCCCCGCTTGCCGGCGTCGGCGTTCGCTCGCCGAGCGCCGCGAGGAACTCGCCGACGGTGCTCTCGGTCAGGCCGATGTGGTCACCCCGTGCCGGTAGAACGGAACGTCCGACGGCGCGAGCGGCGTCACGCCGCGGATCAGGTCGGCGGCGCGCTCCGCGACCATCATCGTCGGCGCATAGATGTTCCCGTTCGGCACGAACGGGAACACGCTCGCGTCGACCACCCGCAGCCCGTCGACACCGTGCACACGCATCGTCGAGGGATCGACGACCGACAGCTCGTCGTCGCCCATGCGGCACGTGCACGACGGATGCAGCGCGGTCTCGGCATCGCGCGCGACCCAGTCCAGGATCTGCTCATCGCTTTCGACGGCGGCCCCGGGCGAGAGCTCGCCACCGTTGAACCGCTCGAACGCGGGCGCGTTCAGGATCGTGCGTGCAGCACGCACGCACTCGACCCACTCGCGCCGGTCCTGCTCCGTCGACAGGTAGTTGAAGCGAAGCGCCGGCTTCGCGCGCGGGTCGGCGGACCGAAGCTTCACCGATCCGCGCGCATCGGAGTACATCGGCCCGACGTGCAGCTGGTAGCCGTGGCCCCGCGGCGCCGTGCCGTCGTAGCGCACGGCGATCGGCAGGAAATGGAACATCACGTTCGGATACGCGACCTCGTCGTTCGAGCGAATGAACCCGCCGGCCTCGAAGTGATTGGTCGCACCCGGCCCCGTCTTTCGAAGAAGCCACTCCAGGCCGACGCGAGGACGATTGTGCCAGCGGTACGCCGGCGCGACGGTGACGGGCAGCTTCGACGAGCACTGCACGTACACCTCGAGGTGGTCCTGGAGGTTTTCTCCGACCCCGGGAAGATCGTCCACGACCGGGATCCCGAGCGCCTCGAGGTCGCGCGCGTTCCCCACCCCCGACCGCTGCAGCAGCTGCGGCGAGTTGATCGCGCCGCCGCAGAGGATCACCTCCCCGGCATCGATCTCACGCCCGCCTGCCGACACGCCCACCGCGCGCGTGCCGTCGAAGAGCACGCGTTCGACGAAGGTTCGCGTGCGAACCGTCAGGTTCGGTCTCCGCATGACGGGATGCAGATAGGCACGTGCCGCCGAGAGCCGCCTGCCGTGAGAGATGTTGCGGTCGAAGCGGGCGAAGCCTTCCTGGCGAAAGCCGTTGACGTCGCCGGTCAGCTCGTACCCGGCTTCCTGCACCGCCGCGAAGAACGCATCGAACAGCGGCCCACTCGCCGGACCGCGCTCGAGCCGCAGCGGCCCGTCGCCGCCGCGCCAGTCGTCCGCGCCCGCGAGGCACGTCTCCATGCGCTTGAAGTACGGGAGGCAATGCGCGTAGTCCCACTCCACGAGGCCACCCTCGGTCGCCCAGCGCTCGTAATCGAGCGGATTGCCGCGCTGGAAGATCATCCCGTTGATCGAGCTCGACCCGCCGAGTACCTTCCCTCGCGCGTGGTACACGCGGCGGCCCTGCATGAACGGCTCGGGCTCGGACTCGTACTTCCAGTCGTAGAAGCGGTTGCCGATCGGGAACGAAAGCGCCGCCGGCATGTGAATGTAGAGGTCCCACCACGAGTCGGTCCGCCCCGCTTCGAGGACGAGCACACGCGTGGACTCGTCTTCGGTGAGCCGTGCCGCGAGTGCACAGCCCGCGCTGCCGCCTCCGACGATCACGACGTCGTAAAGGTCGTTCATGCGAAGACGACGGTCTGCAGCTCGGTGAACGCCTCCATCGGGGCGCTGCCACCGACGCGGCCGATGCCGCTCTGCGTGCCGGAGCGTCCGCCGAAGGGCAAGTGCGCCTCCCAGTAGTTCGAAGAGTCGTTCACGTTCACCCAACCGGTCTTCACGGAGTCGGCGTAGCGGAGGCCCTTGGCGAGATCGCGTGTGAAGATCGCCGAGAGCAGCCCGTACGGTGAGTCGTTCGCGAGCCGGATCGCGTCGTCGAGCGAGTCGATCGCGACGAACGGCGCAACGGGCCCGAACGTCTCATCACGCGCGACGAGCGAGCCCTCGGGGACGCCGTCGAGCACCGTGGGCTGCCAGTAGAGGTCCGTCGGGAACCCGTTCGCGCGAGCGCCGCCGTGCACGAGCGTCGCACCGCGCTCGAGCGCGTCGGCCACGTGCTCGTCCATCTTCTCTGCAACGCCTGCGTTGTTCAGCGGGCCCATCGTCGTGATCTCTGCGAACGGATCGCCGAGCAGCACGCGCTCCCCGACGAGCTTTTCGACGCGCGCGACGAGCTCTTCTCGAACGTTGCGATGGACGAGGATGCGCTCGCCGGCGGTGCAACTCTGGCCCGCGCAGAGGAAGCATGCGGTGACGATCGCATCGGCTGCCAGCTCGAGGTCGGCGTCGTCGAGCACGACGACCGGCCCGTTGCCGCCGAGCTCCAGCACGGCGGCCTTGCCGGCGGCCGCTTCTGCGACCTTGCGCCCGGTCTCCGTCGAGCCGATGAATCCGACGCCGTGCGTTCCGGGGTTGCGCGCGATCTCGTCGCCGACAGTCGAGCCGGGCCCGGTGACGAAGTTGAAAACGCCGGGCGGCAGGTCAGCCTCCGCAATGCACTCCGCGAGCGCGGCACCGGCGACCGCCGTTGTCGAGGCCGGTGTCCAGACGACCGTGTTGCCCGACGCGAGCGCCGGCGCGATCAGCTCTGCAGGCATGGTGTAGGGCCAGTTCCATGGCGTGATCACCCCGATCACGCCGCGCGGGCGGCGCACGAGCAGCACGCGCTTGCCCGGTGTGAACGAGTTCGCGAGGCGTCCTTCGAGACGCTTCCCATCTTCGGCGGCGTTGCGCCAGTACGCAATGAGCTCCTCGACTTCGTCGCGCGACTCGTGCAGCGGTTTGCCCTGGTCGAGAGTGAGTGTGTGCACGAGCTGTTCGCGCCGCTTCTCGATCTCGTCGGCGACGCGATGCATCAGCGCCGCACGCTCGAACGGCGTCGTGGCGGCCCACCCGGGCGCCGCGTCGTTCGCCGCGTCGATCGCGCGCTGCGCGTCGTGTCGGTCGCCCTGCGGCACCTCGGCGATCGGCTCGCCCGTCGCGGGCGACTCGGCGGTGAACGTCTCGCCGGAGGCCGAGCTCCCCCAGGCGCCGCCGACGAACATCTGAGACTCAGTCGCCAAGCTCGGCGCGCCTCCGGTCGACGAACGCCGTCAGCTCGTCCTTCAGTCCGGAATCCATCGCGGGTTCCTCGTACTCCTCGAGTGTCTTGCGCCAGATGTCGCTCGCACGCGCGGCCGCGTCTTTGCCGCCGTTGCGGCTCCAGCGCTCGTAGTTCTCGGTCGACGAGAGCAACGGCCGGTAGAAGCACTCGCGGAAGCGCTCGAGCGTGTGTGCCGCGCCGAGGAAGTGCCCGCCCTGCCCGACCTCCTGGTGCGCGCCGTAGGCGAGTGTCTCCTCATCGATCTTCAGCGGCTCGAACACCTCGTGCAGCATGCGCAGCAGCTCGACGTCTACGATGAACTTCTCGTAGCACGACACGAGCCCCGACTCGAGCCAGCCCGCGGAGTGCATGACGAAGTTCGTGCCGGCGAGGAACGTCGGCCAGAGCGTCATCATCGCCTCGTACGCCGCCTGGGCGTCGACCGCCTGCGACGAGGTGAGCCCGCCGCCGCCGCGGAACGGCAGCCCGTAGCGGCGCGCGATCTGCCCGGTGCAGAGCAAGCCGATCCCGGACTCGGGCGTCCCGAACGACGGAGATCCCGACTGCATGTCGGTGTTCGAGAGGAACGAGCCGAAGACGACCGGGCAGCCCGGCCGAATCGTCTGCACGAGCGCGATCCCCGCGAGCGCCTCGCCGACCTGCTGCGCGAGCGTGGCCGGGATCGACACCGGGGACATCGCACCCATCAAGAGGAACGGCGTGATCACGAGCGCCTGGTTCGCCTTCGCATACACGTGCAGCGCGTCGAGCATTCGCTCGTCGTAGCGCAGCGGCGAGTTGACGTTGATCAGCGAGATGACCGCCGGCGTCTGCTCGAGGCTCTCGCGGCCGAACACCATCTCCGCCATCGCGATCGTGTCCTCGGCGTTCGGCCCAGAGGTGACCGATCCCATGAACGGCTTGTCGGACAGCGTCAGCAGCGCATAGACCATGTCGAGGTGGCGCGAGTCGAGCGGCTTGTCGTTCGGCTCGCAGATCGTTCCCCCCGGCGTGTCGAGCTGCGGGAACGCCTGCGAGAGCCGGACGAGGTTCTCGAAGTCGGCGTACGTCGCCTCGCGCCGCTCGAGCCCTTCGCGCACGAACGGGCAGCCGTACACGGCGCCGAACGCCATGTGCTTCCCGCCGATGTGAATCGTGCGCTCGGGGTTGCGCGCTTGGAGGTCGAACTCGCGCGGCGCCTTCGCCACCTGCTCGAGGATCCAGTCCGGATCGAGCTTGACGAGCTGGCCCTCGACCTTCTGGCCTGCGGCTTCGAGCAGCGCAATGCTCTCCTCGTGCGGCTCGGAGGTCCCGAAGTCGATACCGAGCTCGGAGACGATGCGCCGCCAGCCGCGCTCGAGCTCCTGCATGGACGACTCGTCGAGGATCTCGTACCGGGGCAGCTCGTTGATCAGCACGTGGGTTGCTCCTCCAGGAGGGTTTCGAGGGCTCGCTCCAATCCGGTCTCACCGGTGGGGCGAATAGTCAGCGGAAGGCCGAGCGCCACGGCGATGCGCTCGGCCTTCGCTTCGAGCTCGGGCGTGCGCTGCTGGGCGAGCCAGACAACGTGCTCGTAGTTCCGAAAGTAGTCGTCGCGCAGCTCAGGGTGCCGGTCGAGCCCGAGCCCGCGCCAGACGACGTGGTCGAACGTGCGCACGAGGAAGTCGGTGAGGTAGTACGTGCCGGTTTCGTGCTGCATGCCGCCGTAGAGCTGGTAGCAGTCGGCTCCCGGAAGGCGCGGCAGGTCGTCGAGCGCACCGCGCGTGCCGCAGTCGGCGTACGCGACGATGTCCGCTTCGCCTGCCGCGTCGATCGCAGCGCGAATCCGCTCGGGCCGGTTGTGCAGCTCGGGCGGCAGCGGCTGCACGTCGAGGTCCCACCCACGCCGCTTGGCGATCTGCTGGATGTGCAGCGCGAGCGCGCCGCACGCGACGACGCGCTTTCCCGCTCCGAAGCCGGCCGAGCCGGCACCTGCGCTCTTCGGCGACTCCGTCGAGCCTACGTCGCTACTCATCCGGGGAACGCGAGCTGGTCGATGAACAGGTCGTTGAAGTCGGCACGGCCGGAGAGCTCCACGTAGTCGACCTCGTCGAGGACGGCATTGGCTGCGGCGCGCTCGGTCACCGAGAGCGCGGCGATCTTCGCGCCCTCACCGGCGACGTTGCCCGCGGCCACGATGCGCGTCAGCGGCAGGCGCGGCACGAGGCCGATCCTCACCGCGCTCGCCGCGGTCAGGTAGGAGCCGAACGACCCGCCGAGAAGCACCTGCGACACCTCGCCGGGATCGACACCGAGCTCGCGGCACAGGATCGTCCACCCGGTTGCGATCGATGCCTTCGCGAACTGCAGCTCACGCACGTCGCGCTGCGAGAGGAAGACGTCGTCGGCGAGGTAGAAGACGTTCTCCTCGCCGATCTTCTGCAGCCGCTCGGACGAGCCGAGCACGAAGCGCCCGGAGTGGTCGAGGATGCCCGCGCCGACGAGCTCGGCGACCGCGTCCACGAGCCCCGACCCGCAGATCCCGACCGGCGCGACGTCGCCGATCACGGTCAGCTCCACCTCGCCGTCGAGGATGCGCACGCCCTCGATCGCGCCGTCGGAGGCGCGCATCCCGCAGCGGATCTGCGCCGCCTCGAAGGCCGGGCCCGCCGGCGCGGCGGTCGCGAGCGCACGCGCCGAGGAGCCGAGCACGATCTCGGAGTTCGTGCCGACGTCGATGAAGAGCCGGACGCGCTTGTCGAGCGTCAATCCCGTTGCGAGCACGCCCGCAACGATGTCCGGCCCGACGTACGCGCCGAGCGCCGGGAACAGCACGGCGGGTGCGCGCTCATGGATGCGCAACCCGAAGTCGGCTGCCGTCGCCTCGGGCAGCCGCCGCGCGGCGATCGTGAACGGCGCCATCGAGAGCGGCTCGGGATCGATCCCGAGCGCGAGCTGGATCATCGTGACGTTGCCGGTGATACACAGCTCATATATCTCCGATATATCAGTGCCCGCCTCGGCGGCCACCTCGGCGACGAGCTCGCGCAGCGTCTCGTGCGCGAGCTCGCGGAGCCGGCCGAGCGCCTCGGGATCCATCATCGTGGCGCTGATCCGCGAGATCACGTCTGCACCGAACGGCTGCTGCAGGTTGAGCATCGACCGCACCGCGGCCGGCTGGCCCGTCTCCAGATCGAGCAGCGTCGCGACGACCGTGGTCGTCCCGAGATCGACGGCGAGCGCGAAGCGGCGCGACGTCGTGTCGCCCGGCTCGACGTCGAGCAGCAGGTCGTCGACGAGCACGGCCGTGACCTTCCAGTCCGTCTCGCGCAACGTCTTGCCCAAGCCCCGGACAACGGCCAGGGGAACCCGCAGCTCGACGTCGTCCATGGCCTGGAGCACGCGCTCGAGATCCGACGTCTGGTCCTCGAGCGTCGGCTCCGACAGCTCGAGATAGCGCTTCTGCACGGCCGGGCGCAGGATCACATGGCGGCCGACGCCGGCAAGCGCCGCCTTGGGCCGTGTCTCGAGCGGCGGCACCTCGACGACGAGGTCCTCCTCGGCCTGCGCACGGCACGCGAGGCGCCAGCCGGCGCGGAGCTCGTCCACCGAGAAGGCGCGCGGGTCGACGCTCGACACGGCCTGCTCGCCCGACGCGACGCGCACCTTGCACTTCTTGCACGTGCCGTGACCGCCGCACGTCGAGTCGATCGCGACGCCGTTCCAGCTCGCGCAGTCGAAGAGCGTCGTCCCGGCCGGGACGCGCGCCTCTTTCGTCGCGCCGTCCGCCTGCCGGAACACGAGCCGCACGCGATCCGGATGCTGCTCCTCGACGGCCGGCTCGATCATGCTGCCGCAGCCTGCTTTCTCCGATAGGCGGCGATCCAGTTCGCACCCCACTCGTCCTTGCCGAGCAGGAAGTCCGACGCGCGAACCGCCTCGACGACCTCGGTCGAGCGCGCGTCCATGATCGCGCTCGTCAGCCCGTGACTCGCCGCGATTGCGAGGAACGACCCGCCGAGCGTCTCGCGACCCGGCAGGCCGAACGACGTGTTCGAAGCGCCGCAGGTCGTGTTGACGCCGAGCTCTTCGCGCAACAGCCTGAGCGTCTCGACGAACAGCGTCACCGCCCGCGGCTCGGCCCCGACGGGCATCGCGAGCGGATCGATGATCACGTCCTCCGGCGGGATGCCGTGGTCGCCCGCCGCACTGACGATCTTCTTCGCCACCTCGACGCGGCGCTCCGGCTCCATCGGAATCTCGTCGTCGTTCGCGAGGCCGATGACCGCTGCGCCGTGCCGCGCGACGATCGGCAGGATCGCCTCGAGCCGTTCGTCCTCGCCGGTGACGGAGTTGACGAGCGCCTTGCCTTCGTACGCCGACAGGCCCGCTTCGAGCGCCTCGATCACCGACGAGTCGATGACGAGCGGCAGGTCGGTGAGCGACTGCACGAGCGGGATCGCCTGCCGCATCAGCTCGATCTCGTCGGCGAGCGGGTCGCCCACGTTCACGTCGAGCATGTCGGCGAGCGGCGCCTGCTGCGCGACGTCGACCTCGATCCGCGACAGGTCCCCCTGCTGCAGCTCGGCCTGGAACTTCTTCCGTCCGGTCGGATTGATCCGTTCGCCGATCACGCAGAACGGCCGGCCGGGGCCGATGACGACCTCTTTAGACGGCGACGCGAGAACCGTGTCCAATCGTCTCCCTTTCGTGGCGGGTGGGGATGCCGAGCCGTTCGCACAAGCGCGCGATGCCGGCCTCCTTGCGAAAGCTGATCAGGTGCAGGCCGTGCACTCCGGGCAGCGAACGCGCGGCGTCGGCGAGCTCGCACGCGACCTCGAAGCACTCCGCCTCGGGGTCGGCAGCGTTCTCGCAGCGCGCGATGAGCTCCGCCGGAACGGAGATGCCGGGGACCTTCTCGTCGATGAAGCGAAGCGCCGAGGGAGAGCGCACGAGGCAGATCGACGGCAGGATCGCGGCGCGCTCGGCCAGGCCCATCGTCACCGCGTCGGCCATGAACGCGCCGAGCGGCTCGAGGTCGAACGAGACCTGCAGCTGCAGGAAACGCGCGCCGGCGCGCACCTTCTTCAGCGCGCGGTCGACGCGATAGTCGAGGGGCGGCGCGGCGGGGTTCTCGACCGCGCCGAGAAAGAGCGGTGGCGGCGGATCGAGCCTGCGCCCGGACAGATAGCGGCCGCCGCGCATCGCCTCGGCGACCGCGAGGAGCTGGATCGAGTCGAGGTCGAAGACACGCCGCGCCTCGGGCTCGTCGCCCGCGGTGACGTCGTCGCCGGTGAGGCAGCAGATGTTCTCGATCCCGTGCAGCGCCGCCCCGGCGATCTCCGCCTGCAGGGCGAGCCGGTTCCGGTCGCGGCAGACGAGCTGCATGATCGGCTCCATCCCCAGCTGCTTGAGCGCGATCGCGACCGCGAGCGGAGACGCGTGCGCGTGCGCGGCGGTGTTGTCGGTCGCGTTCACCGCGTCGACCCAGTCCTCGTACGGCGCGAAGTGGTGCTGCACGGCAGCGAGGCCGCCGCTGTTCACGGACAGCAGCTCCGCCGTGACGACGAAGCGACCCGCGTTCAGCGCGTCCTCAAGCCTCGACACGCCAGCCCTTCGGCGCAGCCTTGTCGCGCTTGGTGACGAGGTTCGCCCACGATGACGTTCCCCAGAGCCGGTTGTCGACCGGCTTGCGGATGTCGTTCAGCTCGTGCGCCCACGGTGTGCGCGGTGCGCGCTCGACCGCCTTGACCCAGACGCAGCGCATGTCGGGCTTCACCTCGCAGTGCCCGTCGGGGCGAACGCCGCCGCACGGCCCGTTGCGCAGCGTCTTCGGGCAGTTCATCGGGCAGGTCATGCCGGTCGAGTGCAGCACGCACTGGCCGCACATCCGGCACCCGAAGACGGGCTTCTTGACCGTCGCCTCGATGAGGGCGAGCGGACGCATCAGGCGGGAACTGCCGACCGCCGCTTCTCGATCAGGTCCTTGGCGAGGCGCACCGCCGTCGACGCGTCCGCCGCGTAGCCGTCGGCGCCGACCGCGTCCGCGTACTCCTGCGTGACCGGCGCGCCGCCGACCATGACGATGACGTCGTCGCGGATCCCCGCTTTCTGCAGCGCGTTGATGTTCGCCTTGAACATCGGCATCGTCGTCGTCAGGAACGCCGAGAAGCCGACGATGTCCGGCTGGTGCTCCTGTACCTGCTCGACGAACTTCTCGGGCGCGACGTTCACGCCGAGGTCGTAGACCGTGAAGCCGGCGCCCTCGAGCATGATGTTCACGAGGTTCTTGCCGATGTCGTGCACGTCGCCCTTGACCGTGCCCATGACGTAGGTGCCGATCGGCTTGGCGCCGGTCTCCGCGAGCAGCGGGCGCAGGATGTCGAGTGCGCCCTGCATCGCGCGCGCTGCGATCAGCATCTCGGGCACGAAGTAGTCGCCGCGCTCGAACCGCGCGCCGACCTCTTCGAGCGACGGGATCAGCGCGTCGTACAGCATGCTCTCCGGGCCGAGCTGATCCTCGAGGCCCCGGTTCACGAGGTCGCGCACTTCCGGTGCGTTCCCGATGAGCGTGTTGTCGTACAGCCCTTGCAGGATCTCTTCGTGGGTCATGCGGCTCCTCTGGTTTCGTGGCCAAGTCGTTGGGAGACGAGCCGCGCCTGCTCGAGCAGTGCGGGTGCGAGCTCGGCGATGCGCGCGCGTGTGAGTCGGATGGTCGGGCCGGAGATCGAAAGCGCGGCGATCGCGATGTCGGTCGGCCCGAAGACCGGTGCGGCGAGCGCTGACAGCCCGCGCTCCAGCTCGTCGACCGCAGTCGCATAGCCCTGCGCGCGAATCGCGCGCGCATCAGCGGGTCGCGCCGACGAGAACGCGCGCAGCACCTTGCCGTTGGCCGTCGTCTCGTACGGAACGCGCCGCCCGACCCAGTTCGTCCCGCCGACGAAGTGACGTGAGTCCTCCTGCGCGAGGTGCTCCACGCCGAGCGGCGTCGGCACGCCGAGGTTGATCGTCTCGCCCGACAGCTCGGCGAGCGCGCGCAGCGCGGGCGCCGCGAGCTCGACCAGGCTGCGGCCCGTGTCACGGTGCGCAAAGCGGAGCAGCACCGGGCCGGGCGCGACCCGCCGGTCGCCTGTCCGCTGCACGAGCCCGCGCCGCTCGAGCGCCCCGACGAGGCGCGAGGTCGTCGACTTCGGCAGCTGCGCGAGCTCGGCGAGCTCGCCCACGCCGAGCGGCCGCGACGACTCGACGACACGCACGAGCAGCTCGGTCGCGCGGTCGATCGCCTGCGTCCCGGTTTCCGCCGGCATCATCCATATGGTGGAACATGCTTTCCACGCTTGTCAAGTCGGGTGGAGACGAATCCACCCGCGACTCCATCCCGGGCAGGACGCGGAAACGCCTGCCCGAGCGGACGATGGCCGCATGACCATCACCGATTACCTCCTCAACGGCGCGCTGATCTTCGCGATCGTCCGCCAGCTCCGCGGGCGCCGGCTCGAAGGGCTCAGCCTCTATCTCCCGCTCGGGATCGTCGCCTTCGTCTGCACGAAGTACCTGCACTCCGTGCCGACCGGCGGCAACAGCCTCGGGCTCGTCGGGGTCGGAGTCGCTCTCGGCCTGACGCTCGGGATCCTCTGCGGCCTCTACACCCTGGTCTACCGCGACGGCGACGGGGTCGCGTTCGCGCGCGCCACCACGGTCGCCGCGGCGCTCTGGATCCTCGGCGTCGGCGCCCGCCTCGGGTTCGAGCTGTATGCCGAGCACGGCGGCGGCCCCTCGCTCGCCCGCTTCTCGGCCGCCCATGCCCTGTCGATGCAGTCGTGGGTCGCGGCGCTGATCCTGATGGCGCTGAGCGAAGTCGTCAGCCGCACCCTCGTCCTCATCGTCCGCGCCCGGCGCCTCGGCGCCGGCGCGGGCGGTGCGATCATCAGCCAGACGTGAGGTTCGCCCGGCCAGGAGACCCGCCGCTTCGGCTCGCGATGCGGTTCGCGTGGCTCGTCGTGCTGGCCGCAGTGATCGTGGCGCACGGCAACCGGCCGGCCTTCGCGCTCCCGCTGCTCGCCGTTGCCTGCGTCGGGTGGGTGGGCTGGGCGGCGTCGTTCCACGTGCCGTCACGGCAGCTTCACGCCGCGTTCTTCGTCGTGCTGATCGGCGTGGCGGGCGGCGTGCTCTCCATCGCCTCGTCGGCCGGAGTCGGCCTGCTCGCAGCCGCGGCGGTCGCAAGCGGCACGACCTTCGATCTCCGCCGCGCCGTCCCCCTCGCGTTGTGCGGACCGGCGGCGCTCGCACTCGCGTCGTGGGCGCACAACTGGTCGAACGACCTCGTGTTCGGCGGCGCAGCCGCTGCGCTCGGCGGGCTCGTCGGCGGCATGAGCCGGCGGCAGGCCGAACAGCGCGTCCAGGAGTCCGCCCGCGCCGAGCTCGCGCGCGAGCTGCACGACGTGCTCGCACACACGCTGAGCGCGCTCGCCGTCCAGCTCGAGGCGGTCGAGGCCGTGCTCGAGACCGGCGACAGGGAGAAGCTCACGTCGCTCGTGCAGCGCAGCCGGCGCCTCGTCGCGAGCGGCATCGACGAGGCAGCAGGCGCGGTGCGAGCGCTTCGGGACGAGCCCCTGCCGATCGCCGATCGCCTCGCCGACCTGCTCGCGCAGGACGGCATCCCATTGCGCGTCGAAGGTGCGCCGCGTGCGCTGCCGCCGAAGGCGGGGCTCGCGCTGTACCGCGCGACGCAAGAGGCCGTCACGAACGCGAGGAAGCACGCGCCGGGCGCCGCAACCGAGGTGTCGCTCGCGTTTCGCACCGACGCGACCGTCGTCACCGTCCGAAACGGGGTCTCGACCCGTCGCGGCGCCGCGAACGGCTCGGGCCTCGGCCTGCAAGGCATGCGCGAACGGCTCGAGCTCGCGGGTGGCAGCCTCGCCGCGTCGCCGTCGGAGAACGGCTTCACGGTCGAGGCGACGGTGCCGGCATGAAGGTCGTCGTCGTGGATGACCAGACCGCGGTGCGCGAAGGGCTCGTCACGATCCTGGAGCTCACTCCGGGCGTCGAGGTCGTGGGCGAGGCGGCGGACGGCGCCCAGGCGATCGAGCTCGCCGACCGGTTCACGGTCGACGTCGTGCTCATGGACCTGCGGATGCCGCGCGTCGACGGCGTCGAGGCGACGAAGCAGATCCGCGAGCGGCATCCGGAGACGCAGGTCGTCGTGCTGACCACCTACGCAGACGACGATTCGATCCTCGGTGCGCTCGCCGCGGGCGCGATCGGCTACCTGACGAAGAACGCGTCGCGCGAGGACATCCGGCGCGCGCTCGAGTCGGCGGCTGCCGGGCATGCGCACCTCGATCCCGCCGCAGCGGCCACGGTGCTCGCCGCAGCACGTCCGGCGCCGCAGCTGCCCGACGACCTCACGCCGCGCGAGGTCGAGGTGCTCGGACTGATCGCCGAGGGCCTCTCGAACAAGGAGATCGCCGCGCGCCTCGTGCTCGGCGAGGCGACCGTGAAGACGCACGTGAATCGCATCTTCGCGAAGACGGGCAGCCGCGATCGCGCGCAGGCGGTCGCCTATGCGCACCGGCACGGACTGGGCTGAAGGCACCCAACCTTTCGGCGCCTCGCACGCACTTGAAGAGGTAGATGCAGAGCGAACGCCTTCCGGTCGAGCCCAACGACGGGGAACAGCTCCTCGCCGAGCTCCGCCCGCTCGTGGTGCGGACGGTGCGCCTCGTCGTAGGGGCCGGTTCGGCGATCGCCGAGGATGCGGCGCAGGACGCGCTTGTCGAGCTCGACCGCGCGCTGCCGTCTCTACGCAACCCGGCGGCAGCGCGCGCGTTCGCCGCGCGCATCGCAACGCGCGTCGCCGTCCGAACGGCGACGCGCGAGCGCCGGTTCGCACTGCTCGGGCTTCGCGCGAATGCCGCGGAGCGGTTGACGACCGTCCAGCCGCCCGACCTCGTCGAGCTCAAGGAGGCGTTCGACGCGCTGCCGCCGCGCCAGCGCGCGACCGCCGTGCTGCGCCTCTACGTCGGCCTGAGCGAGCAGGAGACCGCCGACGCGCTCGGCTGCGCTGTGGGAACAGTCAAGCGCCAGCTTCACGACGCCCGCGCCGCACTCGCCGCGCACTTGCAGGAGGGACACGATGACTGACTCGCAGCTCCGCACGATGTTCGAGGCCTTCGCCGGTGCGCCCACGCCGGGCCTACGTCCCATTCGGCGCCGTGCCACCTCGCGGACGCTCGTGATCGTGCTCGCGCTCGTCGCGGTTTGCGGTGCGCTCGTGCCCGCCTCGCGGGCGATCGTCCATGCCTTCGAGACACCGAAGCAGTTCGTCTCGGACACAACGCAGCCGGCGCGGGCGCGAACGCTGATCGAGAATTACCTCGCACAACAGGGCGGCTTTCGGCGCGTCCTCACAGGGGTCGAGCTGGAGCTGACCGCGCACACCCCCGACGGAAGGGTGACCCTCTACGGGCTGCGCTTCGCCGGCGGCGCGATCGGCGCCGCCGACGTCGGCCTCGGGAGAAACCACGTCAGCGGGCTCTGGTTCGGCCCGCCCGATGCGTGCCCGCGCGGCTGGGCGATCCAGGCGCGAGCATCGTTCGTCGCCTCCCCGGGGCACACGCCGGTGTACGTGGAGGGGCGTGTCGCCGACACAGTCGCCGCGCTCGACGTCGCGGAGTCCGACGGCCGTACCTACCCGGTCGCGATCGGCAACGGCTACTTCCTCGCCTGGATCACCCCCGGGCCGCATGCGGCGAAGCCGTCGGCGACGCTGATCGCGCGTGCCGCAGACGGCGCACAGATCGGAGCCGTTTATGTCGGCCAGAAGGGCGCGATCCCGCCGTCGGTCGCGGGGACGCAGCCCGGCTGCGGCTAATCGACCGCGGCCGGCGCCAGCGTTCGCCGCGCGAGCGTGCGCGGCCGAGGCAGGCGCGCACACGCGACGAGCCCGAGCACCGGCACGAGCGCGCTGATCGTGAGCGCGCTCTTCAGGTCGATCGCGTCCGCGACCGCGCCGAGCACGACGGCGGCGACACCGCCGATGCCCATCGCGAGCCCGACGGAGAGCCCCGAGGCCATGCCGATGTGTCGCGGCAGATAGCTCTGCGAGAGCACCATCGTCACGCCGTACGTCCCGACGACGCACATTCCGAGCGGCACGAGCGCGAGCGCGCCGGCAATGCCGCCGGCGTAGACGAACGTGAGCATGAGCGGCGGGACGAACGCCTGTGTGACGAGCAGCGTGCGGCGAAGACCGACGCGGTCGGCGACAGGCCCGAGGATGAGCGTCCCCACAGCGCCCGACATCAGCATCAGGAAGAGCAGGTGGTTGCCGTACGCCTTCGAGTGCCCGAGCGAGACGACCCACAGCGGCAGGAAGGCGAGCAGCGTGAACCAGGCGATGCTCCGGAGCGCGATCACGACGGCGAGCAGCGTCATCGCGCGGCGGTCGTCCTCGCCGCCTGCGGTCGTCTCGCGAAGCGGCGCGTCGGCCAGCGTCGCGAACGTGCGCGTCATCCGGGCGAGCCCGAACGCGGCGAGCGCGACCGGAACCATCGCGATCACCGTCGCCCACAGCCCGAACGAGACGACCAGCTCGCCGGCCGCGAACGCGCCGAGCGCGTAGCCGGTGTTGCCGCCGATGTTGAAGTACGACATCCCGCTCGCCCGCTTGCGGCCGCTGGCGTAGGCGGCGTACTTGGCGCCCTCCGGATGGAAGGCGGCCACGCCCAGCCCGCCGGCGAGGACGAGCAGCAGCACGACGGGGTAGAGCGGCGAGATCGCGGCGCCCGCGACACCGATCGCGGCGAGCAGCGTTCCGCCGGGGATGAGCCAGAGCGCGCCGCGGCGATCCGACCACAGCCCGAAGAGCGGCTGCACGAGCGACGACGAGGCGGTCGATGCGAGGAGCAGCAGCCCGGCGAGCGCGTAGTTCAGGTTGAACCGCGTCGTCAGGAACGGGATCAGCGCGGGAATGCTGCCGGAGGCGAAGTCGACGGCGAAGTGACCACCCGAGAGCGCCACCATCGAACGCCGGTCGATCCCGTCTCTCACTCCGGTCAGGCTAGCCGGTCGTACCTGGGCAGGCCGTCGTCGGGAATC
This sequence comes from Gaiellaceae bacterium, assembly GCA_035650975.1. Taxonomy (GTDB): domain Bacteria; phylum Actinomycetota; class Thermoleophilia; order Gaiellales; family Gaiellaceae; genus PALSA-600. The sequence continues at coordinate 28,792 of DASRGQ010000033.1, forward strand.
GACTGCCAGCCCTGGCGGTGCGAGACGTACACGTGGCCGATCGTCTCGAGCGCCTCCTGGTCGTCGAGGCTGCCCGCGGCGATGCTGACCGTCGCGGCGTCGGGTGCGTCCCAGAAGAGCCCCGAGCCGCAGAGCGCGCAGAAGCCGCGGCGGGCATCGCTGTCGCTCGCCGGCGTCGCCGTCCAGCGAAGGTGCGTCTCGTCGACGAGGACGAGGTCGTCGCGGCGGGCAGCAGCCGCGGCGAACGTGCCGCCGCTCCAGCGCCGGCACTCGCTGCAGTAACAGTGGAGAACGCCCCGCAGCGGGCCGCGCACCTCGTAGCGGACGGCGCCGCAGAGGCAGCCGCCGGTCGTCATTCGACCGCTTCGGCGAGCAGCGTCGACACGTCGACGACCCGCAGCTGCTTGCCGCTCGCGCGCACGCCGTCGTCGAGCATCACCGTGCAGAACGGGCACGCGACGGCAAGCGTCTCCGCGCCGGTCTCCGCCGCCTGGCGCACACGTTCCTCGTTGATTGGCGCGCCGCGCTCCTCCATCCACATGTGCGCGCCCCCGGCGCCGCAGCAGAAGGTGCGCTTGCCGCGCTTCTCCATCTCCACCGGCTTGCCGACCGCCGCGACGAGCTCGCGCGGCTCGGCGGCGACGTCGTTGTGCCGCGCGAGGTAGCAGCTGTCGTGGTAGGTGATCTCGGCCTCGCTCTTCGCCGGCTCGAGCTTCCCGTCACGCAGCAGCTGCGCGAGCAGCTCGGTGTGGTGCATCACCTCGTAGCGCCCACCGAAGTCGGGGTACTCGTTCGCGAGCGAGTTGAGGCAGTGCGGGCAGCTCGCGACGATCTTCGTCACGCCGGTGTCGTTCAGCGTCGCGACGTTCTGCTCGGCGTAGGACTGGAACACATACTCGTTCCCCATGCGCCGGGCCGGATCGCCGGTGCAGGACTCGCGCTCGCCGAGGATCGCGAAGTCGACGCCCGCCTTCTGCAGCAGCTTGACGGTGGACTCCGCGGCGGTGCGCGCACGCTCGTCGAACGCGGCCGCGCACCCGACCCAGTAGAGGATCTCGGGCGCCGGCTCGCCTTCCGAGACGACGCGCACACCGAGCCCTTCCGCCCACGCGGCGCGATCGCCCTGCGGCTTGCCCCACGGGTTGCCGACACGCTCGACGTCGCGCAGCATCGCCTCCGCCTCCTGCGGGAAGCTCGACTGCACCATCACGAGGTCGCGGCGCAGGTCGACGATGTGGTCGATGTGCTCGATCGAGACCGGGCACTCGTGCACGCACGCGCCGCAGGTCACGCAGTCCCAGATCATCTCCTCGGGGACGCCGTTGCCGGCGATCTGGGTGAGGTCGCCGCCGGCGAGCAGGTTCGGGCCCTCGGCGAACAGCTGATCGCGCACGCCCATGATCACGAGCTTCGGCGAGAGCAGCTTCCCCGTCGCGTACGCCGGGCAGACGTCCTGGCAACGGCCGCACTCGGTGCACGAGAAGGCGTCCACCATCTCCTTCCACGTGAGATCGCGAATCGTGCCGGCGCCGAAGCGGATCTCGGCATCGGGCAAGTCGAAGCGCAGCGGCTCGAGCCGTCCACGGCGACGCGTGCGCGCGAAGAAGACGTTGATCGCAGCCGTCGCGATGTGCAGGTGCTTCGAGTACGGCAGGTAGCAGAGGAAGGTGAGGATCACGCAGACGTGCGCCCAGACGAAGACGCGTTCCGCGGTGCGGGGGTCCGGGATTGCGCCGCTGGCCCAGTTCGAGAGGAACGAGTCGTGTGCGGGCCACACGTTCAGCCCGGCGGCGATCTGCGACGCATGCCAGCCGAGCAGCGTGAGCACGACGAGCGCGATCAGCGCAAGGATCAGGTCGGCCTCGCCGAGGTGCGAACCCGCAAAGCGCTTCGGGCGGACGACCTTGCGGATCCACACCGCCGCGACGATCCCCGCGAGCACGCAGAGGATGAAGACGTCGACGAGCGCCATGTACCAGCCCTGCGCTTCGAGCCACGGGAAGTCGTGGCGGCGGCCGGTTGCACCGATTCCCGCCACGACGATCGTCGGAAAGAGAACGAGGAAGCCCCAGAAGATGAGCGCGTGCATCACGCCGGGCACGACGCGCTGCAGCAGCTTGCGCTGGCCGAGCACGATCGTCGCCTCGTTCTCGACGCGCCGCGGCAGGTCGTCGGTGCGATCGAGCGGCCGTCCCGCTCCGACGAGACGTGTGAGGAAGAGCGCGCGGCGACCGAACACCACGCCGGCGACGACGAGCAGCGCCGCGAGCGCGACGAGTTCTATCCGCGGGCCTTTCGAAGCTCGGCGGTGATCGCAGGAACGATCTCGTGCAAGTCGCCGATCACCGCATAGTCCGCGTGCGCGAAGATCGTGGCTTCGGGATCGGCGTTGATCGCGAGGAGCTTCTTCGCGCCCTTGCAGCCGGCGATGTGCTGCGTCGCGCCGCTGATCCCGCAGGCGATGTAGAGGTCGGGCGACACCTTGGTCCCGGTCTGCCCCACCTGATCCGTGTGCGGGCGCCAGCCGGCGCTGGTGACGACGCGCGAGCAGCCGACCGCCGCGTCGAGCAGGCCCGCGAGCTCCTCGAGGATCGCGAAGCCCTCCGCGCTCCCGACGCCTCGCCCGCCCGAGACGACGACCTTCGCGTCCGCCAGAGACACCCTGCCGGCCGTGTCCGGAGCAACGTGGTCCAGAACAGTCGGTTCGTTCCCTGGGAAGGGTGACAGAAGTGTGACGGCCTCCTCGGAATCGGCTGCGGCAAAGGCGAACGGGGCCGCTGTCAGGAGGCGCCGTGGGCCATGCAGACGTGCCTCCTCGAGCAGGGTCCCGCCCCAGCGGAGGCGCGTCACCTCGTCGCCGCGGACCGCGGTCACGTTCGCCGCGAGCGGCAGGTCGAGCTGTGCGGCGACGTGGGCCAGCACCTCGTTGCCGCGGTCGGAGCCCGGGCCGACGATGTCGTCGTCCCCGGCGGCCTCGACGATCGCCTTCGCCCACGCGCTCGGCGCGTACGGGCCGTCGACCTGCACGGCCCGTACGTCACCGAGCTGTCGCGCGAGCGCGAGCGCCTGCAGCGACAGCTCGTCGTCCGTTCCCTCCAGAAAGACGACGGTCATGCCACTCCCAGCTCCTGCATCACCGCGACGACACGCGGCGCCGCGGCGACGCCTTCGCCGAGCACCTCCGCCTGCTTGCGCCGGCCCTCCGGCACGACGAGCCGCAGCTTCTCGAGCTGCGGCTCGGGACGCTCGACAGGCTTCGACGCGAGCGGCTTCGACTTCGCGCGAAGCTTCGCCGGCACCGACGGATAGCGCGGCAGGTTGAGGCCCTCCTTCACCGTCACGACAGCTGGCAGCGCGACCTCGTAGATGTCGCGGCCGCCCGGCACCTCCTGTTCGCAGCGTGCGCGGCCGCCGTCGACCGCCAGCCCCTTCAGGCCCGTCACGACCGGCAGCCCGAGCGCGTACGCGACGCGGATCCCGACCTGGTAGTTGCCCGCATCTGCAGACTCGTTGCCGAATACGATCAGGTCGAAGGGCTCCTCGGCCTGGATCGCGTCGACGAGCGCGCGCGCCGTGCCCTGTGCGTCCCACTCCTCGTCGGTGACGAGATGGATGCCCCGGTCGGTGCCGATCGCCATGCAGTCGCGGATCTGCTCCTCCGCCTCCGGCGGCCCGAGCGTCAGGACCACGACCTCGCCGCCTTGCGCTTCGACGATGCGCACCGCCTCTTCGACGCCGCACTCTTCGTGCGGCGAGATCGTGAAGCCGAGATGCCGCGTCTGGATCGCCTGCGCGTCGTCGGTCAGCACCATCCGGCCGCCCGTGATCGGCACGCGCTTGACCGCGACGAGAATCCTCACGCTCTGACCTTCGCGTTCTCCGGATCGAACACCGGCGTCGAGTCATTTGTCCGAACGGTGACCGGGTACTGCTCGCCGAGGTACTCGACGAGGAGCTCCTCGCCGACATTCGCCCGCTCCGGCGGCAGGTACGCCATCAGCAGGTGCTTGCCGACCGATGGGCCGGCGCCGGCGGTCGTCACGTACGACCTGCGCCCGTGCCCATCCTCGAGCGGGTTGCCGTCCTTGGAGAGGATCGGCTCGCGTCCGAGCATGTAACGCTTCGTGCCGTCCTTCGAGGTGTGGTCCTCGACCGCGAGCGTGCAGAGGACGGCGGCCGGCTCGGACTCGCGGTGGCGCAGGTGCGCTTCCTTGCCGACGAAGTCGGCGCCCTTCACCTTCGGCGGCGCCATCCCGGCCTCGACGGTCGTGAAGTCGGCGTCGAGCTCGAAGCCGAACGCGCGGTAGCACTTCTCGATACGGCCGGTCGTGCCGTAGACGCCGATCCCCGCGGGGACGACGCCGTGCGCCTCGCCCGCCTCCCAGACCGTGTCCCACAGCTTCGCGCCCTGCTCGATCGGGACGTACAGCTCCCACCCGAGCTCACCGACGTACGAGATGCGCGATGCGAGCACGTTGAGCGAGCCGAGCTCGATCGTGCGGCACGTGCCGAACGGAAAGCCTTCGTGCGACATGTCGTCGCGCGTGAGCGACGCGAGCACGTCGCGCGATCGCGGGCCCCAGAGGCCGAGCGTCGTCCATGCGGACGTGAGGTCGATCACGCTCGTCCCTTCGGGAGCGTGATCGCGATACCACTTCAGGTCGGCCATGCCGTGCGCGCCGCCCGTGACGACACGGAAGTGCTCGTCACCGAGCCGCATCACCGTCAGGTCGCTCTTGAACGTGCCGCGCGGCGAGAGCACCGGCGTGTAGACCACCTTGCCGTGCCCGACGTCCATCTGGCGCATCGACACGGTCTGCACGCACTCGAGCGCGCCCGGGCCGATCACGTCGAAGACGCAGAACGCGGTCAGATCGAACATCGCCGCACGCTCGCGCATCGCGAGATGCTCGGCGTTGATGATCGGCGACCACCAGCGCGAGTCCCACTCCGCTTCCCTGCGGTTGATCTTCTCGCCGAACTCGTCCAGCAGCTTTTCGTTCGACGCGTACCAGTGCGGACGCTCCCACCCGGCCGCCTCGTAGAACACGGCGCCGAGCGCCTGCTCACGCTCGTAGAACGGCGAGAGGCGCAGGCCACGATTCGACTCCCACTGCTCGGACGGGTGCACGATCCCGTACGTCTTGTTGAAGCCCTCCGCCGCGCGTGCGCGCACATGAGCCCGCGTCTTTTGCACCTCGTAGAAGCGCGCGATGTCGGATGACTGGAGGTCGATCTCCGACTCGCCGTGTGTCATCCACTCGGCGACCGACTTGCCGACGCCCGGCCCTTCCTTGACCCACACCGCCGCCGCCGACCAGAGGCCCTTCACCTCCGGCGTCTCGCCGAGCAGCGGCAGCCCGTCCGGAGTGAGTGACAGCAGGCCGTTGATCGCGTACTTGATCCCGACCGACTCGTCGTTCAGGACGTCCGGGATCAGCTCGAGCGCGTCCTCCATCTGCTGCTCGAAGTCCTCCTGCGTGAACGGGAGCTCGGTCGGCGACAGCGCGGCCTCTTCGTTCGAGGGAATCTCTTCCGGGTCGTGGAGGATCGGCCGGTGCGCGTACGAGCCGATCTCGAGCCCGCTCCCGTCCTGCCGTTCGTACATGTTCGTGTCCATGTCGCGCACGATCGGGAACTCGATCACGCCCTTCGTGTCCTTGAAGTGCGGCACCGGGCCGACGTCGATCATCTGATGCACGGCAGGCGTGAGCGGGATCGACGCCCCCGCCATGCGCGCGATCTTCGGGCTCCAGACACCGCAGCAGACGACGATCGTGTCCGTCGCGATGTCACCGCGTGAGGTGCGGATGCCGGCGACGCGCCCGTTCTCGACGTCGATGCCGACCACCTCCGTGTTCGCGAAGACGCTCAGCGCGCCGAGCTCCTGCGCCTTCTCGCGCGCGATCGTGCCGAAGCGCAGCGAGTCGACGATGCCGACACCGGGGGTGGAGAAGCCTCCGACGATCACGGACTCCTCGATGTACGGGACGAGCTCGCGCACGCGCGCCGGCGAGATGAGCTCGCAGCCTTCGATCCCCCACGCCTTCGCGGACGCCATGCGCCGGCGAAGCTCCTGCATCCGCTCCTCGGTCCGCGCGACCTCGATTCCCCCGCTCTGGGTGAACACGCCCCACTCGCTGTACTGACGGACCGACTCGGCGGTCAGCTGCGTCATCTCCTTCGAATGGTCGACCGGGAAGATGAAGTTCGACGCGTGACCGGTCGAGCCGCCCGGGTTCGGCAGCGGCCCCTTGTCGAGGAGCACCAGATCGCGCCAGCCGAGGTTCGCGAGGTGGTACACGAGGCTGTTGCCGACGATGCCGGCGCCGATGACGATGGCACGCGCGCTCGCCGGCAAGCCTGATGTATCAGTCATATCCAACTGATATATCAGGTCTCGAGGAGCACGTCACGCATCTCGTTCTCGAACCGCTCGACGTGCTCGCGCATCAGCTCTGCGGCGCGGCCGCCGTTGCCGCGAAGGATCGCGCCGAGCAGCTCGGCGTGCTCGTGCACTGCCGCTTTCAGGCCCGTCTTCTCGAGGCCGAGCATCCAGATCCGGAGGGCGTGCGCGTAGTACCACTCGAGCGTCTCCTCGAGGAAGACGTTGTGCGTGGCGTGGTAGATCGCCGCGTGGATGCGGCGGTCGAGCGCGATCAGCGCCTTGTCGTCGCGCCGGCGCCGCGCCGCGAGCTCGGTCAGGAGCGCCGTGATCTCGTCCAAATCGGCTTGGGTAGCGCGTTCCGCGGCCAAACGGGCCGCCTCGGGCTCGAGCGAGAGGCGCACCTCGCACAGCCGGGCGAGATCACGGACGTCGACCGTCGTGACGACCATCCCGCGGCGGGGGAAGACCTCGATCAGCCGCTCCTGCGCCAGGCGGCGCAGCGCTTCGCGCACCGGGGTGCGACCGATGCCGAGCCGCTGGACGAGCTCCGGCTCCTTCACGAGCGCGCCCGGCGCGAGCTCCAGCGAGACGATCAGCTCGCGGAGCACGAGGTACGCCTGGTCGGCGAGGAGCGAGACCTCCCCGACCTGGGCCGGGCCTGCACTAGCCACGCAGATATATTAGTCGTATCCTCCTGGTCGATCAGTCGACCGAAAGGATGAATGTGGCCACGACGATGCCGTCGTCCCTCGAGATCGCGCAGCAGGCGACGCTCCGCCCGATCACCGAGATCGCAGCCGCCGCAGGTCTCGAGCCGGACGAGGTGGACGCGTACGGCCGGTACAAGGCGAAGGTCTCGCTCTCGGTTCTCGACCGGGTCGCCGACAGGCCGGACGGGAAGCTGATCGACGTCACGGCGATCACGCCGACGAAGGCGGGTGAAGGCAAGACGACCACCTCCGTCTCGCTGACGCAGGGTCTCGGCCACATCGGCAAGAAGGTCGCGCTGTGCCTGCGCGAGGCGTCGCTCGGGCCGGTGTTCGGGATCAAGGGCGGCGCGGCCGGCGGCGGCTACACCCAGGTCGTGCCGATGGAAGACATGAACCTCCACTTCACCGGCGACATCCACGCGATCGGCGCCGCGAACAATCTGCTCGCCGCGATGCTCGAAGCGCACCTGCTGCACGGCAACGAGCTCGGCATCGATCCGCTCAGCGTCAGCTGGCGCAGGTGCATGGACATCAACGACCGTTCACTGCGCGACATCGTCGTCGGCCTCGGCGGCAAGGCGAACGGCTACACGCGGCAGACGGGCTTCGACATCACCGCCGCATCCGAAGTGATGGCGATCGTGGCCGTCGCGGCCGACCTGCGCGACCTGCGCGCACGTCTCGGCGCGATCACCGTTGCGCAGACGCGCGACGGCGAGCCGGTCACCGCCGAGCAGGTCGGCGCCGCCGGGTCGATGGCCGTGCTCCTCAAGGAGACGATCAAGCCGAACCTCGTGCAGACGCTCGAAGGGCAGCCGGCGTTCGTGCACTGCGGCCCGTTCGCGAACATCGCGCACGGGAACAACTCGCTCGTCGCGGATCGCGTCGCGCTGAAGCTCGCCGACTACGTCGTCACGGAGAGCGGCTTCGGCTCGGACATGGGCATGGAGAAGTTCTTCGACATCGTCTGCCGGCTCGGGAACATCCGGCCCGACGCCGTCGTGCTCGTCGCGACGGTCAAGGCGCTGAAGCATCACGCCGGCGATCCCGACGGCGGCATGGACGCGATCGAGACCGGGGCCGCGAACCTGACCCGGCACCTCGGCAACGTGCGCGGCTTCGGCCTGAACGCGGTCGTCGCCGTCAACAAGTTCCCCGGCGACACGGACGAGGAAGTCGAGCTCGTCCGGCGCATCGCGCTCGAGCACGGCGCGTACGCCGCCGAGGTGAACGACGGCTTCCTGAACGGCGGAGCCGGCGGGGCGGCGCTCGCCGAAGCCGCCGCGGCAGCCGCGGACGAGCCGAACCAGTTCGAGTTCGCGTACCCGCTCGACGCGCCGATCGAGGACAAGATCGAGGCGATCGCGAAGCGCGTCTACGGCGCCGACGGGATCTTCCTGCAGCCTGCGGCACGCGCGAAGGTGCGCGAGTTCAACCGCACCGGTCTCGACAGGCTGCCGATCTGTATGGCGAAGACGCATCTCTCGCTGTCGCACGACCCGAAGCTCACGAACGCGCCGGTCGGGTTCACCGTCGGCGTGCGCGACCTTCGGGCGTACACCGGCGCCGGCTGGATCGTGGCGCTCTGCGGCGACATGCAGACCATGCCGGGCTACGGCAAGACGCCGGCAGCGCTCAGCGTCGACATCGATGAACGGGGTGAGATCGTCGGCCTCTTCTGAGCCGCAGGTCTCCTGCCGCGACCTCTGGAAGGTCTTCGGCGACAACGCCGCCCGCGCGATCTCGAGCGGCGACGTCGATCTCCCTCGCGCCGAGCTGATGGCGAAGACGGGCTGCACCGTTGCTGCCCGCGACGTCTCGTTCGACGTCGGCCGCGGCGAGGTGTTCGTCGTGATGGGCCTCTCCGGCAGCGGCAAGTCGACACTCGTGCGCTGCCTGACGCGCCTCGTCGAGCCGACGGCGGGCTCGGTGCACATCTGCGGCGTCGACGTGCTCGCCGCCGACGCGAAGCACCTGCGCGAGGTGCGTCGCACGAAGGTCTCGATGGTCTTTCAGCACTTCGGGCTCTTCCCGCACCGCACGGTGATCGACAACGTCGCGTACGGGCTCGAGGTGCAGGGCGTCGACAAGCCGGTGCGCTACGGCCGCGCGCACGAGCTGCTCGAGGTCGTCGGCCTCGCCCACGTCGCCATGTCGTACCCCGACCAGCTGAGCGGCGGCATGCAGCAGCGCGTCGGGCTCGCGCGCGCGCTTGCCGTCGATCCGGAGGTGCTGATCTTCGACGAGGCGTTCTCGGCCCTCGACCCGCTGATCCGCCGCGAGATGCAGGACGAGGTGCTGCGCCTGCAGGAGCGGCTGCACAAGACGGTCATCTTCGTGACGCACGACCTCGACGAGGCGCTCAAGCTGGGTGACCGCATCGCGATCATGAAGGACGGCGAGTTCGTTCAGGTCGGGTCACCCGCCGACATCGTCGGTGCGCCTGCCGACGACTACGTCCGCGAGTTCGTGCGCGACGTGCCGCGCGGCAAGGTGCTGACCGCCGCGTTCGCGACGCAGCCCCGCTCGGCGGAAGTGCCCGAGGAGACGGTGCGGCACGACCAGCGGCTCTCCGAGCTGCTGCCGGTGGTCTTCGGCGCGAAGGGCCCGATCGGCGTGATCGACGGCGCCGGCGAGGTCGTCGGCATCCTCGACCGGCGGCTCGTGATCCACGTGCTCGCCGGCCACGAGGAGTCGGCGGTGCCCGAGCAACCGGCTTCGGCCAGGCCGTAGTGGCCGCCCCGACCGCGACCCCGCTCCAGCTCGCGGGCGCGGTGCGTCGCCTCGACCAGCGCCTCGGCAACCTCGCACGTTGGGCCGCTCCGGTCGCGATCGCGGTTCCGCTGTGCCTGATCGCGCTGATCCTCGAAGGCGCCCACGCAGGCTTCCCGTCGAACTGGGTGCTCGGCGTCCCGCGCTGGTTCGACAACCTGAACAACTGGGTCACCGCGAACGACGAGTCGAACTTCTTCCTGCACTCGATCGTCGGCGGCTTCGGCAACCTGCTGAACAGCGCGACGAACGACGTCTACCACTTCCTGCACTGGCTGACGTGGGTCGGCGTGCTCACGATCTCGGTCGCGGTTGCGTGGCTCGTCGGCACGTGGCGGACGGCGCTCTTCTCCGCCGTGATGGTCTGCTCGTTCGGGGTGCTGCAGATTCCGAACGGCGGCGTCAACGGCATCTCGCAGATGTGGCCGAGCGCGATGACGACGCTTGCGCTGATGGCGGTGGCGATCGCGCTCTCGACGATCGTCGGCATCCCGCTCGGCGTCGCCTCGGCGATCTGGCCGGCGGTGCACAAGACGCTCCGGCCCGTGCTCGACCTGATGCAGGTGCTGCCGGCGTTCGCCTATCTCGTGCCGATCGTCGTCCTCTTCTCGATCGGCAACCCGGCGGGCATCGTGGCGACGTTCATCTACGCGGTTCCGCCGCTCGTGCGGTACACCGAGCTGGGAATCCGCTCCGTGCCGCGCGACGTGATCGAGGCGGCGGATGCGTTCGGCTCGACCCGCCGGCAGGTCCTCCGCAACGTGCAGCTCCCGCTCGCGCTGCAGGCGATCATGCTCGGACTGAACCAGGTGATCATGATGGCGCTGTCGATCGTCGTGATCGCCTCGCTCGTGGGCGCAGGCGGGCTCGGCGACCCCGTCCTGTCGGCGCTGCAGACGCAGGAGATCGGCGAAGGCGTCGTCGCCGGCTTCCTGATCGTGTTCATGGCGATGTGGCTCGATCGCACCTCTGCGGCGCTCGGCCAGCGCGCAACACGCGCGAGCGCACGACGACGGAAGCTGACACGCCCGCAGCTCGCCGCACTGTGGGCGGCGCTGATCGCGGTCGTGCTCGTCTGCCGGTACGGGCTCGGGCTCGGCGACTGGCCGGCCGGGTGGGGGTTCTCCCTCGTCGGCGACGCGACCAACGCGCTCAACTGGGTGACGAACTCGCTCGTCGGCGTGACGACGCCGATCTCGAGCTTTGTCACGCTGCACCTCCTCAACCCGCTGCAGCGCTGGCTCGACGACGTCCCGTGGTGGCTCGTCGCCGCGATCGTCGGCACCGTCGGCTGGGCGCGCGGAGGCTGGCGGCGCGGGCTGCTGCTCGTCGGGTGCGTCGTGCTGCTCGGGCTGATGCAGGCACCGAACGGCTACACGTTCCAGGACACCGTCTCGTACAACTTCAGCGCCTGGGCGGATGCGATGCAGACGCTCAGCCTGATCATCGTCGCGCTCGCACTCGACCTGATCATCGGCATCCCGCTCGGCATCGCCGCGTACCGCTGGCGGGTCGCCGACCAGGTGCTCCGGCCGATCCTCGACACGCTGCAGACGCTGCCGGCGTTCGTGTACCTGATCCCGATGGTCGCGCTGTTCGGCGTCGGCAACGTCACCGGCATGAGCGCGTCGCTGCTGTACGCGCTGCCTGCTGCGGTGCGCGCGACGACGCTCGGCCTGCGCGCAGTGCAGCGTGACGTGATCGAAGCGGGTCACGCGTTCGGATCGACGCGCTGGCAGCTCCTGTTCAAGGTCGAGCTGCCGATCGCGCGACCGTACTTGATGCTTGCGGTGAATCAGACGATCCTCCTCGTCATGGCCGAGGTGGTCGTCGCAGGGCTCGTCGGGGCCGGTGGGCTCGGCCTCGACGTGGTCACCGGCTTCTCGCGCTCCGAGGTAGGCCTGGGCGCGGCCGCCGGACTCGCCATGGTGCTGATGGGGATCGTGCTCGACCGACTCAGCCAGTCGAGCCCGGTACGCAACTCGACACGGAGGAGCGCAACATGAAGAGACGCAGGACGATCCTGCTCGCCGGCGTGCTCGCCGTCGCAGCCGTCGCGGCAGTCGTCGCGGCATTCGCGACGACCGCCGCGCATGCCGGCAAGCCGACGATCACGCTCGCCACGAACTCGTGGGAAGGGTCGCTGGCGAACAACGTCGTCGCGCAGTACGTCATCGAGAAGGACCTTGGTTACAACGTCAACCTGCTGACGATCGACGAGGACCCGGCGTGGCCGGCGATGGCGCAGGGGAAGGTCTCGGCCGTGCTCGAGGAGTGGGGCCACTCGAACCTCTACGCGCAGTACATCAAGGGCAACCACAAGGTCGTGGACGCCGGGCTCGAAGGACCCGACGGGAACATCGGCTGGTACGTGCCGACGTACCTGGTGAAGGCTCATCCGGAGCTGAAGACCTGGAAGGGCGTGAAGAAGGACTGGAAGATGTTCGTCACGCCGCAGAGCTCGCCGCAGGGGCAGTTCCTGGACGGCTCGCCGAGCTACGTCACGAACGACGTGGCGCTGGTGAAGAACCTCGGCATCAACCTGAAGGTCGTCTTCGCGGGCACGGAAGCCGCGCAGCTGACCGAGATCGAGCAGGACTACAAGGCGAAGAAGCCGGTGCTCTTCTACTGGTACACGCCGCAGTACCAGAACGCGATCTACAAGTTCTCCCAGGTCGCGCTTCCGCCGTGGACGACCACGTGCGCGAAGCTGAAGCCCGCGCAGATCAACTGCGCGTATCCCCCGTACCACCTCTACAAGGTCGAGGCAGCATCGCTCGCCGGCCAGGCGCCGGCCGTCGCCGCCTTCATCAAGCGCTTCAACTGGACGTCCGACGACCAGAACTCGGTCTCGTACAACCTCGCCGTGAAGCACATGAGCAACACGGCCGCCGCGCAGGCGTTCGTGAACTCACACAAGGCGCTCGTGCAGTCCTGGCTCTCCGGGAAGAGCACGAAGGTCTCACCGCCTCCCCCAGGCACGTAAGCCGTACGACCGGGGTCGGGTCCCTGCGGGGGCCCGACCCCTACCGCGCGAGCAGTGCGATCCCGGCGACCACGACACAGGCGCCGAGGAAGCGCCAGCGCGTGACGTGCTCCTTCAGCACGACCGCGGCGAGTGCCGTCGCGACGACGACGCTCGTCTCACGCACCGCTGCGACGGATGCCGCCGACGCGCGCTCGAGCGCAGCCAGGACGAAGCCGTACGCGACGAACGTCGCGATCCCCGCGGCGAACGCCGGCGGGCGTGCGGCAGCACGCACCGCCGCAACGCCCTTCACGCGCAGCACGGCACCCGCGTACACGACGGTCGGCCCGAGCATCGACAGCTCGAGATAGGGCACCGGGCTCGCGTACGTGATGCCGTGCTTGTCGGTCAGCGTGTACGACGCAATGCAGCAGGCGATCGCCGCGCCGAATGCGAGACCGACTGCGTCGGCGCGGGCCAGGCCGCGCACCAGGACGACTCCGGCGACGACGAGCACGACGCCGAGCACCTGAGTCGTGCTCGTCGCGTGTCCCAGGACGACCACGGAGACGAGCAGGACGAGCACCGGCGCGCCTCCGCGCGCCACGGGATACACGACCGAGAGCGGCGCCTTCCGGTACGCGGTCGCGAGCAGCGCGAAGTAGACGAGCTCGAACAGCCCGCTGCCGACGAGCCAGGGCCACACGCCCGAGCGCACGTCCCACAGAGCGATCGCCAGCGGCGCGAAGACGATCTCAGCGGTCAGGAGCGCAACCGCGGTCGCCGCCTCGACGTCGCGGGCGCGCGCGAGCAGCAGGTTCCACATCGCATGGAACGCCGCGGCCGCGAGCGCGAAGGCGAGGGCTGCTGCCGGCATGCCGCGACGGTACGCTCGCGCTCGGATGAAGGCCATGGCATTCGACTTCAACGGGACGCTCTCGGACGACGAGCCGGTGCTCGCGCGCGTCTACATGGAGCTGATCCCGGGCCTGACCGAAGCGGAGTACTTCGCGCGCCTCGCCGGCCACACCGACGAGCGCATCTTCGCCGGCGACGAGGAGCTGATCGCTGCGCGTGTCGCGCGCTACATCGAGCTCGTCGCCGACGGTTCGACCGTCGACGACGAGTCGCGCGCGGCGATCCGCCATGCCGCCAAGCGGGTGCCGGTCGCGCTCGTCTCGGCGGCGCTTCGCGAGGAGATCGAAGCCGTCCTCGGCGCGGCAGGCATCCGCGACTGCTTCTCGGCGGTGGTCGCGCAGGACGACATCACGCGCGGCAAGCCCGACCCGGAGCCGTATCTCCGCGCCGCCGAGCTGCTCGGCATCGAGCCGCACGAGCTCGTCGCGTTCGAGGACACCGACGTCGGCGTCGCGTCTGCGAAGGCCGCCGGTGCGTACGTCGTCGGCCTCACCCGCACGCTCGGTGCGGAGCGGCTGCAGGCGGCGGATGAGCTCGCCGAGCGCGTCGACCTCGAAACGGTGGCGCGACTGTGCTCGTGATCGCCCACCGCGGCGCGTCGTTCGACGAGCCCGAGAACACGCTGCCTGCGTTCGAGCGCGCGATCGCGATGGGCGCCGACTACGTCGAGTTCGACGTCTGGCCCGATCTGACCGTGACGCACGACCGGCCGCGGCGCGGCGCGGTATATCCGAGCCTCGCGGAGGTGATCGACCTCTGCCGCGACCGGATCGGGGTGATGGTCGAGCTGAAGCGACCGCGCGGCGACGTCGTCGAGCGTGCGTTGCGGCTGCTAGACGACGATGCCGTGCTCGTGTGTTTTCAGCGGCGCGCGCTCGAGCAGTCACGCGCGCTGCGGCCGAAGATCCGCACCGTCCAGCACGTCGGCTTCGGCGTGAGCATCAAGGCAGCTGCAAGCGCCTGGGCCGCCGGCTTCTACGACGATCGCGTCACCGCGCGCGGCCTCGCGAGGGCGCGCTCGTACGGTCTGCTGACGACCGTCTACACGGTCAACGACGAGGCGCGCATGCTCGAGCTCCGCGATCTCGGCGTCGACGGTCTCTTTACTGATCGTCCGGATCGCGCCCTGCAAGCGTTGGGGCGTCGTCCGGCAGGCTGATCACCTGCACGCCTTCCGTCGGCACGGTCGCGACGACGCTCGAGCCGACGGGAAGCGCCGAGGCGCGCGCCGTCGACATGTCGGCGATCAGGCCGCCCGTCACCTTGAGCCGCGTCACCGGGCCGAGGAAGGTGTGCGTGATCACCTCACCCGCGAGCGTGTTGCCGTTGGCGGCGGTTCCGTTCGACGCGGCGAGCTCGAGCGACTCCGGCCTGACGAGCACGAGCACACGCTCGCCCTGCGAGCGTCCGCGCGCCGCGTCGACGCGAATGCGCTTCCCGTCGTGGTCGATCTCGCCGGTGGTGCCGTCGACGACGGTCGACTCCAGGCGGTTCATCGTGCCGATGAACTCGGCGACGAACGGCGTCAGCGGCGCCGTGTACATGTCGAGCGGCGTTCCCATCTGCTCGATGACGCCGCCGTACATGACCGCGACCTTGTCGGAGATGGCGAGCGCCTCCTCCTGGTCGTGCGTCACGTAGAGGGTCGTGATGCCGAGCTCGAGCTGGATGCGGCGGATCTCCTCGCGCAGCTGTACGCGCACCTTCGCGTCGAGCGCCGACAGCGGCTCGTCGAGTAGGAGCACGCGCGGCTCGATCGCGAGCGCGCGTGCGAGCGCAACGCGCTGCTGCATGCCGCCCGAGAGCTGGAACGGGTAGCGGTCGGCGGCGTGGCCGAGCCCCACGAGCTCGAGCAGCTCGTCGACACGGCCGCGGCGCTGGCCCTTCTCGCGGCCGCGGATCTTCAGCCCGAACTCGACGTTCTGCTTCGCGGTCATGTTCGGGAACAGCGAGTACGCCTGGAAGACCATCCCCATGTCGCGCTTGTTCGGCGCGACCCCGGTGACATCGCGGCCTTCGACGACGATGCGCCCGTGGTCGGGGCGGTCGAAGCCGGCAACGAGGCGCAGCGCCGTCGTCTTGCCGCAGCCCGACGGGCCGAGCAGCGAGATGAACTCGCCCTGGTCGAGCGAGATGTTGATGCCGTTCAGAGCGATGTGCGAACCGAAGCTGCGATGGAGCTCCTGGAGCTCGAGATAGGCCATTAGCGCCTCCCTGCCGCGAGTGGAAGTTGTCCGCCGCGCTTGCGGCCGATGAGCAAGAGGCTGAGCATCGCGCCCCAGGTGATCCCGAAGCTGATCAGCGTAAGCGCGGCCGCGCCGTACGGCTGCGTCTCGTTGACGTACTGCAAGAAGATCGGGAACGTGTGGAACTGCGCGAGGTTCGCGATCGTGAACTCGCCCATGACGATCGCGAGCGCGAGGAACGAGCCGGCGAGCGCTGCAGCACGGATGTTCGGGAGGATCACCTTGAGGAGCGTCGTGGGCCAGCTGGCACCGAGGCTCTGCGAGGCCTCGGTGAGCGTGTGCACGTCGATCGAGCGGAAGCCCGCGTCGAGCGAGAAGAACATGTACGGGAACGCGAGGATCACGTACGTCGCCGCGAGGATGCCGTTCGGCTGGTCGTAGAACCACGACGGTGTCCCCTTGAACACCTTGAGGATGCCGACGACCATCACAATCGGCGGGACGACGAACGGGATCAGCGCCAGGAACGCGATCAACGGGCGAAGCTTCGGCAGCTTCAGGTGCACCCAGTAGATCGTCGGCACGAAGAGGATGAGGCAGATCACGATCACCTCGAGCGCCAGCACGAACGACACCCGCAGCGTGTGCCAGAAGTCGCCGTTGTGCAGGACGAAGCCGTACGCCGCGAGGGAGCAGCACGCGTTCGTCGTGACCTTGCGCAGGCTGAACAGGAACGTCGCGATCAGCGGCACGAGGAAATACAGCGCCGTGAGCAGGAGCCAGACCATCGCCGAGACCGACATGCGTGGGCGGCGTGGGCGGCGTAGCGTCACTTCGCCCACCTGGCCGACCGCCGCTGCAGCGGGATGTACAGCACCATCATCACCGCGAGCACGATGAACATCCCGAACGCCATCGCCTGCGCGAGGTGCGGGTTGTCGAGCACGTTGCCGCTGTAGTAGTCGCCGATCAGGATCGGAACGAGCGGCACCACGCCGGTCGTCAACGCGTATGCGGTCGCGTACGCCGCGAACGCGTTTCCGAAGAGCAGGATGAACATGCCGAGGAGCGACGGCATCAAGACGGGGACGCCGACGTAGCGCCAGAACTGAAACGAGCTCGCACCGAGGTTCGACGAAGCCTCCCGCCACTCGCGTTTCAGCCCGTCGATCGCCGGAGCGACCACAAGGATCGCGAGCGGAATCTGGAAGTAGAGGTAGACGACCTCGACGCCGGTCTTCGTGAAGAGCTGGAGATGGTCGTTGAGGTCGTAATGCGCGTGGTTGCGCAGGAAGACGGTGACGATGCCCAGCGGGCCGATGGTCGCGATCCAGGCGAAGGCGAGCGGGATGCCGCCGAAGTTCGCCGCCACGCCGGAGAAGGTGGTGATGACACCGCGGAAGATGCGCGGCGTGTGCTCGCGAATCATCGCGTAGGCGATCAGGAAGCCGAGGATCGAGCCGGCCGCCGCGGTGATCGCGCTGACCTCGATGCTCTCGACGTACGCATGCCGGTAGGGCTCGTGGAAGAGCTGGGTGACGTTCCCGAACGTCCAGCCGCCCTTGGAGCTGTTGCTCTCGAACGCGCCCTTGATCACGGAGATCGCGGGCAGGAACATGAATGCGATCGTGTACGCGAAGAACGGCACGGTCGCGATCCACGCCAAAGGCAGGCGCCTCCGGCCGGACACGAGGTCCGACCGGAGTGCCTGAGGTGCTGCGTCGGTCGCTATCGGACTACGACCCGACCTTCGACGGCCACTCGCTGGCGATCAGGTTCTTCGCCTTCGTCTGCTGCCCCGCGTTGGCGAACTGCACCTTCGCGTAGATCGAAGCGGACGGGAGCGCCGTCAGCAGGGCCTTCGGGATCACCTTGCGCTTCGCGAGATCCTGGAAGCGCGCCGGATGCGTGAAGCCCTTCAGCCAGATGATCTGGCCCTGGTCGGAGTACATGAACTCCTGCCAGAGCCGCGCGGCGTACGGATGCGGCGCCGTCGCGTTGATCGCCTGGCAGTAGTACGAGCCGTAGACGCCGTCGGCCGGGATGTTCGTCTTCCAGTTGGCGCCCGGGTACTCCTTGGTGTACGCCAGGTTGAGGTAGTCCCAGTCGATCGAGATCGGGGTCTGCCCCGATGCGACCGTCTGTGGCGTCGACTGGACCGGGATGAAGTTCCCGCTCTGCTTCAGCTTCGCGAAGAAGTCGATGCCGGGGCCGACGTCGTTCAGCGAGCCGCCGTTCG
The DNA here is from genome assembly GCA_035650975.1 of Gaiellaceae bacterium. Lineage (GTDB taxonomy): Bacteria > Actinomycetota > Thermoleophilia > Gaiellales > Gaiellaceae > PALSA-600. The sequence goes on from DASRGQ010000033.1 coordinate 46,973, forward strand.
CGATCGCCGCCGCGAACACGCCCGCGACGGCCGAGCCGGAGGTGAGCGGCGAGCCGTTCAGCGCGACCTGGCCGTGATACGCGGGCTTGAGCAGGTCGGCCCACGTCGTCGGCGGGGTCTTGACGAGATTGGCGTTGTAGCCGATCGAGATCGCGCCCCAGTAGTCGCCCACCCAGTAGCCGCGCGTGTCCTTCATGTTGCGCGGGATCGTGTTGAAGTACTCGTTCTTGTACTTCGCGAACAGACCCTGGGCCGTGCCGGAGATCGCGAAAGCGGGACCGTCGTCGACGGCGTCGGGGGCGCGCGAATCTCCCTTGAGCGACTGGACGGCCTGGTTCTCTTCCGCAGAGCTGCCGTCCGGGTTCGCGTTCGAGATCTTGATGCCGTACTTCTTTTGGAACGTCGACATCATCTCGCCGTAGTTCGCCCAGTCTGGGGGCAGGGCGATCGTGTTGAGGTGACCTTCCTTCTTCGCGGCCTTGATGAGATCGGGCAGACCCTTCGCCGTCATGGTCGACGGCGGGCTCGCGAGGCGGGCGCGGGTCGCGCCGAGGGCGGTGCTCGTGCTGCCGAGAACGGTGAGGCCGAACGCGGCGGCGGCGCTGCGACGCAGCATCGACGACCGGCTCAACCCCTCCTCCTCGAGCTTCGCCCAGAACTCGATCTCTTGGGCCTCGTAGTCCTCCATGCAGTTCCCTCCCGAGGTCGTGGTCTCACAAGAAGATCACGGATCCCGGCCCCATTTCAATAGGCCGGAAGCCCTACTTCACCAAATCGACTCGAAATGGCCACGAGATCTGGACGCCCGTTCCAGGATGTGGATCCGGCCCGCGGGGCGCCGGATCGGACCGAGTAGGGTCAGCGCGAAATGACCCCGTACGACGCTTCGGGCGAGTGGCTTCGCTGCGCCCTCCACGCGCACACGACGAACTCCGACGGCGAGCTCGCGCCCGAGCTACTCGTCCGCCACTACGAGTGGGCCGGCTACGACGTCCTCGCGACGACCGACCACTGGGCCCGGACGGACGAGCCCTCGACGAAGCGGCTGCTCGTCATCCCCTCGACCGAGCTGAACGCCGAGGCGCCCGACCAGGCGAACGACTCGCACGTGCTCGCGCTCGGGCTCGAAACGGAGCCCGTCCTGCCGGAGGGGAACTTCGACGCGCTCCCGGACGTCGTCGCGTGGATCGCGGCGAACGGCGGCTTGCCGTTCATCGCGCACACCTACTGGAGCGGCCTGCGTACGGAGCAGTGGTGGGATTGCGAGGGCCTGCTCGGCCTCGAGGTGTGGAACAGCGGCTGCGAGCTCGAGCTCGGCCGCGGCGACTCCTCGATCCACTGGGACGAGGCGCTCGAGCACGGCCGGGAGCTCTGGGGGCTCGCAACCGACGACTCGCACCACCCCGGTTTCGACAGCGGCTTCGCGTGGACGTGGGTGCGCGCGGAGCGCACACGTGAGAGCGTGCTCGAGGCGCTGCGCACCGGAGCGTTCTACGGGTCGACCGGCCCGGCGATCCGCGCCGTCGAGGTGAGCGAGCACGAGGTGATCGTCGAGTGCAGCCCGGCCGCGGCGGTGACGCTCTACTGCGGCCGGACGCGCGGAGCACGCGCGAACGCCGGCCGGCTCGGCTACCCGAACAACTCGCGAGTGCTCGCAACCGACGACGACGGGCTGATCACCCATGTGGCTCTGCAGCGCCCCTGGGACGGCGGGCGTTACGGCCGCGTCGAGGTGAAGGCCGCCAACGGAACGAAGGCGTGGACGAACCCGCTGTGGATCGCGTAGCGGCGCTCGAGCAGCTCGCCGCGCGCGAGTTCGACCTGCTCGTGATCGGCGGCGGCATCGTCGGCGCCGGGATCGCCGAAGCGGCGACCGCGAACGGGCTGACCGTCGCGCTCGTCGATCGCTCGGACTTCGCCTCGGCGACGTCGTCTGCGTCGTCGAAGCTCGTGCACGGCGGCCTGCGCTACCTCCAGATGGGCGACGTGCGGCTCGTGCGCGAGGCACACCAGGAGCGCCGATACCTGATGAACGTCGTCGCGCCGCACCTCGTCGGACGGCTGCCGTTCCTCTTCCCGCTGTACGACGGCGGCCCGCACAGGCCTATCGTGGTGCGGACGGGCGTGCTGCTCTACTCGGCGCTCGCACGCGCCCGCCTCAACGGACGGATCTCGGAGACGCGGGCGGTGGGGCTCGTGCCTTCGCTCCGCACCGATCGCCTGCATTCCTCGGCGCTCTACGCCGACGCGCGTACGAACGACGGCCGGCTCACGATCGAGAACGTCCGCGCGGCGGCCGGCCGAGGCGCGGTCGTCCTCAACTACGCGGAGGTGACGGCGGTCGACGAGCACGGCGCCGATGTGCGCGCCGACGGCGAGACGGTTCGCGTGCGCGCGCGCTCGATCGTCAACGCGACGGGGCCGTGGGTCGACCACCTCCGCCGGCTCGAGGACGGCTCGGCGCGTCCGTCGATCCGCCTGAGCAAGGGCGTGCACGTCGTCGTCGACGGCGGCGAGGATTGGGGCGCCGCGGTCACGATCCCGCAGAGCAAGGTGCGGGTCAGCTTCGCGATCCCGTGGGAAGGCAAGCTCCTGCTCGGGACGACCGACACGCTGCACGAGGGACCGCCCGAGGAAGCCGCCGTCACCGACGAGGACGTGGCCACGATCCTCGCGGAGGCGAGCGTCGCGCTGCACGACGTGCCGACGGACGTCCGCGCGTCGTTCTGCGGCCTGCGCGTGCTGCCGGGCGGCCCGGGCGCAACCGCGAACGCCCGGCGCGAGACCGTCTACAGCCGCGGCCCGACCGGGATGCTCAGCGTCGCCGGCGGCAAGCTCACCACCTACCGGCGAATCGCGCTCGACGCGCTCGACGCGCTCGGCGTCCGCAACCTCGACCGCAGGCCGCGGCCGCTTCCGGGCGCGAACGGCCTGGCGCACGTCCGCTGGCCGGTCGAGCTCGACGCCCCCACGCGCTCGCACCTGCTCCACCTCTACGGGTCGCTCGCCGCGGAGGTCGTCGCGCCCGCGGCCGGCGACCCGTCGCTGCTCGAGCCGCTCGTCCCGGGCCGGCCCGATCTGCGCGCGCAGGAGCTCTACGCGCGGACGCACGAGTGGGCGGTCACCGACGCGGATGTGCGCCGGCGGCGAACGACGGTATGGCTGGATGGAAGTCCATCGCCTTCGGTTGTAGGCTCGGGTGATGGCTCCGAGATTGACGCGGCTGACCCGGCCGCTCGTTCGTGATCACGGAGAGCTGAGGACCGCATCGTGGGACGAGGCGCTCGACCGCGCCGCGGCCGGCTTCCAAGAGGCGCTCGACGAGGGCGCGCTCACCGGTGTCTTCAGCTGCTCCAAGACCACGAACGAGCTGAACTTCGCCACGCAGAAGTTCGCCCGGGTCGCGCTGCACACGAACAACGTCGACAGCTGCAACCGCACCTGACACGCTCCTAGCGTCGTCGGTCTGGCGACGGTGTTCGGTGCCGGCGGGGGTACGAGCTCCTACGAGGAGCTGCGCGAGACCGCGGACCTGATCGTGCTCTGGGGATCGAATGCGCGCGAGGCTCACCCGATCTTCTTCCACCACGTGCTGAAGGCGCTTCATCGCGGCGCGAAGCTGATCGTCGTCGACCCGCGCAGGACCGCGTCGGCGCAGTGGGCCGACCTCTGGCTCGGCCTCGACGTCGGCACCGACATCCCGCTCGCGAACGCGATCGGCCGCGAGATGATCCACGCGGGCCTCGTGAACACGGAGTTCGTCGAGCGGGCGAC
>DASRGQ010000034.1:0-69858 GCA_035650975.1 Gaiellaceae bacterium
CGTCTGGCGCGACTTCAAGCCGGGCGGCGGCAAGCCGGGCGTCGTCGAGCAGGGCGAGCTCGGCCTGCCGGGTGTCAGTGTCGACCTGCGGAACGCGTCCGGGAAGACCGTGCAGACCACGTCGAGTGGCTCGGACGGCTCGTTCACGTTCAAGAACGTGCCTTCGGGAACGTACGAGACCGCGGTGTCCGCGAAGACGTTCGCAAAGCCGTTCGGCGGTTACGGGTGGCTCGGGCCGAATCTGATCGTGCCGTCGCTTCTAATCGCATACATCTGGATCTGGGCGGGCTTCGCAATGGTCGTGATCGCCGCCGGCCTCGCGTCGATGCCTCGAGACGTGCTCGAGGCAGCTCGTACCGACGGAGCGACCGAGTGGCAGACGTTCCGGCGCGTGACGGTGCCGCTGCTCGCGCCGGTCCTCAGTGTCGTGTTCGTCACGATGATCATCAACGTGCTCAAGGTGTTCGACATCGTGTACGCGCTCGCACCCGAATCCGAGTACGCGAAGGCGAACGTGATCGCGCTTGCCATGTACTTCACCGCCTTCCAGGGCGGCGGCAACTTCGGCGTCGGGTCCGCCATCGCGGTCTTCCTGTTCCTGCTCGTCATCCCGGTGCTGGCCTTGAACATCCGCCGCTTCAAGAGGGACGCCTGATGGCGGCCGCCACGCCTGCGCTCGAACTGCCGGCGCCGCGGGATCGCGTCGCGGGGAAGATCCTCCGCGTCATCGCGCGCGGGCCGGTGAACATCGTGCTCGCGGTGCTCGGCGTGCTGTGGCTCGTCCCGACCATCGGCCTCTTCATCACGTCGATCCTGCCCGCGTCCGACCTCGCGTCGAAGGGCTGGTGGCAGATCTTCTCCCACCCGAGCCTCGCAACGTGGTCGAACTACCATGCGCTCTTCCAGAACGGCGGGCTCGTGACCGCGCTGAAGACGACCGCCTACATCGCGGTCGGCAACACCGTCCTCGTCGTGATCATCGGCGCCATGGCCGGCTACGCCTTCGCATGGCTCGACTTTCCCGGCCGGGACTGGGCGTTCATCGGTGTGATCGGGCTGCTCGTCGTGCCGCTGCAGATGGCGCTGATCCCGATGTTCCGGCTGTACGACACGTTCCATCTCTTCGACACCTGGTACGGCATCGCGCTCTTCCACACAGCCTTCGGCCTGCCGTTCGCGATCTTCCTGCTGCGGAACTTCTTCGTCGGGATCCCGAAGGACATCATGGAGTCGGCGCGGATCGACGGCGCGTCGGAGCTCCGCATCTTCGTCCGGCTGATGCTGCCGCTCGGCCTGCCCGCGATCGCATCGCTCGCGATCTTCCAGTTCCTCTGGACGTGGAACGACCTGCTCGTGGCGCTGACGTTCGGCCAGAACACGACGCCGATCACGGTGTGGATCGCAGGCCAGCTGCGCGAGTTCGGTACGAGCATCGACATCATCGCGCCCGCGTCGTTCATCTCGCTGCTGATCCCGCTCGCCGTGTTCTTCGCGTTCCAGCGCTACTTCGTGCAGGGGCTGCTCGCCGGCAGCGTGAAGTAGTGGCGAGCGCGCGCTGCGCGATCGTCGGTAGCGGCCTCGCCGCACTCGCGACGTACACCACGTTGCGCCACGGCGGTGTGGCCCCAGAGGAGATCGTCGTCTTCGGGACGCACGCCGACCCGACGTCGGTGTGGGCACGCCGCGCTGCATCGATCCGCCAGCAGCACATGCGCTCGGAGTCGGACGGCCACCTCGCAGCGGCAGCGTTCCCAGGCCTCGCGGTGCGTGAGGCGACGCGGCGAATCTCGATTCGCCCGCTGCTGCAGACGGTCACGAACCGGTACCGGCCGACAGTCGACGCCTTTCTCGCGGACGCCGAGCGGCTGCGCTCGACGAGCGGGTGGGAACGGAGCTTCGTCGAGCGGCGCATCGCGCGGGTCCGCGCCGTCGACGGCGGCTTCCAGCTCGACGGGGAGGGCAGCTTCGCGCACGTGCTCATCGCGACGGGCCATCCCGGCCTGGCGCGGGTGCCGGGCGCGGTGCACGCGTACGAGCCGCACGAGTACGCGGCGCGCGTCGCGATCGTCGGCGCGGGGATGGCCGCCGCGACAGAGTGGCTGAACGCGCTCGCGGCCGGCTCCGAGGTCGTCTCGATCCGGCGCCGGGAGCCGCTCCGCCGGCCGCTCAACCTGCCGCGCGAGTACTTCTCCAAGCGGGGGCTCGAAAGCTTCCACCGGCTCGCACCGCCGCAGCGGGCGGTCGCGCTGCACGAGCTCTCCACCCCGTCGTATCCGCCCGGGGCCGAATGGGACGAGCCGATCGACCGGGCGCTCCGCGAGGGGCGCCTGCGGGTCGTCAGCCGCAGCTCGGACGACGCTCAGAGCACGGCGTGGGCCGAGCAGGTCATCTCCGCGACGGGGTTCACGGCCGGCTTCGCCGCGGACCCGCTGCTTGCAGACCTCGTCGCCGAGCACGCGCTCGCGACCCACGACCGCTGGATCGTGCTCGACTCCGACTCGACGGTTCCCGACCTCACCGACGACGTGCGAACGCTCTCGCTCGCCGGCGTCGCCGGTCAGTGGGCCTTCCCCGCCTCCGACACGATTGCGGGCGCGAAGTACGCCGCCCGCGCGTTTCTCCGCCGCGTATGTCGTACACGCTGATCGGCCGCATCCAGTCGAGGCTCCTGTCGGCGCTGCCGGCGCTGCTCGTCGCGCTCGGCATCCATCGCTGGTGGGCGATCGAGCTCGTCGCGCTGATGCTCGCCGTCGGGCTCGCGCTCGACGTGCTCGTCTACCACCGCGCGCTCGCCTACCAGCCCGGCTGGCTCGCCCTGCCGCTCGGCCTCCTCGAGCTCGCGATCGTCTACGCGGCGATGCGCGAGCTCACGATCGCCGCGCCTCTGCGAGGCGCATTGGGGCTCTACGCGCTCGCGTGGATCTCGGCGCAGGTCTTCGCACACGCCGTGCTGCCGCGCCTCCGGCTCGAGTACGCGGAGGCCGGCGGCGAGCCCGGCCGGCTCGGTGCGCTGACGGCGGTCGCGGTCGCACTGACCGTGGTGGGCGGCCTCGGCGGCGCCTACGCCGTGCGCCCGCCGACGGTGCACCTCCACGGGACGGTGCAGGGGCCGCTAGTGATCCGGCACGCCGAGACGCTCGTCGGCGGCGTCGTGAAAGGCGGCATCGACATTCGGGCCGATCACGTCACGCTCCGCAAGGTGACCGTCGTCGGCGGAACGTACGGCGTGAACGTCGAGCACGCGCAGCACGTGATGCTCGATCGCGTCCGGGTGCTCCACTTCACCCTCGACGCCGTGCGCGCGGTCGATGCCGGCGTGATGGTGAAGGACTGCTCCGTCACCGCGCCCGCGGGGCCGCTCACAACCGGTGTGCTGATCAGCTACTCGATGGGGCGCCCGATGAGCATGGTCTCCGGCTGCACGATCGTCGGCGTCCGCGAAGGCATCTCGACCCATTCGTCGATGGTCGACGTGATGGACAACCACGTCGTCGGCACGTCGGTGCGAGGGATCTCCCTGTCGGAGATGTCGATGGATCGCGCGAGCGGCAACGTGGTCGAGAGCGCGAACGGCATCGGGATCGTCTGCATGGACCACTCGATGTGCGAGATCGAGCACAACACTGTCGCCGGCGCAAAGGTCGACGGGAACGGCGACCCGAGCCGGCACGGCGTCGCGATCGAGGCGTACTTCTACGCGGAGGCAACGGTCGCGAAGAACACCGTGATCGCGAGCCCGGGCGGGGTCGCTGCGTTCGACCAGTCGACGATCGAGCGGTAGCCGCTCTATGCCCGCGAACTTCCAGCTCGTCGCCCGCACCGGGCATCCGAGCTTCCTCGACCTGCCGTGGGACGCACCGCTCGAGGAGTGGCGGTCGGAGCGGCTTGTCACCCTCATCCGCGGGATCAGCCGCCACGTCGTGCGCTTCGTCGAGTACGACGGCGCGCTCTACGCGCTGAAGGAGCTGCCCGAGCGTCCGGCGCGGCGCGAGTGGACGCTGCTGCGGCGCCTCGCCGACCAGGGCCTGCCGGTCGTCGACGCGGTGGGCGTCGTCACCGCGCGTGATCGCGATCTCGACGCGATCCTGATCACGCGACACCTCGAGTACTCGCTGCCCTACCGCGCGCTCTTCTCGGGCGCCGCGATCCCGGACCTGCGCACGCATCTTTTGAACGCGCTCGCAGAGCTGCTCGCGCGCCTCCACATCCGCGGCTTCTTCTGGGGAGACTGCTCACTTTCGAACGCGCTGTTCCGACGCGACGCCGGCGCGCTGACCGCCTATCTCGTCGATGCGGAGACGGGCGAGCTGCACGGTCGGCTCTCGGACGGGCAGCGCGGGTACGACCTCGATTTGGCCCAGCAGAACATCGTCGGCGAGCTCCTCGACGTCGACGCCGAGGTCGGACTCCCGTCCGATCTCGACCCCGACGAGACGGGCGAGGAGATCGTCCGGCGCTACGCGGCGCTCTGGAACGAGCTGACACGCGAGGAGACGTTCGGCGCACACGAGCGGTACAAGCTCGAGGACCGGCTGCGACGCCTGAACGAGCTCGGCTACGACGTGGAAGAGATCCAGCTCGACGCAACCCCGGGCGGGTACCGGCTGCGTCTCGATCCTCATGTCGTCGAGCCCGGCCACCACCGGCATCGCCTGCTCCGTCTGACCGGTCTCGACGCGCAGGAGAACCAAGCGCGGCGCATGCTCAACGACATCGCGCGCTACCGCGAGGCGCTCGAGCGTAAGGCCGGCCGGGCGCTGCCGGAATCCGTCTCCGCCTCGAAGTGGCGGCAGGAGGTGTTCGAGCCGACGATCGCGATGGTCCCGGAGGAGCTCTGGGCCGCGCTACCTGCGGCCGAGGTCTTCCACCAAGTGCTCGAGCACCGCTGGTTTCTCTCCGAGCGGGCCGGCAAGGACGTCGGCATCGACGAAGCCGTACGCCTCTACGTCGAACGAGAGCTGCCGCGCCGGCCTGCGGAACGGGTCGTGATCGAGCTTCCGACCAACGGCTCCTGAAAGGCCGACGCCGCCGCCGCGTAGACTCGGGCTCATGGCACACGCCGTGGGGCTCAAGATCGACCACGAGCTGCCGGTCGGGAACGTCGACCTCAAGGTGATCGTCGACGAGGACGGCGAGCGGCTCGGCCAGCTCACGATCAGCCGCGGCTCAATCGACTGGAAGCCCGGCCGGGCCAAGCGCACGTGGTCCCTCGAGTGGGACCGCTTCGACGCGCTGATGCGCGACAACGGGACGCCGGCGCGTTAGGTCGGCTCCCACTGCGGAGCCGGCAAAGCCGGCACCGCAGACCCCATTCTTTGGAGCCTCCGTCAAGCCTACGGCTCTAATGCGCGAGCACGGCCGTCCGCCGCGCTGAGCGCGCTTCAGCCGATCGTCCAGGTGTCGCCGGAGCCGACGAGCGCCTGCAGGTCGCCGTCGCCCCCGGCGTTCGCAAGCTGCGCGTTCACGAGCTCGTCGTACGAGTCGCGCTGCACGTCGCGAAAGACGCCGAGCGGCACCACGCCGTCCTTCTCCCACGAGAGCTGTGCGAGCGCGAACGCCGTCGCGAAGTCGGACTCGTCGTGCACGATCCCCGTCTCTCCAAACGCCTCGCCCTGCGCGAGATACGTGCGCGCGTCCTTGTCCTCGCGGATGTAGTCGAACTCACCGTCGTTGTAGATGTTGCAGTTCTGGAACACCTCGACGAACGCCGCGCCCTTGTGTGCAGCCGCGCGGCGGAGGACGTCGGTGAGGCCGGGCTTGTCGATGTCGAGCGCACGGGCAACGAAGGTCGCCCCCGCGCCGAGGGCGAGCGCGAGCGGGTTGAACGGGTAGTCGACGCTCCCGAGCGGCGTCGAGCCCGACACCTTGCCCTGCCCGCTCGTCGGCGAGTACTGCCCCTTCGTCAGGCCGTAGATGCGATTGTTGAAGAGCAGCAGCTTCAGGTTCACGTTTCGGCGCAGCGCGTGGATCAGGTGGTTGCCTCCGATCGAGAGCGCGTCGCCGTCACCGCTCACGACCCATACCGAGAGGTCGGGGCGCGAGACGGCGAGCCCCGTCGCGATCGCCGGCGCGCGACCGTGGATCGAGTGCATCCCGTACGTCTGCATGTAGTACGGGAAGCGCGCCGCGCAGCCGATGCCGGAGATGAAGACGATCTTCTCGCGCGCGAGCCCGAGCTCGGGCATGAAGCTCTGCACCGCGGCGAGAATCGCGTAGTCGCCGCAGCCCGGGCACCAGCGCACCTCCTGGTCGGACTTGAGGTCCTTCGCAGTCAGCGCCAATTCGCTCACAACAGCGCCTCCACTGCGTCGGCGATCTCGCCGGCCTTGAACGGCTTGCCCGTCACGCGGTTGTAGCCGACTGCGTCGACGAGGTACTGCGCGCGCACGAGCCGGCTCAGCTGGCCGAGATTCATCTCCGGCACGAGCACGCGGTCGTAGCTCCGCAGAACGTCGCCGAGGTTGCGGGGGAACGGGTTCAACCAGCGCAGGTGCGCGTGCGCAACCTTTCCGCCTGCAGCACGCACGCGGCGCACGCCCGCGTGCACCGGGCCGTACGTGCCGCCCCACGACAGAACGAGCACGTCGGCGCCCTCCTGGTGGTCGACCGGCTGGTCGCCGACGGCGATGCCCGCGACCTTCTGTGCGCGAAGCTGTGTCATCAAGTCGTGGTTCTCGGGGTCGTACGAGACGTTGCCCGTCTCGTTCGCCTTCTCGAGCCCACCGACGCGATGCTCGAGGCCCGGGGTGCCCGGCACCGCCCACGGGCGCGCCAGTGTCTCGGGGTCGCGGTGGTACGGCAGGAACGTCTCGCCTTCGACCGCGCGCGCGAACTCGACCTCGATCGGCTCGAGCGCCGAGATGTCGGGGATCTGCCACGGCTCGCTGCCGTTTGCGAGGTACGCGTCCGAGAGCAAATAGACGGGCGTGCGGTAGGTGAGCGCGACCCGCGCCGCCTCGATCGCGGCGTGGAAGCAGTCGCCGGGCGTCGACGCCGCGAGCACCGGCACCGGCGACTCGGAGTTCCGCCCGAAGAGCACCATCAGGAGGTCGCCCTGCTCCGGCTTCGTCGGCATCCCCGTCGACGGCCCTGCGCGCTGTACATCGATCACGACGAGAGGCAGCTCGAGCGCGACCGCGAGTCCGACCGTCTCCGACTTGAGTACGACGCCGGGGCCGGCCGATGTCGTCACGCCGAGGCCGCCGCCGAACGAGGCGCCGAGCGCGGCGCCGGCCGCGGCGATCTCGTCCTCCGCCTGGAACGTCCGCACGCCGAACGACTTGTGCTTCGCGAGCTCCTCGAGGATCGACGACGCGGGCGTGATCGGGTACGCGCCGAGAAAGAGCGGTAGCTCCGAGAGCTTCGACGCGGCGATCAGCCCGTACGAGAGCGCCACGTTGCCGGTGATCTGCCGATACCGGCCGGGTGCGAGCTTCGCGGGCTTGACCTCGTACTGCACCGAGAACGCCTCGGACGTCTCGCCGAACGCATAGCCGGTGTTGAACGCCTTCACGTTCGCCGCTGCGATCTCGGGTCGCTTGGCGAACTTCGTCTGCAGGAACTCGAGCGTCGATTCGATCGGGCGGCCGTAGAGCCACGACATCAACCCGAGCGCGAACATGTTCTTCGCGCGCTCCGCCTCGCGCGCGGTCACCCCCTCGATGTCCTTGAGCGCGCCGACCGTCATCCCGGTGAGCGGCACGGCGTGCACCTGATAGGCGCCGAGCGAGCCGTCCTCGAGCGGGCTCGCGTCGTAACCCGCCTTCTTCAGGTTGCGATCGGTGAACGCGTCGGTGTCGACGATCAGCGTCCCTCCGACCGGCAGGTCGGGGAGGTTCGTCTTCAGCGCCGCCGGGTTCATCGCGACGAGCACGTCGGGACGGTCGCCGGGCGTCAGGATGTCGTGGTCTGCGAAGTGGAGCTGGAAGCCGGAGACGCCGGGCAGCGAGCCCGCGGGAGCGCGGATCTCGGCCGGGAAGTCCGGGAACGTCGCGAGGTCGTTCCCGGAGAGCGCCGTCTCCGAGCTGAACCGCCCGCCCGTCAGCTGCATGCCGTCGCCGGAGTCCCCGGCGAACCGGATCACGACCGATTCGAGCTGCTCGACCGGCTTGGCGCCCACGGCGAACGGACCCTAGCCGTCCCGGCGGACCGACGCGGCGAGCTGCGCGACCCCGTAGACCGCGAGGTAGGCGAGGGTCAGGAAGCCGCAGACCGCGACGACGAACCCGATCAGGTGGCGGTTCCCGAACGGGTCGTCGAGCTTCGCGCGCGCGAGTGCCGCGAGGACGTGCGGCTTCGAAAGCACATCCCAGCTGTTCAGACGCTGAACGCGACCGAGGTAGACGCCGACGCTCGAGAGGAAGAGCGCGCTGCCTGCGACGAGCCAGCCGCTGAGCGCGCCCGCCGCACGCGTCACGACGAGTTGCACGATGAGCAGCGACGTGAACCCGAGCGCAAGCCCGGTGAACGCGAACGAGGCGATCGCGAACGAGTCGTAGAGGCGGTGGTCGTAGCCGAGATGGACGAAGTCGGTGAGCATGTACGGCGCGTTCGGCAGGAACACGAGCCACGCCGCGCCGACCGCGACGAGCTCGAGCGTCGAGCGCCCGGCGCGGTAGGCGGCGAGCAGGAGCAGCGCAAACGCGAACGGGATCCACGCGAGAAACAGGTTCCACACCATCCCCACGTACGGATCGTCACCGAAGGCGCGCGCCCGGACGACGAGCAGCAGGCAGCACCACGCCGAGGCTGCGAGGAGCGCGCCGACCACGAGCAGCGCACGGGTCCGCATGGACGTAGGGTAGCGCTAGAGGCTTGATGCGCATTGGGGCGTGCGCTGGGATGCGCATGACCAAGCGGCTGGGACGTGGCGGGTGCAGCCCGTAGCGGTGGCTACGGGCAAGACCGACGCGGCACAGACGCGCCGCGTCAGGCGCACCAGCCGCGCGCGCCCCTCAAATGCGCATCAAGCCTCTAGGCGAGCGCGGGCAGGGCAGCGAGCCGGCCGTCGCGCATGCCGATCCGGCGCGGTGCGCGGGCAGCGAGGCTCGCGTCGTGTGTGGCGACGATCACCGTCGAGCCGTGCTCGGCGGCGAGGCTCGCGAGGAGCTCGATGATCTCGCCGCCAGTCGCCGAGTCGAGGTTGCCGGTCGGCTCGTCGGCGAGGACGACCCGCGGCTCCACCGAGAGCGCGCGGGCGATCGCGACGCGCTGTTGCTCGCCCCCGGACATGTGGGCGGGCAGGTGGTCGGAGCGGTGCGCGAGCCCGACCTCTCCGAGCAGCTCGAGCGCACGCTCGCGCGTCCCGCCGGCCGGTGCAAGCTTCACCTCCACGTTCTCGACCGCGGTCAGCGTTGGGATCAGGTTGAACTGCTGGAAGACGAATCCGAACGACCGCAGCCGAAGCTCGGCCAGCTCGCGATCCGGGAGCGAGACGAGGTCGCGCCCGTCGAAGCCGACACTGCCCGCGCTCGGCCGGTCGAGCGCGCCGAGGATCTGCAGGAGCGTCGTCTTGCCCGACCCGCTCGGCCCTTCGAGCGCGACGAACTCGCCGGCGTCGATCTCGAGGTCGACCTCGTCCAGCGCGCGGACGATCGTCGGCCCGCGCTGAAACACCTTCGCGACGCCGCTGAGCTCGTAGAGCGCCACTACTCGACCTGCCTCAACGCATCGGCCGGCCGGAGTCGCGCGGCCCGGAGCGCGCCCGCCGTCCCCGCGATCAGCCCGCCCAGAAGGGCGAGGCCGAAGCCGATCGCGAGGACGGTGACGCCGACGGGTGCCGAGAGCGACACCGTCTTCGTCGCGGTGCGCGCCGTGCTGGCCCCCAGGCCGAGCAAGTTGCCGCCGGTGGTCGAGCTGGCCGTGAGCGACGGGCCGAACGCATCGACTGCGAGTGCGATCACGACGCCGAGACCGATGCCGAGCAGCCCGCCGAGCACGCCCTGCGCGACCGACTCGCCGGCGATCTGCCGGACGACCATGCGCTGCGTCCAGCCGAGCGCTTTCAGCGTGCCGAGCTCGCGCACGCGCTTGCCGACCGACGAGAGCGCGAGCAGCGCGGCCAGCAGGAACGCTGCGACCGCGGCGATGATCGACAGTGCGAGCCCGAGGTCATGTGAGAGATTCGAGGCCGAGACGAGCGAGCCGCTGATCTCGTCCGCAACGTCCTTCGAGCTCGCGACCTGCGCCTGCGGGAACGCCTGCTGGATCTCCTGCTTCACCTTGCCGACGTCGCTGCTCGAGTCCGCGCGGACGAGCACGACGTTCGCGAGGTTGCTCTCGCTCGCGAGCTTCTGCAGCTGCTTCAGCGGCAGATAGACGTCGGCGCTCTGGCCGCCGAGCGGCGGGCTGACGAGGCCGACGACCGCGAACTTGGTGCCGTTCAGGTCGAGCACCGAGCCGACCTTCAGCTTGTTCTTCGTGGCGTAGCTCGTCGCGAGGAGCGCCTGGTGGCTGCTGTTCGGCGAGAGGAACGAGCCCCTGGTCACCTGGGCCGTCGTCACCGTGCCCATCGTCGGGTCGGTCGGATCGACGCCGCCGATCGTGTACGCGGTCGTTTGGATGTTCGTCTGCGGCGGGTTCAGCACCTGCTTCAGCGTCTGGCTCGGCGACGTGAAGCGTGCGCGGAACTGCTGCAGCGACTTGGGCAGGCACTTCTGGAACGCCGACCGGTTTGCGCCGTTGCCGCCGCGCCCGAAGCCGCCGCCACCACCGCCGAAGCCGCCGCCGCCACCGTTCCCGCCGCCCTGGCCGATCTTGATGCCGGCCTTCTGCAGGCACGCCTGCATCTGGGCGAAGTCGGAGGCCGACGGACGCACGCGGCGCGTGATCGTGAACGTCTTCGCCTGCGTCTTGAGCGTTGCGACGATCTTCGGCACGACGCCCTGCTGGTGCTCCGCGAGGAGCGTCAAGCCGCTCGAGACCTTGGCGACCCCGCTCAGCGAGGCAATCTGCTTAGCGGCGCTCTGGTTGAACGTGAGCTGCGTGCCCGGCAAGAAGAAGTCGTGGACGAAGTGCGTGCCGGGCTTCCCGAGCTTCGAGAGGTCTGTGATCACCGACTGGTTCGCCTGGATCAGGTCGCGGTCGGCGCCGCCTCCGCCGAAGCCACCGCCGCCGAAGCCGCCCCCACCGAAGCCGCCGCCGCTCTGCGTCTGCTGCGCAGGCTGATAGGTGACGGTCAGGTCGGTGCCGATGCCGGCGAGCGGGTCGAGCGTCTTGTGCTGCGCGCGGTCGAGGCCTTTCGAGAGGCTCGCGATCGCAACGACGAGCGCGACGCCGAGCCCGAGGCCGATCAGCGTGACGATCGTGCGCGTGCGGCGGCGGACGAGCTCGTTGCGGAGGTAGCGGAGATAGAACAACGTGCGTCGAACACAATCACCGCCGCCTCAGAGATCGCTAAGAACTCGCCTTCAAGCGCGGGCCGCCTCCGCGCTCCGCTGCGGCTCGACCGCTTCACCCGGCCCGGGCTGGCGGACGCGCAACGGGACCTCGCGCAAGAGCCACGTGAGCGCGAATGCGACGAGCGAGATGCCGGCCGCCGTTAGGAACACGGGATGCAGCGCGGCCGCGAACGCATCGGCGAACGCCGCATGCGCTTGCGCCGGCAGGTGCTTGATCACCGCGGGATTGACCGTCTTCGGAGTGTGCGCGCCGGCCGGAAGCCGCTTCGCGAGCTCCACGTGCTCTCGGCTCGCGAAGATCGTGCCGAAGAGCGACACGCCGATCGAGCCGCCGATCTGGCGGAACAGCGTCGAGCCGCTCGTCGCCACGCCCATCACCGACGGGCTTACCGAGTTCTGCACGGCGAGCACGAGCACCTGCATCACCATGCCGAGCCCAAGACCCAGGATTGCTGCGAACACGGCGGCGACCCAGGTGGCCGTGCCGGCTTCGAGCCGCGAGAGCAGGAACATCGCGACGGCCACGAGCGCAGTGCCGGCGATCGGGAACATCCGATAGCGGCCGAGCCGCGAGATCAGCTGCCCGCTCACGATCGACGTGACGAGCACGCCCGCCATGAGCGGTGTCAGCTGCAGCCCGGAGACGGTCGGGCTCGAGCCCTTCGTCACCTGGAGGTAGAGCGGCAGGTACGTGACGGCGCCGAACAGCGCGAAGCCCACGATGAACCCAATCGCGCTCGTCACGGCGAACGTGTGGTTGCGGAAGAGCGAGAGCGGCAGGATCGGCTCGGCCGCGCGCGACTCGACCAGGATGAACAGCGGCAGCAGCACGACGCTGACGACGATCAGCGCCACGATCTTCGGCGAGCTCCACGCCCAGGTCGTGCCGCCGAGGCTCGTGAAGAGCACGACGGCCGCCAGCGAGCCCGCGAGCAGCGCCGCGCCGAGGTAGTCAATCGCGTGCCGGGTCGTCGTCGTGCGCGTGTGGAACGCGGCGGCGATCACCGAGAGCGCGATTGCTCCAACCGGAAGATTGACGTAGAAGATCCAACGCCACGAGAGGTTGTCGACGAAGAAGCCGCCGAGGAGCGGGCCGACGACCGTCGCGACGCCGAACACCGCGCCGAAGAAGCCCTGATAACGGCCGCGCTCGCGCGGCGGGATGATGTCGCCGACGACCGCGAGCGTGACGACCATCAGGCCGCCGGCGCCGAGACCTTGCAGCGCGCGGAACAGGATCAGTTGCAGCATCGATTGCGCGAGCCCGCAGAGCACCGATCCGCAGAGGAAGATCACGATCGCCGCCTGCAGCACCTTCTTGCGTCCATACAGGTCGCCGAGCTTCCCGTACAGCGGCCCGGTCACAGTCGAGCTCAGGAGGTAGGCGGTGACAACCCACGAGAGGTGCGAGATGCCGCCGAGGTCGCCGACGATCGTCGGCAGCGCGGTCGAGACGATTGTCTGATCGAGCGCTGCGAGCAGCAGCACCAGCATCAGGGCGACGAAGATCAGGCGGACGCGGGGCTTCGGCTCGGCCATCCCGTCGAAGGTACCCGTGGCTGCATGGAGTAGGCGCGCTACCCGTCCGCGTGCTTCAGGGCGGACTCCCGCCGCTGCCCTTCCGCGAGCGAGATCTGCCCGGTGCAGATCAGGTGGTTGAGCTGGTTCTCGATCTTGTCGACAGCGGCCGCGCGTGGGTACGGCTCGGGCCAGAGGTTGCGCGGATCGGTGGGATTCCCGCCGAGCTCGAGGCTGATCAGGTGGTCCTCCTGGAACGCCGAGAGCGAACCATGCAGCGCGTACTGCCGCAGGCCCTTCACCTTCAATGCGTTCGTATAGGAGACGGGCGGCCGGACCGTGCGTGTCCACCCCGGCGTGCAGATGGTCGAGCGGATCGTCTGCTGCGTCACGTCCGGGTTCAGGACGCCCGGGGTGAGCGTCCAGCTCGCGCGCACCACACGTACATGGGTCGTGGGCGACCCCGAGCAGCGCGGAAGCGCGGTCGCGAGGACCGCGATCGCCACCGCGGCGACGGCCAGCTGCACGAGCGACACACGCACTCAATCCACGGTACGAACGCGCCTGGCGGGCGCAAGCGCCCGCGCCGAAACGTCACACAATTGTTTCGAGTCAGGCGACGAGTGCCCAGACCGTGACCGCGATCCACGGCACGCCGATCACGTCCGTCTGCAAGCCGATCACGAGGATCGCGAAGAAGGCAGCGCCGAGCCAGCGTCGCCGGCGGAGTGTCCGCACGAGAAGCGCGACGCACCATGCGATGAAGACGAGCGCGCCGGCGAGGCTGGTCTCGACCCCGAGCTCCGTGTACGTGGACTCGCCGGCAACGACCTTCACGTTCGTGCGTTCGGCGGTCACGCCCGCGTTTCCGAGCCCGTAGCCCCACGGATGCTCGACGACCGACTTCGTCCCGTCCCACAGGCTGACGATGTGCTCGTGGATCGACGACTCGTTGGCCGACGTCGCGTCGTTCGACTGCTGCGGCTGCTGCTGCGCCGTCTTCTCCTGCTGCTTCTGCTCGGCCGGCGTGAAGTGCGTGCGCGGGCCGAAGTGGGTGTAGCCCGCGACGAAGGCGACCGAGATGCCGAGCACGAGCGCCGCGAAGAGCGCCGGCCGCCATGCGCGCCGCACGAGCGCAAGCAGGAGCAGCGCGGCGATGAGCGCGATCAGCGCCGCGCGTGTGTGCGTCCACAGAATCGCGGCGAAGAGCAACACGCCGAGCGCGAGCCCGACACGCGTACGCAGCGACAGGAAGAACAACGCCACGACAAGCAGATAGGCCGACGCGAGCGGCGACAGGAACGTCGACGTGAGCCGTCGGAAGACGACGTCGTTTCCGGCGTTGTAGACAAAGTTTTGAGGCAGGTACGAGACGCCGGCGCCGTAGTTCAGCCCGAGCTGGTCGCGGAACCAGCCGGCCGACCCTCGCCAGTACGAAAGCGGCACGGCGTAGACGTCGATCAGGCCGAAGAGCGCGACGAACGCCGCGGTGCCGAGGACCGTGCGACAGAGGCGCGCACGCTCGGCCTCCGTGAGCGCGAGGCCCCGGCCGAGGAAGTACGCACCGACCGGAAGCAGATCGTGTCGCGCGGCATACAGAACGCCCTTGTGCGTCGCACCACCGCCGAGCCACGACTGCGGCAGGAGGCCGTACACGACGACGAACGCCGCGAACACGAGCGCGAGCCGATCGGCGGCGGAGCCGTCGAACGGCAACCGGCGCTGCGCGGCGATCACGAGCACGAGTGCCAGCACGAGCAGCGCGTCCCACCACGCAGAGACGACCGTGAGCGGCCCGCCGCGCACACCCGCCCGCCAGAGCTCCGACATCACGAGGTTGTGCAGCGCGAGCCCGACGATCAGCACGTGCAAAGCAGCGACAGGGCGCCGCCATTCGAAGCTCATGCCGGTCCGATCGCGACGAGCGTCATGCCGCGGTTGAGTACACGGACGCTGTAAGGAAACAGCGCGGCGAGCTCTCTCGGCCCGAGCGGGTCGAGCACGTCCTCGTACCGGATGAGGCGCACGCGTGCCTGCGCGGGCAGCCAGTGCACGAACGGCAGCAGCGTGTGCACCTCGAGCGGGAACCAGCGGTTCGGCGTCGTCACGAACACGCGCCGCGAGACGCGGCACAGCTCGTGCACGAACTGCCTCTGGCCCTCGCGGCCGCCGGCCACATGCTCGACGACGGCGTTCGAGAAGCCGAGGTCGAACGCGCCGTCGTCGAACGGGAGCTCGCGCCCGTCGGCGCGCACCGCGCGCACGCGCGGAAACGCGGCTTCGAACACGTCGAGCTCCGTGTGCCCGACCGCGGTCACCTGCTCGGGCCACGGGTAGAGCGCCTCGAAGAAGTTGTCGCTCGAGCCATCACCGAACGGCGCGTTCGTCACGCCGACGTCGACGACGGTCGACGACGCCGTCGGCGCGAGCAGCTCGAGAAAGAGCCGGAGTTTCCGCTCGCGGCTCGCACGCGAGACCCGCGACGCAGCTCGGTGCAGCACCGCTCAACCCTAGAGTGCTGTGCAGATGCCCCTCCGTGCCGAGCTTCGCCCCGCGGGGCCGTACTCCCTACGCCTATCCGGCCGGCATGCGAGCGACGCGACCCGCGTGGTCGTCGACGGCACGTACCGGGCGACGGTCCGCGCCGGCGCGAGACTCGAGCGCGTGCATGCGCTGCAGCGGCCGGACGGCACGATCGTCGTCGCGGCGGAGAGCGAGGCGGGCGTCGAGCACGTGCGCTTCGCGCTCGGCCTCGCCGACGACCATTCGGAGTTCCTGCGCCGCTTCGCACGCGACCCGCTGCTCGCGGAGCCCATCCGCCGGTTGCGCGGCCTCCGCCCGATGCGCACGGGCACGGTCGCGCAGTCGCTTTTGCGCGCCGTCGCAGGCCAGCTGATCCAGGCGAGCCGCGCGCGGGCGATCGAACGCAGCGTCGTCCGGGCGGCGACGCCCGCGCTCGGCGAGCTGCATGCCGCCCCGACCTCGGCGGATCTCGCCCGGTTCTCGCCGGCGGAGCTCGCGCGGCTGGGGCTCGGCGCACGCCGGGCCGGCGCGCTCGTCCGGCTCTGCCGCGAGCTCGACCTGGAACGCCTCAAGGAGCATGGGACGAGTGCGGTCGTCGCCCGCCTCGGCCGCGAGCGAGGGCTCGGCCCCTGGTCGCTCGGCGTCGTCTGCCTGGAGGGCCTCGGCCGATACGAGCACGGGCTGCAGCGCGATCTCGGGCTTGCGAAGCTCGCCTCGACGCTCTGGGGCCGGTGGGTCGAGCCCGAGGAGACGGACGAGCTGCTCGCGCCGTACGGCGAATGGAGCGGGCTCGCGAGCGTGTACCTCCTCGCCGGGTTCGCCCGAGGTTTCGTACCCTTGCGTCATGCCGCCTGAGGTCGAGCTCCATGTCGTCGACGACCCGGCGGTCCTCGTCGGGGACCTGCTCGCCGAGCAGGCCGGCCGCGGCGGCGCGATCGTCCTCACCGGCGGCTCAGCACCGGGCCCTGCGTACGAGCGGGCGGCCGCGCTACAGCCCGACTGGAGCCGCACGACGCTGTGGTGGGGGGACGAGCGCTGCGTCCCGCCGGACGACGAGCGCTCGAACTACTTGCTCGCGAAGCAGACGCTCCTGTCGCGTCTCGCAGCCCCGCCCCACGAGGTGCACCGCATCCGCGGCGAGCTCGAGCCCGAAGCCGCGGCCGCCGAGCTGGACGAGGCGCTCGCGGGGGTCGAGCTCGACTTCCTGCTGCTCGGCCTGGGGCCCGACGGCCACATGGCCTCGCTCTTTCCCGGCTCTCCGCAGCTCGAGGTGCGAGATCGCCGCGCCACATCCGGGCCCGCCGAGCTCGAGCCCTTCGTCGACCGCGTCACCTTCACCCTCCCGACGATCCAGGCGGCGAAGCGGATCGTGTTCATCGTCGTCGGCGGCGACAAGGCCGACGCGGTCCTGCGCGCCTTCGGTGAGGAGCCGTCGCCTGCCGTGCCCTCGAGCCTCTCCCGGCTCGCCCCCGTCGCAGTCGAGGTCTTCCTCGATGCGCCCGCAGCGGCGAGAATGGGCGAAGCGCGATGAGCACCCCGGAACGATCGCCCGCGACCCGCGAGGTCCTCGAGCTCGACCGGCCCGAGCAGCTGAAGGCGCTCGGGCATCCGCTTCGCCTGAAGGTACTGCAGGCGCTCGGCCAGGCCGATACGCCGCTCACCAACCGTGAGCTTGCGGGCCGGCTTTCCGTCGACCCCGGACACCTGCACTTCCACGTCCGGATGCTGCACCGCGCCGGCCTGATCGAGCTGGCCGAGGCCGCGGGCCGCGAAAAGCCCTACCGGCCCGTCGCGAAGCACCTGAAGGTCGGGCCGGAGATTCGCGCGTCCGGTCTCGCGACCGAGCTACAGGCCGCCCAGCTCCGCGAGCTGCAGCGTGGCTTCGAGGCACACGCGGCCGCCGGCAACTTCCGCACGGCGCAGGTTCACACGCGGCTCGACGTCGAGACCGTGCGCGAGCTTCTGAACGAGGTCGTCGAGAAGCTGTCCGAGCTCGAAGACCCCGCGGAGGAGCTGCAGACGATCACGATCGCGTTCCACCCCGCGATCGAGCAGGGCGAAGCGGATTAAGAGGCTCTCACACAATGACGCCCGTTGATCCGGGCGCGGCCGGGCGGCATCGCGTTCATTGTGTGAGAGCCTCTAAGGAAGGACCGGCGACGTCGGGAGCGGCTGGGCGATGCCGCGGCGGCGTGCGAGCGCATCGAGCACCAGCGCCGTGTCGGCCACCGCGACATCCTCGAGATAGTCGTCGCGCGTCTCGAACGACGTGACCACCGACTCGACGGCCTCCACGTAGCCGACGACGTCGTGCGCGGCGATCGTCGCGAGCGCGTCGGCGACGCCATGCGGGAAGTCGTCCCGCTCGCGCAGCGACTCGGCGACATGACGCGCCTCTGCGTATCGGCCGAGAGCGAGCAGCGCAAGCGCAGCTGCGTAGCGGCCGATCGGCGAGGCCGCCGTTGCGGTTCCGAGCTCGAGCGCCCACTCGGCGTATTCGGTCACCCTCGTGTCGTCGCCCGCCAGGAGCGCCGCCTTCATCGCCCCGATCGGACGACCCCACGCATCGACCGCGGCGCCCGCGTCCCAGCTCTCGCGCCAGCACGCCGCAGCACGCACGAACCACACCGAGGAATCGCGCCGCGCCATCAGCGACGTGAGCCCCGCCGCGTACGTCACGTTTCCCTTGCGCACGAGCGCGCGCTCGTCGAGCTCGCCGTGCTGCGCCTCGTAGCGCGCTTCGAGCTCGTCCACACGGGGAATCCAGCTCATCGGGCTACGTTGTATAGGAGTAGATGACCACGACGTTCCAGGGGCTTCTGTTCGTCACCGACCCAGGGCGGGTCTTCTCACCGCGCGCGTCGACAGAGGCGCTCGTCGAAGCGGCGCTCGCTCGGCTCGGTAGCAAGCCGGCGCGCGTTGCCGACGTCGGCACCGGCTCGGGCGCAATCGCGATCACGCTGGCGTTGCGCGCGCCGGCGATCGAGGTGTGGGCCACCGACTCGTGCGCGCGGGCGCTCGAGCTCGCGGAGCTGAACGCCGGCCGGCTCGGCGCGCGGGTGCACCTCGTGCGCGGCGATCTGCTCGAAGGGATCCCGCGCGACCTCGACTTGATCGTCGCCAACCTTCCTTACCTCGAGCCGGGCAGCCCGGGCTACGACGACGAGCCCACGTCCGCGGTGTTCTCGACCGGCGACGGGCTCGACCATTACCGACGGCTGCTCGCCGGCGCAGCAGACCATCTCGGCGAGAGCGGCGGCGTCCTCCTGCAGTTCGACCGCCAGGTGCTCGAGGCGGAGCGCAGCGAGCTGCCGTGGCTCGGCGCGCGGCTCGAGTCGCTCGTCGCAGCGGCCGCGTAGCTGCTCCTCCGCCGTCCGGCCGAGCTATCCGGTATCCTCCGGGTGCGCCACGCGAACGGGGATGAACACCCGCTGGCGCAAATCCTTTCAGGAGTCGGCACCGCAGGCGTGCCGCACGCATTGTCAGAAACCACCACGCACTCTCCGACCGAGTCGGGACAAGCGTCGGCCATGCGGGCCGATGCCCTCCGCGCAGAAGCCTGGGCAGGCGAGCCTTTCGTCCGCTCGGACGAGGACCCCGAGGTCGTGCTCGCGCCCGGCACCGCGCGCCGACGCGCGCTCGACGACGCGCTCGCCGAGCTCGCTGCCGGAAACGCCGCCCCGTCGAGCGAGTGGAAGGTGCGCTACGCGCTGATGCTCGGACTCGAGCGCGTGCTCTCGGAGCGGCCGCCGCGGCTCGCCTCCGGCACGGAGCTGCGCCGCCATCAGGTGGACGCGCTCGCGGGCATGCTCACCGAGCTGATCGCCGCCGTGCAGAAGTCCGAGAACGGGAACGGCAACGGGAACGGGAATACCGACGAAGCCGACGAGGACGACGAGCCGGACGACGAGCTGCTCCTCTCGAACAACGGCGACGACGTCGAGGACGACCAGCCGGAGCTCGACGATCCCGGTGCCGTCAGGCGCTACCGCTTCCGCCATCCGACTGCGTCCGGCAAGACGATCGCCGCAGCGGGGTTTGTCGAGGCCGCCCGCACCGAAGGCGTGCTGATCCTCACCCATCGCAGGCTTCTCGTCGACCAGTTCCGGCGCGAGCTCACCGAGCACGGTTACCGCGACCGGCTGACCGAGGCGATCCTCGAGGGTCACACCGCTACGCGGCGGGCGGCGCCGATCACGATCCAGACGTACGCGTGGTTCGCACGTCACGTCGACGAGATTGCGCGCGACGCCTACCAGCTCGTGATCTGCGACGAGGCACACACCGCGCTCGGCGAGAAGACCTCTGCAGCGATTCGCAGGCTCGACGAGCCCGTGTATGTCGGCATGACGGCGACCGAGGAGCTGATCGCGAAGCAGGTGTCGGACGTCTTCCCGGCCTCGGTCGACGATCTCCCGCTCGCGGATGCTGCGCGCCGCGGGCTGATCGCACCGCTCCGCTGCCTACGCGTCCCCCCCGTCGCCGCGATCAACCAAGTGCCGATCGTCGGCGGCGACTTCGAGGAGCGCGCGCTCGCGCAGGCGCTCGACCACGAGGCGCTGAACATGGCGGCGGCCACCTTGTACCGCGAGCGGTTCGGCGACACGCCGGGCGTCGTCTACGCCGCCGGTGTCGACCATGCGTACAACCTCGCAACTGCATTTCGCGCGGCGGGCATCAAGGCGGAGGCGGTTTCGGGACGAACGCCTCCAGTGAAGCTCGCGGAGGTCTTGGCTGCGTACGAGCGTGGCGAAATCGACGTCCTGATCAACGCGATGCTGCTCGCCGAAGGCTGGAACTCGCCGCGCGCGACCGTGATCATGCACCTCGCGCCGACAGCGTCGAAGCGCGTCTACCAGCAGCGCATCGGCCGCATCATGCGCATCCATCCGCGCAAGGAGGCCGGGATCGTCGTCGACTTCACGCCGAAGGCGGCGACGCACAACGAGCGTGTCGTCTCTCTGCACTCGCTGCTCGACGCCGACTTCTACCGCGAAGGCGCGCGCGTCACGCCTGCACCGCGAAGGCGAATGCAGCGGCGTGCGCGCCGCAAGCTGACACCTGCGTCGTGGCTCGTGCCGGTGACGCCCGACGTGCTTCGCCGGCGTGTTGTGATCGCACGCGAGTGGCAGCGCGTCGACCCGAAGTTCCTCGACGAGGACGAGCAGGAGTTCTGGGGCGAGATCGCCGGCCGGCAACTCCGCTTCGACGAGCGCGCCGCGTTCGTCGAGAAGCTGACGGCACGAGGCGCGTCGAGGCGCGCGATGGAAACGTTCCTGTCGACGTGCGCGGCGCAAAACCCAAACCGGCGTCTGCGTTTGATTGCACTCGCCGACCGAGTCTCGATGCGCGTCGAGCGAGCAGACTTCGACGACCTGGTGACGCTCGTCTCGCAAGCGCCGCCCTGGGAGAAGGACCGCGCTGCGGGCGTGCGCATCCTGCTGCGCGCGATCGCGGAAGAGAAGCCCGACGCCCCCGATCAGATCCTGGCGCGCTGGACGTGGCGGCTCTCACGTGCGGTGCGGAAGCAACTCGACCGCAAGGCGTCGCAGGAGTACCCGGACGCGAAGCGGCTGCTCGGCGCGCTCGCGAACTCGCGTGGCCACCGGCACGAGGAGAACGCGGGCAAGCTCGTGAACGCCGCGCTCGAGATGCCACCCGAGGTCGGTGCGGCACTGCTCGCGTCGGCCGAGGGGTACACGCCGAACGCGACGAAGGTGATCGAGGCGGCGCGCGAACGGCTCGGCTCGATCAACGAAGTCGCAGGCTGGATCGCCGAGAACCTCCCGCAGCCCAAGACGGGCCCGTCGCGAACACGCCGCCGCCGGCGCCGCAAGAAGAAGAACGCGGATGCGGTTGCAGCACCGGAGACTGTCGCCGGCGAGACGAAGGCGGTTGACGCGCCGGAGGCCGAGCCGGACGGTGCAAGCGCCCCGAAGAAGCGCCGTCGCCGCCGCCGCAAGCCGGCAGAGGCCGCCGCGCCCGGCGAGACGGACGCTGCACCGAACGTCGCCGCCGAAGACGCGGCGTAACATCCACGCCGCCCCGACGTCCGTACGGTTGACGGATGGTCGTTCTCCTCGGCATCGGGCTCCTCGCAGGGATCGTCACGGCCGTCTCGCCCTGCGTCCTGCCCGTGCTGCCGATCCTGCTCGCGGGCGGCGCCTCCGGGCGCAAGCCGCTCCGCGTGATTGCAGGGCTCGTCGTCAGCTTCAGCGTCTTCACGCTGTTTGCGACGTGGATCCTCGACCAGCTCGGACTGCCGCAGGACTTCTTGCGCAACCTGGCGATCGCATTTCTGTTCGTGCTCGCCGTGTTCCTACTCGTGCCGCCCGTGGCAGTGCTGCTCGAACGGCCGCTCGCAGCGCTCTCGCGCTTCCGTCCCGCGAGCGCGACAGGCGGCGGCTTCTTCTTCGGCGCGACGCTCGGGCTCGTGTTCGTGCCGTGCGCGGGGCCGGTGCTCGCGACGGTGACCGTCGTCGCCGCGAACGAGAACGTCGGCCTGCGGGCGATCCTGCTCACGCTCGCGTACGCGGTCGGCGCCGCACTGCCAATGCTCGCGATCGCCTACGGCGGACGCGAGGCCGCGGCCAGGCTACGCCGGCGCGCCGCGGGGGTTCGGCTCGCCTCCGGGGCTCTGATCGGGCTCGTGGCGCTCGGGCTCGTCTTCCACCTCGACGACCAGCTCGCGACGCTGACGCCGGGGTACACGAACTTCCTGCAGGGGAAGATCGAGGACTCGAAGACGGCGAAGCGCGAGCTCGCGAAGGTGCGCGGCGAGGGCGCGGCGCTGGCCGCCGTCAAGCCGGCGAAGAACGGCTCGCTGCCCGACTTCGGCCCTGCACCGTCGCTGCATGCGGGAGGCGCGTGGATCAACTCATCGCCGCTGACCCTGAAAGAGCTGCGCGGCAAGGTCGTGCTTGTCGACTTCTGGACGTACTCGTGCATCAACTGCCTACGTACGCTCCCGCACCTGAAGGCGTGGTACGCCGCCTACCACAAGAAAGGGCTCGTGATCATCGGTGTGCACACACCGGAGTTCGCGTTCGAGCACGTCACCTCGAACGTCGAGGCGGCCGTGAAGCGGCTCGGCATCACATACCCGGTGATGCAGGACAACGACTACAAGACGTGGGACAACTACTCGAACGAGTACTGGCCGGCGGAGTACCTGATCGACAAGTCGGGCCACATTCGCCACGAAGACTTCGGTGAAGGCGAGTACGGTGAGACGGAGTCGCTGATTCGCCGCCTGCTCGGCGACACAGGATCTCGCGCGAAGTTCGTCGCAAACATGACCCCGAGCGGTGTCATGACACCAGAGACCTACCTCGGCTACGCACGCCTCACGAACTACCTCGGCCGAAACCCTCTTCCGAACGCGTTCGCGACCTATTCGTTCCCGGCGCAGCTCCCCGCGAACACGCTCGCGTATTCGGGTCGCTGGAAGATCGGCGCACAGGCGGTCACCGCCGGTCCAGGGGCGCGCCTCCGCCTGACCTTCGAAGCAAAGGACGTCTATCTGGTCGCGGGGGGTCACGGAACCGTGACCGCGACGATCGACGGCAAGCCGGCCGGCGTGATCCACGTGAACGCGGAGCGCCTCTACACGGTGCGCGCGTCGAGGTCGTCGGAGAGCGCGCTTTTGGAGCTGCGCTTCTCGCCCGGCGTGCAGGGCTACTCGTTCACATTCGGCTAGCCGCGCGCGACGTCGTCGTCGCCACGCTGCTGGTCGCGCTCTCGCAGGTATCGCGTCAGCTCGGCGGCGAGCGCGTCACCCGACGGAAGATCACCCTGCTCCGCGAGCTCATCGACGCGCCGCTCGAGCTCCTGGACGTACGCCGCCGTCTCGTCGTCGCTCGCGACTGCCTCGCTCACCTGCTGTGCGTACGCGTCCGCCGCGTCGTCGAGCTCCGCGCTGTCGACGTCCGCGCCGAGCAGCTCCGCAAGCCGGTCGACGAGCGCCTTCGCCGCCCGCGGCGACGGCGTGAGCGACACGTAGTGGGGAACCGCAGCCCACAGGCTGGCCGACTTGAGTCCCGCCTGCGCGCACGCGTCATGCAGCACGCCAACCATCCCGGTCGGCCCTTCGTAGCGCGACGCCTGCAACCCGAGCTCGGCGATCAGATCCGGGTCGGAGGCGCTGCCTGTCACCGGCGCGGGACGCGTGTGCGGCACGTCGGCGAGCAGCGAGCCGAGCGTCAGCACGAGCTCCACGTCGAAGCTTCGTGCGACGCCGGCGACGAGCTCGCTGAACGTACGCCACCGTAGGTTCGGCTCGACGCCGAGCATGATGATCGCGTCACGTCGCGCGCCCGGCAGCGGCGCATGCATGAAGGTGTTCTCGGGCCAGTCGATCCGGCGCGTCAAGCCGTCGACGAGCGACACCGTCGGCCGCGTCGCCTGGAAGTCGTAGAAGCTCTCAGGGTCGATCGACGCGAACTCCTGCGCCGCCCAGGCGCGGGCGAGGTACGCGGCGGCGAGCGATGCACCCTGGCCGCCGTCGTTCCACCCGCGGAAGGCGGCGATCATCACCGGCCGTTCGAGGGTCGGCCGTGACTCGATCCGCAGCTCGTCCGCCATCAACCCAGTTTACGCGGGCGCCAGAGGCTGAAGACGAAGGCAGTGGCCGCAGCCCACACCATCGCCGCCGTCGTGACATGCGCGAGCACGAGCCACCACGGGAGACTCGTGCGGTACTGCACCTCGCCAATCGTCATCTGCACGGCAAGCAGCCCGAGCAAGACGAGCGCGCCTCGTACCTGCGGCGCGCGATTGCGAACGAGCCACGCGAGCAGCAGCGCGAACGAGACTCCGAACACGGCGGTCGCTCGTACGTGCCAGTACACGGCCGGCTCGAACGCCCACACGCGCCGAACGATCGTGCCGCCGCTCGAGCCGGGGTACTTGCCGGACGCGGTCGCGAGCATGCCGGAGAAGACAAGCACGCACGCGGAGAGCCACACGAGCGTCCCGGCGCGTGGCACCCACCAGGGGAGACGCGGACGCTCGCGCGGCCACGCGCCCGCCGCGAGGACGACGGCGAGCCCGAGCACGACGAGCGAGAGCAGGAAGTGCGAGAGCACCAGCCACGGGTTCAGGTGGTAATGAATCGTGATCGCACCGAGCGGCGCCTGCGCAAGTGTTCCGACAAAGATCACGCCCGCAAGCCGGCGGTGTCCGCGCGCGAAGACGAGCGTGACGAGTGTCGTCAAGATCGTCAGGAACGCGACGACGCGATTCGAGAACTCGATCGTGCCGTGGTAGCTGCGCGGATCGAAGTGGTGCGCCTGGCAGCCCGGCCAGTGCTCGCAGCCGAGGCCCGAGCCGGTGAGGCGCACCGTCGCTCCGGTCCCGATGATCACGATCAACATCACGACGTTTGCAACCGCAAGCCGCCGGAATCCCTCCACGGAGAGAGACAGGCCGGCCAGGCGCGAGAACGGCTGGGCGCCGACATCCATGAGCAAACCAAGTGTATGTCGCTTCTGCTAAACTAACGTTGACGTAAAGATGAATTTCCTCACGACACGCCGGCACTCGTCCCACTACAAGTGGTGGGTCCTCTCGTGCACGAGCCTCGGGATGCTGCTCGCGACGGTCAACTCGGGAACGCTGATCATCGCGCTCCCCGACCTCGAGCGGAGCCTGCACACGACGCTGCTCCAGCTCGTGTGGGTGATCCTCGTCTACATGATCGTCTCGACCGTGCTCGTGCTCACGGCCGGACGGTTGTCGGACCTCTTCGGCCGCAAGCACGCATACGTGCTCGGCTTCGTCGTCTTCTCGCTCGCTTCGCTCGGCGCCGGCTTCGCGGGCAGCGGGACCGAGTTGATTCTCTGGCGGATCCTGCAGGGCGTCGGCGGCGCCTTCCTCTTCGCGAACGCCGCTGCGCTCGTCACGGACGCATTCCCGAAGCGCGAGCTCGGCCTCGCGATGGGGACGAATACGATGGTCGCCGCGATCGGCCTCGTGATCGGACCGGTGCTCGGCGGCGCGCTCGTCGACATCTCGTGGCAGTGGGTCTTCTGGTTCAACGTCCCGTTCGGCTTGATCGGCTGCGTCTGGGGCTTCCTCGTGCTCGAGGAGCGCGCCGGCCGCAGCGAGGAGCGCGGTCTCGACCTGCTGGGTGTGACGACGTACGTCGTGGGCCTCACCGGCCTCGTGCTCGCGCTCTCGAAGGGCGGGCTCTCGGGCTGGGGCAACTGGCTCGTGATCGGCGGCCTCGCGGCCGCGGCCGTCCTCCTGCCCCTGTTCGTGGTGATCGAGCGGCGCGGCCGCTCGCCGATGCTCGACCTCACGCTCTTCGAAGACCGCCTGTTCAGCGCCGCCTCCGGCGCCGCGTTCCTGAACGGCCTGTCCCGCTTCGCGCTGATGTTCCTGTTCGTCTTCTACTTCCAGGGCCCGCAGGGTCAGTCGCCGATCATGGCGGGGCTCGAGCTCGCGCCGATGGCGATCGGGATGCTCGTCGCCTCGCCACTCGCCGGCATGTACGCCGACCGGCGCGGCTCACGCGAGCTTGCGGCGCTCGGCATGCTGATCTCGGCGATCGGGCTCGGCGGGATGACGATGCTGGAGGCGCACACCGCGTACGTGTGGAGCGCGCTCTGGCTGTTGCTCGTCGGCATCGGCTCCGGGATGTTCAACAGCCCGAACACTGCGGCGATGATGGGCGTCGTCCCGGTGCACCGGCGCGGGATCGCCGCGGGTGCGCGCGTGATGGTGCAGAACACGGGCGCCGTGATCTCGATTGCGTTCCTGATGGCGATCATCACAGCGGCCGTACCGAAGACGACATTGTTCAAGATCTTCTCGGGCATCACCGCGGGGCTCTCCTCGTCGCAGCTGCAGCCGTTCATCTCGAACATGCACCTCGCGCTCTGGGTGCTCACCGGCATCTCGCTGCTCGGTGCAGTCATCTCGATGATGCGGCCGGCGCACGTCCCGTACGAGAACGTCTCGACGGCCGAGCTCGACGAGGCGCGAGCGGCATGACGTCGACCTTGCGGATCGGCGAGATCGCGGAGCGGAGCGGCGTCACGCCGAGGACGATCCGCTACTACGAGGAGCTCGGCCTGCTGCCGCGCGGCGAGCGCGAGCTCGGAAAGCATCGCGTGTTCACCGAGGCAGACGTCGAGCGCCTGGACGAGCTGAAGCGGCTGCGCGACCTGCTCGGCCTTTCGCTCGAGGAGCTTCGTTCGATGGTTGCGGCCGAAGACGTGCGCGCCGACATTCGCCGGCGCTTCGAAGCGACGGAGTCGCAGGACGAGCAGCGCGCGCTGCTCGACGAGGCGCTGCCGCACCTCGATACACAGATCGGGCTCGTCCGCCGCCGGCTCGCGGAGCTGCGGCAGCTCGAGAGCGATCTCGTCGAGCGGCGCAAGCGCGTCTTGCGCCGCCGGCGCGACCTGGGCTAGCGCAACGCAACGCCGGCGCCGTCCTCGACGGCACCGACGCGCGCGAGGAAGAGCTTCGCGCGCGCGAACTCCGCCTCGAGGGCCATCCCCTTTTCCCGCGGCAGCGACACGAGCAGGCCGCCCGCGGTTTGTGGGTCGAAGGCAAGCTCGACGAGCTCCGGTGCGACGTCGCCGACCTCGACCGGCGCGTACGCGCGATTCGCGCGCGTCCCGGCGGTGGAGACGCCGCCGCGCGCAGCGTCGAGCGCACCGTCGAGCGCGGGCAGCGCGTGAGCGTCGAGCACGATTCGCACGCCGCTCCGCGTCGCCATCTCGTGCGCGTGGCCGGCGAGGCCGAAGCCGGTGACATCGGTGACCGCGTTCGGCCCGACTGCGCGCACGACTTCCGCCGCTTCAAGGTTCAGCGTCCGCATCCAACGCACGGCGTCGGCTGCATCCGCGAGGCCACGTTTCGCGCCGCCGAGCACGAGCGCCGTGCCGAGCGGCTTCGTCAAGTAGAGCGCGTCGCCCGCCTGCGCGCTCGCCTTCGGCCAGATGCCGTCGAGCGCGACGGTGCCGACGACCGCAAGCCCGTACTTCGGCTCGGCGTCGCGGATCGTGTGGCCCCCTGCGAGGATCGCGCCGGCAGCGCGCACCTGCCGGTCCGCGCCGTCGAACACTGCGCGCACCGTGTCGACCGGCAGCTCTTCCGGGAACGCGGCGACCGACAGCGCGAGCAGTGGCCGGCCGCCCATCGCGAACACATCGTTGAGCGCGTTCGTCGCCGCGATCGCACCGAAGTCGTCGGGGTCGTCGACGATCGGCGGGAAGAAGTCGATCGTGAAGACGAGTGCGCGCTCGTCGTCGAGCCGATAGACGGCCGCGTCGTCTGCCGGGTCGAGCCCGACGAGCAGGTTCTCGGCCTCGGCGGGAACGAACCCGCGCAGCAGCTCCTCGAGCCGGGCGGCGGAGTACTTCGCTGCGCATCCGCCGGCAGTTGCGAGATCGGTGAGCTTCACGGCGCCAACGCTAACCAAGAAGTGAGCCGTGGCCGGACACGGCTTGCCGAGACCAGTCTGGTGGCTGCCACCGTCACAGAAGTGTGACGCGGACTGCACGAACGCAAGCGCGGACGCGTTTTGCGCCTGGCTACCCGGTAGCAGCCACCGGTACGAAACGCACACGCAACTGTCACAGAAGTGCGCAGAGCACCTTCGCCTACGACAGCGGCGGCCGAAGAGCCGCCGCCGTCAGGGGAGAGGAAACGTTGGTGCACGATCTCGATTCGTGCCGGTTGCCGCCAGTCCTTTATGGTCGGCGAATGCCGAGCGCACTCGTCACGGGCGGCTCGTCGGGCATCGGCCTTGCGATTGCGCGCATGCTGCGCGACGAGGGCTACGAGCTGACGCTTGCCTCACGCACCGCCGCGAAGATCGATGCGGCCGCCGACGCGCTCGGGGCGTTGGCCGTGACCGCGGACCTGAGCCGTGAGGAGGATTGCGTGCGTGTCGTCGCAGACCATGCCGAGCGATACGGCGGTCTCGACGTCCTCGTCAACTCGGCGGGGCTCGGGATCGCGGGCACGGTCGAGTCGCTGCAGACGAAGCACGTCGACCTGCAGCTCGGCGTCAATCTGCGCGGCCTCCTGCTCGTGACCCGCCAGGCGATCCCGCTCCTGAAGGAGCGACGCGGCTGGATCGTCAACCTCGCGTCGATCGCCGGCACGCTGCCGACGCCCGGCCTCGTCGTCTACGGGGCGACGAAGGCGGCCGTGATCGCGATCACCCGCTCGCAGAACATGGAGCTCGAGCGCGCGGGCGTGCGCTCGATCGCCATCTGCCCCGGCTTCGTCGACACGCCGATGGCGGAGTGGTCGGGGATCTCGCCGGACGAGATGATCAGGCCCGAAGACTGCGCGGAGATCGTCCGCATGTGCCTGCGGCTCTCGCCGTACGCGCGCATCCCCCAGGTCGTCGTCGAGCGCATGGGCTCCGGCGACGGCGCGGCCTAAACGTGTTTGTGACGGCGCCGCGGCAGCAGGACGCTACGTCCTGCGGGCGCCTCGTGTGGTGACGCGCTGCCGGCTCCCCAGCTGACAGACGCAACCCACTGACATGTGAGCTAGTGGACTAGATCGGACCGTCCCACATGCCGACCGGATGACCGAACCGGGCGGCAAGCAATGCAACCACTACGAGCGCCGCGGCCGCAATCGCGGGACGACGCTGCACGAGGACGGCAAGCTTCGATGCCACAGAGAACACCTCCTTCCACTAGAACCTGAAGTCCTGGAGCGATTCGGCTGCGCGGCGATAGAGCACCGCCGCGCGACGCTCGTCACCACGCCGCGTTGCAAGGTCTCCCTGAGCGATCCAGGCAGCAGCGCGGTGTGATGCGGACGAGAGCTTGGCGAAGGCATCTTCGGCCTCGGCGAAGGCGGCGTCCGCCTCGTCGAGCCGATCCTGCTCGAGCAGCGCGCGGCCGAGCACGAGGCGCGCGGTGCCGATCTGGTCGAGCATGTCCTCGCGCTCGCCCATGATCTCGAGCGCATGCAGCGCCTGCTCCTCGGCGCGCTTCTGATCCCCGGTCGAGAGATGAACCTGCGCGAGGGAAACGACTGCGCCCGCGGCATCCTCGTCGCGGTCGACCTCCAGCGCGATCGCGTAGGCCTGCTTGAAGCGGTCGATCGCCTCCTGCGGCCCGCCGAGCAGGAACTCGAGCCCGCCGAGGTTGTTCAGGAGACGCCCGACGTTGCCGCGATCGGCGACTTCCTCGTAGTGCGCCTTGGCCTTCTCGGCATACGACCGCGCGAGAGCCCAGTGGCCGTCGCGCTCGGCGAGGATGGATGCCTGGAAAAACACCGGCGCGAGCGCCCGTGCGTCGCGCAGGGCGTCGGCCAGCTCGATCGCATGCTCGACGTCCTCACGCGCCGCTTCGAAGTCGCGCTGCCGCCGGTAGCACCGGGACCGCCAGGCGAACACGTTCAGGCGTAGCGCATCCGACGGAAGTCCCGAGCGCTTCGCGAGTGCAAGCGCCTCGTTGAAGAGGCCGACGGCGGTCGAGATGCTCCCGAGCTTGTAGCGGCACACACCGAGCCGGTAGAGGACGTCGGCGCGGTCGACGTCGGAGAATCCTTCGCCCTCGACGAGATCGCGGGACTCCGACAGCAGCTCGAGCGCGTGCTTCACGTCGCCCGCCTGCGCGCGCGACATCGCTTCGCCGTTCAGCGCGCGCACGCGGAGCTCGGCTGCGCCGGTGCCGAGGATCGCCGGCTGTGCCTTTCCGTACGCCTCGACCGCCTCGTCGAAGCGGTGCTCCTCGGCGAGCGCGTCTGCGCGCGCGAGCAGCGTCTCGGCCTTCGCGCGGTCGTCGGCGGAGATGCCGCTCGCGAGGAAGCCGGCGTCGACACCGAGGCGTGCGGCGAGCCACTCGACCGTCTCGGTCGTCGGGCGCGTCTTGCCCCGCTCGATCTGGGAGATGTACTCCTTCGAGAAGCGGTCGCCCGCGAGATCGGTCTGCGTCAGGCCCGCCGTCACGCGCAGCTGCCGGACACGGTCGCCCAGCCGCGGGACACGCGGAGCCGAGAGGCGGCTCGTGCTACTCGCTGCGGCGCGAGAAGTCATCGTCACGGCAGCATGCCGGATACTTGACTACGGTGCAATCCCCCTTTTGAGCCATGTCCCCCAAAAGGGGCATAGAAGCAGGGAATTGCTCGTCAACAAGCGGGTTCAGGGATCACTTGACCGAGCTACTTGACACGGCGAGCCGAGGCTCGTACAGTGAGGCCACCTTGCACCGCGGCTTGACGCCAGGTCGCGTGCAGGGGGAGCGCCAGAGGCGACATCCCCGACGGGCGGCTGGGCCGCAGAGCCACCTCTCGGGACACGCCCAGCCGGCGCCCCGCCTGACCAAGGAAAGGCCCCGGGTGCCGCAGCCGGGGCTTTTCCATGTTCGGGGGTCGATCCCCCGAACATGGAGACTTTCGTCCGACTCCTACGCGAGCATCCAGGCGCGGCGGCTGGCACGCACGCGCTCCAGGTCCTCGCCGAGCAGGCCGCCGAGGCGGCTGTCGATCGTCGCGAGGAGGCCGCCCGCGACAAAGATCCACGCCTCCGCCTGCGGGTCGCGGTCAGCGTGCAATACACCTCGCTGCTGACCGTCGCGAATCACGTCCGCGAAGAAGTCGCGCACCTCGCGGATCTGCCGGCGCACGGCCGTCGCGACCACCTTGTCGTCGGCGACCTCGTTCAGCGCCTGGATCCACAGGTCGATCACGCGGATCTTCCGGCCCTTCGCCATGTAGGCGTCCGCGATCGCGCCGAGGCACTTGTCCGGGTCGGCGGCGATCGCCTCCTCGCAGATCGCCCGGAAGCTCGTCCACGCCGCCTCGAGGCACGCGAGATAGAGATCGCGTTTGGAGCCGAAATGCCGGTAGAGGATCGGCTCGGAGATGCCTGCCTCGCGGGCGATCTCCGCAGTCGTTGCCCCGCGGTAGCTCGAGCGGGAGAACACGCGGCAGGCGGTGTCGAGCACCGCCTGCCGCCGCGCTTCCTTTGGCAGCCGCTTCGAAGCGGTTTGCGTCATGCCGCCTCCAGCACCGAAGCCTGCTCGTGCGCATGCCCGTGCTCGATCTTGCGGATCGCGAGCACTGCGATCACGGCGCCCGCGAGGCAGATCAGCGAGCCGATGCGCAACGAGTCGTGGAACCCGTGCAGGTAGGCGAGCTGCGGCGTGTCGCCCGCCTTCAGCGACGACGCCGTCGTCGACGCCACGATCGCGCCCATGACGGCGATGCCGAGCGAGCCTCCGACCTGGCGCGCGGAGTTCAGCACCGCGGAGCCGACGCCCGCCTTGTCGACTGCCACGGCGCTCATCGCCGCAGCCGTCGTCGGCGTCATCGTGCTGCCCATCCCGACGCCGCCGATCAGAAGCCCGGGCAGGATCGCCCAGAAGCTCTCGTGCGCGCCGAGCTGCGTGTAGTAGAAGAGCATCACCGCGAGGAGCGTCATGCCGATGCCGACGAGCCAGCGCGAGCCAATCCTGTCCGTCAGCGCACCGGCGCGCGGCGCGATCAGAATGATCAGGACCGTCATCGGCAGGAAGCTCGCACCCGCCTCGACGGGCGAGTAGCGCAGCACGTTCTGCATGTACAGCGAGACGTAGAAGAACGTCCCGAACATCGCGAGCCCGACGAACAGCATCGCGCCGTTCGCACCGCCGAAGGTGCGATTCCTGAAGAGCGACAGGTCGAGCATCGGTGTGCGCTGGTGCCGCTCGAGCGACACGAACGCGGCGATGGCGACCGCCGCTAGCCCGAACGCCAGCAGGATGCGCGTCGACGTCCACCCGTACGTGTTCGCCTCGATGAACGCGTAGGTCAGCGAGAAAAGGCCGACCGCAGACGCCGTGAGACCCGGCACGTCGAGCCGCTGCTCGGCCGACTGGTCCCGCGTCTCGTCGATCAGGACACGCGCGGCGAGAATGCCCGCGATGCCGATCGGCACGTTGATGAAGAAGATCCAGTTCCAGTTCACGTGCTCGGTCAGGAGACCGCCGACGAGCGGGCCGATCGCAAGCGCCATCCCCGAGATGCCGGCCCAGATGCCGATCGCCTTGCCGCGCTCGCGCGGCGCGAACGTCGCGGTGATGATCGAGAGCGTCGCCGGGTTCATGAGCGCGCCGCCGAGACCCTGCACGACACGCGAGCCGATGAGGAAGCCGCCGCTCGGCGCGAGGCCGCACGCAAGGCTCGCGCCCGTGAAGATCGCGAGCCCGACCATGAAGATGAGACGGCGGCCGATGAAGTCGGCCAGCTTGCCGCCGGTGAGCATGAACGCCGCAAACGTCAGCGCGTAGCCCGCGACCACCCACTCGAGCCCGGACAGCGACATGCCGAGCGAGCGCCGAATCGACGGCAGCGCCACGTTCACGACGGTGTTGTCGAGCATGATCATGAACAGCCCGACCGACACGGCCGCGAGCGTCCACCACTTCTTGTTTTCCGGCGTCACCAGACGCTGTCTCATCGCTCACCTCTTTTGACTAAGTTAGTACGCGCTAAGTTAGCAGCTGCTAACCCGGCGGGCAAGGTAGGTTCCGTTCGTGGCCGAGGTGGTGTGGACGCCGAACGAGGCGACGCGCGAGCGCGCGCTCGCGACTCGGCTCCTGCGCCGGTCGGGCGCCGCGACCTGGACCGAGCTGCAGGCCCGTTCCTGGAGCGATCCAGAGTGGTTCTGGCCGCTCGTCGTCGAGGATCTCGGCCTCGAGTTCTCGCATCCGTGGGACGCAGTCCTCGACGACTCGCGCGGGCCCGAATGGGCGACCTGGTTCGTCGGCGGCCGAGTCTCCATCGCGCGCAACTGCGTGCACCGCTGGGCCGAGCGCGCACCGAACCGCGTCGCCGCAGTCGGTCTCGCCGAGGACGGCGCGCGCACGGCCGTCACCTTCGCCGAGCTCTCGCGCGACGTGACGCAACTCGCCGAGGAGCTCGTCGCCCACGGAGTCGAGCCCGGCGACCGCGTAGCGATCTTCCTACCGATGTCCCCCGACGTGGCTGTCGCCTCGAACGCCATCGCGCACATCGGCGCGGTTCAGGTGCCGGTGTTCTCCGGCTTTGCCGCACCCGCGGTCGCGCAGCGGCTCGAGGCCAGCGAGGCGAAGGTCGTCATCACCTGCCGTACGTCTTCCCGCCGCGGGAAGCAGGTACCGATGCTGGACATCCTCGACGAGGCGACGCGCATCGCAGGCTCGGATGCGTCGGTCGTGCTCGCGCCGTTCGAGCTCGACGCACATCCGGGAACGCTGCCCGCCCTCGAGGTCGACAGTGAGCATCCCTACCTCCTCACCTACACCTCCGGCACGACCGGCTCGCCCAAGGGCGTCGTCCACGTGCAGGGCGGCTTCCTCGTCTCGATCGCGCGCGAGGCCGCCTACCAGGCCGATCTGCACGAGGGCGACGTGCTGCACTTCGCAACCGACATGGGTTGGATCATGGGCCCGTGGACCGTCGTCGGCGCGGGCGCGCTCGGCGCGACGATCGTCTTCGCGGAAGGCGCGCCGGACTGGCCGACGCCGCACCGCCTGTGGGAGACCGTCGAGAGCGAGCGCGTCACCTCGCTCGGCCTGTCGCCGACGCTCGTGCGCGCGCTGCTCCCACACGGCGCGCCCACGGCCGACCTCTCGTCGCTCCGCACGTTCGTCACGACCGGCGAGCCGTGGAACCCCGAGCCGTACCGCTGGCTCTTCGAGGAGGTCGGCGCCTCGCGCGTGCCGGTGATCAACTGCAGCGGCGGGACGGAGGTCGGCGCCTGCTTCCTGTCACCGACGGTGATCGAGCCGATCAAGGCGTGCTCGGTCGGCGGGCCGGCGCTCGGGATGGCGATGGACGTCGTCGACGAGAGCGGCGCCTCGCTCGTCGGCACCGGCGAGGTGGGAGAGCTCGTCTGCCGCCGGCCCTTCCCCGGCATGACGCGCGGGTTCTGGCGCGACCGAGAGCGCTACCTCGCCGCGTACTGGTCGCGCATCCCGGGCGTGTGGGTGCACGGTGACTGGGCCTCCGTCGACGAGGACGGCGCGTGGTTCCTGCACGGCCGCTCCGACGACACGCTCAACATCGCGGGCAAGCGGATCGGGCCCGCCGAGCTCGAATCGGCCGCGGTCGACCATCCCGCCGTGCAGGAGGCCGCGGCGATCGGCGTGCCGCACGAGGTGAAGGGCGAGACGGCGTGGATCTTCTGCTGCCTGCTGCCCGGGGCCGACGTAACGCCGGAGGACGTGGCGGCACACGTCGCCGATGAGCTCGGCAAAGCGTTCAAGCCGGAGCGCGTGTTCTTCGTCGACGCTCTGCCGAAGACGCGCTCCGCGAAGATCGTGCGCCGCGCCGTGCGCGCGACGGCGCTCGGCACGGACCCGGGCGATCTCTCGTCACTCGAGAATCCCGAAGCGCTCGAGGCGATCGAGGCCGCTGTTGCCTAGCGCGCTCATCACAGGCGGAGGCCGCGGGATCGGCGCCAACATCGCGCGGCGTCTCGCCGCCGACGACTGGGACGTGATCGTCACGGCGCGCTCGCGGGACCAGATCGAAGCAGTCGCCGCGGAGACGGGCGGTCGTGCGATCGCGATGGACGTCACCGATCCGGCCTCGGTCACGCACGGCTTCGACGAGGCCGGGCACGTCGACCTGCTCGTCGCGAACGCCGGCATCGGACACGTCGACTGGTGGCGCATCTTCGAGGTGAACGTGCTCGGCGTCCATCTCACGTGCGAGGCGGCGCTCGCACGCGGCGTCGGCCGCATCGTCGTGATCGGAAGCGGCGCCGGCTATCTGCCCGGCGCGAGCGAGACCGCGTACACCTCGTCGAAGGCGGCGGTGAACCGGTACGCGGAGACGCTGAACAACGCCGTCGCGATCCCTGTGTTCCTCGTCAGCCCGGGCCGCGTGAAGACCGCGCTGACGGAGGGAAACTGGCCTGACGACGACCCCGGCTGGACGCCGCCGGAGCTCGCACCGGAGCTGGTCGCGAAGCTCGCCTCCGGCCGCTACGACGTGCTCGCCGGCCGCTACATCCACGCGGAGCACGACGATGTCGACGACCTGCTCGCACGCGCGGACGAGGTGCGGGAGCGCGATCTGAACGCGATCCGCCTGCAGCGATGAAGACGCTCCTCGCCTTCGGCGACTCGAACACGTGGGGCTACGTGCCCGGCTCGGACGGCGAGCGGCTCCCGCGCGACGTGCGGTGGCCGACGCAGTTGCAGGGGCTGCTCGGCGACGAGTGGGATGTGATCGCCGAGGGCCTCAGCGGGCGCACGGCGACGATCGACAGGCCCGACTCCGAGGGACGCAACGGTCTGCCGTACCTTCTGCCGTGCCTCCACTCGCACGCGCCCGTCGACGTGGTCGTCATCTTTCTCGGCACCAACGACGTCAACTACATCGACGACGACCGCGTCGCACGCTGTGTGGCCCGGCTCGTCGAGATCGTGCGGCGGTGCGACGCGGAGCCGCTTGTCGTCGTTCCGCCTCCGTTCGACGGACATGCGCTCGGCCCGTCGTTTGCCGAGGAGCTCGACTGTGCGCTCGTCGACCTCGACGGGATCGCCACGTATCCGGTCGTGAACGGCGACGTCGAGCACCTGGACGCAGATGGGCACGCCGCGGTTGCGAAGGCTGTCGCCGAACATCTGCGTTCGTGACGAGCCGTCGCTTCACGACGCGACGGCGCATCAGCCTTTCCGACACGGATGCCGACGGTCGTTTGCGTCTCGACGCCGTCGCCCGCTATCTGCAGGACGTTGCGTCCGACGACTGGCTCGACGCCGGCTTCGACCACGACTCGCACGTCTGGGTGGTCCGCCGCACGGAGCTGACCGTGCACGAGTCGTTTCGGCCGGAGGACGCGATCGAGCTCGCGACTTGGTGCAGTGGGATCGCGGGGTCGTCCGCTGCCCGGCGCTACTCGATCCGCGGCGACCACGGCGGTCACATCGAGGCGGAGAGCATCTGGATCCACCTCGATCACGTACTCCACCCGAAGCGCCTCGACGCGCGGTTTCTCGAGATCTACGGCGCCTCGGCCAAGGGGCGGCGGCCCTCGACCCGCTTCACGCTCCGTCCTCCGAGCACGGCCTGCGGCGAGCCGTGGCCGTTCCGCCGCACCGACCAGGATCGACTCGGCCACGTGAACAACGCCGCGTTCTGGGCGCCGCTCGAGGAGGCATGGGCGGGGCGCCTCGGCGGCCGGCTGCACGTCGTGCTCGAGTACCGCAGGCCGATCGATGTCGACGAGCACGCGCTGCTCGCACGCGAAGAGAACGCCGCGTGGCTCCTCGTCGGCGACGACGTGCGCGCGGCGGCGATACTCGAGGCGGCATGAAGGCGAACCGGCAGCGATACGAGCTGATCGCTGCGTTGATCCTGACCGCGGTCGTGACGGCGATCGGCACGAAGTCGGGCAACGCCTTCGTCGGCTGGCTCGGCTTCGCCCTGCTCCTGGCGTCGATCTCGCTCTTCGTTCGCTGGCGAAGAACCGCCATCGCCGAGCGCCGTGGTAGAGTTTTCGACCGAGAGGCGAAAACCGATGAGGCTGGCACTCGCCCAGATCGATAGCGTCGTCGGCGACCTCGACGGGAACGCGGCCCGCGTCGTCGAGTGGATCGGTCGTGCGCGCGCGGAGAACGCGGACGTCGTGCTGTTCCCCGAGCTCGTCGTCACCGGCTACCCGCCCGAGGACCTCCTGCTCCGCCCGGGCTTCGTGCGCGCGGCGCGGCGTACCGTCGACGAGCTCGCCCGCTCGGTGCATGGGATCACCGTGCTCATCGGCGCGCCGCACCTCGACGCCGATCTCTACAACGCGTGCTTCGTCCTCGAGCACGGCGAGGTGCGCGGCGTGTACCGCAAGCGCTACCTACCGAACTACGGCGTCTTCGACGAGGATCGCTACTTCGCTCCCGGCGACGACCTCTTCCTGCTGCGGTTCGGCGACGTGCTGGTCGGCCCGACGATCTGCGAGGACATCTGGCAGCCGGGGCCGCCCGCGACCGACCTCGCGCTCGCCGGCGCACACCTGATCGCAAACATCTCGGCGTCGCCGTTCCACGTCGGCAAGGACCGCGAGCGCGAGGAGATGCTGCAGGTGCGCGCGCGCGACAACTCGTGCTTCGTCGCGCTCTGCAACGCGGTCGGCGGGCAGGACGAGCTGATTTTCGACGGCCATTCCGTCGTCCTCGACGACGAGGGCGAGGTGATGGCCCGCGCCGCGGGCTTCGAGGAGGAGCTGCTGGTCGTGGACGTGGACCCGGTCGCGGCGGTCGGCCGGCGGCTTCGCGACGTGAGGCGACGGGCCCTCGCGCGCGGGCGCACCGACCTCGGGCTCACGAGCATCGAGCTCGCACCCCCGCGTACGCAAAGCGAGGCGCGGCACCCCACACCGGCTGCGCCGATCGGCGAGCTGGAGCAGATGCGGCTCGCGCTCGAGCTAGGGCTGCGCGACTACGTGACGAAGAACGGGTTCGGCGACGTCGTCTTCGGGCTGTCGGGCGGCATCGACTCCGCGCTCACGGCCGCGCTGTGCGCCGAGGCGCTCGGGCCCGAGCGCGTGCACGGCGTATCGATGCCGTCGCGCTACTCGTCGGAGGGCACTCGCGGCGACGCACGGCGGCTCGCAGACGCACTGGACATCGACTTTCGCGAGATCGCGATCGAGCCGGCGGTCGAGGCGTTCACCGGCGTGCTCGCGGAGTCGTTCGCGGGCCGAGTCGCGGACTTGACGGAGGAGAACCTGCAGGCGCGCATCCGCGGCACGCTGCTGATGGCGCTGTCGAACAAGTTCGGGTGGCTCGTGATCGCGACCGGCAACAAATCGGAGCTCTCGGTCGGCTACTCGACGCTGTACGGCGACCTCGCAGGCGGCTTCGCGCTGATCAAGGACGTCTTCAAGACGGACGTCTTCCGGCTCGCCCGCCATCTCAACGACCGCGCGGGACGCGAGCTGATCCCGCAGTCGATCATCGACCGTGCACCGAGCGCCGAGCTGCGCGCCGACCAGCTCGACGAGGACTCTCTGCCGCCGTACCCGAAGCTCGACCGGGTGCTCGAGGCGTACGTCGAGCTCGACCGCTCACGCGAGGAGCTCTCGCAGGACGGGTTCGAGCCGGAGGTCGTCGAGCGCGCGATCGCGATGATCGACCGCGCGGAGTACAAGCGCCGCCAGGCGCCGCCGGGCGTGAAGCTCCGCCCGAAAGCGTTCGGCCGCGACCGCCGCACACCGATCACGAACAGGTGGACGAGCTGATCCGGGCTCGATGCCCGGATCAGCTCGCAACCTGGTTCTCGGCCGAAGGCCGAAACCAGGTTGCTGTCTTTCTGACCTACGACACGAGCCGCTGCAGCACGACCCCGAGGATCGGCAGGAGAATCGTCAACGAGTAGCTGAGCCAGCCGACGACGACGAGCGTCGGTCGCGTTCGCTGCTCGCGTCCCTCGCGAATCTCTGTCTGCAGGCGCGGGCCCAAGACGTAGTTGTGCAGGTACGACACGACGAGCAGCACGCAGAACGCCGCCGCCTTCACGCCGAGCACGATCTGAAACGAAGCCGTGTGTCGCCAGTCGTGCGCCGCGAGCGCGATACCGGTGACGGCCGCGACGAGCAGCGCGCCGTAGCCGACAGGCCGCCAGCGCATACCGAGCTCGCGCATCGCGCGACCGCGCGGTTCACCGTCGAGCGTCCTGATCGCCGGCACGCCGACGAAGACGAGCGCGGTCGACCCGCCGAACCACACACCGGCCGCGAGTAGATGCACCGTCACGAGGACAGCGGTCACGCGAGCACCGTACGCAGTCGCGCGACGAAGTCGTCCGGCGCAAACTGCTCACTGGACGCCTCGAGCTCGTCGAGCGACCACCAGCGCACGTCGGCGACGCCCTCGGGCTCGAGGTCGATCGTCGGACGCGGCTCGTGCGCGTGCACGCGCACGAGATACGTCTCGTTCCGCTGGCGGAAGAGCTGACGCGCCCACGAGAACTCGCCGACGTGCTCCCAGAGGAAGCGCCCGAGGTCGAGGTCGTCGAGCCCGATCTCCTCGCGGAGCTCGCGGCGGAGTCCTTGCTCGACTGACTCGCCCGGATCGATGCCGCCGCCGGGCGTTCCCCACCACGTCTCGTCGCCGACCGGGCGCCGGTACTGCACGAGGAGCACGCGGTCGTCGGCGTCGAGCACGAGTGCGCGTACGGCTTCGCGCGGCGTCGGCTCGAGCCACTCGAGCAGCGCGCGGAACCACCGCAGCCGTTCGTCGTACGGCACCGCGGCGTTGGCGGGTGACGTCGACGGGAGGACGAAGAGCCCCGTGCGACCGATCACGCGGAGCTGCGGCCCGAGCTCCGGCCGCTCGCCGTACAGGCCGCGATATGCCTCCTTGCCGACGAAGGCGAGCGCACGTGGAACGATCGCTCGCACGCGCTCCTCGAATGTGTCGCGGTCGAAGTCGCGACGGCGAAGATCGCCCGAGCCGGGTGTCGTGCGAGACGCCGCGTTCGTAATCCCGTAGCCGAGCGGCAGCAGCTCGAACTGCTCCGACGGCGCGTAGAGGCGCGGCGTGAAACCGGCGTCGTGGAGCAGCCGCCAGAAGTCGTTCCGAGGGTTCGCGAAATGCGTCGCGGTCGATGCGGACACGCGTCCCGGGTTAATCCCGCAGAAGACGCAGGCGAGATCCGGCCCGAGGACGTCGGGGACGGCGCTAGGAGATGGAGCGGCCACGTGGCCGACAGCGTGGCACGTGTTGCGTCCACGTGGCGGTGCAGACCCACGAGCTCGGAAGGGGCGGCGACGGGCGGCGCCCGGTCGTCACCGTCGGACGGCGGCGCGCGGTCCACGTGCGGCAGGCGCGCGTCATGCTGCCTCGGCCTCCGGCCCGCGCGCGTCGAGCCGCTCCTCGAAGAGCTCGCGCATACGCTCGCCGGCCAACGCACGCAGTGGTTCGCGCGCCGGCAGCCGCACGAGGCTCACGCGCTCGTCGCGGGGCTCGCCGTAACAACGTGCATAACACTCGGCCTCGGAGAGCGTCCTGAGCCTCATCGGTCCGAACCCTAGGACCGGGACCGGACGGATAGGTTTCGGCGGTGCCGATCACCGCGCGCACGTTCGAGTACGCAGTCGAAGTCGACAC
Source organism: Gaiellaceae bacterium (assembly GCA_035650975.1). Taxonomy (GTDB): domain Bacteria; phylum Actinomycetota; class Thermoleophilia; order Gaiellales; family Gaiellaceae; genus PALSA-600. The sequence goes on from DASRGQ010000034.1 coordinate 40,499, forward strand.
CGGCGGACGAATGACGATCCCCGGCGGCGGACAGCTCGTACCGCCCGAGGGCTGGTCGGCAGACCACTTGTTGCTCGCTGCGCTCGTGCGCTGCTCGATCGACAGTCTCACCTACCACGCCCGCCGCGCGGGGCACGCGACGACGGCGTCGGGCACCGCGCACGGAACGATCACGAAGTCGGGCGACGACGACCGCTACCGCTTCGTTCAGATCTCGGTGGTGATCGACGCGCGGCTCCAGCCGCGCGCAGCCGAGATCGAGCCGCTCGTCGAGAGGGCGGAGCGCGACTGCTTCGTCGGCGCCTCGCTCAATCTGAAGCCGGAGTACGAGTGGCGCGTGTCGTGACCTCCGTCGAATCGGTCCGCGCACGCTTCACGGCGCTCGAGCGGCCGGTCGCGTTCTTCGACGGCCCGGGAGGCACGCAGGTGCCCGACGAGGTGATCGAGGCGATCGCTTCGTATCTGCGGGAATCGAACGCAAATCTCGGCGGAGCGTTCGAGACCTCCATTCGCTCCGATCAGCTCATCGTGGACGCGCACGACGCGGCGGCGCGGTTCCTGAACGCCACGAGCGCGGAGGTTGCGTTCGGCGCGAACATGACCACGCTCAACTTTGCGCTCTCGCGCACGGCTGCACGCGAGTGGCGGGCAGGCGACGAGATCGTCTGTACGCGCCTCGACCACGACGCCAACGTGTCGCCGTGGCTCGAGCTCGCACGCGACAAGGGACTCGAGGTTCGCTTCGCCGACGTCGACGACGAGTGCCGCCTCGATGTCGACCATTTTCAGTCACTGCTCTCGGAGCGCACACGCGTGGTTGCGTTCCCGTGGGCTGCGAACGCCGTCGGCACCGTGACACCGGTCGCCGAGATCGTGGAGCTGGCGCATCGCACCGGCGCGCTCGCATGGGTCGACGCGGTGCACTACGCGCCGCACGGACCGATCGACGTGCGCGCAGTCGACGCGGATGTGCTGCTCTGCTCGCCGTACAAGTTCTACGGCCCGCACCTCGGACTCGCCTACGTCCGCGGGGAGCTCGCAGAGCAGTGGCGTCCGTACAAGGTGCGGCCCGCCGACAGCAGGTTCGAGACGGGCACTCTCGCGCACGAGCTGCTTGCCGGCTTCGTCGCGTGCGTCGACTACCTCGAGTCGGTCGGCAGCGAATGGATCGTCGAGCACGAATGCGCGCTCGGGCAGCGCTTCCTCGACGGGCTGGTGGAGCGTTGGCACCTCCACGGCGTCCCGACGATGGACGGCCGCGTTCCGACCTTCGCGCTCACGCACGAGCGTAGTTCGCCGGAAGCCGCATCGACATGGCTCGCGGAGCGTGGCTTCGCCACCTGGTACGGCGACTACTACGCCGTCGAGATCATGGACCGGCTGGGCCTGCCCGACGGCGCCTTGCGAGTAGGCATCGTCCACTACAACACGGCGGACGAGGTCGACCGCCTGCTGTCGGCGCTCGCGGAGATCGGCTGACATGGCCCACGACGAAGCGCTCGCCGAGCGGATTCGTGCTCTCCTCGCCGGCGAGCCGACCGTAACGGAGAAACGGATGTTCGGCGGGCTCGCGTTCCTCGTCGGCGGCAACCTCGCGATCGCAGCGAGCGGTCAGGGCGGGATCCTCGTGCGCGTCGACTCCGCCGAGTCGGCCGCTCTCGTCGCGGGCTCGGGCGCGACCCTTGCGGTGATGCAAGGCCGGGAGATGCATGGCTGGCTGCGCGTCCCGACCGAGGCGCTCGACGACGCCGAGCTCGCCCGCTGGACCGAGCGCGGCGTCGCCTACGCGCGCTCGCTACCGCCCAAGTAGCTCAGCGCGGGTACGGCTCGCCGGCGGCTTCGGCCCAGCGGGAGCCGGGCTCGCGGCGAATCGGGTCCGGGTCGATGCCGCGCGCCTCCGCGACCGCGAGCACGAGCAGATGGAAGTGGACGATGTCGAGCACCGGATGCTGCGTCGGCAGCAGCTTCACGCTGCACCCGAGCGTCTCGAGCGCCGTCGCGACGTCGGCCGCCCGCTCGGCAGCACGACCTTCGCCCTCGAGCACGTACGCGCGCACCGAGTCGTCGACCGCGGCGAAGTGCCCGTGCAGGGTCTGCTCGGTCTCGTACGCCGTGGCATCGACCCACGCTCCTTCGCGGAGCTTGAGCGCGGCCTCCTGCGCGGTCGGCCAGTCGCGCCCGGCACCGACGACCAACGCGCGCTGCTCTTCGAACGGTTCGACGTGCTGCTCGAGCGCGGCCTCGACTCCGTCCGGCAGCCACTCGACGTCTTCTCCTTGCAGCGCCTGCAGCGCGGCGACCGCGCACGTATAGCTCGCCGTATGGCACCACGAGCGCTCGATCTCCGGCGTGCAGACGACCACTTCGTCGACGAGCTGCGCAAGCGGCGAATCCGGGTTGCCGGTGACGAGCCACACGTCGCCGCCGAATGCGCGCTCGGCTTCCATCGTCAGCGCCGTCTCGCCCTCGTGCGAGACGCAGACCATGATGTCGGCGCTCGGCGGCTGCAGCACTGCCTCGAGGGCGCCGACCGCGAAGCCGCCGGTCTGCGCTGCGTGGAACGACGTGCCGCAGCCCGTGTAGACGACACGGGCGCCGGGCGGGAGCACCGTTCGCGTCGGAACCTGCCGCAGCCAGTCCGGCTGCGCGAACACCGCTCGTCTCGTCTCGCCGGCCACAGGCTCCTCTATACCATCGCCGCGGTGCCGGTTCGGGCCTTCCTGTTCGACTTCGACGGCTTGATCCTCGACACCGAGACGGCGTCGCGCGCCGGCTGGCAGTGGCTGTACCGCGAGCACGGGCACGAGCTGCCCCCTGATCGCTGGGCGCTGATGGTCGGCACCGTCGACGGTTGGGACATCTGGGGCCACCTCGAGGAGCTCGTCGGCGGGCCGCTCGATCGCGAGCGGGAGAACCAGCGCCGGTACGCGCGCGAGCTGACGCTGCTCGAGGCCGAGGAGCTGCGGCCGGGGATCGCCGAGTACCTCGAGGCGACCGAGCGGCACGGCCTGAAGCGCGCGATCGTCTCCAGCGCGTCGCGATACTGGATCGACATGCACCTGACGCGACTCGAGAGGGCGCTCGGCTGGGACGCGATCGTAACGGCGGACCACGACGCGGAGCGCGCGAAGCCGCGGCCGACGCTGTACCTCGAAGCGCTCGAGCAGCTCGGCGTCGGAGCCGGCGAAGCCGTCGCGTTCGAGGACTCGCCGAACGGAGCTGCGGCGGCGAAGGCAGCCGGGATCTTCGTCGTGGGCGTGCCGAACACCGTCACGCGCGACCTCGGCCTCGCGGAGCACGCTGACCTCGTCGTCGACTCCCTCGCCGATCTGCCTCCCGACGAGCTCCTCGCACGGCTCCGCTAGTCTCGGCAGCATGGCCGTCTATCAACGTCAAACACTTTCGAACGGGCTGCGCGTGCTCACGGCTCCGCTCGACCATGCGCAGTCCGTCGCGTGCTACGTGATGCTCGCTGCAGGCTCGCGGTACGAGCAGGCGCAGAACCGTGGCATCGCGCACTTCGCGGAGCACATGTTCTTCAAGGGAACCGAGCGCCGGCCGACCGCCCGCGACATCGCGATGGAGGTCGACTCGATCGGCGGCGAGTTCAACGCCTTCACGTCGAAGGAGTACACCGCGTACTACATCCGCTGCGCGGCCGAGCAGCGCGACCAGGCGCTCGACGTGCTGGTCGACATGCTGCGCAACTCGAAGTTCGATGCGGAGGAGCTCGAGCGTGAGAAGGGCGTGATCATCGAAGAGATGAACATGTACTTCGACACGCCACGGGACTACATCGGCTCGGTGTACGAAGAGCTGCTCTTCGGCTCGAACCCGCTCGGGTGGGAGACGATCGGCACGAAGGAGACGATCCAGTCGACGTCGCGTCAGACGTTCCTCGATTACATCGACGAGTGGTACACACCGGCGCGCATGGTGGTCGGCGTGTCGGGGGCGGTGGGCAGCGGCCTGCTGCCCCGGGTCGAAGAGCTGCTCGGCGACCTCGGCGGGAACGGAGCAGGCGGGCCGGCCCCGGTCGTCCCCGAGCGCACGCCCGAGCCGCGCGTGAGGATTCACCGCAAGGATTCCGACCAGGCGAACGTGGCGATCGGCGTGCCGACCTATCCGCTCACGCATCCCGATCGCTACGCGCTGCAGCTCCTCGGCACAGTGCTCGGCACCGGCATGTCGTCGCGGCTCTTCCTCGAGGTGCGTGAGCGGCGCGGGCTCGCGTACTACGTCTACGCGATGAACAGCTCGTACACGGACACGGGATCGCTGTTCGCGCAGGGCGGCGTCGACCTGAAGCGCGCCCCGGAGGCAGTCGAAGTAATCGCCGACGAGTTCAAGAAGCTCGCCGACGAGCCTGTCCCGGCCGCCGAGCTCGAGAAGGCGCGGTCGCTTGCGAAGGGACGGTTCGTATTGCAGACGGAGAGCCCGAACGGCCTGTTGCTCTTCGGCCTGCGGCGCGAGGTACTCGAAGGACGCGCTGCAGAGCCGACGGAGATCCTCGCCGGCCTCGACGCTGTCACCGTCGAGGACGTGCAGCGGGTGGCGCAGGACGTGATCGGCGGCTCGGGCCTGCGCTGCGCGCTGATCGGCCCGTTCGACGACGCTGCCGCGTTCGAGCAATTGCTCTAGATGTCTTCCAGCCGCGCCGGCGCCGCGCGAATCGCGCGGCTTGCCGTGCCGGCGACCGCCGCGACGAGCGTTCCCGCCATCGCAGTCGCAACCGTCGCCCGCGGGGAAGCCACGCTCAACAGCAGGCCGGCGGCGAGGGGCCCGAGCGGCGCCGCGGCAGCACGTAGCGTGTTCGACGCAGCCATTGCCCGCCCGAGCAGCTGGTCGGGGATCAGTGCGTACGAATACGCCGTCGTGGCGGAGTCCGTGTTCGGGAAGCAGAACGCCTGGACCGCCAGCGCAACCGCAAGGACGTAGACGCTCGGGTAGCCGAGAAAGGCGACATAGGCCAGCGCGGACCAGAACTCCGACAACAGGATCGCGCGCAGTGAGAACGCACGGCGCAGGAGCGGCGACGCGAACGAGCCGAGCAGCGTCGTCGCACCGGTAAGCGCCACGAAGCCTCCGATCCCCGCGCTCGAGATCCCCTGACGCTTTGCGAGCACGATCAGGGTCAACTGCAGCGCGGTGAACGTGAAGTTGCTGACCGCGATCATCCCGATCGTCGCCCGCAGGAACGGCATGCGGGCGAAGTACGCGAGCCCCTCGCGCACCCGCGGCCGCCCGGCTCCCTCCGTGCGCTCCTCCTGGAAGCGCGTGCGCATCAGGAGCAGCGAGGCGGTCGAGAACGCGTACGAGCAGGCATCCGTGAGGAACGGCACTGCGCGCGCGACGCCGAAGAGCGCGCCGCCTGCCGCAGGCGATGCGAGACGGACCGTTGCGGCGCGAGCCTGGGCTGCGCTGGCGGCTGCCGCCAACTGCGAGCGCGGCACGACGGCGCGGAACGCTCCGGCCTGGCCGGAGCGAAATGCGACTCCCGCGCACGAGTCGACGAACGCGACGGTGAGGATGAGCCAGAACGCGACGTGGCCGGTCGCAGCTGCGAGCGCAAGCACGCCGACGGCGATCGCCCCGGCGGCATCCGACGCGATCATCAGCCGCCGGCGATCGAAGCGGTCGGCCGCGGCTCCCGCCGGCAGGCCCATGAGCACGAGCGGCGCAAACACGGCGGCGCCCACATAGCCGGCATGGCTCGCCGAGTGCGTGACGGCGAGCGTCAGCAGCGGATAGGCCACCGACGACATCCCGGAGCCGAATGTGGAAAGAAGCTGTCCGGTTTGCAGAAGCAGGAAGTCGCGGTTTCGCCGCAGGGGAACGTCGCTCACGCCGGCAGCTTCCCGGCGAAGAGCCACACGACGAAGCCGACCGCGCCGAGGAAGGCCAGCGCGACTGCGAGGAACGAGAGCTCGCCGAAGCGATAGTGCGAGAGGACGACGGCGCGAATCGCCACGCCGCCGACAGCCGCGGCGAGCCACGTCGGCACGAACCGCCGCGTGCGGTACGCGGCGGCCAGCCAGCAGCCGAGGAACGGAAGCGAGTCGGCTGCGTAGCCGCCGGCCGACACGTGGCCGTGGTGCGAGAGCTGCCCGATCGTCGCGAAGAGGAAGACAGCGACGATGCCCGCAGCCGCGAGCCGCGTCAACGCCAGAACGTGCGCGCGCCGTCGAAGTCGGTCGTCCGCACGGGAACGATGCGCACCTCGCTGCGCGAGTTCGGCGACTCGATCATCAACCCGCTGCCGATGTACATCGCGACGTGCCCGACCACCGGGTGCTCGTAGAAGAGCAAGTCGCCCGGCAGCATCTTCGCGAGCGGCACCGGACGGCCGGCGGCGAACTGCGCATCGGCGTCGCGTGGGATCGTGATCCCGTGCGCGCGGTAGACCGCCCACGTGAGGCCCGAGCAGTCGTAGCCCCACACGGAGAGGCCGCCCCACAGGTAGTGCAGCCCGAGGAACATGCGGGCCGTTCGCACGAGGTCTGAGCGCGTCACCGGCAGCCGCCGCGTGTCGCGGGCGGGCAGCGCTCCCCGAGGCACCTGCGACCCGAACCCGACGACGTCGCCGTTCTCGAGCCGCGCGCTGCGCGCCGTGACGACGAGCGGCGCCGCGAACGCAGGACCGAGCTGCCAGGAGCGCACCCAGCCGGGGTAGCCGCGGTGATCGAGCGGCGACGGCTGGTCGGGGACCGCGATCTCGATCCACCCCGGCCGCACCGCGAGCACCAGCACGCGCTCGCCGTAGAGCACCTGGGTCGGCATGTGCCCCACGAGCGCAAGCCGCTCGGGCACGGTCACAACGGGCGTCGGCCAGACCGCCGGATCGAGCGGCAGATGTCCTGCGTTCGGCGCCGCCCAGACGTTCGCGACCGGCACCCGCACCGTCGCCGCGTGGCCCGGCGTCACCGCGAGGAGAAGCGCTGCGGCGAGTGAGGCCGTCACTCGCCGCAGCGTACCCCTCGCCTACGAGCTAGTCCTCCTTCGACTGCTCGGCCTGGCCGCGGACGCGGATCTCCTCGACGACGGTCGGATCGGCGAGCGTCGTCGTGTCACCGAGCGGGCGGTTCTCAGCGACGTCGCGCAGGAGCCGCCGCATGATCTTGCCGCTGCGCGTCTTCGGCAGCTCCGGTGTGAACACGATGTTCGCCGGCTTCGCGATCGGCCCGATCTTCTGCGCGACGTGGTTGCGCAGCTCCTCGAGCTTCTCGACCGATCCGTCGCCGCCGCCTTTCAGCGTGACGAACGCGACGATCGCCTGTCCGGTCTGCGCATCGTTCCGCGCGGCGACCGCAGCTTCGGCGACTTCCTTGTGGTCGACGAGGGCCGACTCGACCTCGATCGTCGAGATACGGTGGCCGGAGACGTTCATCACATCGTCGACGCGGCCGAGCAGCCAGAAGTCGCCGTCCTCGTCGACACGCGCACCGTCGCCGGCGAAGTACACGTCGCCGAACTTGGACCAGTACGTCTCGCGATACCGCGCGTCGTCGCCGTAGATGCCGCGGAGCATCGACGGCCACGGCTTCTTCAACACGAGATAGCCGCCGCCGCCCGGGCCGACCTCCTCGCCCTGCTCGTTGTAGACCGCCGCCTCGACGCCGGGGAACGGCTGCGTCGCCGAGCCCGGCTTGGTGGTCGTGATCCCCGGCAGCGGCGTGATCATGATCATCCCGGTCTCGGTCTGCCACCACGTGTCGACGATCGGGCAGTCGCCGCCGCCGATGTGCTCCTGGTACCAGATCCACGCCTCCGGGTTGATCGGCTCGCCGACCGAGCCGAGCAGCTTCAGCGACGAGAGATCGTGCTTCTGCGCGTACTCCGGCCCCCACTTCATGTGCGTGCGGATCGCCGTCGGCGCCGTGTAGAGGATGGTCACGCCGTAGCGCTCGATGATCGACCACCAGCGATCCTTGTCGGGATAGTCGGGTGTGCCCTCGTACATCACGGACGTCGCGCCGTTGCAGAGCGGCCCGTAGACGATGTAACTGTGGCCGGTGATCCAGCCGACGTCGGCGGCACACCAGTACACGTCCTCGTCGGGCTTCAGGTCGAACACGTAGTAGTGCGTCGCCGCCGCCCCGACGAGATAGCCGCCCGTCGTGTGCGCGATGCCCTTCGGCTTCGCCGTGGTGCCACTCGTGTACATGAGGAACAGCAGGTCCTCGGCGTCCATCGGCTCGGGCGGGCAGGTCGACGGGTCGTCGGAGCCGCGTACGTCGTGGTACCAGTGGTCGCGGCCTTCCTTCATCTGCACGTCACCGCCGGTGCGGCGGACGACGAGGCACGACTTGACGCCGGGCGAGGACTCCATCGCCTCGTCGGCGATGCGCTTGAGGCCGACAGGCGTGCCGCGACGCCATGCCTCATCCTGCGTGATGATCACCTCGCAGCCCATGTCGTTCACGCGGCCGGAAAGCGAGTCGGCCGAGAAGCCGCCGAAGACGACGGTGTGCGGTGCGCCGAGGCGCGTGCAGGCGAGCATCGCGATCGGCAGCTCCGGGATCATTCCCATGTAGATGCCGACCGCGGTGCCCTTCCCGACGCCGAGCTCCTTGAGCGCGTTCGCGAACGCAACGACCTCGCGCTGCAGGTCGGCGTACGTGATCGTGCGCGTGTCGCCGTCGGGCTCGCCCTCCCAGTGGAAGGCGACCTTGTCGCCTCGCCCTGCGTCGACGTGGCGGTCGACGCAGTTGTGCGAGACGTTGAGCTTGCCGCCGAGGAACCACTTCGCGTACGGCAGCTCCCATTCATAGAGCTTGGAGAACGGCTCGAGCCACGTGACCCGTTCCTTCGCCTGGCGTTCCCAGAAGGCGTCGAAGCCCTCGTCGTAGATCTCGGGCTTCGCGTTCGCCTCTGCGGCGAACTCCTCGCTGGGCGGATACCGCCGCTCCTCGAGGAAGAGCGTGTCGATTGCCTGGCCGGATTCAGTGGACACGAGCCGTTCTCCTCTCTACTGCGAGATTGCCGGGACTGGGCTCACCCTCATCGGCGGGGCCCCGACCGGGAAGACCACCCGTCCCGCCATGCCGTTCACGACGCCTGCCGCCGAGGCATACCACGCGACACCCGCCGTCACGATTCCGCACCAGCCGCCGAAGTGGAGCCACCACGGCGAGCCACCGTGCGAGAGGTTGAAGAAGCCGATCACGAGCACGATCTCGGTGACCTCGAGCGTCAGGAAGACGAGGAACACCGCCATCGACACGCGCGCCGAGTGCATGAGCATGTACGTGTTGAAGACCGCGAACGCGAACAGGAACCAGGCGAGGGCGTTCGTCAGGTCGCCGCCCGAATAGCCGGACAGGAACTTCGTCGTCGACGCGAGGACGATGTAGATGCCCAGGCTGAGCCAGAAGCCCCCGTACGTCGAGAACGCCGTCGCTCCGAACACGTTCCGGTTCTTGAACTCCTGCATCCCCGCCAGAAGCTGCACCAGGCCGCCGTAGAACAGGGCCGGCCCGACCCAGATCAGATCGGGGATGAAGGACGCATTGTGTCCGCTCAGCAGGAACGTCGTCAGGGCGAAGCCTGCGAGGCCGAGCGGTGCAGGGTCGGCCACGGGGGCCGGCTCGCGCGCTGCCATTGACTCTCCTCTCTTCTCCCGCCCGGCGGCGCCGGGCGTTCAAAAACGGGATGCGATGGACTTTTCTCAGCGAACCTACCCGTTTTCGCACGAATTGCAACGAGCGAACCTTCTAGGGCGCGAGGTCGTACGGGTAGTCCGTGAGGTTCTCGGCGCCGTTCTCGGTCACGAGCACGAGGTCCTCGAGGCGCACCCCGCCGTAGCCCTGGCGGTAGAGACCGGGCTCGACCGTGACGACGTCGCCCGCGACGAGCGGCAGCTTCGCGGCGAGGCCGAGGCCGGGTGCCTCGTGCACCTCGAGCCCCACGCCGTGGCCGAGACCGTGGAAGAAGCCGTCCGCGAGCGGGACGCCGGGCTCCTTCGTCCGCTGGGTGGGCTCACCGGCCGCCTCGAAGATCTCGCAGGTGCCATCGAAGATCGCCCGTCCGTCCGCGCCGGCGCGGATCTCCGAGATCGCCCTGTCGAGTGCCTCCTGGCAGAGCCGGTGCCACGTGCGGACGTCGTCCGGCACGTCCCCGACGACGAAGGTGCGGGTCATGTCCGAGTAGACGAACGACTCGTTGTCCCGGGGCCAGATGTCGATCACGATCGGGACGCCGGGCGCGATCGCCCCGGAGCCCATGTCGTGGCCGACGGCGCCCTGGGCGCCCGGCGCGACGATGAAGTCGTCGGCGCTCGTCCCGTGCGCGGCGAACGTGACGTTCATCGCCGCCTTCATGCGCTCGACCGTCAACGGCTCCCCGTCGAGGACGAGACCCTCACCGTTCGGCTCGGCGCGGCGCAGGAGCTCGCGGGCCGTATCCATCGCGGCCTCGGCGGCGCGCTGGGCGCGCCTGATCCCGGCAACCTCGGCGGTCGTCTTCACGCGGCGCCGTTCGTCGAAGAACGACGCGTCGACCGCCAGCTCGACGCCCTCCGCGCGCAACCGGTCGGCGAGCCAGAGCGGGAACGTCTCCGGCACGACCGCCTCGCGCACGCCGAGCCGCAGAGCGGCCCGCACCGCCAGCTCGGTGCGTACCTCGGGGTACGACAGGCCGGAGGCGATCAGCTCGTCGCTTCCGAGCTCCTCGGACGAGTGGAGCTCGAACAGGCCGAGCGCGCTCAGCCGCGGCAGCTCCATCGAGCTCGTTGCGATGTGCTTCGAGCCGTCCTTCTCGGCGTAAAGAAACGGGTCGGGGACGCCGAGCGGCACCTCGTGACGCAGCTCGGGCGAACGGAACGTGTCTCCATAGATCAGGACGTCTGGCATGCGCTCGACTCTAACTAGAGTTGCGCGGATGGACGCGCGCGCCCGGGCGCTTCACCTCGTCGAGCAATGGAAGGCGGAGCTCCAGCAGCTGCTGCCGCCGGGCGCCGACATCTTCGACGCGCACCTGCACCTCGGCCATGACATCGACGGGATGGTCGGCGACTACGACCAGCTGGAGGCGCTCCAGCGGGAGTACGGCATCTCGCGCGCGTTCATGTTCTGCCTCGACGAGCCCGACCGGCACCCGGCGTTCAGGGCGGCGAACGACCGGACGCTGGCCTTCGCCGAGCGCAGCGAAGGCAGGCTGATTCCCTTCGTGCGGCTCGACCTCAACGAGTCGCCGGTCGAGGAGGCAACGCGGTGCCTCGACGCGGGCGCGCGCGGCATCAAGCTCCATCCGCGCGCGCAGCGCTTCACGGCGACCGACGAGCGCCTCGGCCCCATCTTCGCGATCGCAGCGGAGCGCCGCGTGCCGATCCTCATTCACGCGGGGCGGGGCCTGCCACCGATCGCCGACGGGCTGCGCGCGCTCATGGACAAGAACCCCGACGCAACGTTGATCCTCGCGCACGCGGGCATCGCGGACCTCTGCGCACTCGCGACGTGCATGGCTGGCCGCAAGGGCGTGTTCTTCGACACCTCTACGTGGAGCCCGGTCGACCTGCTCGACTTCTACCGGCGGGTACCGCCCGAGCAGGCGGTCTACGCGAGCGACTACCCGTACGGCCAGCAGCCCTCATCGCTTCTCATCGCCGTGAAGACAGCACTTCACGCCGGCTACTCGGAGTCGCAGCTGCGCGGCATGCTCTCGGCGAACGCGACCGCGCTCGCGGACGGCACCCCACTACCAGAGCCGACGGTTCCGGTCGGCGGGAACGTGCTGCAGCAGCCGATGCAGCTCGCGCGCATCCATCAGTACCTGTCGATGGCCACACCGCTCCTGTGGTCGCGCCAGCCGGACACGGTTGGTGTGCTCGGCCTCGCGATCAACACCTGCAGCGAGCGCGACGGCTACGCAGAGACCGTCGACGGGATCCGGGAGCTGCTCGAGGCGGCACGCGACCTGTGGGCGACGATTCCCGAGCTCGACGACGAGCTCGACGCCCGGGTCGCCCTGCGGCTCACGCACCGACTCGTGCACATCGCCGACATCGAGGCGGTGACCGCCGCATGACTCAGCTCTCGGTCAACGGGCACGACTATGCGGTGCACGGCGATGTCGGGACGACGCTCGCGGAGACGCTACGAGATGAGCTGGCGCTCACCGGCACGAAGGTCGCATGCGCGGAGGGTCATTGCGGCGCGTGCACCGTGCTCGTCGACGGCACTCCGGTTCTCTCGTGCATCACGCTCGTGCACACCGTCGAGGGCTCCGAGGTGACCACGATCGAGGGGCTGCGCGACCATCCGCTGGTCGACGCCTTCGTCCGCACGGACGCTCTGCAGTGCGGCTTCTGCACACCTGGCCAGATCGTCAGCGCAGTCGCACTCGTATCGAGGACGCCCGACCCGTCGAGCGACGAGATCAAGCACGCGATGGCAGGCAACATCTGCCGTTGCGGCGCGTATCCCAAGATCGAGGAGGCGATTCGCACGTGGCGAGACTGATTCGGACCGAGAAGGAGGTCGAAGGCCGCTACGAGGAGGTGTGGATCGTCGTCGAGGAGGACGCGCTCGAGCAGTGGCCGGCCGGGCCCCGCCGCATCGTCGGGCAGCCGGCGGCGCGCATCGACGGTCGCGAGCGCGCGACCGGGCAGGCGGTCTACACCGCCGATCTCGCGCTTCCCGGGATGCTGCACACCGCCGTGCTTCGCTCGCCTCACCCGCGCGCACGCGTGACGCACCTCGATCTCGCGCCCGCGCTCGCGCTGCCGGGCGTGCATGCCGCGATCGGTCCGGGCGACATCCCGCAGCTCGTCGACGAGTGCAACTACCAGGGTGTCGCCGTCGCGGCCGTCTGCGCCGACACGCTCGCCGAGGCGCGCGCAGCGGTGCGCGCGATCGACGCGCGATTCGATGTGCTCGAGCCGCTGCTCGACCCCGACGAGGCAGTCGCGCGCGGCCATCTGCTGGCCGAGCCGCGGGTGCGCTCGCGCGGCGACGTCGAGCGCGGCTTCGCGGACGCCGACGTCGTCGTCGAAGCCGAGTTCCGCACGCAGGTCGTGTTGCACAACTCGCTGGAGACGCACCAGGCGATCGTCGAGTGGGTCGGCGACGGTGTCGACGTGAACATCTCGACGCAGTACATCTGGGGCATTCGCGACGGCGTTGCCGAGGGTCTCGGGCTGCCGCCCGACAAGGTGCGCGTCGTCTGCCACTACATGGGGGGAGGGTTCGGGTCAAAGAACAGCCCCGATGACTACACATTCATCGCCGCCGAGCTCGCGCGGCGCACGCAGCGGGCCGTGAAGTGCGCGCTCACGCGCCGTGAGGAGCACACAGCTGCAGGCAACCGCAACGCGACGATCCAGCGACTTCGGATCGGAGCGCGCAGCGACGGCACGCTGACCGCGATGAGCGGCGAGTTCGTGAACGCCGTGGGCTGGGGCGGCTGGTCGTCGAGCACGGAAGGCCCGATGCAGATGCTCTACGCGTGCCCGAACGTGAGCACGACGACGCACGGCGCGAAGCTCAACCTGCCGCCGATGAAGGCGTTCCGTGCGCCGGGGTTCGTCGAGGGCACGTTCGGGCTCGAGGCGCTGCTCGACGAGCTCGCTGCGAAGCTCGACATCGACCCGCTCGAGCTGCGCCGCCTGAATCACGCAGACCAAGACGAAGTCGAGGGGCGCGCGTACAGCGGCAAGAACCTGCTCGAGTGCTACCGCCGCGCCGAGGCGCACTGGAACCGGCGGCACGAGGTGCGTTCGCGCTCGACCGACGTCGTGAAGCGCGGCGTCGGCATGGCGTCGCAGATCTGGTACGGCGGCGGCGGCCCGCCGAGCTACGCCTGGGTGCGCGTCGGCTCCGACGGCCGCGCCGCGGTCGTGACCGCGATGCAGGACATCGGCACAGGCACGCGCACCGCGATGGCGCAGATCGCCGCGGAGGAGCTCGGCATTCCGCTCGACCACGTCACGGTGTCGCTCGGGGACTCCGCGCGCGGCCCGTACGCCGCGATCAGCGCGGGCTCTTCGACGACGCCGTCGATGGGACCGGCCGTGCGCGCAGCGGCCGCGGACGCGCGGCGGCAGATCGACGAGATCGCCGAACAACGTGGAACGCCGGACGCCCCGCTCGCGGAGATCGTCGCGCTGCTCGAAGACGCCCAGATTCTCGGCAAGGGCGCGCGCGGACCGAACCCGACGGGCATGCAGGTGCTCACGTTCGGCGTGCAGGTGGTCGAGGTCGCCGTCGACGTCGAGACGGGTGAGGTGACCGTCGAGCGCGTCGCCGCCGTGCACGACGTCGGGCGCGTGATCAACCCACTCGGCGCATCGAGCCAGATCGAGGGCGGAATCATCCAGGGAATCGGGCACACGCTGTCGGAGGAGCGGCTACACGATCGCGTCACCGGGAGGCTGTTGACGACGACACTGGAGAGCTACCGCATGCCGACGATCGCCGATGTGCCCGAGATCGTCAGCGAGCTCGTCGACGAGCCGGACCCGCACCTCACCAACCTGGGCTCGAAGGGGCTCGGCGAGCCGCCGATCGTCCCGATCGCCGCGGCGATCGCGAACGCGATCCGCGATGCGACCGGCGCCGACGTCCGCCGGCTGCCGATCTCGCGCGAGGAGATGCTGCGGGCCCTGCGCGAGGCAGCGGCCCGGGAGAAGGAACGTGTTGGAGCTCCGGCGCGCGTCTAACCTCGACCTCGGCGCGGGCACGCCGATCCACGGCGGCACCGAGGTGGTGCCGCAGCTCCGCTCCGGGCTCCTGCGAACCGACACGCTCGTCGACGTTCGCAGCATCGTCCCTCGAGGAGTCGCGTCCGACCGGATCGGCGCAGGCGCGACGCTGCGCGAGATCGAGCAGAGCGGCGAGGTGCCGGAGGCGCTGCGCGATGCGTGCCGGCTCGCGGCGAGCCCGCAGCTGCGGGCGATGGGCTCCCTCGGCGGCAACCTGTTGCAGTCGACGCGCTGCTGGTACTGGCGGCTCAATTGGCCGTGCCGGCTCCACGGCGGCGACGAGTGCTTCGCGCAGGCCGGCGAGCACGGCGAGCACGCGATCTTCGCGAACGACTACTGCGCGTCCGCCCATCCATCGGATGTCGCGGCCGCACTCGTCGCTCTCGACGCGACCCTCCGGACGGAGCGCCGCGAGCTCGAGCTCGTCGATCTCTTTCGCGTTCCGACCGAGGACGACCGGCGCGCGACGACGCTCGAGGAAGGGGAGCTCATGCTCGACGTGTCGCTGCCGCCGGTCGAGAAGTCGGTGTACCTGAAGGCGATGGACCGCAAGCGCTGGGCGTTTCCGATCGTCGGCGTCGCCGGCGCGCGCATCCAGGGGGAGATTCGGATTGCGCTCGCAGGCGTCGCACCGATGCCCTGGCTCCTCGAGGACGGGCTCGACACGGCCACGCCGCTGCCGCGGAACGCGTACAAAGTCGAGCTCGCCGCCGCGCTCGTCAAACGCGCACGGGCCGCGCTCGCATGAGGACCGCGCTGCTCTGCGCGTTCGCGACCCTGCTCGCGGTCGCGGCGACCGCGACCGCCCACACACGCACCGCAAGCGCCGGCTGTTCGACGGTGAAGAAGCCGAAGCTCGGCGCCCGCAGCGGGTCGAAGTCGTTTCCGAAGCTGAGCCGGTCGAAGACCTACGACGTGGTGATCGCGACGAACTGCGGCAGCTTCACGATCAAGCTCGCGGTGCGCATCTCACCGCACACGACGGCGTCGTTCGCGAACCTGGTGCGCCGCGGCTTCTTCGACCGGACGATCTTCCACCGGATCGTGCCCGGCTTCGTGATCCAGGGCGGCGATCCGACCGGCACCGGCCTCGGTGGGCCCGGCTACACGACGGTCGACAAGCCGCCGGCCTCGACGCAGTACACGCTCGGTCTCGTCGCGATGGCGAAGACGCCGACGCAGGCACCCGGCACCTCGGGGAGCCAGTTCTTCGTCGTCACCGGCGCGAACGTCGGCCTGTCGCCCGACTACGCCGTGCTCGGGACGGTGACGAGCGGCCTCGGCGTCGTCGAGCGGATCGGCAAGCTCGGGAGTGCCTCGACGGAGCAGCCGACGCGCGTCGTCGAGATCGAGAAGGCGACGCTTCACGTCCACTGACGTTCGCGTGGCGGCGGTCGTGCTCGCGGCGGGCGCGTCGACGCGCTACGGAGGCGTGAAGCAGCACGATCTGCTGCCCGCCGTCCTCGCAGCGCTTCGCGAGTCGATGGTCGAAGACGTCACCGTCGTCGAGGGCGCGCATCCGCTCGAGGTCAGCGGCGTGCGGGTCGTGCGCTGCGCCGACTGGGAGCACGGCCCGGGCGCATCGCTTCGCTGCGGGCTCGAGTCGCTCGGACCGGACGTCGACCGCGCGATCGTCCTGCTCGCAGACGGGCCGTCGCTCGACCCGCGCGCCGTCGACCGGCTCGCCACGGATGTCGCCCCGTTCGCCGCAGCGACCTACGACGGTGTGACGCGGAGCCATCCGGTCGCGATCGACCGCGCGCTCTGGGCAAGCGTTCCCGACGAAGGCGGCCGCGCCGTGCAGCCCGGGCTCGTCGACTGCACCGACCTGCAGTCGCCCGGCGACGTTGACGTACGCGAATGAGGCTACGCGTCGAGGGGCGTGCGGAGCGCGGCGAGCTTCGCCTTCAGCTCCGGAGACATCGGCTCGGTGACCGCGACGCGCACATAGTGGCGCAGCCGCTCCTCGAACCGATACCGGCGCGCACACCAGCTGCACTTTTCGAGATGCCACTGCGCCTTCGCGACCTCGTCGTCGGACAACGTGCCGTCGAGGAACGGCTGCATCATTTCCTCGCATTTGTCACACGGGTCCATTAGGCAGTAACCGTCCTGTCCGCGAGGTTCTTCTTCAGGATACGCCTGCCGCGGTGCAGGCGCGACATGACGGTGCCGATCGGGATGTCGAGGATCTGCGCAGCGTCGGCGTAGGCGAAATCCCCGATGTCGACGAGCACGATCACGTCGCGGAAGTCGTGCGGCACGTCGGCGAGCGCCTCCACGATCGAGTCCTGGCTCAGCCGCTCGAGCACTCGCTCCTCGTCGGGGTTCTCGTCGGTCACCTGCGACTCGAGCTTGTTGTAGAGGAAGTAGTCGCCCGCCTCTCCTGCGTCGAGCGACGCCGTCTGCGGCGTGCGCTGCTGGCGGCGCCCCCGGTCGATGTTCAGGTTCGTGAGGATGCGCAGAAGCCACGCCCGCAGGTTCGTGCCCGGCGTGAACTGACGCCACGAGCGAAAGGCCCGCTCGTAGGTCTGCTGGACGAGATCTTCGGCCTCCTCGCGGCTCCCGACGAGACGCCGCGCGACGCGATACACCTGATCGCTCAATTCAAGCGCCTCTTCCTCGAAGCGGACACGATCCCTTGCCTCCTGGGCAAGCCTGCGTGAATCGGAGGCCGTCGGCGCCGTCTCGCTCATACCGGCGACCACCCTAGCAACGGGTCCAACGACCTCCCTGCGTACCGCATTCCGCCCTCGCGTCGTTGTACCGTGGGATTTCGGAGCCAACCGACCGAGGAGGTTCCATGAACGGGCAGGAGATCGTCGGGAGTGACGACCACAAGATCGGGACCGTGGTCGCGGAGCGGGACGGCTGCGCCATCGTCGAGATGGGGCATGTGTTCAAGTCGAAGCACGCCGTGCCGCAGGAGTTCCTGCACGAGCAGGACGGCGTCGTCCGAGCGACGATCGCCAAGGATCTCGTCGCCGACTCGCCGAAGCTCGGCGACGAGTGGGACGTCGACGCCGTGAAGGCGCACTACGGGCTCGTCGACGCGGTCGCGCCCGAGGAGCCGGTGCAGCTGCCGGCGGAGGCGCTCGGAACAGGCTCGCACTCGACCGACCGGCCGGCCTACGACCGGCTGTCGAACTCGAGCGACCCCGCGTGGACCGCGGCGGGGATCAGCGAGACCGATCCGCAGCGCGACGACGCACTCGACCGCGACGAGTACCTCGGCGACCCGCCGAGCCGCTAGTCCGGCGAACTAGACGAACGCCTGCTCGCGGAACCCGCCGCGGGCAAGGAGGTCGACGAGCGCATCCCGCGTGGTGCGCTCGTCGTCGTAGACCAGCGTGACCTGGCCCATCAGGTTCGCGTTCGCGCCTTCGAGCCCGTCGACGCCCTCGAGCGTGCCGGCGAGCCGCATCACGCAGCGCTCGCAGCGGATCCCACTCACCTGGATCGTCTCCGAGACGACGGCCACGTGCTCAGGCTACCGACCGCGCGACGAGCTGCGCCGCTGCGTCGCGCGCGCTTGCGGCGCCGAGCTGCTCGTCGGCCTCGCACCGGGTCGGATCGAGCCGCGCGAGCAGCTCCTCGCTCCCGAGGGCGCGTGCCGCCGGCGCGACGAGCGAGAGCAGCTCGGCTCCGAGCTCCGCGGCGCCGACGAGCGCGCCGCCGTCCGGATGCAGCAGCTCCGCGCGCGGGCCGAAGCGCGCCGCGGCCCAGCGGTTCTGCGTGTAGTCCGCGCGACCGGCGTCTCCGAAGCGGACCGCCGGCGCGGGCAGCGCACCGTCGAGCGCAGCAGCACAGAGCGCCTGCAGGAGCGCGCCGAACGCGGCCGAGAGCCGCACGTCGGTCGGCTGGTCCGGCACGCGCACCTCGAGCGTCCCGAGCCGCGGATGCGGGCGGACGTCCCACCAGATGCGTGTGTAGTCCTCGGCGACGCCGAGTGCGACGAGCCGCTCGACCCACGCCTCCCACTCCGCATACGACGAGAACGCGGGCGGCGCGCCCGCGCGGGGCAGCTCGGCGAGCACCGGCGCCCGGTTCGACGCCATCCCCGTCAGCTCGCCGGCGAACCACGGCGAGTTCGCCGACAGCGCGAGCACGACCGGCAGCCACGGCAGGATCCCCTCGAGGCATCGCCAGCACGCGTCGGCGGAGGGCATGCCGACGTGGACGTGCAGCCCCTGCACACCCTGGCGGCGCACCGAGATCCCGCCGTAGCCGACGAACGTGACGTAGCGCTCCTCCTTGACGATCGGCTGCGACTCGGGGCGCGCGAACGGGTGCGTCGCAGCCGCCGCGATCGCGAGTCCCTCCGCAGCAGCCGCGCGCGCGGCGGCGCGTCGCAACTCGGGCAGTGCCGCATCGGCCTCAACTGCCGTCACGCACACATCCGTATTCGTCTCGAACACCGACGCGAAAAGCTCGGTCTTCAACCGCCCCGGCAGCGCGACGCCGTCGACACCGCGCAGGATCCGGTCGACGGCGGCCACCTGCTCGAGGCTCGACGCGTCGAGGATCATCAGCTCCTCCTCGACGCCGAGCGAGAACGGCGCGCTCTCGCCGAAGTGGGCTTCGATCACGCCTGCTTGACGCCGTGCACCGGCCGGCCCGCGGCAACCCACGCGTAGTACGACGCACTCGGCCCGTACTCGGAGCGATAGCCCGTGACACGCGGGTTGCGCCCGACATCGCGGGCGCGCGCAGCGTGGCGGAGCAGGTTCGGATCGTCGAGCTCCTGCCACACGAGGATCAGGTGCGCCGCCGTCATGAACTCGGCGACGAACGTGCAGCCGGATGCCGGACAGGGAAAGGGGTCGGTGCGGACGCAGAACCACCCGGCGTGGTCCCCGTCGTCTTCCTGCCACAACTCTTCGTCGACGGCGGCGCCCGTCTCGACGACAATCTGCCCCTGCTCCATCGGAGCACAAGGTAGCGCCCTGTGCCTGCGCTATCGGAAGGCCGGCCGGGCCCGGGCAGGCAGACGGGCTCCGGCCGGCCTCGCGCTCGGCTCTCCAGGGAGAGCCGAACTTTCGTCACGGGCCCGCGCGTTGCCCGAGCCTCACCGTGACCGATCTCTTCTTGCCGTCGTGCCAGAGCGTGATCGCGAGCTTGTCGCCCGGCGCCTTCTGCTGCACCGTGTTGAACAGCTCCTGTTGCGTCGTGACGCGCTGGCCGTCCAGGCTGACGATGATGTCGCCGCCGACGCGGTAGCTCTCGCCGCCGACGACGACCGGCGTCGTCCCGGGAGCGATGTTCGCCTTGTCGGCTGCGCTGCCCGTCGTCACCTGCTGGACGAGCAGGCCCTTCGACGTCGGCAGGTTGAACAGCTTCTGCAACGTCGGCGTCAACGCGAGCACGCTCAGCCCGAGATACGCATGCCGTGCCTTGCCGTTCGCGATGATCTGGCCGGCGATGTCGCGGACCGTGTTGATCGGGATCGCGAAGCCGATGCCGACGTTGCCCTGGTTCGTCGAGCTGCCGGTCTGGATCTGCGACGTGACCCCGATCACACGGCCGGCGTCGTCGAGCAGCGGACCGCCGGAGTTGCCGTGATTGATCGCGGCGTCGGTCTGGATCGCGTGCTCCACGGGGATGCCGTCCGGCGCGAAGATCTGCCGCTGCACCGCGCTCACGAGCCCCGCGGTCAACGTGCGTGCCAGCCCGAACGGGTTGCCGATCGCATACACCGAGTCGCCGACTCGCACCGCATCGGAGTCGCCGAGCGCGAGCGGGGTGAGCGCCCGCGCGTGTGTGTCGACCTTCAGCACCGCAACGTCCGTCGACGGGTCCTTGCCGACGACGGTTGCCGCGAGCTGATCCTGCGCCGAGAACGACACCTGCACCTTCTGTGCGCCCTGGATCACGTGGTAGTTCGTGACGATGTGACCCGCCCGGTCGATCACGAAGCCGGAGCCGAGCGACTGCGTCGTCTCCGGCGTGGCAGGCAGCAGGTTGAACGGGTCGGCGGGCGCTTGCGTGACGCTCGTCGCCGTGATCTGGACGACACCCGGTGCATCACGCTGGTAGATCACCTCGGGAGTCAGCCCCTTCGTCGCCGGCGACTGCAGCGTCGTCGGCACGGTCTGCGGCGGTGCAGACACCTGCTTGATCGTCGTGTGGGTGCCGAGCTTCCCGAAGAGCGCCGCGCCACCGAGCGCGAGTGCGCCGCCGATCACGGCGACGACGAGCGTCTCGGCAGCACGCATGGACAGGCGCCCGCGACCCACCGCCCCGTTATAACCGCGTGGAGGTTGCAGCCAAGTGATCGCGGATTAAACGGGGGTTAAGAAGCGTGCGGGAGCACTTTCTGCTCGACGACGACGTTGTCTTTTTGAACCATGGCTCGTTCGGCGCATGCCCGCGTCCGGTCTTCGCGGATTACCAGCGGCTGCAGCGTGAGCTCGAACGAAACCCGGTCCGCTTTCTCGCGCTCGAGCGTGAGCTGCCGGCGCGGCTCGACGAGGCGCGCGCGGTGCTTGCGGCGTACGTCGGCGCGACGCTCGCGAACCTCGTCTTCGTCCCGAACACGAGCGCCGCTCTGAACGCCGTCGTGCGCTCGCTCGAGCTGGGGCCGCGCGACGAGATCCTGATGGGTGACTGCGAATACGACGGGATGGAGATCCTCTGGCAGCACGTGGCGCGCGGATCCGGCGCGACGATCGTACGCCGGCCGTTCGCAGAGCTCGAGCCCGGCCCGCGCACACGCGTCGTCTTCTGCTCTCACGTCGAGTGGTCGACCGGCCGCGTGAACGATCTCGCACCGATGCTCGCCGCAGCGCGTGCCGCGGGTGCGATCTCGATCGTCGACGGCGCGCACGCGCCGGGACAGATCCCACTCGAGCTCGACGAACTCGCGCCCGACGTGTACGCCGGCAACGCACACAAGTGGCTATGCGCGCCGAAGGGCGCGGCGTTCCTCTACGTGCGCGAGCATCTCCACCCGGTCGTCGAACCGGCGGTGGTCTCGTGGGACTGGCAGCCGGACGCGCCGTTCGCGACGCGGCACCGCTGGCAGGGCACCCGAGACCCGGCGGCGTACCTCGCCGTGCCGGCGGCGATTGCGTTCCAGGACGAGCACGACTGGCCGTCAGTGCGCCGCGGTTGCCACGAGCTGCTCGCCTCACTCGAGCTTCCGTTGTCGCCGCTCGCCGACGACTACGTCCAGATGCGCGGCTTTCGCGTCGACCATCCGAGCCCGCTCGAGCTTCGGCGCCACTTGCAAGACGAGCTGAAGATCGAGGTACCGGTCTTCGAGACGCGCCACGGCTGGGTGCTGCGCGTCTCGGTGCAGGCCTACAACGACGAGCGCGATCTCGACGCGCTCGCCTCAGCTCTTACGTGATCAGTCAGAGAACGCCGTGCACCGAGACGGCGAGCAGCCCGCCGACGATGCCGGTGCCGAGCACGAGCCACGCGACGTAGTCGCCGATGTTGCCGCTGTGCACAGCGTGCAAAGGTGCGAGCGCCGCTCCGAGCGCACGCGTCAGCGGCTCCGGGAAGCGGTTGCGGTAGACGGACGCAGCGCCGACGGCCGCGGAACCGACCAGCGTCACTACCGCCCACGCGACGCTTGCCGCCGTGGTGTGCCACGTCTCGGGCGGCGGAGGCGGAAGCGCGCGGTGGTCGAGCACGACCGCTGCGTAGGAGATGCGATCGGTGAAGGTGTGCGCCGCTTCCACCGCGCGCGTCGCGAGCCCCGTCCACGCGCCGACTCCGAGCCCGGCGAGCGCGAGCACGAGCGCGATCGCCTGCATCAGCCCGAGCGACGCGCGCTCCTGCGGCGGCGGGGCCTCCCCCGGCTCATCGGCGAGCAAGGGGTCGTCGGGATCGCCTGCGCCGGCGTAGACGCGCAGCCCGGCGCGGACGATCGCCGCGGTGGAGCCGATCGTGGCAAACGCGAGCACGACCGGAACCCACCAGTACCCCATCGTCGAGGCCGTGTCGTCGATCAGCGCGTGGCCGGTGAACGTGCCGAGGAGCGGCGGGCTCGCGAGCGCAAGGGCTCCGGCAAACCACGCGATCGCCGAGACGGGCAAAGCGCGGCCCGAGCCGTGCAGCAACAACTCGTCGACCTCACCGAAGCGAGTGAGCAGCACGCCGCCGCAGAGGAAGAGCGCGCCCTTCGCGAACGCGTGCGCGACGATGTACGCAGCGACACCGCCCAGCGCATCGGGCGTGAGCAGCGCGACGCCGATCATGAAGCAACCTGCGTGTGCGATCGTCGAGTACGCGAGCAGGCGCTTCAGGTGCCGCTGCGCACCCGCCATCACCGCGCCGAGCACGGCGGTGACGACGCCGACGCCGAGCAGCACGTCGCGGATCGGCGACTGGAACTCGCCGAGGACTCCGTCGAAGACCGTCCAGTAGATGCGCGCGACGGCGAAGATGCCGACCTCGACCATCACACCGGAGAAGAGGACGCAGACGGGCGCCGGCGCGGTTGCATGCGCGTCCGCGAGCCAGAAATGGAACGGGACGAGCGCGGCCTTGACGAGGAACCCGCACGTGATCAGCGCGAATGCGGCGGCCACAAGGCCGTCGTGGCGACCCTGGTTCGTGAGCGTCTGGCCGATCGCCGCCAGGTTGAGCCTGCCGGTGCGCCCATAGAGAAGCGCGATCCCCGTGAGCACGAGGAACGCGCCGAGCGTGTTCGAGACCGCGAAGTTGAACGCACCTTGCAGCGGGCTCGCTTCCTCGGCCTGATACGCCGTGAGCACGAACGCCGCGACGCTCATCAATTCGAAGAAGACGAACATGTTGAAGATGTCGCCGCTCAGCACGAAGCCCGCCATCGCTGCGCCGAACACGATCAGGAGCGCGACGAAGAGATAGTGCTCCTCCGTCATCGTGCGCCACGAGTACGCAAGCGCTGCGAACAGCAGGCAGGTGACGAGCAGTGCGAAGCCGGCGCCGAGCCGGTCGACGGCCCAGCCGATGCCGACCGGGAACGAGCCCGCGCGCGGACGCCAGCCGCCGAACCAGTAGGTGATGAGCCGCGCGCTCGTTCGCGCGAGGAGCACCGACGCGAGCGCCAGCGAGAGCCCGGTGACGGCGAGCCCGGCAGCGTCGGCGACGACGTGCGGCAGCCACTTGCCCGCGAGCGCGATCAGCGCCGCCGTGAGGAGCGGCGCTGCGACGACGATCGGGACGATCGTCAAGCTACGTTCATCCCTTGAGCTCGGCGATCTCCGCCGGGTCGAGCGAACCTTCCGCTTCGAAGACCTTCAAAGCAAGCGCGAGCAGGAGTGCGGACACGGCGACCGCCACGACGATGTCCGTCAGCGTCAACGACTGCACGACCGGGTCGACCACCTTGCGCGACGTCGGGATGTCCGCGAAGACGGGTGCGGTGCCATGGCTCTTGTAGCCGATCGCAAGCAGGAGGATGTAGGTCGCCGACTGGCAGATGCTCACGCACACGGTGAGGTGGATCAGGTTTCGGCTCGTCACGATCCCGACGAGGCCGACGAGGAAGATCCACACTGCAAGCAGGTACGGCAGGATCGTCACTTACCGACCCGCCCGTGGCGCACGGCGACGTTCTCCTGCAGGTACTCGGAGAAGATCAGCGCGAAGCCGCCCGAGACGGCGAGCGCGGACGACCAGTTGACGATCGCCGCGCTTCCGCCCGACCGCAGCCGGCCCGTGACGCCGAACGGCAGGAAGTTCTCCAGGAAGCCGAAGCCCAGCGCGAGGGCGAGCAGGCCGAGGAAGACGTAGCCGCCGGCGCCAAGCGCCTCCACCGGCTCGGCGAAGCTCGACGAGGCGAGACGATTGTAGGCGCGGTACTCGTTGGTCAGGAAGACGAGCGCGAACGCGGCCGAGAGGACGACACCTCCCTGGAAGCCGCCTCCCGGCGTGATGAAGCCGTGCGCGACGACCTGCAGCGCGAGCACGAACGTCACGATCGCGGCGAGTGCACCCACCCCGCGCAGCGCATCGCTTCGGATTCCCTCGACGAGGTCGCTCGTGTCGTGGTCTCTCATCTCGCGGAGCAGGAGCGCCACCGCCGACGCCGCCGCGAACAGGATCAGCTCCTCGCCCATCGTGTCGAAGCCGCGATAGTCGAAGACCACAGCCGTGACGGCATTCGCCATGTGCCGCTGCGGCTCGACGAGCCGCGCGACGATGTCGCCGTACGGCCCGGCGTAGCGCCCGAACGGCGGCAAGTTCGACACGCCGTCGACGAGCAGCGCGGCGACCAAGACCAGCCCGGACGAGAAGATGGCGAGCCGCACGCGCGTCGTCACTTCCCTCCTCCTTTGCGCTGGCCGTGGCAGCGCGCAATCGCGCCGACGAGAACGAGCGGATACGCGATCCCGGAGACGACGAGCGCCGAGAGCGCGACGTCCGGCGCCTGGAAGACGACGAACAGCACGACGAGCGAGAAGCCGTATAGCGAGAAGACGAGCGCCTGCCGCACGACGTCGCGCGCCAGTACGACGCACAGCGCGCCGAGTGCCACATAGAGCATGGCGACGATCTGCAGCGGCTCCATCAGAGCTTCACGTCGTGTTCATCTCGCTGCCGCGCCACGCGAGCCATCGCGTGCGTGAGCACCGAGTTCAGGAGAAAGAGCGTGACGGCCACGAAGAACGCGTTCCAAACCGGCGCCGTGTACGGATGCGGCTGCCGCACGAGGATGGCGACGAACACGATGACCGGCGGCAGCGTCGTCGTCGCGCCCGCGTAATGCAGCCGGTCGTACACCGTCGCCCCGGCGAACACGCCGAGCACGCACAGCGCTTCCGAGAGAACGGTCGCCGCGAGCAGCGCGTCCACAACGACGGCTCTCACGGGTCGACCTTCGGTCGCACCGCGAGCTTCCGCTTCGGTGCCGGCAAAGCCGGCACCTTCGCTCCTTGTGAGCCTCCGTCAAGCCTACGGCTCATGGCTCGAGCTCCCGCTCAAAGAAGCGCACGAAGACCATCGAGCCGGCGAAGGTGAGCACGGCTGCGACCAGGCCGAGCACGGTGTACGCCGAGCGGTGGAAGCCCTGCGCGAGCAGGACAAGCGCAAGCGTGAAGATCGTCGCGCCTGCGTCGACCGCAACGAGCGCGTCGAGCCTCGATGCGCGCATCGCGAACACGAGCAACGGCAGCTCGAGCGCGAGCAGTGCGGTCGCCGCGACGAGGAAGACGTTCACAGGACGGTGTGCCCCGTCGACACGTCGGCGTCGAGCGAGTGGATGAGCGCGTGACGGCGGGAGAGGTCAATCACGATGCCGTTGGGCGTCCCGTTCTCGAGGGTCAGCGCGTAGGCGCGCTGGAAGCGGCCGACCGCCCCGGGCTCGACCGGGTACGGGATGCGCACGAAGCTGCCGCGGACCCGGCGGCCGTGCGCGACCTCGCGCACGAGGACCCACATGACGAGCCCGAAGTCGAACACGACCTGATGGGGGATCTGCCAGCCGCGCCGTACGATCCGCAGGGCCGGCTGAAAACCGAGCAGCCCGCACGCATGCAGCGCCTCCGCGAACAGCGCTCCGATCGCGGCTGCAATCGCACCGCCGACGAGCTCCGTGCTCTGGAACGTGCCGACGTACACTGCCCAGAGACCTTCGAGCAGGGCCAGCCACGCAAGGAACCGGAATGCCCTCGCAACCACCCACCCTCGATTCCCTGGACGGCGGAATCGGGAAACGCGCGTCGCCCTTGAGCCCCGTGCCGGCCAACCGCTACAGCAAAGGTGCTGTCTTTCGCGCCGAGCTCCGCCGCTTCCTGCGGCGCAGCGAGAGCTGCGCGCGCCAGCACGGTCTGACCCCGCGCCAGTACCTGCTGCTGCTGCAAATCGGAGGCGCCGAGGGCTCGACGACGACGGTTTCCGAGCTCGTCTCGATCCTCGCGCTCTCGCAGAGCGCGATCACAGAGCTCGTGCAGCGCGCCGAGTCGGCGGGGCTCGTTCGCCGCACGCCGTCGTCGAGCGACGGCCGCGTCTCCGAGCTGACGCTCACGCCGCTCGGCGCGGAGAAGCTCGCGATCGTGCACGACGCGCTCGGGCCCGAGCGCGCGGAGCTGCGGCGCGTCATGGACCAGCTCGAAGAAGCCTGAAGACGTTTCGCCGCGTTCCGTCTCGGAACAACGGCCACGTGGGAATCGCGAAGCAGCTCGAGCGCTGGCCGCTTCTCCGCCAGGTGCGCGAAGGCGATCCGCTCGGTCTCGGCAAGGCGGCGCAGTCGAAGCGCTCGCACGAGCTCGAGCCGCGCATCGCGGGCGCCGACCACGTCGCCCACTCGATCTGCCCGTTCTGCGCCGTCGGTTGCGCGCAGCTCGCCTATGTCAAGGACGGCGAGGTGATCCAGGTCGAAGGCGACCCGGCGAGCCCGATTTCCCGCGGCCGACTGTGCCCGAAGGGCGCGGCGTCGAAAAGCCTCCACGCGGGACCGCTGCGGGAGTACAAGGTCAAGTATCGCCGCCCGTACGGGACGCACTGGGAAGAGCTGCCACTCGACCAGGCGATGGACATGATCATCGACCGGATCATCCGGACACGCGAGGAGACGTGGCAGGAAGAAACGGACGACGGCAACCCGGCGAAGCGGACGATGGGCATCGCAAACCTCGGCGGCGCGACGCTCGACAACGAAGAGAACTACCTGATCAAGAAGCTGCTGACGGCGCTCGGCATCGTCCAGGTCGAAAACCAGGCCCGCATATGACACAGCTCCACGGTGCCCAGTCTGGGCACCTCGTTCGGACGAGGCGGAGCGACCACGTTCCAGCAGGACCTCCAGAACGCGGACTGCATCACGATCATGGGCTCGAACATGGCCGAGAACCACCCGGTCGGCTTCCAGTGGGTGATGGAGGCACGGGAACGGGGCGCGCACGTCTTCCACGTCGACCCGCGCTTCACACGCACGAGCGCGATGGCCACGAAGCACGTGGGCATCCGCGCAGGCAGCGACATCGCCTTCCTCGGCGGGATCGTCAACTACATCCTCGAGAACGACCGCTACTTCGACGAGTACGTCCGTCGCTACACGAACGCGCCGGTGATCGTCAACGAAGGGTTTACCGACACCGAGGACAACGACGGCCTCTTCTCCGGCTGGGACCCGGATCAGGGCGAGTACGACGTGACGACGTGGCAGTACGCAGGCGTATCGGTGCACGGAGCGGCCGGCCAGCGCGAAGAGGGCTTCCAGAGATCGAGCGTGAAGGGCGAGCAGTCGCATGGAAGCCACGGCGGCGGGCTCTCGCACGGCAACCCGCCGGAAACCGACGACACGCTGCAGGACCCGCGCTGCGTGTTCCAGATCCTGAAGCGCCACTACGCGCGCTACACGCCCGAGTTCGTCGCCGACGCGTGCGGCTGCAGCGTCGAGGAGTTCCTGCACGTCGCGAGCACGATCTGCGACTGCTCGGGCCCCGAGAAGACCGGCGCATTCGTGTACGCCGTCGGCTGGACGCAGCACACGGTCGGCGTCCAGACGATCCGGACCGCGGCAATCATCCAGTTGCTGCTCGGAAACATCGGCCGGCCGGGCGGCGGGATCATGGCCCTCCGCGGGCACGCGTCGATCCAAGGCTCGACCGATATCCCGACGCTCTACAACATCCTCCCCGGCTATCTGACGATGCCGCACACCGAGCACTACGGAGGCCTCGATGCGTACGTCGAGATGACGACGGCGCCCGGCGGCTGGTGGGGGAACGCCGAGGCCTACATGGTGTCGCTGCTCAAAGCGTGGTGGGGCGCAGCCGCGACGCCGGAGAACGAATTCTGCTTCTCGTACTTGCCGCGGATCGACAAGGACAACTCGAGCTACTGGACCGTTCAGCAGATGCTCGAGGGGAAGGTCAAGGGCTACCTCGTCACCGGCCAGAACCCGGCAGTCGGGTCGGCGAACGGAAAGGCCAATCGCCTCGCGCTGGCGCAGCTCGACTGGCTCGTCGTGCGCGACCTCGTCGAGATCGAGACAGCGGCGTTCTGGTACGACAGCCCGGAGATCGAGTCGGGCGAGCTCGTGACGGAGGAGATCCCGACCGAGGTCTTCTTCCTGCCGGCCGCCTCGCACCTCGAGAAGGACGGCTCGTTCACGAACACCCAGCGGCTTCTGCAGTGGCACTTCCGCGCGGTCGAGCCGAAGCAGGACTGCCGCTCCGACCTCTGGTTCTACTTCCACCTCGGCAAGAAGCTCCGGGAGAAGCTCAAGGAGTCGCAGGACCCGAGGGACCTGCCGATGCAGGACCTCACGTGGGCCTATCCGACGAGCGGCGAGATCGAAGAGCCGAGCGCCGAGGCCGTGCTGGCGGAAATCAACGGCTGGGACGACAAGGGCCAGGCGCTTGCGAGCTACCAGCTGCTGAAGCCGGACGGGACGAGCGCGTGCGGCTGCTGGATCTACTGCGGTGTCTTCGCCGACGAAGAGAACAAGGCCGCGCGGCGGAAGCCGCACTGGGAGCAGGGCCACGCCGCACTCGAGTGGGCGTGGGCGTGGCCCGCGAACCGCCACATCATCTACAACCGCGCCTCGGCCGACCCCGACGGCAACCCGTGGTCAGAGCGGAAGCGCTACGTCTGGTTCGACGGCAAGGAGAAGAAGTGGACCGGCATCGACACGCCGGACTTCGACGAGCAGAAGCCGCCCGACTACGTTCCTGCGGACGACGCGCGCGGCCCCGAGGCGATCCGGGGCGACCACCCGTTC
>DASRGQ010000035.1:0-35043 GCA_035650975.1 Gaiellaceae bacterium
CCGTCCTCGAGGAACGGCATGTCCTCCTCGGGGACGATCTTCGAGATGACGCCCTTGTTGCCGTGGCGCCCGGCGAGCTTGTCGCCCTCGGAGATCTTGCGCTTCTTCGCGACGTAGACACGCACGAGCTCGTTCACGCCCGGGCTCAGGTCGTCGCCGTTGTCGCGTGAGAACGTCTTCACGTCGATGACGACGCCGCCCTCGCCGTGCGGCACCTTGAGGGAGGTGTCGCGGACCTCACGCGCCTTCTCCTTGAAGATCGCGCGGATCAGCTTCTCCTCCGCGGTCAGCTCGGTCTCGCCCTTGGGCGTCACCTTGCCGACGAGCAGGTCGCCGGACCCGACCTCGGCGCCGACGCGGACGATGCCGCGGTCGTCGAGGTTGCGCAGCGACTCCTCCGAGCGGTTCGGGATGTCGCGGGTGATCTCCTCGTCGCCGAGCTTCGTCGAGCGTGCGTCGATCTCGTACTCGTGGATGTGAATCGACGTGAGCACCTCGTCCTTGACGAGGCGCTCGCTCAAGACGATCGCGTCCTCGAAGTTGTAGCCCTCGAACGGCATGAACGCGACGAGCAGGTTCGCGCCGAGCGCGAGCTCGCCGTGGTCGGTCGACGATCCGTCCGCGAGCACTGCGCCCGCCTCGACCTTGTCGCCCTGCCGCACGATCGGCTTGTGGTGGATCAGCGTTCCCTGGTTGGAGCGCATGAACTTCGTCAGGTCGTACTCGTCGCGCGTGCCGCGACCTTCGACGACGATGCGCTCCGCGTCGAGCTCGACGACGCTGCCCGCCGTCTTGGAGACGACGACGTCGCCGGAGTCGACCGCGGCACGATGCTCGACGCCCGTGCCGACGAGCGGCGCCTGCGGGATCATCAGCGGCACCGCCTGCCGTTGCATGTTGGCGCCCATCAGCGCGCGGTTCGCGTCGTTGTGCTCGAGGAATGGGATCATCGCGGTCGCGACCGACACGATCTGCGCCGGCGAGACGTCCATGAAGTCGATCTCCTTCGCGGCCGCGATCACGGCCTCGCCCTCCGACGACCGGCAGAGCACCTGGTCGTGCTCGAACTTGCCGCTCTTGTCGACCGGCTCCGAAGCCTGCGCGATCGTGTACTGCGCCTCCTCGGCGGCGTCGAGATACACGATCTCGTCGGTCACCTTGCCGTTCACGACGCGGCGGTACGGCGTCTGGATGAAGCCGAACTCGGACACGGTCGCCATCGAGGCGAGCGAGCCGATGAGGCCGATGTTCGGGCCTTCCGGCGTCTCGATCGGGCACATGCGGCCGTAGTGCGTCGGGTGCACGTCGCGCACCTCGATCGGCGCCCTCTCACGCGTCAGGCCTCCTGCTCCGAGAGCACTCAGGCGGCGGCGGTGCGTCAGGCCGTCGAGCGAGTTCGTCTGCTGCATGAACTGCGACAGCTGCGACGAGCCGAAGAACTCCTTCAGCGCGGCGACAACCGGACGGATGTTGATGATCGTCTGCGGCGTGATCGTGTCGACGTCCTCCGTCGTCATGCGCTCGCGGACGACGCGCTCCATGCGGTAGAGACCGACGCGGAACGCCTCCTGGATCAGCTCGCCGGTGGTGCGCAGGCGGCGGTTGCCGAAGTGCTCGTACTCGTCGAGCTCGGTGCGGATCGGGTCACGCGAAAGGCCGATCGCGTCGGCTGCGAAGTCGCGCGAGTCGTCCGGCACGCCGATCGCGTGCGGCAGCGAGACGAGCTTCTGGACGAGCGCCAGGATGTCCTGCGTCGTCAGGACGCGCGTGTCCTCCGGCACGCCGACGCCAAGCCGCTGGTTCAGTTTGTAGCGGCCGACCTTTGTCAGGTCGTAGCGCTTGGGGTCGAAGAAGAGCGACCGCAGCAAGTTGCGCGCGTTGTCGAGCGTCGGTGGCTCGCCGGGACGCTGCTTCTTGAAGACCTCGATCAGCGCCTCTTCCTCGCGCGTCGTCGGGTCCTTTTCAAGGGTTTTCTCGATGAAGTGCGAATTGTCGAAGAGCGCCAGAATGGCCTCGTTCGTGGACGTGTCGATCGCGTAACCCGTCGTCGGGTCCTCGGCCGGGAGCGCGCGCAGGAGCGTCGTGATCGGCAGCTTGCGCTTGCGGTCGATCCGGGCGTAGACGACGCCCTTCTTGTCGATCTCGAGCTCGAGCCACGAGCCGCGGCTCGGCATCAGGTTCGCGGTGAAGATCTGCTTCGACGCGTCCTTCGGCTCCATCAGGTAGGCGCCGGGCGAGCGGACGAGCTGCGTAACGATCACGCGCTCAGTGCCGTTGATGATGAACGTGCCCCACTGGGTCATCATCGGGAAGTCGCCCATGAACACCGTCTGCTCGCGGATCTCGCCCGTGTCCTTGTTCACGAAGCGGACCGTCATCGAGAGTGGCGCCTGGTAGGTCAGGTCCTTCTCCCGGCATTCCTGGATGGAGAACTGCGGCTCACCGAACTTGTATTCGCCGAACTCGACGGCGAGCGAGCCGGTGTAGTCCTCGATCGGCGAGATGTCGTCGATCGTCTCGCGGAGCCCCTCCGACAGGAACCAGTCGAAGGACTCACGCTGGATGTCGATCAGGTTGGGGAGGTCGAGGACGTGCTTGAGACGCGAGAACGAATGGCGCGCACGAGGCGCTGTGACCGTCTTGGCCAAAGAGAACAGCCTCCCTTACTAGCTATGAGATAGGCGGCGGAGCAGCAGAAAAAGGGCGTGCAGGTGGGACGTGACCGGACGTCGGCGCAACCCCCCACGATAGCGGAGGCGTCCCTCGAGCCGCAAGCGCACGGCGAGAGACCCGCTGGGCCGACCTAGAGCAAGGTATCAGACTAGGTTGTTGCGGGCGCAACCGGCCAGGCACGCGTCGTTACGCCGATCGCGTTCCAGGCGTTGATCGTCACGATCAGCGCGACGAGCGCGCCGAGCTCGTCCGGCGAGAACACGGCCGCCGCGGCCTCCCAGACGGTGCCAGGCACATGTTCCTGGGCGCACAAAGTGACCGCTTCGGTCAGGGCCAGAGCGGCCTGTTCCCGCTCCGTGAAGAGCCCCGCCTCGGGCCAGACGGCGACGAGGGCCAGGCGCTGCTCGGTCTCTCCGGCCGCGCGGGCGTTGGCCGCGTGCATGTTCACGCAGTAGGCGCAGCCGTTCAGCTGCGAGGCGCGGAGCCGCACGAGCTCGCGGAGCCGGGCGTCGAACGAGACGCGGTCGAGCTCCTTCGCCGCCGCCCCGTCGAGGCGGCTCATCGCCTGCATGAACGACGCCGCGTGCGCGTCGACGTCGAGGCGGACGGGGATGTTCAGGGTGTCTGACACCGAGGTGCCAGACACCCTATAAAGACCGGCTACTTGAGCTCGACGGAGGCGCCTGCCTCCTCGAGCTGAGCCTTGATCTGGTCGGCTTCTTCCTGGTTCACGCCCTCCTTGACCGGCTTCGGCGCCGAGTCGACGAGGTCCTTGGCCTCCTTGAGGCCGAGGCCAGTGACCGCGCGGACGACCTTGATCACCTGGATCTTCTGTGCGCCCGCGCCCGTGAGGACGACGTCGAAGGAAGTCTTCTCCTCCGCCGCGGCCGCGCCGTCGCCGCCCGCGGCGGGAGCCGCCGCGACTGCGACCGGAGCGGCGGCGGTGATGCCCCACTCCTCCTCGATCTTGTTCTTCAGCTCGACCAGCTCGAGGACGGTCATGCTCCCGAGCTGCTCGAAGACGGTGTCGACTGCTGCCATTACTCGCTCTCCTCCTGGGATTCAGAGTCAGGAACCTGGTTCTGCGAACCAGGTTCCGGGGTTTCGCTGCCGAGCTGCTCGATGCGTGCGTCGATCAGCCCGTAGAGGTTCTGAAGCGGTGCGTTCACGAGCGCGACCAGGCTCGAGAGCGGCGCGATCACGGCGCCGATCACCTGGCCGCGGAGGACGTCGAGCGGCGGCAGCTTCGCGAGCTCCTCCACGTCGGAGCCGGAGATGACACGGCCCTGCATGACGCCGCCGCGGATCTCGAGCACCTTCGTGTCGCGGGCCGAGTTGGCCAGCGCCTTCGCCACAGCGACCGCGTCGCCGTCTGCCTCCACGAACGCGATCGCCGATGGGCCCTCGAGGAGCGCCAGCAGCGCATCCGCGCCGGCGGCCTCGGCCGCGCGTCGGGTGAGGGTGTTCTTCACGACCGTGAGCCGCGCGCCGTTCTCGATCAGCCGCGAGCGCAGGCCGTCGATCTGGGGCATGGTGAGGCCGCGGTAGTCCGCGACGATCATCGTCTCCGCGCTCCGGAGCTTTTCGGTCAGCTCGGCGACGACCCGTTCTTTGTCTGTCTTCTGCATGCGCCTCCTAGGCTGGGCTTCTGCCACCGAGTCTGTGCTTCAGGAACTCAGTCGGCTGCCAGCTGTCTTTGGGGGACAGGCTGTCTCAGGCGGTGGCCTCGACAGCCTCCTGGGTCTCGCTCAGCTCTTCCGCGATGTCGCGCGTCCGCGTCGGATCGACGTGGATGCCGGGGCCCATCGTGGAGGTGAGCGTGATCTTCTTGATGTACCGGCCCTTCGCGGCCGACGGCTTCGCCCGGACGATCTCATCGATTAGGGCCGCGTAGTTCTCGACGAGCGCCCGCTCTTCGAACGACCGCTTGCCGATCGGGATGTGCACGTTGGCGCCGCGGTCGGTGCGGTACTCGAGCTTGCCGGCCTTCGCGTCGCGCACGGCCTTCGCCACGTCGAACGTGACCGTGCCGGTCTTCGGGTTCGGCATCAGCCCGCGCGGGCCGAGCACGCGGCCCAGCCGGCCGACGTTGCCCATCTGGTCGGGCGTCGCGATCGCGACGTCGAAGTCGGTGAAGCCCTCCTCGATCCGCTTTGCGAGGTCTGCGGAGCCGACGACATCCGCGCCGGCCTCCTCCGCCTCGCGTGCCTTGTCGCCTTCTGCGAACACGGCGACGCGCTGCTCGCGGCCGGTGCCGTGCGGCAGCATCATCGTGCCGCGGAGCTGCTCGTCGGCATGCCGGACGTTCAGGCCGAGGTTCAAGTGCACCTCGACCGTCTCGTCGAACTTCGCCTTCGGCGCGCCCTGCAGCAGCCGGATCGCCTCGACCGGTGTGTACAGCTGCTCGCGGTCGACCGCCCCGCGCGCCTCCGCGTACCGCTTCCCGTGCGCTCCCATCAGCTCGCCACCTCCACGCCCATCGATCGGGCCGTGCCGGCGATCACGAGCATCGCCTGCTCGACGTCGCGCGCGTTCAGGTCGGGCATCTTCGTCTCGGCGATCGAGCGCAGCTGGTCGCGCGTCAGCTTGCCCACCTTCGCGCGGTTCGGCTCGGCCGAGCCCTTCTCGAGCCGCAGCGCCTCCTTGATCAGGACGGCGGCTGGCGGCGTCTTCGTGATGAAGTCGAAGCTCCGGTCCTCGTAGACCGTGATCTCGACCGGCGTGATGCGCCCGTTCTCCTGCGCGGTCTGCGCGTTGAACGCCTTGCAGAACTCCATGATGTTGACGCCGTGCTGGCCGAGAGCAGGGCCGACCGGCGGCGCCGGGTTCGCCTGCCCGCCGGGGATCTGGAGCTTGATGATCGTCAGAACCTTCTTCGCCATACCTCTTCCTTAATCGAGCTTCTTTACCTGGTCGAACCCGAGCTCGACAGGGACCTGCCGCTCGAAGATGTCGACGAGCACCTTCAGCTTCTGCTGGTCGGGGTTCACGTCGACGATCTCGCCGTCGAAGTCGGACAGCGGGCCGGAGGTGACCTTCACCGACTCGCCGAGCGAGTACTCGACCTGCGCGCGCGGCCGGTCGCCGCCAGCGGTCGCGCCGGTCTTCAGGATGCGGTCGACCTCGGGCTGCGAGAGCGGCACGGGCTTCGAGCCGGCGCCGACGAACCCGGTCACGCCGGGGGTGTTCTTCACGACGGTCCACGCGTCGTCGTTCAGGTCCATGTTGACGAGCACGTAGCCGGGAAGCACGCGCTTCTCAGCCTGCACCTTCTGGCCGTCCTTCGTCTCGATCACCTGCTCGGTCGGCACGACGACGCGGCGGAAGCGCACACGCTGCCCCATCGACTCGATGCGATGCTCGAGGTTGGCCTTGACCTTGTTCTCGTGGCCCGAGTAGGTGTTGACGACGTACCAGCGAAACATCCGGATCCTTTACTGGCCGAGTAAGAACTTGGAGACGACGTGCTTCCACACGATGTCGTTCAGGTAGAGGTAGCTGCCGACGACGAAGCACGCCACGAGCACGACGACCGTGCCCTGGATGACCTGGCTCTGTCCCGGCCACTCGACCTTCTTGAGCTCGGCCCATGAGTCGTGGATGAAGTTGCCGCGGCGCCGCGTCTCGGGCTGCGCCTGTGGCCGGACCGCCGGATGACGCTCGGAGCTTGCCTCCGCCACTAGCGCGTCTCCCTGTGCGGGGTGTGCGTGCCGCACCAGCGGCAGTACTTGCGGAACTCGACGCGGTCGGGCGTGTTCCGCTTCGACTTCATCGTCTGGTAGTTCCGTCGCTTGCACTCGGTGCAGGCGAGCGTGATCGCAACTCTGACTCCGGTCTTCGCCATATCTCTCTCTGCGTGAGGTGAACGACCCCGGGCAGGCTGACGCACCGCCCTCGGGCCGCGGAAGTGTAGCGGGACCGGGCGCGCGCCGCCCTTCGAAATTCCTTGTGCCAAGTTGGCACAAGCATGGGGTTCGAGCTAGCCCAGTGAGGCGTACAGGTTGATCCGGGTGCCGTCCGGGTCGCCGAGGAGCGCGTAGCGCTGGCCCCAGAAGGCGTCCCACGGCTCCTTCTCGCCCTCAAAGCCCGCGTCGACGATCCGACGGTAGGTCTCGTCGAGCTCGGCCGGGCTCCCGCACTCGAACGCGAGAGACACCTGGTTCCCATCGGTGCGCTGCCACTCCGGCAGGAAGCTTCTGATCACCTCTTCGGTGTCGAACATGAGCCGCGTCCCGTTCGCCATCGTCGCTTCGACGTGAGCGTCCGTCGAGCTCTCCGGCAGGTCGAGGCCGAGCAGGCGGTAGAAGCGCAGCGTCTCGGAGAGATTCGAGACAGCGATGCCGATCGCGTTCAGCTCGGGCATGAGGGCGACGCTAGCACTCGCGCTAGCCGGCCCACCAGTCGCGCCGGCCCTCCACGTCTTCGCGCGGATCGTCGCCCAAGTTCGGCGCACCGATGACGAGGATCTCGAGGCCGTCCGGGCCCGCCTCGTAGCCCCGCCACATGCCGGCCGGGACGCGCACGGCGTCCCACTCCTCGAGCTCGACGACCTCGCCGTCGATTTTCATCCGCCCGCTCCCCCGGACGACAACGTAGACCTCCTCCTGCGTCAGGTGTGTGTGGCCGTACGGAAAGCGGTAGCCGGGCGGGATGCGCTGATAGCTCAAGGCCGAGTGCTCCAGCGCGAGCGCCTTCGTCGCAGCGCGGAACTCCAGGTCGGGCGCGCCGTCGAACTTCGGACCGAGGTCCTCGAGATCCCGCTTGATGTTCGTGAGCGTGAACGGCATGGTAGGTACGTCGACGCCGCGGCATCACAGCGCCAGTTCCGGATAGCGGCGGGTGGGCTCGAACCACCGACCTTCGGGTTATGAGTCCGACGCTCTAACCAGCTGAGCTACGCCGCCAGGCAGCTGGATTTTAGCCGACGTCCGTCGGCGCCCTTACCCTCGCACGGTGAGCGAAGCCGAGAAATGCTGGCGGTGCGGTGCAACGATGGAGTGGCGCCACTCGACGTGGCAGTGCACCCGTTGCAGGTTCAAGCTCGGCTGCTGCGAAGGCGATCCGCAGACCTGCACGGACGTTCCGCAGCAGGTGGAACCCGCACCGACTCGGTAGGGTCGCCGGATGGCCGTGATCGAGGTCAGCGATCTGCGGCGCACCTACAAGACGACGACCGGGATCATCCGGCGGCGTCCGCTCGAGGTCGAGGCGGTGCGCGGAGTCACGTTCGCCGTGGAGCAGGGCGAGCTCTTCGGCCTGCTCGGGCCGAACGGCGCGGGCAAGACGACCACGATCAAGATGCTGATCACGCTGCTCCTCCCCACGTCCGGCACGGCGCACGTGCTCGGGCTCGACGTCGTCGCGCAGGCCCGCGACCTGCGCAAGCGCATCGGCTACGTGTTCGGCGGCGACCGCGGCCTCTACGAGCGGCTGTCGGCGCTGGACAACCTCCGCTACTTCGCCGAGCTCTACGGCGTGTCCGGCAAGGAGCAGCGCCGCCGCATCGACCAGGTGCTCGAGCTCGTCGGTCTGAAGGGGCGCGAGCGCGAGCGCGTCGAGGGGTACTCGCGCGGCATGCGCCAGCGCCTCCACATCGCGCGCGGGATCCTCCACGACCCGGAAGTCGTGTTCCTCGACGAGCCGACGATCGGTGTCGACCCCGTCGGCGCACGCGAGCTGCGCCAGACGATCGGCGACCTGATCGCGGCCGGCAAGACCGTGCTGCTCACGACCCACTACATGTTCGAGGCCGACGCACTCTGCAACCGCATCGCCGTGATCGCGAAGGGGCAGATCGTCGGTGAGGGCACACCGACGGAACTGAAAGCCGGCGTCGCCGAGGGCCAGGTGCTCGAGATCGAGGTCTTCGGCGTCGACGAGAGCATCCTCGGCCGCCTCCGCGATGTGCCGACCGTCACCGCCGTCAGCGTCGAGGAGCTCGACCAGAAGCAGCTGCTCGTCGTGCAAGCAACCGGCGAGCGCGAAGTCGCCGCTCCGCTCCTCGCGCAGCTCGACGGGATCGAGGTCGGCCGCGTGTCGTCGCGCGAGCCGACGCTCGAGGACGCGTACGTCGCGCTCGTCGGCGACGCCTCGTGATCCGCACCGCGCGGCTCCTCGCCTTCGGCTGGGTGCTGCACTTCAAGATGCTGTCGCAGTCGGCGTTCGACGGCTTCCTCGCAATTCTCTGGCCGCTCTTCTTCGCGACGGTCGCCTTCTTCATGTTCCGCCACGGCAGTCGCAACGCCGCGCTCGGCCCGATCGCGCTCGGCGCGGCGGTGATGGGCGTGTGGACGGCGACGAGCGTCTCGGCGTCGTCGGCGCTACAGCGCGAACGGCGCCTCGGCACGCTCGAGCTGCTCGTCGCGGCGCCGACGAACCTCGCGCTCATTCTGCTGCCGGTCGCGCTCGCGACGTCGACGATCGGCCTGTATTGCATCGTCGCGACGCTGCTCTGGGCGCGCATCCTCTTCGGCATCCACGTGCCTGTCGCCCATCCGCTGCCTTTCGGGCTCGGCATCCTCGGCATCGTCTTCACGATCGGCTCGCTCGGCTTCCTGATGGCCGTCGCGTTCGTGCGCTCGCGCCGGGCGTGGGCGATCGGCGCGGTCAGCGAGTACCCGGTCTGGCTCATCTGCGGTTTCCTCGTGCCGATCTCGCTGCTGCCGCACTGGGTGAAGCCGATCTCCTGGGTGCTCGGCCCCACCTGGGGTATGCGGGCGATCCACGCGGGCGCGTTCGGCGGCAGCGCGTGGGGCGACGTCGCGCTCTGCTTCGCGCTCGGCCTCGCGTACATCGCGTTCGGCAACTTGCTGCTCGGCCGCATGATCGACGCGGCGCGCCGCCGCGCGACGCTCTCGCTCACATGAGAAACGCGCTGCGCATCTTCTTCGTCGGCGGCTACATCAGCTACCGCGCGCTCTTCGGATTCCTCAGCCTCTGGATCTTCATCCCGACGCTCGTGCTGACACCGATCTTCCAGATCCTGCTGTTCGCATACATCGGCCGCGCAGCCGGCGGGCACTCCGACCAGTTCTATGTCGTCGGGAACGCGATCCAGTACTCGTCCGTACCGTGCCTCTTCGCGATGACGCAGACGATCGCCGAGGAGCGCTTCTGGCAGACACTCGGCCCGCTTTTGATCTCGCCCGCAGGACGGCTGCCGCTCTTCCTCGGACGGGCCCTGCCGGTGATCGCGAACGGGCTCGTCGTCGCCGCATTCTCGCTCTTTGCCGGCGGGCTCATTCTCGGCGTGACGCTCGCGGGCGCGGATTGGGCGCGACTCGCGCCGGTGCTCCTCGTCGCCGCGTTCTCCTGCACGGGGCTCGGGCTCGTGAATGCCGCGATCGGCCTGCGGGTACGCGAGACCGCGGTGCTCTCGAACGTGTTCGTCGGGATCCTGCTCATCTTCTCCGGCGCGAACGTCCCTCTCTCCGAGCTTCCGGGCTGGATGGCGGACATCGGGCGCGCGCTGCCGCTCACGCACGGGATCGAGGCGGCGCGGGCGGTGGCGTCCGGCCATTCGCTCGCGTCGGTGCGCGGGCTGCTCGGGCGCGAGGCGCTGATCGGCGTCGCCTACAGCGTCGGCGGCTTCTTCCTCATCCGCTTCTTCGAGGTGCAGAGCCGCCGTCATGCATCGCTGGAGCGCGTGTGAGAGCACTGCGCCTCGTCAAGAGCGGGTTCACGATGAACCTGAAGATGGTCGGCACGTCGAGCTTCTTCCTCGTCACGTCGATCGTTCAGCCGATCATCTTCGCGACCGTAGCCTTCTACATGTTCCGCTCCGGCGGCAGGTCCGGAACGCTGCTCTACGCATCGCTCGGCGCAGGGATGATGGGTGTCTGGTCGACGACCCTGTTCGGGTCGGGCGGGATGATCCAGTGGCAGCGCTGGCAGGGGACGCTCGAGCTCGGCGCCGCCGCACCGCCGTCGCTCGCGCTCGTCTACCTGCCGTTCTCGCTCGCGAACGCGTTCACCGGCATGTACGCGATGGCGGCCACGCTCGTGTGGGGCCGGCTCGTCTTCGGCGTGCCGCTGCACTTCGTGCATCCCTGGCTCTTCGTGCTCTCGCTGCCCGCGACCGTGATCGGTCTCGGGCTGATGGGGCTCGTGCTCGCGTCGACGTTCATCCTCTACCGCTACGCGAACGCGCTCTCGAACCTGCTGGAGTACCCGGTCTGGATCGCGTCGGGCCTTGTGTTCTCGACGTCGCTGCTCCCCGAGTGGACGCGCCCGATCTCGTGGGCGCTCCCGCCGTACTGGGGCATCGTTGCGATCAGGCACGCGGCACTCGGTGGCGCGGTGTGGGCACCGCTCGGCATGGTCGTCCTGCTCGGCGCCGCATCCCTCGCGCTCTCGACGCTCACGTTCCGCTGGTTCGAGACGGCCGCACGCAACCGCGCAACGCTTTCGCTGACATGAGGCATTGGCTCTCGGTCTTCTTCGTCGGCGGTGCGATCGCCTACCGCGGGCTCTTCAACTGGATCAGGCCGGCGATGTACATCCCGACGATGCTCGGCAGCCCGCTGTTCCAGCTGATCTTCTTCACCAAGCTCGGGCAGTACGCGCATGCGGAGGCGCGCGACTTCTACATCGTCGGCAACTCGGTTCAGGTCTGTGCGATGTCGTCGGTCTACGGGATGACGATGGCGGTCGCGAACGAGCGTTGGTTCGGGACGCTCGGGCCGCTGCTGGCGTCGCCGGCCAACCGCGCGGCCGTGTTTCTGGGACGCGGCGTGCCCGTGCTCGCGAACGGCCTTCTCGTCTCGCTGTTCACGTTCCTCGCGGGTGTCGTGCTGCTCGGCTTCCGGCCCGGGCTCGGCACGGTGCCCGCGCTCGCGCTCATCGTCGTCGTCACCGTGCTCTCGTGCACCGCGTTCGGCATGCTGCTCGGCTCGATCGGACTTCGCGCCAAGGACTTCTTCTTTGCCGCGAACCTCGCGTACTTCCTGATGCTGCTCTTCTGCGGCGTCAACATCCCGCTCGACGTGCTCCCGGGCTGGATGAGCGCCGTCTCGCGCTGCCTGCCGCTCACGCACGGGATCGCCGCCGCGCGCGAGGTCGCCCAAGGCGCAAGCCTCGGTCATGTGAGCGGGCTCGTCCTGACCGAGCTCGGCATCGCCGCGGCGTACGCGCTCGCGGGACTGATGCTCTTCCGCGTGCTCGAGCGCGAATCGCGCCGGAGCGCCGTGCTCGACGCGTATTGAGCCCTACGCGATCAGCCCGAGCCGCAAAGCGGTCGCGACCGCCTGCGTGCGCGTGTCGGCGCCGAGCTTGTCCATCGCCTTGCGGATGTGCGTGCGCACGGTCTCCGGTGAGATGAAGAGCTCCTTGCCGATCTCCTCGTTCGAGAGGCCGTTCGCGAGATGCCGCAGCACGTCGCGCTCGCGCGGTGTGAGCTGCGGCGCATCCTTGCCGACGGTCGCTGTCGCGAGCGCGCCCGCGAGCACGGGGTCGAGGTACGTGCCGCCGCGCGCGACTGTGTCGAGCGCGCGCAGCAGGTCGTCGAGCGGCGCCTCCTTCAGCACGAAGCCGGCCACGCCTGCATCGAGCGCCTCCGTCAGAAGCGCGCTGTCGCCGTACGCGGTGTAGATCAGCACCGCCGTCTCGGGCGCCGAGCGCTTCGCCTGCCGAGCGAGCTCGATCCCGCCGAGCTTCGGCATCCGGATGTCGACGAGCGCGACCTGCGGCCGGAGCGACTCGATCTCGTGGAGCGCCTCGTTGCCGTCGCGGCCCCGGCCGACCACATCGACGCCGCTCGACTGCAGGAGCGCCGAGATCGCCTCGAGCACAGCGGGGTGGTCGTCGGCGACGACGCAGGTGATTGCGGGACGCGCCGACGAACCGCGCGCGCCCGTGCGGATCCCCGTTTCGGGGGAGGCCCACCCCACAGCTGTAGGGATACAGGTTCCGAGGCCGCCTGCCAATAGAAGTTCTGTCACTTCAACGTGGATTTGGAGGACTTTGCGGCCGAGCAGTTCAGCCCTGGGAACGCCCGACAGCCCCGCCGAGGCGCGGCGGCCGGTCGACGCTGCCCCCGAGGTCGACCGGCGCCTCGTCCAGAGCGGCAAGCTGGCCGCGCTGGGGGAGCTTGCCGCGGGCGTCGCCCACGAGATCAACAACCCGCTGTTCGCGATCCTCGGGCTGACCGAGTTCATGCTCAAGGACGCCGAGCCTGGAACGCAGCCCTACGAGCGCCTGACGCTGATCCACCAGACCGGTCTCGAGATCAAGGAGATCGTGCGCGCCCTGCTCGACTTCGCGCGTGAGAACAGCGAGGAGCGGCACCTGGTCGAGCTCGAAGACGTCGTCCGCTCGACGCTCGACCTCGTGCGCCGCACAAACGCCCACAAGGGCGTCGAGCTCGTCGAGAGCTACGAGGCGCCTGGGGCGCAAGTACACGCGAGCGCGAACCAACTGAAGCAGGTGATGCTCAACCTGATCGGGAACGCGCGCCAGGCGATGCCGAACGGCGGCACCGTCCGAGTGTCGGTGCGGCGCGAGCGTGAGCAGGTGCTTGCCGTCGTCGCCGACGACGGCCCGGGCATCGCGCCGGACGTCGCCGAGCGCATCTTCGAGCCGTTCTTCACGACGAAGCGCGAAACGGGCGGCACCGGGCTCGGCCTGTCGGTCGGCCTCGGGATCGCCGAATCGCACGGCGGGACCCTCACCGTGTTTTCCCAACCCGGAACGGGCGCGACGTTCACGCTGCGCCTGCCGATCGCCGGAGGCAGAGCCGTAGGCTTGACGGAGGCTCCAAGGAGCGAAGGTGCCGGCTTCGCCGGCGCCGAAAGCGGGGGCAGTTGAGCCGGATCCTGGTGATCGACGACGAGGACGTCGTCCGCATGCTGGTCGTGGAGATCCTCGAGTCCGCCGGGCACGTCGCCGTCGGCGCCGAGAGCGCGGAGCGCGCGTTCCGCCTGCTCGACGAGGCGGAGTTCGATCTCGTCGTCAGCGACGTGATCATGCCCGGCCTCTCGGGGCTCGAGCTGCTCGAGACGATGCGGAGCCGCCGGGCATCGCTGCCCGTCGTGCTGATCACCGGGGCGGGAACGTACGAGACGCTGACGCAGGCGCTCACGCGCGGCGCGGCGGGGCTCGTGACGAAGCCGTTCGCACATGCCGATCTGCAGGCGGCCGTGACGGAGGCGCTCGACCGCTCGTCGCGAAGCCGAGAGGAGCTGCGGGAGCGTCTGCTCGCCCCGACGCTCGCGAGCGCACTCGCGAACGCGATCGAGGCGCGCGACTCCTACCTGCACGGCCACTGCGAGCGGCTCGCCGCACTCGCCGTGCGAGTCGGCGATCTGCTCGGGCTCTCGCCCGGCGAGATCGAGACGCTCCGTCTCGGCGCAATCCTGCACGACGTCGGCAAGATCGGGATCCCGGACCGCGTCCTGCTGAAGCCGGGCCCGCTCGACGACGAGGAACGTGCGATCGTCGAGACGCACCCGGACATCGGCGACAAGCTGCTCGAGCCGCTCGACCTGCTCGCGGGCGCGCGCCCGATCGTGCGCCATCACCACGAGCGATGGGACGGCGCGGGGTATCCCGATCGGCTGGCCGCGACCGGCATCCCGCTCGGCGCGCGCATCGTCGCCGTCGCCGACTCCGTCGAGGTGATGGCGTCGCGTCAGCTCTACCGTTCCCCGCTCCCACCGGAAGGCATCGTCGCCGAGTTGCGCGCGCTCGCGGGCAAGCAATGGGACCCGACGGTCGTCGACGTCGTGCTCGGGCTGATCGAGTCCGGCGAGCTCGTGCTGTCGGTCGATGGGCTTCGGCTGCTCGAGGCCGAGCCGGACGAGGTCACCGCCGAAGCACTCGAAGGAAAGGCCTCGGCATGACGCGGAAGCCGACGTGCCTCGTTGCGGACGACCATCCGGCGCTCAGGTTGACCGTCTGCGCGCAGCTCGCCGACCGTGGCTACGAGATCGTCGGCCCGGCGGCCGACGGCCGCGCTGCGCTCGCGCTCGCAACGGCCGAGCGGCCCGATGTGGCACTCATCGACCTCCGCATGCCTCACCTGAGTGGGCTCGCGCTGATCGCCGCGCTGCGTAGAGAGGTTCCCTCGATGGCGATCTGCATCTACACGGCCGACGGCGATGCGACGCTCGCGACGGCGGTCTTGCAGGAGGGCGCGGCAGCGCTGGTCCTGAAGGCCTCGCCACTCGACGATCTCGACCGCGCGCTCGCCGTGGTGCTCGCCGGCGACTCGTATGTCGACGCAGCGATCGCACAGCCGACTGGGCTCCGCGGCACGTTGACGGCGCGCGAGCTCGACGTCCTCCGCCTCCTCGCCGACGGGCACCGCCACGAGGAGATCGGCCGCCGGCTCGGCATCGGCTCCGAGACCGTGCGCACGCATCTGCGGAAGGCGTGCTCGCGCCTCGGCGCAGCCACGCGCACCCAGGCGGTCGCGACAGCGCTCCGGCAGGGGCTCTTCGTATGACCGTTGAACGCCTCCCCGTGCTCGAGGTCGCGTCGCTCTCCGGAGAGGTCGACGACGTCATGCGGGGCATCGTCGACCGGCTGGCTGCACTGCCCGGCGCAGACGGTGCTTCTCTGTCGACGCTCGACGGAGACACTGCGTTCTTCCGCGTCTGTGCGGGCGCCGACGCGCCGCTCGAAGGCCGAACCTTCGCGCTCGCCGACACTCTCGGCGCCGAGTGCGTCGGCCGCGGGAACCTGACCGTCTTTCGGCGTACGACCGGGCTCGACGTCGATCGCTGCCTGACGCCCGGCGCGGCGGCAATCGTGCTCGCTCCGGTCGAGTGGGGCGGCAGAACGCGCGGCATTCTCGGCGTCCGCAGCACGGACGAAAACTCCTTCGACGAGAACGGCG
This sequence comes from Gaiellaceae bacterium, assembly GCA_035650975.1. Taxonomy (GTDB): domain Bacteria; phylum Actinomycetota; class Thermoleophilia; order Gaiellales; family Gaiellaceae; genus PALSA-600. The sequence goes on from DASRGQ010000035.1 coordinate 15,509, forward strand.
TCGAGAAGATCCGCATGCTCGCCGCCGGCGCATCGATCGCGCTCCGGAACGCGGAGGTCGTCGAGGCGCTCGCTGCCAGCGAGCGGAACTATCGCCAGCTGCACGACCGTGCGGCCGACGCGGTCCTCGTGACGCACCGAAGCGACACGATCGTCGACGCGAACGCGGCCGCCGCCTCCCTCCTCGGCTACTCGGTCGAGGAGCTGAGGGCGATGAAGGTTTCGGAGATGTTCTCGACCGCGGAGCTCACCGCGCTGCCCCTACGCGACGACGAGCTCATGCAGAGGGGCGAGCTGAGGTCCGAGCGTCCGTTCCTGCGCAAAGACGGCAGCGAGGTGATGGTCGAGTACTCGTGCCGCGTGATCGGCGACGGCCGAGTGCACACGACGCTGCGCGACGTGACCGAGCGGCGCCGCAACGAGGAGCGGCTGCGCACGAACCTCGGCCGGCTGCACGCGATCGTGCAGACCCAGCAGGAGATCTCGTCGCTCGAGCTCGACAAGGAAGCCGTCACGACGACGCTCGTGCAGCGCGCGCAGCGGCTCGCCGGCGGCGACGGAGCGGCGGTGCAGTGGTTCGTCGACGACGACTGTGTGTTCGCGAACTGCTCCGGGATCGCCGCACCGCACGTCGGCATGCGCCTCGAGCGCGCGGGCAGCCTGGCGGGACTGGCGGCGCTCGTCGGGGAAGCACTCTACGCGCCGGACGCCGCCGATGACCCGCGCGTGAACCGTGACGCGACCGCGCGCCTCGGCGTCCGCTCGCTCGTCTGCGCGCCGCTGTACCACGACGGCCAGGTGCAGGGCACGCTCTCGGTCCTCTCACGGAGGCCGCAGGCATTCGACGAGCTCGCGCTCGAAACGGTCCGCCTGATGGCCGAGTTTGTGAGCAGCGTCACCCGCAATGCCGCAGGGCTCGAGATGCGGCGCAGGCTCGTGGAGGAGCTCGAGACGCAAGGACTCGTCGTGCAGTACATGCAGACGGCTCTTTGGGTCTTCGACGTCGGTGGCGACGAGCTGCGGCTCGAGTACGCGAACGCTGCGAGCGAAGCCGCGACGGGCCTCGCCGCGGGCGAGATCATCGGTCAGACGATCGATGAGGTCCTGCCGGCGGCCGGCGGCGAGCTGAAAGCGGTGCTTCGACAGGTGCACGAGAGCGGTGTGCCGATCGACGCCGGCGAAGTGGAGTACGGCGACGCGCGGATCCGGCCCGGCATCTTCACGGTCAAGGCGTTTCCACTCGCCGGCGACCGGATCGCGGTCACCTTCGACAACGTCACCGAGGTCGCACGTTCGCGGCGCGCGCTGCAGGAAAGCGAAGCGCGGTTCCGCGGTGCCTTCCACTCCTCGGCGGTCGGCATGGCGCTGACCGCGCTCGACGGCACGTTCGTGCAGGTCAACGACCGGCTGGCGGAGCTGCTCGGCTACACGGTCGACGAGCTGATGCAGCTGGGTGTCGCAGGCATCACCGACCCCGGCGACTTCACCGTCGACCTCGAGTACCTCGAGCGGCTGCGCAGCGGCGAGATCGACGAGTTCGAGCGCGAGAAGCAGTACGTGCGCAAGGACGGCACCACGCTTTGGGCCTACTTGACGGTCTCGCTGATCCGCGGCTACGACGGCGCACCGACGCACGTCGTGTCGCACATGCTGGACATCACCGCGCAGAAAGAAGCGAACCTCCTGTTCCAGGCGACGTTCGAGAACTCCGTCGTGCCGGAGCTCGTCTGCGACGACGACCGCCGCCTCGTCCGCGTGAACCAGGCAGCCGCCGACCTGCTCGGCGTCGACCGCGAGACCGCGCTCGGCCTTCGCGTCGACGACCTGTTCGAAGATCAAACGGTCGACCTCCTGTGGCCGCAGTTCATCGAGGCGGGCACGCTGGAAGCAGAGGCGTGGTTCCACGTTCCCGGCGGCACGAAGCGCCGCGTCGAGTTCGTCGCGACCGCCAACGTGCAGCCCGGCGTCCACATCGCCGTGGTGCGCGACTTGACGCGCCAGAAGGAGCTCGAGACGCAGCTCCGGCAGGCGCAGAAGATGGAAGCGGTCGGCAGGCTCGCGGGCGGCATCGCGCACGACTTCAACAACCTGCTGACGGCGATCTCCGGCTACAGCGAGTTCCTGATCGAGGGCGAGGAGGACGACCGCCTACGCCGCCACGCCGAAGAGATCAAGCGTGCGGCCGGGCGCGCAGCGGCGCTCACGGGACAGCTGCTGGCGTTCAGCCGGCGGCAGGTCCTCCAGCCGCGCGTCCTCGACCTCAACGACGTGGTGAGCGACATGGACATGATGCTGCGTCGGCTGATCGGCGAAGACGTCGAGCTCGTGACGATGCTCGATCCGGACCTTGCCTGTGTCCGCGCCGACCCGACGCAGGTCGAGCAGGTGATCGTGAACCTCGCCGTGAACGCACGCGAGGCGATGGCGCACGGCGGCTCCGTGACGATCGAGACGTCGAACGTCGCCACCGACACGGGCTCGTTCGTCGACCTTCGCATGACCGACACCGGCACCGGCATGACCGAGACCGAGCGACAACAACTCTTCGATCCGTTCTTCACGACGAAAGAGGGCGGCACGGGACTCGGCCTCGCAACCGTGTACGGGATCGTCGAGCAGAGCGGCGGCACGATCGAGGTCGACTCGTCGCCCGGCAACGGCTCGTCGTTCCGCATCTTGCTTCCCGCCGTCGACGCACCCGTGGCTGAACGCTCACCCGCGCCGCCCGCCGAGGCGCCGCCGCACGGTGTCGAGACGATCCTGCTCGTCGAGGACGAGCAGATCGTGCGCAGGCTCGTCGCCGAGATCCTCGAGTCGAACGGTTACAGGGTCCTGCAGGCGGTCGACGGCCCCTCGGCGCTCGAGCTCCTCCGCCGCCACACGGGGCCCGTCGACCTGCTCGTCTCCGACGTCGTGATGCCCGGCATGAGCGGGCCGGAGGTCGCGAACGCCGTCGCGGCGATGCGGCCCGGAACGCAGGTGCTCTTCATCTCCGGCTACACCGACTCGGCGATCGGCCACCACGGCGTGCTCGAGCCGGGAATCGGCTACCTGCAGAAGCCGTTCGGCGCGAACGACCTGACCCGCGCGGTGCGCGCGATCCTCGACGAGGCCCCCGTCCCGGTCGGCTGAGGTTGAATGCGGCGGTGCTGCCGCCGATCCTGCGCGAGAACCGGAACTTCCGCCGCTACTTCATCGGCCAGGCCGTCTCGCTGCTCGGCGACCAGGTGACGCTCATCGCGCTGCCGCTGACGGCCGTGCTCGCGCTGCACGCATCGGCCGGTCAGATGGGCGCACTCACGACCGCCGCGCTCGTTCCGAACCTCATCTTCGCGCTTCACGCCGGCAGCTGGGTGGACAGGCGCGGCAACCGGCGCGCCGTGATGCTCGCAACGGACGTCGGCCGCGGGCTCCTGATCGCGACCGTCCCCGTCGCGTTCGCGCTCGGACACCTGACGTGGACGCAGCTCTATGTGGTCGCGTTCGCGACGGGGACGCTCTCGGTGCTCTTCTACGTTGCGTACGGCGGCTTCTTCCAGACGATCGTCGCGCGCGAGGATTACGTCGCTGCGAACTCGCTCGTGCACGGCAGCCGCGCGTTTTCGTTTCTCGCGGGAAACAGCCTCGGCGGCGTGCTCGTGCAGCTGCTGCGCGGGCCGTACGCGCTCGCGCTCGACGCGGTCTCGTTCATCTGGTCGGCCTCGTTCCTCGGCCGCATCCATACGCCCGAGCCGCCCAAAGCGACGCACGAAGCCGGGAGCGTCCTCGCGGGAGCCCGGTGGATCAGGCGCAACGCGATCGTGCGCGCGGAGCTCCTGGGAGTGGCCACCCTCAACCTGTTCAACTTCATGTTCTTCGCGCTCTTCCTGCTTTACGCGACTCGCGCGCTCCACGTTCGTCCGGCCGCGCTCGGGCTCGTGCTCGGCGGCGGGTCGATCGGAACGGTGCTGGGCTCGCTCGTCACGCCGCGGATCGGGCGGCGGCTCGGAGTCGGTCCGACGTTCCTGATCGGCTGCTTTCTCTTCCCGGCACCGCTCATCCTCGTACCGGCCGCGGCAGGGCCGCACGCGCTCGTGCTCGCGTTCCTGTTCGCGGCCGAGTTCATGTCGGGCTTCGGGTTGATGCTGCTCGACATCATGGCGGGCACGATCAGCGCGGCCATCGTGCCGCCGGACCTCCGCTCGCGGGTCTCCGGCGCGTTCATGCTGGTGAACAACGGCGTGCGGCCGGTCGGGACGGCGGTCGGCGGCCTGCTCGGCGCGACGATCGGGCTGCGCCCCACGTTGTGGATCGCGACCGTCGGCGCGCTCGCGGGAATGCTCTGGCTGATGCCCTCGCCGATCCGCGCGATCGACGAGGTGCCGGAGCCGGAGCCGTGAACCCCCTCGAGCTCTTCCACGAGTGGGTCGAGGGCGACCAGGTCGTCCTCGCCACCGCAACGCCCGACGGACGGCCGTCGGCGCGGATGGTGCTGCTGAAGAGCGCCGACGAGCACGGGTTCACGTTCTTCACCGGCTACACGTCGCGCAAGGGACGCGAGCTCGAGGCGAATCCGCGCGCCGCGCTCCTCTTTCACCGGCCGGACATCCAGGTGCGCGTGGAGGGACGAGTCGAGCGAATCCCCGCCGAAGAGTCCGATGCGTACTGGGTGTCTCGGCCGGCGGCGTCACGGCGCAGCGCCGCAGCATCACACCAGTCGGAGCCGATCGGCTCGCGTGCCGAGCTCGAAGCAGGGGTCGCGGCACAGCCCGACGAGCCGCCTCGGCCCGAGCGCTGGGGCGGCTACCGCCTGGTGCCAGACACCTACGAGTTCTGGCGGCACCGAGACGACCGACTGCACGAGCGTCACCTCTTCACGGCACGCGACGGCGCATGGGAGGAGTCCCTGCTTCAGCCTTGAGAAGCTCGGCCTGATCGCGTGCGCGAAATTGACTCGGGCCATAAGGAGCTTCTGGGTTAGCCCCGGAAGCGAAGTGCGAGCACGGCGGTCCTGGCGCTCGCGTTCGTCGCAGTCAGGTGCACGACGTACGTCCTGCCCTTGACGAGCGCGTCCTTTCCGAAGACGAGATGGAACGCGACCGTGCCCGCATGCGCGACCGGCGCCTTCAGCGACGTCGAGCTCTTTTGCGCAGTCACGGCCGCAAGCCTCGTTCCATTGCGGATCGCGAGCTCGCGCTTTGATCCGAGCGGCGTCACGTACAGCACGAGCTTCGCTCCCTCGTTGAGGACGACCTTGGCGTCGAGCGTCTCCGAGGCGGCGCGGCGCAGGCCGCTGAGCTCACGCGTGTTCGCCCGTCTCAGCACGGGCGCCGGCAGCTTCGGCTTCGACGGGGTTGGCGTTGGCGTCGGCGTCGGCGTCGGCGAGCCGCTCGAAACCTGGATGACGATCGATGCCGTGTTGTCGCTCGGGTCCGACTCGCGATCCGACGACGCAGTCGCCGTCAACGTCTCCGCACCGCTTCCGTTCACCTTCGCGCCGAACCGCACGACGGTCGAGCCGCCGTTCGGCACGTAGTCGAGGAAGCAGTCGATCGTCGTCGTCCCCGTGCAGCCCGTGCCCCGGTCGTACGCCGGCGGTCCCACCAGGGTCAGCGTGGATGGCAGCGCGATCACGAGGTGCGTCTGCAGCGCCCCCGCGCCGCCGAGATTCGCGACGGTGATCGCGAAGTCGTCCTCCGTCCCCGCCTTCGGCGTCGTCGTCGAGGCTGTCCAGCTCACGTGGAGGTTCGGGACGGAACCGCCGCCTCCGCCTCCCCCGCCACCGCCGCCGCCACCGCCGCCCGTGACGACGGGCGTCGCGGGCGAGAACGAGTAGACGAAGCTGCCGCTCGCGTTGTCGAGCTGGAACGCGCGCAGCGTTGACCCGGAGTCCGCAGACTGAACCACGTAGCTCGCAGCCTGCGAGACGAGCGTCCCGCATTCGCTGCCGGACGAATCGCAGCGAACCCACCCGACCTGCAGCGGCACGTCCTGGTTCACCCAGGTTCCTGGGATGAGGCTTAGGCTCTGGCCGACGACGGGAGCACCGGAGACTGACGGCGCCGTCGTCGCATAGGGACGAAGACCTCCGAGAACGGTCGAGCTCTCGGTCTCGGCGCTGCCCGATCCATTGCCGTTCGTCCCTGTGATCCGGACACCGAGCTGCGAGCCGACGTCTGCCTGGCGCGGCACGTACACCGAGTCGGTCGCGCCCGGAATGTCCTGGCACGAGCCGGTCGTGGCGCAGCGCTCCCACTGGTAGCCGAAGCTCATCGGCGTAGCGCCGGTGAAGCCGTTCGGCGCAAGCGTGTAGCCACTGCCCACACGCGTGCTTCCGAAGAGATTGCCGAGATCGCCGCCGACAGGCGCAGCGAGCAAAGCGCCCGCAGGCTGCACCGCAAGCCCGGTGATGTGCAGCAAGTTGGGCTCGACCTCCCCGCTCGTGAAGTCGATGGCCAACGGCGTCGCCGTGCCGCCGCTTGCCGGAACGGTGAAGAGGCTCGGCTTGGACGACAGGCCTGTGTACACGATGGTCGCGGAGCCCGGCAGCCAGACAGGTCGTGTGAAGCTCGCGACGTCGTCCGCCGTGACCGAAACGGGATTCGAGCCGTCGGGCTCGACGGTTTCGATGTGTGCGCCGCCGGTCGGGTCGACGTAGGCGATGTGCTGACCGTCGGGCGACCAGCTCGGGTACGAACCGCCGCCGCCGGCCGCGGCCACCTCGGTCTGGGACGTCCCATTGGCGTTCATGGTCCACAACTCCCCGTCGTGGATCCACGCGATCTTGCTTCCATCGGCCGACCATGCAGGCTCGACGTTCGTGTCGCTGCCGGTCGCGTGCGTCAGCTGCGTGGCCCCGGCCCCGCCCACGGCGCCGGCCCAGATGTCCGTGCCGTCGCTGTAGGCGATCGTGTTCCCGCTCGGTGCCCACGCCGGGTCTTGCCCGGTGCCGAGGCCGGCTGCTGGGGTGGGGTTCGTCGCATCCGCGCCGACGAGGGTCGTCTGGGCGCCGTCGGAGAACGCGAGCGTCCGTCCGTCCGGCGACCACGAGACGCCGTTCGTCGCGGCGGTGCCTTCGACGGCGACGAAACGCGCGCCGCTTCCGTCCGCGTTCATCGTGATGAGCCCGTTCAGGTGCGCCGTCCCGGTCCCGTACGCGAACCCGTCGACATCGACGGCGAGCTGTTGCTGCGGCGTGAGCGGCGGCAGCGAGAGCAACCCGTTCCCGTGAACGTTGTCGGTGACGTCGACCGGCAGCTGGTCGTTCGGCACGCGACTCGCGGCGGCCTCCAGCGCGGCCGTGATGCCGCCGGGCGTGAGGCTCGGGTCGTGCTGCAGCAGGAGCGCTGCTGCGCCCGCCACCTGCGGTGCTGCGGCCGACGTTCCCGCGAAGCCCGTCGAGCCGAGCGTGCAGCCGTTCGCAGCGCCGTAGGTCACGGTGGACACGTTGTCCTGCGCCATCAGATCGGGCTTGATGCGGCCGTCGATCGTCGGGCCCTGCGAGCTGTAGAACTCAGGCGCGTTGTCGCCCCAGCACTCCGCGCCGACAGCGAGCGCGTCGGGTGACGAGGCGGGCTCGGGAACGCTGCTGCTGTCCGATGCCGCAAGCGGCGAGCTGCCGTCGTAGTAGAGGTCGAACAAGACGCTGCCGACCACCGCGTAGCTCTCGACGGCGATCCCGAACGACTGCGTGGCGCCGGTGTTCGTGTAACAGAAACCCTCCGTCGGCGGAGCAGGCCCGTCGGCCTGGTCGTTCGCCGAGCCCGCCACCACGGTCGAATCGCTGAGCTGCACAAGCAGGAGGTCGAGATCCTGGGTCGTCACCGGCCAGGCGTCCCACTTGAGGTACGCGCACGCCGTCTCGCCGCTCTGGATCGTCACCTGGTCGAACGGAGCGCCGCCGGGAAACGTGACGAACTGCTGTGACGACGACGCAACGGCGCTGTAGTGGTCGACCTGCTCGTTGCCTGCGGCATTCACCCAGAGAATCCCGTGCGCCCGCGCATCGGCGACGATCGCGTCGGGAGTTCCGACGGTGCCGGACCCGTCGCCGCGACTCGAGTTGAACCACACGACCGAGTGGTTGATGATCTTGATCCCGTCGGCGATCGCATCCTGCTCGGCCTGCGCCAGCCCGACTTCCGAGTCGACGCAGATGAGATACAGCTGCGCGTCGGGCGCCATCTGGTGCACGAGCTCGGCGACGGCGGTGCCGTGATCCGTTCCCGTCGGCGGAGCGGCGGCGAGGTTGCCGCTGCAGTGATCGATGGTCGTGACGGACGAAGGTAACGCGGTTCCGAGCAACGAGCTGTAGCCGGAGAACCCGAGGTCGACGATCCCGATCTTGACGCCGGCACCGCCGTAGCCGGCGGTGTGCCACGTATCTGCGTCGGTCAGATGGACGGCTTCGTCGACTGCGGCAGCCGCGTGCGGGAGCGGCGGGCGCACATCGGCCACGGACGCCTTTTGCGAGAGGGCCACGAGCGAGGCCGGCGGGACGAGCGCTTCCGTGAGCGGCCCTGCGGTTCCCTCGATCGTGCCGCCGGCGGCCGTGACCGCGCCCCGAGCGGCCGCGTTCGAGTTGGGCTCCGACACGACCACGACGCGAACCCGGGTCGCGGAGCCCTCGAGCCCCGCCCGCCGCGCCGACGCCATCGCCGTAGCCGCCCCGTGGCCCGCCGTCGACTGCGCGAGCAGGCCAAGCTGGGAGTCGAGCTTCGGCTCGTCGAGACGGCGGAAGGCGAACGTGCTCCTCGTTGCGCCGACGCCGGACCCGACGAGCAACAGCGCAAACATTGTTGCGAGGCACAGCGCGACGAGGAACGCGGCACGCGGCCGACGCCGCATCTCTCGACACGATAGGCGCACCGTCCGACAGCTTCGACGCGAAGAGAGTCACCCCTTTCAGGCGTGGTGGCGCGCCTGCACCCGTTCTACGCTGCAACCGTGAGACTGGTCGCCGCCGCCACGCTCGTCGCAGCCACTCTGACGCTCACTGCGTCGGCGTCGACATCGTCGCCACAGCTCGCGGGCTGTCCCGTCTTTCCCGCGACGAGCGTGTGGAACCAGCCCGTCGACAAGCTGCCGGTCGCAGCGAACTCCGCGACGCTCATTCGCTCGATCGGGCTCACGAACGGCGTGCACGCCGACTTCGGCAACGGCCTGTGGGACGGCTCGCGGATCGGCATCCCGTATGCCGTCGTGCACGGCAAGACGACGCCGAAGTCACGCGTCACCTTCGACTACGCCGACGAGAGCGACAAAGGCCCGTACCCGATCCCGGCGAACGTGCCGATCGAAGGTGCACCCGCGCACGCGAACGAAGGCGACCGGCATGCGCTGATCGTCGACCGCGACTCGTGCACGCTCTACGAGCTGTATGCGCTGCGGCGGGAAGGATCGCGCTGGGCGGCGGGCTCGGGCGCGATCTTCAACCTTCGTTCGAACGCGCTGCGCCCGGCGGGCTGGACGTCGGCCGACGCAGCCGGTCTGCCGATCCTGCCGGGACTCGCGCGCTGGGACGGCGACGCGTCGACCGGCGTGATCCGGCACGCGCTGCGCTTCACCGCCGAGCAGACGCGGCGCATGTACATCTACCCGGCACGCCACTACGCGAGCGACTCCAACGATCCGTCGCTGCCGCCGATGGGCCTGCGCGTACGGCTGAAGGCGAGCGTCGACATCTCGAAGCTCCCGCCGCAGGCGCGCATCGTCGCGCAGGCGATGAAGACCTACGGAATGATCCTCGCCGACAACGGCTCGCCCTGGTACGTGTCGGGCGCGCCGAGCCCGCACTGGTCGAACGACCAGTTGCACGCACTAGGCGAGCTGACCGGTTCCGACTTCGAGGTCGTGGACACCTCGACGCTGCGGCCGTAGCGAGACCGTGAACGTGGTCCCGGCAGGACCGCTCTCGATGCGCACGTCGCCTCCCATCGCGGTCGCCAGTTGCTTGACGATCGCAAGCCCGAGCCCGCTGCCGACGGGACGGTCGCGCCCGATCTTGTCGTAAAGATAGAAGCGCTCGAACGCGTGGGCGACATCGTCCGGCGGGATGCCGAGCCCCGTGTCGGAAACCGCGAGGCGCGCGTCGCCGGCCGAGACCGTGACGCGACCGCCGGCCGGGGTCTCGCGCAATGCGTTCTCGACGAGATTCGACGCGATCTGCAGCAGCCGGTCGTGGTCTGCTTCCACCCACGACTCGCTGCCCGACGCGACGAGCTCGACACCGAAGCCACGCGCAGCGACTTCGTGCCGCGCGACGGCCTCGCGCGCCACCTCGCCCACGTCGACCGGCTCGGAGCGCACCGAGAACTCGCTGCGGTTCATTCGCGCGAGGTCGAGCAGGTCGTAGACGAGGCGCTCGAGCCGCCTGCCTTCGACACCGATCACCCGCGCGGCGTCCTCCGGCTCGAACGCACCCTCGGCGAGTCCCTCGGCATAGCCGCGGATCGCCGTCAGCGGCGTCTTCAACTCGTGCGACACCGAGAGCAGGAACGCGCGCTCCGCGTCGCGTGACGCCGCGAGCTGCTGCGTCATCTGATTGAACGCCTTGGCGAGCGACGCCAGCTCGCTCGTTCCATCCGTGGCGAGCGGCTCGTGCGACTCGTCGGCGGCGAGTGCGCGCGTCGCGTCGGCAATACGTCTGATCGGATTGACGATCGACCGCGCGAGCAGGAACGAGAGCAACGCGGCAAGCGCGACACCCGCGAGCGCGGCCAGGAGCAGATCTCCGAAATACGGCCGCCAGGCTGCGCCGAGCGACGACTTCGGCCGCAGCATCAGCAGGCCGAGGTGCGGGATCGTGCGGTACGAGTACAGCTGCTGCTTGCCGTCGTACGTCGTCCTGCCGTCGCTCGACCGGTTCACGTCCGGGACATAGGCGGCGAAGTACGGGCGCCGCTGGACGAGGCGCCGCACCTGGCCCGCGAGCTTGTTCTGCAGGATGTACGTCGGATCCTGTTTGCGCTGCAGCTGGAGATCGTCGGCGCGCGCAGCGAGGGCAGCAGCCTGTGCGCGGTCGACCTGGCGCCGCGTGAGGACGGCGCCGACCCCGATCGTCAGTGCAAGCGCGAGCGCCAGCGCGACCAGCGTCGTCGCGAAGAGCCTTAATCGCAGACTCCGCATCAACGGTCGGCGGCTCCGACGCCGTCGAGGCCGGCGTCTCCGCGGTGTGACCGGTGCTCACCCCGAGGCGCTGTCCTCTCTGCCGGCTCCGGCAAGCCTACGCCGGTCACGTAACCGCCTTGTACCCGGCCCCGCGCAGCGTCTTGATCAGATCGGGGCGCTCGAGCTTGCGCCGGAGCTGCGCGACGTGGACGTCGACCGTGCGCGTGCCGCCGGGGTACTCCTGCCCCCAGACGCGGTCGAGCAGCAAATCGCGCGAGACGACCACGCCGGCGTTCGCCATGAAGAACGCAAGCAAGTCGAACTCCTTCGCAGTCAACTCGACCGGCCGACCGTCGACCGTCACGTCGTGCGACTCCCGATCGAGCACGACGTCGCCGAGCGAGAGATGCTCTCGCCGTTCCTGGGGCTCGGTGCGGCGGAAGATCGCCTTCATTCGCGCGACGAGCTCACGCGGCGAAAACGGCTTCGTCAGGTAGTCGTCGGCGCCGACCTCGAGCCCGACAACGCGGTCGGGCTCTTCGTCGCGGGCGGTGAGCATCAAGATCGGCACCTGCGAGCGCATGCGCATCGTCCGGCAGACGTCGAAGCCGTCGATCCCCGGCAGCCCGATGTCGAGGATCACGAGCCGCACCGGATGCCGGTCGAGCTCGACAAGCGCGTCCTCGCCCGAGCGCACCCACACGACGCGATAGCCGTCGCGTTGGAGATAGCCGCGGACGAGCTCTCCAACCGAGGGCTCGTCTTCGACGAGGAGAATGGTCCCCGCCATGGTTCCTCGGATTATGGTCGGAGGGTCAGCTTGACCCGCACCGCGGCACCGCCGTCGATGCGCATCGTCTCGGCGAAGAGACCGCGCCGGAGCGCGAACGTCGTCACCTGGACCCTGCGAAACATGATGATCGTCGTCGGAGTGAGCGGGATCTGCGTGATCGTGCCATCGGGGGCGCGGAGCGTGATCGAGTCCGGCGCGACCTTGATGATGCGGCCGCGATCGAGGATCAGCGTGTGCTGCACCTTCTTGATCGTCACGTTGATCTCTGCGTGAGACCACGTGCCGGCGAGCTGCGGGAAGGGCGGCGGCTGCTTCGCCTTCACGCCCGCGACCGCACCGGAGACGAGCCCCAGCATCGAGACGAGCATCGCGAGCGCAACGAGCTTCCTCATGAGTCGAATCTTCCCCGTTTCCGGTGACGTCGCAGTTGCTGGAACGTAAGGCGCCGGTAAAACACGGGCCGCCGACGCGAAAGTCGGCGGCCCGTAGCGACAAGCTCGAGCGCGCTCGGTCGGTGGGTCAGTTGGCACCTCCGCCCGACCTCACCCGTCAATGTGCCTTCGACCTGCGCTCCAGCCCGGAAGTCTCGTCGTGTGCTCGGACGGATCTTCTTCGCCGCCCTGCGGTTTCCTACCCGGCGGAGGGCGCGATCAGTCGTAGCGGCCGCACGTTCGAGTCGGCCGGCTTCGCGGCGTACATCGCATGGTCGGCGTCGCGGAGCAGCTCCTCGGCGCGGGCGCGCGGATGCTCGCTCGTCGCGACGCCGATGCTCGCCGACTGCACGAGCGGCGCTCCGTCGAGCGTCAGCTCGATCCGGCCGAGCTGCGTCTGAATGCGAACGACGTCTTCGAGCGTCGCGCTCGAGGTGCCGCGCACGATCAATGCGAACTCGTCGCCGCCGAGGCGAAACACCGGATGGTCTTCCGCCACCTGCTCGAGCCGTTCCGCGACGCGCCGAAGCACCTCGTCGCCTGCGAGGTGGCCGTGGCGGTCGTTCACTGCCTTGAAGTCGTCGAGGTCGACGACGACGAGCGCAATCACCTCGTCGGACGCGGCGCCCGCGAGCGACGTCGAGAGCTGCTCGTTGAACGCGCGGCGGTTGAGAATCCCGGTCAGCTCGTCGCGGCGGCTCAGCTCCCGCAGCGCGGAGCGCGAGCGTGCGTTCTCGAGCGCGAGCGTCGCTGCATCGGCAAATCGTTGTGCAAGCTCGAACTCGAAGTCCGTGAACGTGTTGCCGAGTCCCTCGCGGTAGAGGCTCATCGCGCCGATCACGACGCCGCGCGCGACGAGGGGCAGCGAGATGATCGCCTCGGGCTCATCCTCCGGCGTCCCTTCGACCTGTCCTGCGCGCACATCGTGATGCGCTTCGTTGGAGAAGATCGCGCGGCCGCGCTCGGCGACGATCCCGATCAGCCCCTCGCCGAACGGCAGGCGCGTGTCGAGGAAGCCGTCGGGCCAGCCGCCTTCGGCGATCAGCGGCCGGAGCGCCCGCTCCTCGGTGATCGCCTCGGCGACAAGGATGCTCGCGACCGGCACCAGCCGGCGCACGGTCTGGACGATCCGCTCGAGGACGAGATCCGGGTCTTCCCGCGAAAGCAGGTCGTGGTAGATCTCTGCGAGCTGCCGGTAGGAAGCGACCACGGCGTCACCGTCGGGGACCGCAGCCGCAGGCGTACTGCTCATAACGGGGAAATCATCGGCTCCAGTCGGGGGAAAGGGCATGCCCCGGCAGGGGGATCTCAGTCGTCGAATGCGGCGAGCAGCGCCGCGAGCTGGTCGCGGACGCGGTTCACCCGCGAGCGCTGCGACTCGAGCTCGTGCTCGAGCTCACCAATCCGCGACTCGTAGGCCTCGGCCTGCGCGCGCAGCTCGTGCTGCTCGTGCGCCTGCGCGCGCACGGCGGCTGCCTGTTCTGCGAGGCGCTCGGCGACCGCGCGCGCCTCGTTCGCGAGCGCCATCACCGCGTCCGCCTCGCCTTCGCCGTCGTCGGCGGGCCGCGGCCTCGAGCGCGGCCGCACCGGCAGCTCCGCCACCGGCGGCAGCTCGGGCTCCAGCTCGGGCTCCGGCTCCGGCTCCGGTTCTGCCTCGGGCTCCACTTCGAGCTCCGGCTGCGGCGGCTCGTCCGGAACCGCTTCGAGCTCCGGCGGGGGCCGTTCGTCCGCGTGCTCGTGCTCCACGGCGTGCCCGTGCCCGCGGCTTGCGAGCAGGTCGCTCCGCAGCCCGGCCTCGAGCGCCGACTTCGGGACGACGACCATCACCGTCTCGTCGCCGATCACGTCGCGCAGGGCCGCGAGGCGCTGCTCGGTCGGCTCGGCGACCGCGACGACGACGCGCCCGTCCTGCACGCGGGTCGGAAGCGCCTCGAGCTCTTGCGCGTCTTCCCGCGAGAGCCGCGCGAGCGCCGCCGGGTCGAACCAGATCGACGACCGTTCGACGTAGTCGAGCCCCCACTGCGTCGCGAGCACGCGCGCGACGTCGTCCTCGGTGACGAGCTTTCGGCGCACGGCGATCTCGCCGAGCCGCTCGCCGGTGAGACTGCCTTCCTGCAGCGCGTCGTGGACCTGATCTTGCGAGAGCAGGCCGGCCTCGACGAGGAGCTGCCCGAGCGGGATGCGCTCGGGCAAGGCGTCGGCGGAGTGATCCGAAGAAGTGAACTCGTCGTCCACGGTTTGCCGGTCGATCACCTCATCCGCCTTGTCGTCGTTGTCGGCGGTGGGGCGGCGGGCCTTGAGGATTCGAGCCATCTTCGCGCCTCGAAAGGGTGTCCGGCTTCAGCGGTGCTACGTCGCGTGCCAGCGCTGCCGGCGACGGGACCGCGCGAGCGACTCCACGCCGGCGCCGAGCACGAGTGCGCCGAGCGCGATCCCGACGGCGCCCGCGACGAAGTACGGCGTGCGATCCGAGTGGTGGTGGACGACGGTCACCGCCGCCGTGGTCGTTTGCAGCTCCGAGTCCTGTGACCCGGCCTGGTTCGAAAGGTGATCGACGTGGCTGCCGAGGACGTAGGCGCCCATCCCGGCTGCTCCGAGGACAGCGGCGATCAGCACGATGTCGATGATCCGTCTCACCGTTATCAGGGTAAACACCTCAGGTGATGGCGTCGTCCCCCGTTTGGCGGCCTGCGATACTCGGGGCAATGGCCGCCGAGTCAGATCTGGAGCAGCTTCTTCAGCGCCTCGAGCGGGAAGAGCGGGACGTTTCGACGCGCAGGGCACGGATCCACGAGCGGCTCGCGAGCTTCCCCAACTCGGTGCTCGAGGAGCAGGAGCGTGAGCTCTCGGAGCGCCGGCGCGCGCTGCACGACGAGATCGCCAAGGTGCGGGCCGCGCTTCGGAGCGCGGAGTGACCAGGCAGACCGAACGGCTGCTCTCGCTGGTGCTCGTCGCGCTCCTCGTCGCCTGCGCCGGCGGCTGGGTGAAGGCGGTCGACCCGGCGCCGAGCTGGGCCTTCCACCAGCGCTCGCTGATCTGGGTCGTCCTGAGCGTCCTCGTCCTCCTCGGCACGATCGCTTTGAGCCGCGTGCCGTCCGACGGAGTGACGCTGGGCGCCGGCGTGCTCGCGGGCGGGGTGCTCGGGAATTTGATCTCGGCCGGGACGGATCACCTGGCCGTCCCAGACCCGCTCCTCGTCTCGACGCACGCCGGCGGCTTCGCGTTCAACCTCGCGGACCTGTCGATCCTGGCCGGCAACCTGCTGCTGATCGTGGCGCTCAGCCACCTCGTGATCCGCAACCGGCACCGCCTGCCACTGCGCCGTTAATCGGTGCGCGCGGACCGCACCGTATAAAACAGTGCGACAAGTGCGGCCGCGACCAGCAGGATCCCCGCGATCGCAGCCGCGCTCCCGTCGCCGTCGCCGCTCCCGCGACCGGCCCGGAGGAGTTGCGGGCCGACGGCACGGCGGTTGAGCGCGAGCTGGTTCGGGCGGCGGCTCACACCGTGGAGCGACGTCGCGGCGCTGACCGGCTTGCTCGGCGCCCGCGGCACGAGACGGTGGTGCATCGGCCTGATCGCGAGCAGCTTGCGGAAGTCGCGCACCGCCCCCCACCCCGTCGGCGCACGCCCCGGCAGCGGGACCGGCGGGAGCGTGTGCACCTTCGTCGGCCGCACCCAGTGGTCGAGGTACGTCGTCGGGTCGACGGCGCCGTCGTAGCCGAGATAGAGCAGCGAGACCGGATGGATCTCGAAATGCAGGTGGGTGTCGGTCGTCACCGCGTCGCCCGTATTCCCGACGTAGCCGAGCACATCTCCGCGCTGCACGTGCCGGCCGTTCGCGCCGAGCGCGGTATAGCCGGAGAGATGCGCGTAGTAGAACTCGTCGCCGGCGGCGTCGAGCAGCCAGAGTCGCCAGCCGCCGATGTGATTCCAGCCGACCGAGAAGATCGTTCCGTCGGTGACGGCGACAACCGGCGTACCGAGCGGCGCGAAGAGATCGTCGCCGTGGTGCCAGCCGTCGCTGACGTCGCTGCGAGCGGCCCCGTAGGTGTCGCCGAACGAGACGTCGCCCGCCACCGGGAACGTGTACGGGCCCGCGCCGAGCGGCGGCGTGCCGCGAAGGGGCTGCGGGGCGGTCGGACGCGTGCGCGGCGCCTTCGCGCGCAAGCGCTCGGCGCGTCTGCGCACCGCCGTCGGCGGGAGGGTGCGGGCGGGACTGCTTGGAGCAGCCGCAACGTGTTTCGGAGCCGTCACGTGCGTCGTCGTCGCCGGCGCCTTGCGCGGCGCCGGCGTACTCGAGCCGGACGGAGCGGCGGTCGTCGGCGGCTGCTCGACGGGCGGCGGCAGCGTGAGCGGCTGACGGTCGGCCACCGCCCAGCCGATGAGGAACGTCGTGCCGGCCGGGAAGCCCGCGTGCGCGGAGCTCAGCCTGAGCTGCAGCGCCGCCCGCCACCAGCGCACGCCGCCCGGCGCGACCTTCTCGAGCGTCGACTGAGAACGCAGCACGCCCCAATCACCGACGCTCGTCGTCCCGCCCGGCGCGAGCTCGACGGCGCGTCCCTCGACTCGCAGACCGGCGACGCTTGTCCGGAGCCGCCAGCCGGCGCCGTTGCCGAGCGCCGGCACGAGGTCGGCGCGCAAGGTGACTCCGGTCACCGCTCCGCCGAGAATGCTCCAGTGCGTGGCGCGCGCGGTGGTGCCACCCGGCGTGCCCGCGTCGTCGACGCAGCCGGCCACGCCGAGCGTGACCGCTCCTGCCCGCAGACCGGTCTCGACGTCCGACACCGTCGGAGCCGTCGTGCCCGTGCGCACCGGCCCACCGAGCGCCGGGCCGACCGCAACGGGCGCAACCGACGCCGAGGCCTGCACGGCGAGCACGCCGGTCTCGACGCAGATCGGGCTCGAGTCGGCGGATGCCGCGACGGAGCCGGCGAGCGCGGCGGCCCCGCACACGGCGACCGTCGCGAGCTGGCGGAGCGCGGGCCGCACACGCGGAGAGTAACCGCGGTCGTTTGCGCGTGCAGGCATTTCCGGGTCGGAGGGTCGTGCCGGTTCCCGCGCCCACCAAGTACCCGGACGGGGGATTCGTCGCGATCCCGAGTCGACCATGACACGGTTGGTGGGGCGGCACACCTCCTCCGGCAATCCGGGGCGTCTTGCGCGTCCGGTTTCGGCTGCCCTCGCGCTCACGGTCGTCGCGTTCGCGGGTGTCTGGCTCGTCGGCACGGTGGACCAGCGCCATGTGGCGGAGGCGCGGGCGGTTCGCGCCGCCGAG
This sequence comes from Gaiellaceae bacterium, assembly GCA_035650975.1. GTDB lineage: Bacteria > Actinomycetota > Thermoleophilia > Gaiellales > Gaiellaceae > PALSA-600. The sequence goes on from DASRGQ010000035.1 coordinate 33,098, forward strand.
CTCCGCGAGGTCGCAGCGCTCGCGACCCGTGAGCGGACGCTGGTGGTGCGCGACAGGCACCACTCGGCGCCGGCGCTCACCAAGCAGATCGACGACGGGGCGAGCGCGCTCGTCTCGTTGCTCCGCGACGTCGACCGCCGTTCTCCGGCGGGCAGCGTCGCCTCGGAGCTTGCGACCACGTACGGGACGTCGATCCTCCTGGGCGACCTGCCGTCGCATGCCGCAGCCTCGGCCGCAGCTCTCACGCGCGTGCGGAGCGCCGCAACGAGTGCGCTCGCCGCCGACGAGGACGCGGCGCTTCGTCCTCCCTACCGTGTGAGCGCTTTCGCGATCGCCGAGATCGCGTCGTCGGCGTTCGTCCTCCTCGTCGGTTCGGTGCTCCTTCTTTGGGTCGGGCTCGGCCGGCCGCGCCGCCACGAGGACGTCCGGTACGACGCTCAGGTCGAGCAGCTCGCCGTCCAGGCGCGCACGGACAGCCTCACCCAGCTCGGGAACCACCGTGCCTTCCACGACGACCTGTCCGCGGCGATCGCTGCACGCAGCGAGCTCGGCCAGCCGTTCACGTTGATGGCGATCGACCTCGACGGGCTCAAGCGGATCAACGACACGAAGGGGCATCCGGCCGGTGATGCGCACATCAAGACGGTCGCCAAGTGCCTCCGCTCGGTGGTCGACGCGGAGGGAACCGTCTACCGCACGGGCGGCGACGAATTCATGGTGATTCTGCCCGGCCGGCGCAACTGGCACGGCCTGACGCTCGCCTACAAGATCGATCAGTCGACGAAGTCCGCCACGGGCAGCCGGGCGGTCTCGATCGGCCTGACGGAGTCGCTGAGGACGGAGCCGAAGCACCTGCTCGTGCGGCAGGCGGACGTCGCGCTCTACGAGGCGAAGCGAACGCGGCTGAGCGCCGTCACGTACCACCCCGGCCTGGGTGTCACCGAGGAGTCACCGGACGCGGGCGGCCCGTCGCGCGAGCAGCGCACGCTCGCGGCGGCGCTCGCCCGTGCGGTCGACGCGAAGGACGTCGGGACGCGCAGCCACTCGGAGACGGTCGCCCAGCTCTGCGTCGCGATCGGCCAGCGGCTCGGAATCCCGCCCGCCGAGCTCGAGCGCCTGCGGCTGGCCGGGCTCCTCCACGACGTCGGCAAGATCGGCGTCGCAGACGCGATCCTGCAGAAGCCCGACGAGCTCGTCCCCGACGAGCAGTTCGCGATGACGGAGCACGTCGAGGTGGGCCAGTCGATCCTGCTCGCGGCGGAGCTGCCCATCGAGGCGTTCTGGGTGCTCCACCACCACGAGCGCTTCGACGGCAGCGGCTACCCGAGCGGGCTCGCCGGCGCGGACATCCCGATCCAGTCGCGGATCATCGCCGTGGCTGACGCGTACGAGGCGATGACGGGTACGCGGCCGTACAGACAGGGCGGCGTACCGGCAGAAGACGCGCTCGTCGAGCTACGCTCGCACGCGGGTACGCAGTTCGATCCGGTGTGCGTCGACGCGCTCGTCGAAGTCGTGCACGATGCGGAGGCAGAGGACGCCGACCGCGCCGCGCTTTCGGCGACTGCTTAGGACGCGGAGTGCGGGCGCCGCTTCAGCGGCAGCAGCCGGAGCGCGGCGGGATGCTGCGGCGCCCAGTGGCGGTACGAGCCGCCGTGGATGCCGAGCCACGCCTTCACCTCGACGCGCTTCGAGAAGATGCCGTTGCCCCACACGAGCGACCCGCGCGAGCCGGGCGGCGTCGCGCCCGCAGCCGGCGACGGTCTGACGTTCGCGAAGGCGACGATGCCGACGAGGATCGCGAGCGGCACGGCGAGCGGGAAGTACGCCCAGCGCGAGGTCCGGCGTCTCGTCGACGGGCGTCTGGCGGAGCGGCGGCGCGCCATGTGACAAAGCGTGCATCGCGTGCGCCTGCTGCGCATCGCCAGAAGGAGTGAACCGTCCGC
>DASRGQ010000036.1:0-18873 GCA_035650975.1 Gaiellaceae bacterium
CAGTCCGCGACGCGTTACCTCGAGGTCGAGCCGTGGGCCTGGGGCCGCCTCTCGCAGCGCCTGCGCGCGATCCGCGCCCGCCGCGCCCGGCTGCAGCCCGCCGCCGAAGCGGCCTGAAACGCCACTGATACCCTTTCGGGAGGCCTATGCCAAGGCTTTTCCCATCCATCCGCGACGCGCGCCCGCCGAAGGCGTGGCTGCGCGCGCACACGACTCAGGAGACATCGTTTGCCACTCCCTTGGTTCCGGCGGAAACGCTCGGAGGAGCAGGCGCGCGACCCGCGCGCCGCAACAGAAGTACAAGCAGTTGACGCACCACCCGTCGCGCGCCCGGCCGTAGCGTCCGGGCGGGACGGAGACGAGAGTACGACCTCGACGGCGCGGAAGCGCCGCCGAGGCACGCGGGGCGGCCGCGGTCGCAGCAAGAAGGCGACGTCCGCGGCAGCGACGAGCGACGCCCCGGCGTCCGCGACCGCGACCGCGACGGAGCGAAAGCCATCCGAGCGCAAAACGCGTACGACACAGACGCGGCGGCGCAGCGCACCAAAGCGCGCACCCCTTCCCAAGGCGAAGCGCGAGCTCCTCGTCTCGGTCGACGCCGGCGAGAAGCGCGTCGCCGTGCTCGAGGACGACCGCGTCGCCGAGGTCTACCTCGAGCGGCCGGAACGCCGGTCGATCGCCGGGAACATCTACCTCGGCGTCGTCGACAACGTCCTGCCGGGAATGGAGGCCGCGTTCGTCGAGATCGGGCTCGAGAAGAACGGCTTCCTCTACGTCGACGAGATCGTCGGCCCCGAGCTCGAAGGCCGCAAGGGCGCGCGCAAGATCCAGGACCTGATCCAGCGCGGCGAGAAGATCCTCGTGCAGGCGGTCAAGGACCCCATGAAGACGAAGGGCGCGCGGCTCACCACCGAGATCTCGCTGCCCGGACGGTTCGTCGTCTACGTCCCGCACGGCGAAGGGCTCGGTGTGTCGCGCCGCCTCGAGGACGAAGAGCGCAACCGGCTGAAGGCGATCCTCAAGGAGATCGCGCCGAAGCAGGGTGGCGTGATCGTTCGCACCGCCGCGGAAGGCGCGTCGGCGGAGGACGTCGAGCGCGACCTCGAGTTCCTGCAGCGTCTCTGGAAGTCGATCGAGGCGAAGGCGAAGGACGGTAAGGCGCCGTCACTCGTCTACCAGGAAGCCGAGCTGCCGCTGCGCGTCGTGCGCGATCTCTTCACCGGCGATTTTGAGCGCCTGTTCGTCGACCACGATCGCACGCACAAGCGCATCGTCGGTTACCTGAAGAAGACGTCACCGCACATGGCGGAGCGCGTCACGCGCTACAAGGAGCGCGAGCCGTTGATGGAGGCGTTCGGCGTCGAGCAGGAGATCCGCTCGACGCTCAATCGCCGCGTCGACCTGCCGTCGGGCGGCTATCTGATCTTCGACTACGCCGAGGCATTCACCGTCATCGACGTGAACACCGGCCGCTTCGTCGGCTCGCGCTCGAAGAAGTCGGGCGGACGGCTCGAGGACACGATCACGAAGAACAACCTCGAGGCGGTGAAAGAGGTCGTGCGTCAGCTGCGGCTGCGCGACATCGGCGGCATCATCGTCATCGACTTCATCGACATGGCGAGCCCCAAGAACCGCGCTGCCGTCGAGAAGGCGCTCGGCGAAGAGCTCGAACGCGACCGCACGAAGACGTACGTCGTGGAGATCTCGCCACTCGGCCTCGTCGAGATGACGCGCCAGAACGTCACCGACGGGCCGCGCGAGGTCATGACGAAGAAGTGCCCGACGTGCGGGGGCGACGGGATCGTCGTCTCCGAGCACACCGCCGCCGTCGACGTCGAGCGCCGCCTGCGCGGTCTCGTCACCCCGGGGTCGCGCGCGAAGGCGTTTCGCGTCGAGGTCGCGGCGAAGGTCGCGTGGCTCCTCGTCGGCCCGGGCGGGTCGCGACTGCGCGAGCTCGAGGAGACGACGAAACGCCGCTTCTTCCTCGTCGCGAAGGAAGACGAGCACCTCGACCACTTCCGCGTGCTCGACCAGGGGACGCTCGAGAAGGTTGCTCCGTCGCTCGGCGTCGACGTCGGCCAGGAGGTCGACGTGAAGCTCGGCGAGGTGGGCCTGCACGACCCACACGCAGGAGTCGGCAAGATCGGCGACGTCGACGTCGTCGTCGCGAACGCCGCGAAGCTCGTCGGCCGCCGCGTGAAGGCGCGCGTGACCGTCATCTCGGACGCGCTTGCCTGGGCCGAGCTCGTGACTCCGATCGCCGAGCTCGACGAGCCGCTCACCGCCGAGGCGGAGGCGGAGCGCCCGACGCGCGCCCGCAAGCCGACCGTGCGCAAGGCGGCGGAGGCCGAAGAGGTGCCGGTCGACGAGCCGGAGCTCGAGGAGGGCGAGATCGAGATCGAGCTCGACGACGAGGAGGGCGACGAGGCTGCCGCGCCGGCGAAGAAGAAGACACGGCGCGGTTCGCGCGGCGGCCGCAACCGCAAGAAGAAGACCGCAGCCGTCGCCGTGAACGGCAGCGCGCCGGTCGCGGCGGCCGACGAGCCCGCCGACGAGCCCGCCGACGAGCCGGCCGACGGGGAGCCGGAGCCGGCCGGGCCTGTGATCCACGTCCCGGATCGGACGCTCGGAGAAGACGACGACGGTGACGGTGCGGGTCCGCCGAAGAAGAAGACGCGCCGCGGCTCGCGCGGCGGGCGGAACCGCAAGAAGAAGCCGGCAGCCGCGGATGCAGCCACAGCGACCGTCGAGGCGCCGGTTGAGGGAGACCTGCCATCCTCGAACGGCGACGGCGAGAGCGACGAAGACTGGGGCTACACGCCGATGAGCGAGTGGGGGTTGGACGAGAAGTAACGCCAGTCGCTACACTGGCGCCGCTCGCGGGCACCCGCCCGCGCTTTTTCCATCTATGGACTACGCGATCATCCGTCTCGGAGGGAAGCAGTACCGCGTCCGCGAGGGCGAGACGCTGGTCGTCGACCGCCTGAAGACGGACGAGGGCGGGTCGTTCAGCCCGGACGTCCTGCTCGGCGACGCCGCCGTCACGGTGAAGGTGCTCGCGCACGAGCGCGGCCCGAAGATCCGCATCGGCAAGTACAAGCGCCGCACCGGCTACAAGCGCCACAACGGCTTCCGCGCCGCCACGTCGCGCGTGCAGGTCTCGCTCGCCGCAGGCACGAAGGCCGCACCTGCGAAGAAATCCGCGGCCGCGCCGCCCAAGGAGGCGCCGCCCGCGCCGCCCACCGCCGAGGAGCACGTCAAGGGCATGCCCAGCGGCTACGAGGAGCTCACCGTGGCGAAGATCGCCGAGGGCGCGAAGACGTGGAACCGGCCGATGCTCGAAGCGGCGCTCGAGTTCGAGCGCGCGAACGCCGCGCGCAAGGGTGCGATCTCCGCGCTCGAGTCCGCGCTGAAGGCGAAAGAGGAGGCGTAACCAAGTGGCACACAAGAAAGGTCTCGGCTCCTCGAAGAACGGCCGCGACTCGAACCCGAAGTACCTGGGCGTGAAGATGTTCGACGGCCAGGCGGCAGAGCCGGGCAACATCATCGTCCGTCAGCGCGGGACGAGGTTCCGGCCGGGCCCGGGGACCGAGATCGGCCGCGACGACACGATCTTCGCGGTGCGCGCCGGCACGATCTCGTTCCGCACGAGCGGCGAGCGCCGCTTCGTGTCGGTCGTCGAGTCGTGAGCTGAGCCCGCGGGAGCGGGTCGGCGGAGCATGTTCAACGACCGGGCGAAGATCCACGTGAAAGCCGGGAAGGGCGGCGACGGCGGGCTGAGCTTCCGACGCGAGAAGTTCGTGCCCAAGGGCGGCCCGGACGGAGGCGACGGCGGCCGCGGCGGCGACGTGGCGCTCGTCGCAGACCCGGCGCTGCGCGACCTCTCCGCGCTGCAGCGGCGGCGTCACATCGAAGCGGGGCGCGGCGAGAACGGCCGCGGTGCGCGCAAGCACGGCGCGGACGGCGACGACGCAGAAGTGCGCGTTCCCGTCGGCACGCAGGTGCTGGCCGCCGACGGTGCGCTCGTCGCCGACCTCGCGCGCAGCGGTGCACGTACCGTGCTTGCGCGCGGCGGCCGCGGCGGTCGCGGCAACGCACGCTTCGTCTCCTCCACGCGGCAAGTCCCTCGCTTCGCGGAGGTCGGGCCGCCGGGAGACGAGCTGGATGTCGAGCTCCAGCTGAAGCTGCTCGCCGATGCGGCGCTCGTCGGACTGCCGAACGCGGGCAAGAGCTCGCTGCTCACGCGCATCTCGAATGCGCGGCCGAAGATCGCCGACTATCCGTTCACGACGATTCAGCCGGTGCTCGGGACGGTCGAGTCGCCGGACGGGCGTCAACTCGTCGTCGCGGACGTTCCCGGCCTGATCGAAGGCGCGAGCGACGGCGTCGGCCTCGGCCACGAGTTCCTTGCGCATCTCGAACGCGCGCGCATGCTCGTGCACGTCATCGACGGGTCTCACCCCCCGGACGAGCAATGGCGGACGATCGACGCGGAGCTCGCTGCATACGGCGCAGGTCTCGACGAGCGGCCGCAGCTTGTCGTTTTGAACAAGAACGATCTCGAGGCCAACCCGGTGTTCGACATTACGGACGAGCGGATCCTCGACGTGCTGCGCATCTCGTGCGCGACGGGGCAGGGGGTCGCCGAGCTGCGCGCGCGGTTGTTCGCGCTCGTTCCCGAGCTGGAGCCTGTGGAGGAGCCCGCGGACGCGCTCGTCGAGCACCTCGTCTATCGGCCGGAGCCGAAGGCGCGGCCGTGGCGCCTGCTAAGAACCGACTCCGGCTTCCGCGTCGTCGGCGAGCCGCCCTCGGAAGAGGAGCTCGAGCGTGCGTTGAAGGCGGCGGGCGCGCGGCGCGGCGCACTCGTCGAACGCGGCGACGAGCTGCTCGAGCTCTCATGACATGAGCCGTAGGCTTGACGGAGGCTCTCAAGAAGCGGAGGTGCCGGCTTTGCCGGAACCGGAGCGCGTCGCGGTCTTCGGCGGCGCGTTCGACCCGCCGCATCGCGGGCACGTGGGGCTCGCGCGGCAGGCGAAGCTCGAGCTCGGCGTGCCGCAGCTCGTGGTGCTCGTCTCGGCCGACCCGGGGCACAAGCGCGTCGCGACGCCTGCCGACGCTCGGCTGCGCATGGCGCAGGCCGCGTTTCCCGACGAGGACGTCCGCCTCGACGAGCATGCGCGCACGGTGGAGCTGCTGCGCGCGCATCCGGAGTGGGACGACCCGGTGCTGGTGCTCGGCGCCGACCAGTTTGCCGCGTTCCCCGGCTGGCAGGAGCCGGAGGAGGTGCTGCGCCGCGCGCGGCTCGCAGTCGGCACCCGGCCGGGCTTCGCGCAGTCGCGGCTCGACGACGTGCTTGCAAAGCTCGCCCGTCCCGAGCGGGTGCGCTTCTTCGAGCTCGCCGAGCCGGTGCCGGCCGCTTCACGTGAGCTGCGCGAACGGCTCGAGCGGGGCGAAGACGTCGGCGACGAGCTGCCGGCAGCCGTTGCCGCGGTCATCCGACGCGAGCGGCTCTACCGGCCCAGCCGCGGCTACACTTCCGGCGCTTGACCCCACTCGAACAGGCACGGCGGATCGCGGCGATCGCTCAGGACAAGCTCGGCCGCGACGTCCTCATTCTCGACATGCAGCCCGTCTGTGCGTACACGGACTATTTCGTCGTGGTCACGGGCGGCAACCCGCGCCAGACGAAGTCGATCTGGGACGAGGTGCATGCGCTGATGAAGCGCGATCACGACCTGCTCCCGCGTAGCTCCGACGGCGCGACCGAGGCGACCTGGATCGTCGCGGACTACATCGACGTCGTCTTGCACGTCTTCACGCCCGAGGCACGCGCGTTCTACCGGCTCGAGGAGCTGTGGGACGACGTGCCGCACGAGACGGTCGAAGCCGCCACGGCCTAAAGAGACAGCAGACACACGTTCCAGGGCGAGTTCGATGCGATGGGCGTGTACTGCGCCAGTCTTGATCGCTGCTACCTGCGCATCCGTCCGGCCCGCAACCACCAGCATGTCGGAATTCGCTTGGCGAGCCACTACGAGTTCGGCGGTACACTGATCGACGCCACGGGCCCATAGCTCAGTTGGGAGAGCGCTACCTCGGCATGGTAGAGGTCGCCGGTTCGAGCCCGGCTGGGTCCATTCCGTTGTTCAGCTGACGGCCCACGTCGCGCCGCCGTCGTTCGATCTCCAGGTCAGAGTTGTCGTCGGCTGCCCGGTGAAGTCGGTCGCGCGGACAACGACGGTAGCGCCGCTCGCGGTGATGCTCGTCACGAGCGGGTTGCCTGCCTGCCGCGGCAGCGTCACGACGCGCGCGGTCGAGCCGTGCGCGACGATCACGCGCGGTGCGTTGTCCCAGCCCTGACCGCCGACGCGGTTCGAGACGAGCGCGACGACTCCGCCGGCGACCGGCGCCGCAGCAACGATCGTCCCGTTCGCAGCGGTCGCGACGACGCGCGCGGCAAGTCGTGCCGTGGACGCAGCCGCCGGCAGCGGCGCGAGTAGCCGCAGCGTGCCGTTCTGCCAGAAGTAGACGCTGCCGCCGCTGCCTGCGAACGAGCCGCCGAGCGTCTTCGTGTCGTGCCACGTCCTGCCGCCGTCGGTCGTCCACAGCTGACGCGTCGCGCACATGCACGTCCCCGGCAGGAAGCCTGTCGAGAGAACACCGCTCGTCGCCGACGGCAGGACCGCGAGCGCGGGGTGGGGGTAGATCCGCGTCCAATGCTTGCCGCCGTCCTTCGTCGCGAAGACGCCGGTCGAGCGGCTCTGCCAGCCGGCGGATGCCGACGCCCACACGGTTGGCGCGTGTGCAGCCGGCGGCGGCGAAACGGCGCGGCCGGTCGCGAAGCCTTCGACGATCCCGTTGAACGTGCCGACGACGAGCCGGCCGGCAACGATCGTCGGCGCTTCGAGCGTCGTGCCGCCGAGCGGGACCGCGTGCACGCGCGCGCCAGTCGTCGTGTCGTACCCCACGAGCTGTCGCGTGCCGTTGTTCGCGAACCACACGACGCTTCCCGCGACCGTCGGCGAGCCGTTCTCGGTGTGGGTGCCGAGCGGCCGTCGCCACTCGACGCTCGCGCTGCAGTTCGCTCCGATCGCGATCCGCACCAGCTCGGTGCCGGTGACGGCGTAGATCGACGACGTCGCCGGCGACCACGCAAGCTGCGAGACGAACGGGTCGTTGATCGCGTACGGCTCGATCGCGACCTTCCATGCGTAGCCCGCGGCGAGATCGTGCTCGTGCCAGCCATAGACGGTGTCGTTCTTCGTCGCCGCAACGACGAGCGGGCCGCACGACGTGGTACTGCCGACGAGGAGCGGCGAGCCGACGAAGTCGAGATCCTGCCGGTCGGGCAGGCCGGCGGGGTGGCTGGACGCCTGGATCGCAAGCCCGGTCGAGAACTGGATCAGGCGGTCGCCGTTCCCCGCCGTCTCGGTGAACGACCCACCGACGTTCGAACCGGCCGAGAACGCGCCGGAGGTGCCGGCGAAGAGGCCGACCGCCGGGTCGTAGGCTTGACCGCCCCAGCCCCAGGGCCCGCCGCCTCCGCCCTGGTCGAGCGTCACCGCGAGCCAGTGCGTGACCGCGCGCGTCGCCAGGTCGACGCGGTAGATCCCACCCGGTGTGCCGGGCTGGTCGCAGTAGGCGGCGGTCGGAATGTAAACAGAGCCTGCCGCCAGGGTGAGCGCGCCCCAGTCGAGCTCGCGGTCGAAGTCCGAGAAGACGCGAACCGGCCACCCGCTCCGCTCGGCGCCTGTCGCGAGGCTCAGCGCATGCAGTCGTCCGAACGCATCGGCGACGTAGTACGTCCCTGATGCGGGGTCGATCACACCCGTCCCGACGACCCCGTAGCCGTTCAGCTGCTGGCAGCTGTGCGCGAGCTGACCGACGTCGGCGCGCCAGCGGATGAAGCCGTCGGCGTCGAACGCGACGATCTCCCCGCCCGTCGACGCCGCGACGAAGGTGCCGTCCGCTTCGAGCACCTGCGCCGTAATGCCGCCCGAGAGCGGGATGACGAAGTGGCGCGTGAGCTGTGTGACGGAGTCGGAGCTCGCCGCGAGGCCGGTGCGCGCCGTGCCCGCGCCGTAGGTCGTCCAGGACGGCGGTGCTTCCGCGCCTCCGGTTGCGGTCGCAACCGCGAGCGCCACGACACCCGCTGCAAGGATCGAACTGGCGCCCGGCACGGGCGCCTACGCTACTAGTCGATCAGTCGCCGGGAGGGCGGATGACGGCGCCGTCGTCGGCGCGTTGCACGACCAGCGGCAGCAGTCGTTCGGAGAGGTAGGCCTCGATCGCGTGCACGGCTCCGTCGAGGAGGCGTTCGCGTTCGGCCGAGGCGAAACGCACCTGGAGGGCGCAGCCGTCGTCACCGTCGACGACGTCGGCGTGCAGGCCATGAGCGGCGAGCGCCTCGGCGAGGTCGCCGTCGATGCCGTCGCGTGGGACGTCGATCTGGATCGTTTCGGGCATGCGCGCTCCGTACCCGTCGCGAGGGCGTTTCAAGCCTCCTGCAAAACGTCCGTTTCGGACACTGGCGCGGGAAGGCCGCAGCCGTCACGCTCTTGGCACGGGATCGGCACAGACACGTGCGTACTTCACTCCTACCGTTGTCGGAAACGACAACGAGAGGAGTCGCAAGTGCAGAAGGGACTTTTCAAGGTCTTACCGGCAGCGACGGCCGCGCTCGTCGCGCTTGCGGCCGCCGCAGTTGCGAGCTCGGCCGTCGTCCACCCTGATTGCAACGCGGGCCAGCCCTTGAGCCAAGGGTCGACCACACTCGGGCTCGACGGGTCCGGCGCTGTTGCGATCGCGCAGGTGCAGGGGTGGGCGTTCTGCGGTGAGGCGACGCATGTGGACGTTCACTGGAGCGACGGAGCGGTCAGCTCGAACACCACGTATGCGACGCATACTCTCTCTGCGGCGCAATGCATTTCGGTGACGGCCTTCATCGGCAGCGCGTCGAACGGGCTCGCGTGGCAGCAGAACGCCGGCCCCGTGTGTGCGTCCGGCGGTGGCGGCGGTAGTGGTGGTGGTGGCGGCGGCTCGGGCTCTCCGCCGACCGTCAAGGTCACTGCATCGCCCGCGACCGTTTCCTACGGAGGCAAGTCGACCGTCACTTGGACGACCGGCAACAGCCCGACGACCTGCACGATCAGCGGCGGCGGCCTCTCGGGATCGGTCGCGGCCGGCGGTGGCTCGACGAGCACCACAGGGCTGACGGCCAACCCCACGACGATCGCCATCAGCTGCTCGAACGCGTACGGCAACGGGCAGGGGAGCGTCGCGATCGCCGTGACCGGCTCGCCGCCGCCCATCCCGCCGAGCCCGCAGCCGACGCCGATCGTCTTCGACAACGGCTGGGACGAAACGCTCTACACCCTCGGAGGCTCGTTCGTCGCCGAGCGCTCGGGAAGTGGAAGCGGTCCATACGGCGCTTCGTACCTCCAGAGCTCCGCTCCTCGCGCGCCGGCCGTCGGGTGGACGAGCCCGTCCGGGTGCAAGGTCGTCGACTGGTACGAGAGCGGTCACTCAGCGCTCGTCGGCACGCTGCTCTACAGGTTCCACGTCATCACGCACTTCTGCTGGAACGCCGGAGCGATCTCGTCGATCAACGACGCTGCATCCGTCTCGAACGTGGACGCGAACCAGCAGTTCCGCGGCGTCGTCGCTCAGCAGCACTACTACTACTTTTGGGGAGGGGGCTCCACGGGCGGCCACTACACGATGGACGAAGGCCAATTCGACAACTGCATCTTCAAATACGGATGCATTGGCTCCACCTATCCGTGGGTCAAGCTCTGGACGAACGGCAATGGCGCCTGGCTCGGCGCGGACGGAGGAGGCGCAAGGCGTGACTGGTAGGACAGTCGCGCTCGCCGCGATCGTCCTCGTCCTCGCGGCAGCTGTTTCCTTCGGCGGTGCGTTCGGGCCGGTGGAAGTAGGGCTGAGCCTCGCCATCTTGGCCATTGCGATCACGGCCCTCGCTCGACGCCGCCCGCGGCGGCGTGCGAGCAGGGTTCAGATCGACAAACCGCAAGACAACGAGTAGGTGAACTTGACGCCGAAGGAGAACGCGTAACGTCCGCGGTCGTGGAGCTTCGTCCCACGACCGCCGACGACCTGCCGGCGATGCACGCGACGTTTCTCGACGCGATCGGCGAGCTCTTCACCCGCCACCGTTTCGAGCCCCCGTCACCTCCGCTCGAGGTCTTCTCGTCGACACAGCGGCACATCCTCGAGACCGGGACCAGCGTCGTCGCCGAGGAGCGCGAACGCGTCGTCGGCTACTGCTCGGCGTGGGCGCGGGGAGACGACTGGTTTCTGGCGTCGCTCTTCGTGTCGCCGAGCGCCCAGGCGAGCGGCGTCGGTTCGGCGCTCCTCGACGCGGTGTGGGGACCGGCGGTGCGGCGGCGTACGCTCACCGACGCGATCCAGCCGGTGTCGAACACCCTCTACGCGCGCCGAGGGCTCGTCCCGTCGACGCCGCTGCTCACCTTCGCCGGCGTTCCCGCCGCGACCGATCATGAGTCGGCCGAGGAGGCTCCCGCCGACCTCCCTGCGATAGACCTCGCTGCATACGGATTCGACCGGAGTGTCGACCACCGCTACTGGGAGCGAATTGCGCGGCGCGCCACGTGGGGTGACGCGTATTCCTACGTCTTTCCGGGTGGGGCGATCGGGCCTGTCGCGGGAGCGACTCCGGCGGCGGCCGCGCGCGCCCTCGCGGGCGAGCTTGGCCGCGCGCGAGGGCCGGTGCGGGTGCGCGTCCCGGGCAGTGCGCGTGCGCTCGTCGAGCTCGTGCTCGCAGCTCGGCTCCGGCTCGACCCGGTACCGGGCCTCCTCCTTCTCTCGGACGGAGTGCCGCAGCCGACGGCGCTCGCTCCCTCGGGTTACCCCCTCTACTGAACCGCTCGCCACGAGGGCCGTGGCGTTTCGTACAATCCGACAATGTCGGCTGCAGCATGGGAGCTGCTCTTCATGATGCTCATCCTGAAGATCCCCATCGTCTACCTGGGCTTCGTGGTCTGGTACGCGATCAAGGCCGAGCCGAAGCCGGGCCTCGAGCAGGAGGAGCAGTCGATCTGGCGTCCGTGGAAGCGGCCGAGCGGGCCGCGGCCGCGCCGCGGCGGCCCGCACGGCACACGCGATCGCGTCGGCGTCAGTCACGCGCGTCGCGATAGAGTCGCCCCGTGACGTCGAGCTCCACCGGCCGGGAAGCCCAGCGCCCGCGCGACGTCGTTGCCGGTTTTCTCGCCGCCGGTGCACTCTTTCTCGGGGGGATGGAGCTGCTCTACCGCCCGTTCCGGCTCGCGCCTGCCGCGCTGATCCTTTTGCTCATCGCGACCGTGATGAGCGCCGAGCAGCAAAGGCTCATCCGCGCCGGGTTCGTGGTGGTTGGCGTCTGCTTCGTTGTCGGCGCCGCGCTGCAGGTGCTGACGCACCACCCGCTGTACTGACCGAATCCCTCACGGAACGAGCGGAGGACAACCGGCAGCCCCCTGGTACAACACAGGTGTGAGCACGCACGACGTCGACGGCTTGAACGCCGGTTACGCGCGCGCCCTGCTCGACGAGTACCTCGAGAATCCCGAGGCGGTGCCGTCGGAGTGGCGCGCGCTCTTCGAGAGCGGCGATTCGGCCCTCGTGAAGACCCATCCGGGAATCGCCCGACTGCTTGAGGCGCTCCCCGACTCGCCCGCGAACGGCAGCGGCAACGGACACGTCGTGGAGGCGCCTGCGCCGACCGCGCCGGCGCCCGACGCACAGCTCCTCGGCGGCATCGCAGCGGCGATGGCACTCGTCAAGGCGCACCGGACGCATGGCCATTTGGCGGCACGCCTCGACCCGCTCGGCTCCGAGCCGGTCGGCGACCCGTCGCTGGAGCCGCTCCGGCTTGAGCCCAAGCTGACGCCCGAGTTGCAGGCGCGCATCCCGGCCTCCGTGCTGCGCGTCCACGTGCCAGGCGACACGCTCGCCGACGTTCTGCCGCAGCTCGCCGAAACGTACTGCAGCACGATCGCCTACGAGATCGAGCACCTCGCCGACCACCAACAGCGCGTGTGGCTCCGGCAGGCGATCGAGTCCGGCCGCTACCGGCAACCGCTGCAGGCCGAGGAGAAGACGGCGCTCTTCCGCCGGCTGTGCGAGGTCGAGGGCATGGAGCGGTTCCTGCGCAAGCGGTTCCTCGGCCAGAAGCAGTTCTCGCTGGAAGGCCTCGACGTGATGATCCCGATGCTCGACGAGACGATCGAGCTCGCGGCGGAGGCCGGCGCGCACGAGGTCGTGATGGGCATGGCGCACCGTGGCCGTCTCAACGTGCTCGCGCACACGATCGGGACACCGTACGAGTACATCCTCCGCGAGTTCGAAGGCGAGCGCACGATCGACGCCGTTGCCGCCGACCCGGAGGGCGGGACCGGCGACGTCAAATATCACCTCGCGGCAGCAGGGACGCGCACGACGCGCAGCGGCAAGGTCGGCGTGCGCCTCGTCGCGAACCCGAGCCATCTCGAGGCCGTGGACCCGGTCGTCGAGGGACGCACGCGCGCGGAGCAGACGGACCGCTCGACGAAGAACGGCGCGCACGATGCTTCGGTTGCGTTGCCGGTGTTGCTCCACGGCGACGCCGCGTTCGCGGGGCAGGGGATCGTCGCGGAGACGTTCAACCTGCACGGGCTCGACGGTTACTCGACCGGCGGCACGCTGCATCTGATCACGAACAACCAGATCGGCTTCACGACGGATCCCACCGAAGGGAGGTCGACGCGCTACTCGTCCGACCTTGCCAAGGGCTTCGACAGCCCGATCGTCCACGTGAACGCCGATGATCCCGAGGCGTCGATCGCGGCCGTGCGCCTGGCGCTCGCCTACCGGCGCCGGTTCGCGCAGGACGTCGTCATCGATCTCGTCGGCTACCGCCGCTTCGGCCACAACGAGCAGGACGAGGCGGCCTACACCCAGCCGTTGATGGTCGAGCAGATCAACGCGCACGAGAGCGTCCGAGAGCTCTACGAGGAACAGCTCATCGAAGAGGGCGTCCTGACCCGCGAGCAGGCGGACGCGCTCGTCAAGGAAGTCGAGACAGCGCTCCGCGGGGCGCACGACCGTTTGAAGGCGTCGTTCGGGGAGGCGAAGCAGGAGCACGAGGAGCTGCCCGCGCGGACGGCCGAGACGCATGTCGTCACCGCGGTCGCCGATGACCGGCTGTCGTCGCTCAACGACGAGCTCCTGCGAACCCCGGAGACGTTCACCGTGCATCCGAAGCTCGCGAAGCAGCTCGAGCGCCGGCGCGGCGCACTCGTCGACGGCGGCATCGACTGGGGTCACGCCGAGTCGCTTGCGTATGCGTCGCTGCTCGTCGAAGGCATCCCGATCAGGCTCACAGGGCAGGACGTGCAGCGCGGTACGTTCGCGCAGCGCCACTTGGTATTGCACGACACGCAGACCGGCGAGACGTTCGCGCCGATCCAGCACCTCGACGACGCAGTCGCGTCGTTCGAGGTCTACAACTCGCCGCTCTCCGAGTACGCGTGCCTCGGCTTCGAGTGGGGCTACTCGGCAGCTGCGCCGGAGGCGCTCGTCGTGTGGGAAGCGCAGTACGGCGACTTCTCGAACGGCGCGCAGATCGTCATCGACCAGTTCATCTCGTCTGCGCTCTCGAAGTGGCGTGAGACGTCGCGGCTCACGCTGCTCTTGCCGCACGGCTACGAGGGCAACGGGCCCGAGCATTCGAGCGCGCGCCTCGAGCGGTTCCTGCAGCTCGGCGCGCAGGAGAACATCCGCATCGCGAACTGCACGACCGCTGCGCAGTACTTCCACCTGCTTCGCCGGCAGGCGCTCGATGTGATCGCGCGGCCGCTCGTCGTCGTAACGCCGAAGGGATTGCTGCGGCTGAAGGAGGCGACGTCGACGATCGCGGAGCTCGCGCACGGCTCGTTCCGGCCGGTGATCGACGACGTTCGCGACGACAGGCAATCCGTGCGCCGCCTCGTTCTCTGCAGCGGCAAGATCTACTACGACGTCGCCGGCCACGAGACGTATGCCGAGGCGAGCAACGGTGTGGCGGTTGCCCGTATCGAGCAGCTCTATCCGTTCCCGACCGAGGCAACCGCGGCGCTCGTCGCCGGCTATCCCGCGCTCGAAGAGGTCGTCTGGGTGCAAGAAGAGCCCCAGAACATGGGGCCGTGGCGCTCGATCCGCCACCGCCTCGAGGAGTGCGCGGCGGGCAAGCCGCTGCGCTACATCGGCCGGCCGTGGCGCGCGAGCCCGTCCGAGGGCTATCCGACCGCGCATCTGATCGAGCAGGACCGGATCGCGCGCAACGCGCTGTCCTTCTAGCGCCGGCGGTTCCGCGAGGCGTGGTACGCCTGGCGCGCGAGCCTCGGACCGTGCTTCCGCGCCTGCCGCGTCACCCAGCGCCGCTGCCTGGGCGGCAGCCTGCGCCAGACGTCGAGCACGGTCAGCGCCGCGCCGAAGACGCCGACCCGCGATCCCATCCTGAGGCCCCGCACCGCGCCATTCTGCCCGATCCGCGTCGGGGCGGCGGAGGCGCTTTCGTCCGGGATGGTCTACGATTCCGCGGGGAAATGGGTTCGGAGCAGGAGGATTTCATGGCGGTCGACACGTCGATGTTCGCGCAGGTGATTCAGGACCATCTCGATCTGAAGCGCCGGAACGCTGCGCTCGAGCATGAGATGCCGCTCGGGAAGTACCTGACGGACGACCCGTTCGAGAACCACCCGCTCTTCAAGACCGAGGAGCAGGCCCGGATCGAGGACACGATGGACGGCGTGCAGGGCATCGAAGCCGAGGAAACCTCACTCGACTGGCCGACGACGGACGACACGTTCGTCGAGGCTCCCACCGTCGAGGCCGCCGACGTCGCCCCCACCGAGCAGCCGGCCGAAGACGCCCCTTCCGACGAGAACCTCTGGTCGCGCAGCCGCGACTTCGACTGGGGAGACTAGGCGCGGGCTGCGCCTACCCTGGTTGCCGGCGTAGCCGGAACCAGGATGTAGGCCCGATGCGGTCCGCGTAAGACGTACAACTCGGTTCCGCACTTCGCGCGGCAACCGAGTTAGCCGACGCGCTGTTCGAGCTCGTTCGACTTGTTCGCCAGCGCGGCGAAGCTTACTTGCAGGAAGTCGTTTGCACCTGCCGACGCGAGCGTCCACGTGAGCAGGCGGCCGAAGCGCGGGGCGACGACCTGCGTCGCCGCGAGACCCGCCGCGATCCAGGTGCCGATGCAGCGCGAGCACGTGACGAGCTCGCCGATCGCCTGTCGCAGGTCGCCTGTCTGAACCGGATCCTCCGCGCCCTCTTTCGCCGTCCCCTCCACGAACGGTTCGCGCAGGAAGCTCGTCACCTCGTCGCGCGCCACCGTCCGCGAAGCCTTGAACGCTGCGAGGCCGAGCACCACGAAGTCGAGTGACGTGTGGTCGCGCGGGTCGCGACCAAGCGCGTGCGCCGCCGCGCCGGCGGCGGCGAGGCCGCCCGCGAACGCCGCCATGATTCCGGCGTAGGCGCCGTAGGGCGGAGACGAGGTCTGCTGCGTCACGGGAGTTACCCTGTCCCGATGCCCGCGCTCAAAACCTCGACCGTGTACGCGCCGACCGGTGACCAGCCGCAGGCGATCGAGCGCCTCGCGGACGGCGTCCGCGCAGGCGAGCGCTTCCAGACGCTCCTCGGCGCGACCGGGACGGGCAAGACGGCGACGATGGCGTGGATCATCGAGCAGACGCAGAAGCCGGCGCTCGTGATCGCACACAACAAGACGCTCGCCGCTCAGCTCTGCAACGAGTTCCGCGAGTTCTTCCCCTCGAATGCCGTCGAGTACTTCGTTTCCTACTACGACTACTACCAGCCGGAGGCGTACGTCCCGCAGGCCGACCTCTACATCGAGAAGGACAGCTCGCGCAACGACGACATCGACCGTCTGCGCCACGCCGCGACCGCGAACCTGCTCTCGCGCCGCGACACCGTGATCGTCGCGTCGGTGTCGTGCATCTACGGCCTCGGCTCACCCGAGGAGTACGAGAAGAAGCTTGTCGCGCTGACGGTGGGGGAGAGCGCCGACCGCGACCTCGTGCTCCGCAAGCTGATCGACATCCAGTACGCCCGCAACGACACGCTGCTGGGGCGCGGCCGATTCCGCGTCAAGGGCGACGTGATGGAGATCCAGCCGTCGCACTCGGAGACCGCCTACCGCGTCTCGTTCTTCGGCGACGAGGTCGAGCAGATCACACACTTCGACCCGCTCACCGGTGAGGTGCTCTCGAAGCTCGAGCACATCACCGTGTTTCCGGCGACGCAGTACGTCACGTCGAAGCCGACGATCGAGCGTGCGCTCGGCGAGATCCGCCACGAGCTCGAGGAGCAGGTCAAGCTCTTCGAGTCGAAGGGGATGATGCTGGAGGCGCACCGCATCCGGCAGCGCACCGAGTACGACATGGAGATGATGAGCGAGCTCGGCTTCTGCAACGGGATCGAGAACTACTCGCGCATCCTCGACGGCCGCCCTGCCGGCTCCGCGCCGCACACACTGCTTGACTACTTCCCGTCCGACTACCTCGTGCTGATCGACGAGTCGCACCAGACCGTCCCGCAGATCGGCGGCATGTACGAAGGCGACCGCTCCCGCAAGCAGACACTCGTCGACTTTGGCTTTCGCTTGCCGAGCGCGCTCGACAATCGCCCGCTGCGCTTCGATGAGTTCCTCGCAAAGGTCCCGCAGGCGATCTTCGTCTCGGCGACACCCGGTGCGTGGGAGCTGCGCCAATCGGCGCGCGTCGCCGAGCAGCTGATCCGCCCTACGTACCTCGTGGACCCGGAAGTCGAGCTTCGCCCGACGCGCAATCAGATCGACGATCTCCTGAACGAGATCCGTCGCCGCGAGGAGAAAGGCGAGCGCGTCCTCGTCACGACACTGACGAAGAAGATGGCCGAGGACCTCACCGATTACCTGCTCGAGGCAGGCGTGAAGACGCGCTACCTGCACAGCGAAGTCGACACCCTCGAGCGGATCCAGATCATTCGCGAGCTACGGCTCGGCGACTACGACGTCCTGGTCGGCGTCAACCTGCTGCGCGAGGGGCTCGACCTGCCGGAAGTGTCGCTCGTCGCGATCCTGGATGCCGACAAGGAGGGGTTCCTGCGCGGCAAGACCGCGCTGATCCAGACGATCGGGCGCGCAGCGAGGCACGTCGACGGAAGAGTGTTGATGTACGCGGACAAGCAGACCGAGGCGATCAAGGGCGCGCTCGAGGAGACGAACCGGCGGCGCGCGACGCAGCTGGCTTACAACGAGGAGCACGGGGTCGAGCCGATCTCGATCACAAAGGGCGTCTCGGACATCGCCGAGTTCCTCGCCCTCGAGCAGCCGCACGTGCCCAGGTCGCGGCGCCGCCGCGGCGACAAGGCAGAGGGCATGAACCGCGAGGAACTGGAGCGCCTGCTCGTCACGCTCGAGGAGGAGATGTTCCAGGCGGCCGAGGAGCTGCGGTTCGAGTACGCGGCGAAGCTCCGCGACGAGATCAAGGAGATTCGCCGCGACCTGAACGCGCTCGCGGAGGTCGCGACGTGAGCGTAGGCTCGACGGAGCTCAGCAAAGAGCGGAGGCGCCGGCTTGGCCGGCGCTGGAGCGGAAATTGAGTTTGGGCTTCATCCTCGCGATCCTGATCTCGGGCTTCATCACGGGTGGGCTCGCGCGGCTCGCGATTCCGGGCCCGGACCCGATGCCGATCTGGCTCACGATCGCGATCGGCCTCGCCGGCTCGATCGTCGGGGCGCTGATCGGGAACGCGATCTCGCACGACAACGGTTACCTCGTCTCCTTCCTCTCGTTCGGCATCGCGATCGCGCTGGTCGCCGCCTACCGGCGCTTCGTGCAGAAGCGGCCGATCTTCGGACCGGGTGCGCTCGCGTTCCCGAAGCGAGGCCTCGGGGTCGAGGGTCAGCGCGAGAAGCTGCGCAAGCTGGGCATCGACCCCGATGCGCTGCGCCCGGATGCGAACGTCGTGCAGCGCACGCGTCACGAGGCCATGCTGCGCGAGCTGCACCGCGCGGGCATGCTCGACGACGACGAGCTCGCGGCGAAGCTCGACGCTCTGCGCGCCGGCACGAAGGACGTCTAGCCGCGCGCGAAGCGGCGCACGGCCGTGAGCTGCCAGCCGCCGTCGCGCCAGATCGACGTCTCGGCGGTCAACGACGTGTCATCGGCGTTGTAGACGACACACCCTCTCGCCTCGCCGCGCCGGCGCGGGCGCGGCTGCCCCAGACCAGGCGCGATCGAGACGACTGCACCGGCCTCGCCGTCGCCGACGACTTCGAACTCGTGTCGCTCGCTCACCGCTGCCTGGTGGATGTGGCCGCCGACGATCAGCTCGGCGCCGGCGTCGACGAGGTGCGCGAGCACGTGCGTGCGGCGCGCGACCGGCCGCTTGCGCGTGCGCCACGGCGCACCGATCAGCTGGTGGTGCAGCACGACGACACGCAGTGCGCCGTCGGCCCCGCCGCCGAGGCGCGCCGCGACCCGGTCGAGCTGCGCGTCGTCGACGCCGCCCGACTGGTGCCGCCACGGCCGCACCGAGTTGAGCCCGACGACCTGCAGCCCCGCCGACGCATGGACGGGCTCGGTCGTCTGCCACTCGCGCTCGAAGAGACGCCACGGGTGCGTGAACCGGGCCGGGAACCTGTACGGGATGTCGTGGTTCCCGGGCACCGCGAGCACCGGGACGCCCAGCGCGCGGAGGAGCGCGGCGGCGCGGGCGTGCTGGTCGGGCGTGCCGCGGTGCGTCAGGTCGCCCGACGCGATCACGAGCTCGGGAGCCGTCCGTCGTGCGAGCTCGCCGAGCGCATCCTCCAGCATCGGGTCGTCCC
>DASRGQ010000037.1:0-8172 GCA_035650975.1 Gaiellaceae bacterium
AGGGCATTCGGGATCGATCATCTAAGCGATGGTATAGCGGCGCCCGTTCGCCGTCCGCGCGCGGCGGCGGCGCCGAGCACCCCGGCGACGACTCCCACCGACGCGACGCACATCCACATCGTCGCGTCGCCGTAGGCATGCCGCACCTGCAGGCCGAGGAACGGCGTCAGCGCCCAGCCACCGACCATGTCCCGCCGAACGCGCCCATGTAGGCGCCGCGGATGTCCGCCGGCGCGAGCGCGGCGACGACCGCCTGCGACGTCGGCACCCACAGCATCTCGCCGGTCACGAAGATCATGATCACGACAGCGATCACGCCGGCGGAGCCGTCCCAATCGAGGAGCAGGAACGGAACGCCCATCATCGGCATCGCGAGCCCGAGCTTCAGGGCGGCCGGCACATGCGCCGTCCAGCGTGTGAGCCGGAGCTGGAACACGGTCACGAACAACGGGTTCAGGATCATCAGGAACCCCCATGCGGCCGGCGCGAGATGGTGCGTCGTGGTCGCGGAGATCGGCAGCAGCGTGTCGGTCGCGATGTACGTCATCGTCGCGAACACCGATGAGAGCATGAAGAGCAGAAACGGCGAGTCGCGCAGGATCACGCGCAGCGACCCGCGCTCAGGCGGCCCGGCCGGTGCGTAGGCTCCGCTGCGCGGGATGTAGCGAAGCGCGATCGCGAACCCGATCGCCGAGAGCACCAGCGTGCCAAGAAAGAGGTGCGGCCAGTTGCCGCCGATGAGTAGCAGCCCGCCGATCGGCGGGCCGATCGTGACCCCGAGGTTCGCAGCGACACGCACCGATGCATATGCGGCCTCGTGGCGCTCGGGTGGGACGAGGTCGGCGACCATCGCCTGGTCGGCGGCGCCGCCGAGCGACCCGAACACCGGCATCAGCGCGAGCAGCGCGAGACCCCAGTACACGTGGTCGCCTACGGCGAGCAGGAGCAGCGGCACGAGCGCTTCGAAGCCCCAGCCCGCGAGGATCATCGGCCGCCGCCCGACGCGGTCCGAGAAGTGACCGCCGCCGTAACCGGTGACTCCCGCCAGCACCGCGCCGATCAGGTACGCGAACGCGAGCAGGCCCTGCCCGGCGCCAAGGTGCTTGATCGCCCAGATGCCGAGGAAGGGGTACGCCGACGAGCCTGCGATCGAGCCGACGAGAC
Organism: Gaiellaceae bacterium; assembly: GCA_035650975.1. Lineage (GTDB taxonomy): Bacteria > Actinomycetota > Thermoleophilia > Gaiellales > Gaiellaceae > PALSA-600. Next base: position 1,165 of record DASRGQ010000037.1, read on the forward strand.
TGACCGCGAGCACGGGGCGCAGGGCGCGATCGACGTCGCCGCCCCAGACGAGCTGGACGAAGCGTGAGACGACTCTCATAGGGCGATCCGCAGAAGCGGTTCGCCTCGACCGTAGCGAATAGCTAAGTTCGGCCATGCGCAACCGCCGCCGCCGTTCGTGCCTCACCGTCCCGGGTGACGACGAGGCGAAGCTCACGAAGGCCGCGGGCATCGACGCAGATGAAGTGATCCTCGACCTCGAGGACGCCGTCGCGCCCGAGCGCAAGGATGTGGCGCGTGCGCTCGTCGAGCGCGCGGTGGTGGAGCTCGACTGGCGCGCACCAACCGTCGCCATTCGCGTCAACCGCGGCTCTCTCGACGACCTCGAGCTCGTCCAGCGCGCACAGCCGCACGTCGTGGTGCTGCCGAAGGTCGAGTCGCCGGACGAGCTCGACGATTTGCCCGTGCCGGCCGAGGCGCAGATCGAGACGGCCCGCGGGCTCGTCGAGTGCGAGCGCATTGCAGCCGCGCGGGGGCTCGAAGCACTCGTTCTCGGGCCCGGTGACCTCGCCGCGTCACTCGGCGTGCCCGAGCTCTCGATCGGCGACGGCGCTCACGTGGGCTACGCGCTTGCGCGAGTGGCTGTCGCCGCGCGCGCGTTCGGCCTCGCCGTCGTCGACGGGCCGTTTGCGCGGCTCGGCGACCTCGAGGGCCTGCGTGCGAGCGCGGCACGTTCACGTGCGCTCGGCTACGACGGCAAATGGTGCATCCATCCCGCGCAGGTCGCGGTGTGCAACGAGGTGTACGCGCCGACCGCGGCGGAGATCGAACGCGCACGACGGCTGCTCGAGGTCTCCGGCGTCGCGCGCGTGGACGGAGAGATGGTCGATGAAGCGAATCGGCGGATGGCGGAGGCGATTTTGGCGCGGCTGCCGCCTGCGTGACACGCACCGGCTTCCTGCGCGAGTGGGTGCGGCGACGCCTCGTCGACCGCGACCTCGTCGTCGAGCTCCGGTTGGCCGCGAAGATGGCGGTCGGCGGCACCGCCGCGTGGTGGCTCGCCGTGGCGCTCGGCGCGAAGCGCCCGATCTTTGCCGCGCTCGTGCCGCTCGTTGCGATGACCGGCGACCCGTTCGCCGCTGTGACCGTGACGCTCGGCCGCGTCGTCGGCGTATTCGCAGGGGTCGGCCTCGGCATCGCGTTCGTGCACGTCTCGACCGCGTCGACGGTCCGCATCGCTGCGATCCTCTTCATCGGCGCGCTCGGATCGGTTCTCCTGAAGGTCGGCAACCGGCCGAACCTGGAGGTGCCGATCGCAGCGCTCTTCATGGTCGGCGTCGCGACGCCCGCGGCCGGGCGGCTCGGCGTGCAGCGCATCTGGGAGACGGCGATCGGCGGCGCGATCGCGATCCTCGTGTCGACGCTCCTCTGGCCGCCCGATCCGGTGCGCGAGCTCGAGCGGCGCCTCGACCGGCTGCGACACGAGCTCGTCTCCGACCTGACGATCGTCGCGGGCGACCTGGCGACCGCCGACAACCGCACCGCCGAGCAACTCGACGACCTCCGGGCCCACTCGCTCGACGCGATCCGCGACGTCTTCGAGCTCGCCACGACGCAACGGTCGTTGCGCCTGAGTCCGCTCCGCCGGCGCGACTCGGCGCGAGTCGTCGAGCTCGACCGCCGCATCCGGCTCGCCGCGCGCGTCTACCGGCACACGCGCGCCGTCGCGCGCGATGTCGCGGACGCGCCGCTTGCGGAGACCGGCCTTGCGTCGGCGACTCGCGATCTCGCGGACGTGACCGACCGTGCGCTCACCGGCCACGAAGCCGCCGGGCCGCTCGCACGGGCGCAGTCGGCGCTCAACCAGTCGTACGCGGGCGAAGCGGGCATCGTGGCCGCCCAGCTCCGCCAGCTCCACGCCGACCTGCGCGCCGCTCTCGATTCGTGAGCGGCGCGCAGGTCGTTCGCGTCAGGAGGGGCGCACCGACATCGGCTGCGGCCCGCCCTGCCCATCGTGATTCGGGTAGTCGAGATCGGGCTTCATCACGTTGAAGCCGCACTCGCCGAGCGCGAGACCGTAGACGACGTTCGGCGCGGCGCCCGAGTCGCCGAAGTTCGCCGTCGGCCGGTTGCCGAAGCACAGAAGGCTCCCGTGCACCGTATTCTGGCCGATCTCCGTCGAGTCGTAGTTGCCGAAGTCGCCGGTCGTGAGACCCGCGTCGAATGCGACGACGGCCGAGCCCTGGATCGTGTTCCGCAGAAGCCCGAACCACGCCCCGGCCCACCTCGTCACAAGCACGCTTCCGCCGATCACGTTGTCCTTGATCGGGAAGTTCACGTACGGATCGAGCGTGAGACCCGGTCCACCGCCGTTCGAGATCACGCTGCCGTGGATCGTGTCGCCGTCGAGGTACATCGTGAGCGCGTTGGTTGCCACGATGTTGCCCCAGACCACGTCGTTCGTCGTCTGGCCGTTGCACGGCGGCTGATCGAACGGCGGCCCCAGCGAGCCGGGTGTGCAACCCAGGCCGAGGATCGCACCCTGCTGGACGAACACGCTTCCGCCAACGGTGACCGTGCCCAGCGTGAACGCATCGAGGCAGGCGCCTGGCGCGATCGTCAGGTTGCCGCTGACCGACAGCGTCGTCCCGGCGGCCACGTAGGCGTTGCCGGTGATCACGAGGTTTCCGTAACTCCCCGCGATTGCCGTTGCAGGCGTGGCCGGCGAGCAGATCGGCGGGCCAGCCGTCGGATCGGCTCCAGCGCTCGTTGCGCACACGGCCGCCACACAGGCGACGCACGACACGAGCAGAACCCTGAACCCCTTTGTCATCCCTCTCCCTTCGTCGATGACAGCCGGCCGAGTCTACTAGGCAAATCGAGGGCCGAGGGCGGGACGCGGACGAGCCGCGCGGGCCAGGAAGGGAGCCACCAGTTCCAGCGGCCGAAGATCGCCATCAGGCTCGGCACGAGCAGCGAGCGCACGACCGTGGCGTCGACGAGCACGGCGACCGCGAGCCCGATCCCGAACTCCTGCAGCCCGACGATCCGCCCGGCGACGAAGCCCGAGAACGCCGCGACCATGATCACGGCCGCCGCCGTGATGATCCGCCCCGTCCGCTCGAGGCCGTGCGCGACTGCCGTCGCGTTGTCGGCGCCTTCGTCCCACGCCTCGCGCATCCGCGTGACGAGGAACACCTCGTAGTCCATCGAGAGCCCGAACAGCATTGCGAACAGGAAGATCGGGATCCACCCTTCGACCTGCCCGAACTGGTAGAGGCCGACCAGCGAGTGGCCGAGGCCCCACTTGAAGACGACGACGAGCATGCCGTAGCTCGCGCCGACGGAGAGCAGGTTCAGGAGCACGGCCTTCAGCGGGAGGAGCAGCGAGCGGAAGGCGCGCATCAGGAGCAGGTACGTCAGGACGAGCACGCCGAGGATGAGCCACGGGAACAGCGTGTACGCCTGGTGCAGGAAGTCGACGCCCTGCGCGGGCGCGCCTCCGGCGAGCACCTCGACGCCGTTCGGGAAGCGCGCGGCCGGCACGACCTTCGCACGCAGGCGCTTCGCGAACGCCTGCTCCTGCGGCTCGCCGTAGTCGTGCTTGCCGAACGACGTGAGCACGGCGTACCGCCCCGTCGGGTCGAGGAGGGGGCCGCCGCGCACGGAAGCGACCTCCGGGTCGGCGGCGACGTCCGCACGAAGCCGCGCCAGCGCCGACTGCAGCGCCGGCGTTCGTGCGCCCCCGGGGCGGCCCGTGTCGACGACCACCTCGGTCGGCGCGACCACACCTGCGCCGACGGCTTTCCGCAGCACGTCGAACCCCGCGATCGCCTGCGGGAAACGCGGGATCCCGAAGGAGGAGCCGGGCGTCGTCGCGAGCCAGAGCCCCGGCACGGCCGCGCTCACGAGCAGCGCAGCGCCGAGCGCGAGGTAGGCGAGCGGTCGGCGCATGATCGAGCGCGCGAGGCGCGCCCAGGCGCCGCGTTCGGGATCGATCGGCTCACCGGGCAGAAGCCGCTTGCGCGCCGTGCCGCGGCGCCCGTATGCATGGAGCAGCACGGGTTGCAACGTCGAGGCGGCAGCGATCGACACGACCGGGATGAGGAACCCGGCGATCCCCATCAGCCGCATGAACGGGAGCGGCATCGCGATGAGGAGCAGCAATCCGATCGCGACCGTCGCGCCGGAGAAGATGACCGCACGGCCCGCGGTCTCCATGGTCCGCACGACGGCCTCTTCCTTGTCCTCGGTGCGCGCGATCTCCTCGCGAAAGCGATACACGACGAGCAGCGAGTAGTCGATCGCGATGCCGAGCCCGATCAGCTCGATCAGGTTCGTCACGTACGTCGGTGTGGCCGAGAGGTGCGCGACGCCGTACATGATCCCGGTCGCGCCCGTGATCGTGCACGCCGCGAAGATGAACGGCATCGTCACGGCAACCGAGATCCCGAAGACCGCGATGAGGACGAGGAGCGCGATCGGGACGGCGATCGACTCGCCCTTGCGCAGGTCCTGCGAGAAGATCGGATCGAGATCGCGCTGGATCGGCCCGGCGCCGGTTACGTACGCGGTCCCCGGCGGCCCGAGCGAGCGCGCGACCGCAAGCAGCGCGTCGGTCGGCTTCTTGGCCTGCGCAAGGCCGAGCTCGGAGGTGATGTCGCCGTAGACGACGTGCGGTCGCGGCGCGAACACATGTCCGGCCCGCCCGCCGCGCACGAGCCTCGCGCCGGCGACGAGCGCACGCTCCGCGTGTTCGATTGCGGCCGGCGTCACCCGCTGGACGCGGAAGACCATCGTGAACGTGCCGTCGGGCCGCTGGCCGAAGTGCCGCTGGAGGATCGCCCGCGCACGCTCCGAGTCCGTTCCCGGGACGCTGAACGTGTTCGAGAGGAGCGGCCCGATCCGCAGGCTCGCAAGGCCGCCCAGCACGAAGACGGCGATCCAGAGGCAGACGACGGCACGCCGGTGCCGGAGCACGAACCTCGTCCAGCGCGCCATGCGTGGAAGGTAGTCCCCTGGGTACCGTGGGGGCGTGCCGAGGCGCGACGTGGACAAACTGCAAGAAGAGATCGAGGAGCTCTTCGCGGACCTCTGGCAGGTCCCGCGCTTCTCGGGCCTTCGGCACGGCTTCCGGCCGAACGTGGACTGCTTCCACACGGACGACCCGCACGTCCTCACGGTCGTCGTGGAGCTGCCCGGCGTCGAGGCGCAGTCCGTTCGCGTGGTCGCGGCGGAACGTCTGCTCGTCGTGGCCGGCGAGCGCCGGCGCCCGCGCCTGCCGGGACGCGTGTATCACCAGATGGAGATCGAGTACGGGCCGTTCCACCGGCAGATTCGCCTCGCCGAGGACGTCGATCCCGAGCGCGCGCAAGCGCGGTTCGAGCGCGGCGTCCTGACGATCGAGTTGCCCGTCGTCGAGCAGGCCCCACCCGCGGGCCGCTACCGGATCACGGTCGAGCGTCTTGACTGAAACGGCCTTCGACCCGACCGAGCTGAACGAGCCGCTCGTCGAGCTGCCGGCTGCGCTGCCGATCCTGCCGCTGAAGGAGACGGTCGTGTTCCCGCAGTCGATGACGCCGCTCGCGATCGGTCAGGAGCGCTCGGTGCGGCTGATCGACGACGTCGTCGCCGGCGACCGGCTGCTCGCGCTCGTCACCTCACGGGACGGGTCGATCGAGGAGCCGGGCTGGGACGACATCTACGAGGTCGGGACGGTTGCGCTCGTCCACAAGATGATCAAGGTGCCCGACGGGACGCTGCGCATCCTGGTGCAGGGCCTCGACCGGGTTCAGCTCGATCACCGCATCGACGCGGAGCCATATCTGCTCGGCGAGTTCTCGGCACTGCCCGACGTGCTCGAGGAGACACCCGAGCTCGAGGCGCTCACGCGTAACGTGCAGGGTCTCTTCGCGCGCATCATCGGCCTTGCCCCGTACCTGCCGGAGGAGCTGCAGCTCGCGGCGGCGAACGTCGACGATCCAAGCGCGCTCTGCCATCTCGTCGCGTCGACATTGCGCACGATTCGCACTGAAGAGCGGCAGCAGATCCTCGAAGAGGTGAATGTCGAGAAGCGGCTACGTGACGTGTCGGCGATCCTGAACCGCGAGCTCGAGGTCTTCGAGCTCGGGTCGAAGATCCAGTCGCAGGTGCAGTCGGAGATGGAGAAGGGGCAGCGCGAGTACTTCCTGCGCCAGCAGTTGAAGGCGATCCAGCAGGAGCTCGGCGAGGCCGACCCGGAGCAGGCGGAGGTGCAGGAGCTGCGCGACCGGCTCGAGGCGCTCGGCACGCTGCCGGAGGAGGTGCAGAAGGCGGCGGAGCGCGAGCTCGGCCGGCTCGAGAAGCTGCCGCCGGCCGCAGCCGAGTACGGCGTGATCCGTACGTACCTCGAGTGGATCCTGACGCTGCCGTGGACGACGTTCACCGACGACAACCTCGATCTCGACCATGCGCGCGAGGTGCTCGACGCCGATCACTTCGACCTGGAGAAAGTGAAGGACCGGATCATCGAGTACCTCGCCGTCGCGAAGCTGCGCAACGAGGTGTCGGGGCAGATCCTCTGCTTCGTCGGCCCGCCCGGTGTCGGCAAGACGTCGCTCGGCCACTCGATCGCGCGTGCGCTCGGGCGGAAGTTCGTGCGCATGTCCGTCGGCGGCGTGCGCGACGAGGCGGAGATCCGCGGCCACCGCCGCACGTACATCGGCGCGATGCCGGGGACGATCATCCGCTCGCTGCGCGACGCGGAGTCGCTGAACCCGGTCGTGCTGATCGACGAGATCGACAAGATGGGCTCCGACTGGCGCGGCGATCCGTCGAGCGCGATGCTCGAGGTGCTCGACCCCGAGCAGAACAAGACGTTCCGCGATCACTACCTCGACCTGCCGTTCGACCTCTCGAAGGTGCTCTTCATCTGCACCGCGAACACGCTCGACACGATCCCCGGACCGCTGCTCGACCGGATGGACACGATCAGCCTGTCGGGCTACACGGAGGCGGAGAAGCTGGGGATCGCGAAGAAGTACCTGCTGC
>DASRGQ010000038.1:0-18985 GCA_035650975.1 Gaiellaceae bacterium
CCAAGCCCGCACCGGCACCAGCCCCAAAGCCCGCACCGGCACCAGCCCCCAAGCCCGCACCGGCACCAGCCCCCAAGCCCGCACCGGCACCAGCGCCGGCGCCGACCCCTGCGTCGCCAGCCCCAACCGCGGCGCCCGCACCGACGTCAACAGCGGGCCCGGCGCCGGCACCGGGACCGCCGAAGCCCGGGAAGTAGGCCTTGGTGGGCGCGTCGACTAATCGTTTGTTCTTGCTGCGGCGGACTCGTTCGGGGTCCTCGTTTGGAGGGCGGCCGCCGCGTCTTGTGCTGAGGTTCGCGCTGCTGAGTGCGGTCTGTTTGGGGGCGGCTGCGGCCGCGATTCTCGGCTTTACGCGGAACTTGAACGTGACGGCGGCGAAGCAGAACGAAGCGAAGGAGATGTCGTTTGCCGCGGGTTCGGTGCTGGCGTCGGCGTTCTCGGGCTCCGATCTCGCACGCTCGACGGGCGAGGCGCGGCGGGAGGTACTCGACGCCGCGCTGCAGCGGGACTTCTCGAAGGGCGATGGCGTCTTGGCGGTATCGGTGAGCGGTCCCAATGGACGAATCACGTATTCGACGAACCATCGGCTGATTGGGGAGCCGATAGGCCCACCGGGCTACGTCGACGACGCGCTCAAGATCAGAAACCGAACCGGGCAGGTAATCAGCGTTCGGGGCAAGATCGCAGATCCCGACAAACCGGGCCAAACGCTGCCGACCCTCAACGTTTACGCGCCGTTGTTTCCTCACGACTACGGGCACGGGGTAGTCGTCGTCTCGGTCGACTACAAACGAGTGGTTGCGGCCGCGATGAGCTGGTTCTACCCGGTCGCGGGAATCCTCGAAGGCACCCTGGTCCTGCTCTACATCCTGCTCCTGCCGTTGCTCTGGCGCGTCTCGAAGCGACTCCGGGAACAACTGGAGAAGATCAAGCACCAGGCCTACCACGACAACCTGACGACGTTGCCAAACCGGCTGCAGTTCAGGGAACGCGTCGAGCAGATCGTCGGTCAGCAGCAACAGCTGGCAGTAATGATCATCGACCTCGACCGGTTCAAAGAGATCAACGACACACTGGGCCATCATGCCGGCGACGAACTGCTCCGGTTGCTTTCCGTGCGGCTTCACGAAGAAGCGCCGCGCGAAGTTCTAATCGCGCGGCTTGGTGGGGACGAGTTCGGCGTCCTCATCCCGAACGCAACCGTCGACGACGCACTCGGCGTCGCCGCCCGGATTAACGAGGTGCTCGGCGAGAACTTCACAGTCCGTGACGTTCCGCTCGGCGTCGAGGCAAGCATCGGCATCGCCGTCGCACCCGAACACGGCAGCGACGTCGACACCCTGATGCAACGAGCCGACCTCGCGATGTACGACGCCAAAGGACGCTACGCCTCTGTCGCCGTTTACTCCGACCACCTCGACCAATCCAACGGCGCACAAATCGGATTGCTCGCCGAGCTCCGCCGCGCACTCGACGAACAGGAACTGATCCTCCACTACCAGCCAAAGGTCGCCTTCGCAACCGGCGAGATCAGCGGCGTCGAAGCTCTTGTCCGCTGGCAACACCCCAGCCGGGGACTGCTCTACCCAAACGAGTTCCTCTCCTACGCAGAACACACCGGCCTCAACCGAGTCCTAACCAGCTACGTCCTCGAGAAAGCACTCCGGCAACGACAACGCTGGCAAGAAGAGGCGCTCGAGCTCAACGTCGCCGTCAACATCACGATGTACGACCTACTCGACCCGAGCTTCCCCGACGACGTCCAACACCTCCTGGAAATCACGAACGTTGATCCGACCAACCTCGAACTCGAAATCACCGAGACATCAATCATGTCCGACGCAAGCCGCGTACGAGACAACCTCCAACAACTCCACGCACTCGGCGTACGGATCGCGATCGATGACTTCGGCTCCGGCTATTCCTCCCTCGCCTACCTGATGAACCTCGAAGTCGACACGCTGAAAATCGACAAAGCCTTCGTCCTCGGCATGTCCAACGGTGGACGCAACGCATCGATCGTCAAGACGATCATCGACCTCGCCCACGTCTGCGACCTAAAAGTCGTCGCCGAAGGAGTCGAAACACAAGAAGACTGGCAAACCCTCAACAACCACGGCTGCGACACCGCCCAAGGCTTCCTCATCTCAAAACCAGTCAGCCCAGACAGCCTTGCCAAGCTCGCCGCCGACCGCACGAACGCCCAATCAGTGCTCGCGTACGCCCGCTGAAAGAAGTACTTAGTCGCAAGGGCAAGCATCCTTACGGCCGAGCTCCGATGCGGGCGCCAGGCAGGGGGCGATCGTCCGCTCGATCTGCGAGATGAAGGCGGCCCACACCGGGTAGTCGCTCCCATCCCAGATCGGAGCGCGAAACGCCGCTGCGTCTTCGAGCGACCAGCCGAGATGCTTCATCGCGTACAGACTGTAGAAGGCAGTGACGCGGAAGTTCGCAGCGCAATGCAAGAGCGTCCGGCGCTCCGGCGGCAGCGTCGTCATCACCTCCTCGAACGCGGCGAAGTCGCCCTCCGTCGGATTGTCGAAGTCGACCGGCAGATGGTGGTAGGTCATGCCGAACTCCTGCACGAGTCCCGCTTCGTCTGCAAGCGCCGTGCGGCCGCCGTGCGGCGCAAGGTTGATCACCGTGTCGAAGCCGTCGGCGGCAGCCGCGCGCAGCTGCTCTTCCGTCGGCTGGCCGCCCGTCAAGAGGTGATCGCTCACCTCGCGGGCGTTGTAGATCTCGTCGACGCTCAATCGAGCCTTCGCCTTCGTGCCGGCGGGCCGTACAGCACGTAGTACAGCCACCACAGCCCGATCGCGACGGTCACTCCCGCACACGCGATCGTCAAGGCCGTCACACCGACGAAGTACGCGACGACAGTGACGGCGAGCGCTGTAGAAAACGTCCTGCCGACGTACTGGCGAAACACCTTGTGTGCGAGCGAGCGACCCGTCACCTGTTCGCCCACACCGGGCTAGTACGCACCGCGGCGCCGCAAGACCGCGAACGGCGTCCGCACGAGGATCGAGATGTCGAGCCAGATCGACCAGTTCTCGAGGTAGTAGAAGTCGAGCCGCACGAGATCGTCGAACGTCAGGTCCGAGCGTCCCGCGATCTGCCACAGCCCGGTGATGCCCGGGAGCACGTTGTACCGGCGGCGATGCCAGTCGCTCAGCAGGCCGTAGTCGCGCAGGGGCAGCGGCCGCGGGCCGACGAGCGACATCTGCCCGCGCAACACGTTGAGCAGATTCGGAACCTCGTCGAGCGACTGTCGTCGCAACATGCGCCCGACCGCCGTCACGCGCGGATCGCGGCGGATCTTGAACAGCGCACCACTCGCCTCGTTCGCGCGCTCGAGCTTCGCTTGCTGCACCGCGGCATCGGCGACCATCGTTCGGAACTTCAACATCTTGAACGGCCGCTCGCCGAGGCCGATCCGCGGATCGGCATAGAAGATCGGCCCGCGCGAGCTCAACTTGATCGCGAGCGCGATCACGATCCACACCGGCAGGCCGACGACGACGATCAGCCCGGCGACGACGAGGTCGAACGTGCGCTTAACCGCCCACTGCGTGCCGGCGAAGATCGGCGGCCGCAGCTCGAAAAGCGGGACACCCTGCCCAGGCACGTACTCACCGCGCTCGATCAGGAGCTCGGTCGTGCGCGGCGCGATCCGCACTTTGACGCCGCGCCGGTGCGCGGCCTCGACGATCTCGAGCAGCCGCTCCTCCGGAACGTCCGAGTCGGCGACGATCAGCTCGTGGAGCTGACCCTCGACGAGCGTCTCCTCGACCGCGAGCCCGGGATCGATCTCGTCGACGAAGTCGTAGTCGATGCCGCCGCGACTCGCCCCGAGCGTCTGCCGCAGATGCGCGCGGTGATCCGTTGTGCCGACAAGCACCGCGCGCCGGCGGACGCCGGCGGCGCGCATGAGCACTTCGGTCATCGCCTCGTAGCTCGCGCGAAACAGTGCGATCAAGATCGACACGAACACTGCTGCGGTGAGGTACAGGCCGAACGTGGCGAAGTGCTGGCCCGTGCCAATCGCGAACGCGAGGGCGAGCGCCGCAACGAGGAAGACGCTCGGCAAAACGCGCGCCGCACCCTCGCGCACTTCGCGCGGCGCGTAGAGACGCGCCTGCCAGAAGACGAGGACGAGCAGCAGGATCAGGAACGCGAGCCAGCTCGTCTCCTGGTTCCAGAGGAAGCCCCAGAGAACGGGGTGCGGATCGCGAAGCCACGCGCGCAGCGCGAGAGCGAGATACAGGCCGATCACGAGGCCGACCACGTCGATCGTCGCGAGAATCGCCGCGCTCGCGACGCGACGGGCGAGCGCCTTGAGCGGCATCGCCGCGAGTGGGTACGGGCGGCGCGCCCGGACGTCCTCGGCGAGCGCCGCGCCCGCTGCGCTAGCCGGCTCCTGCTCCTCCCGGACCGGCCGTTCCACTCGCGGATCGTACCTCTCGAACCAGCGAGATCACCGCGTCGGCCCAGTGCTCGAGCGAGTGGCCTTCTACGACGCGCCGGCGCAGCACCTCGCCGGCAGCCGCACGCTCGGCCGGCGGAGCGGCGGCAACCGCGCGGATCGAAGCAGCGAGCGACGCTGCGTCGCGCGGGCGCGCGAGCAGCGGCAGCGAGAGATCGCCGAGCAGCGGAGAGAATGCTGCGTTCGTCGAGACCACCGGCCGCGAGCATGCGGCCGCCTCGAACACCGCCTTGTCGAGCGTCGCACCGCGGCGCGGCTCGTTCGGGCTCACGACGAGGTCGGCGGCTGCGATCAGCGCAGGCACCTGCTCGCGCTCGACGGCCTCGTCGAGGCGAACGCGGCCGCGCAAACGCTCGTCGGCGTCGATGCGCCGCTCGAGCTCGCCGCGATGGACGCGCTCGTCGGGTGTGAGTGACGGGCCGCGAATCTCGAGCTCGACATCCGGAACAGCGCCGATCGAGTCGAGCAGCGTATCGAGGCCCTTCCAGCGCGCCGTGCGCCCCAGGGCGAGCAGTCGGAGCGGTCCATCCTGCGCAGGCGGAGGCGCAGCGACGAAGCGATCGACGTCGATCGCGTGCCCGATCGCGTGCAGCTTTCGCGTCGGCACGGGATAGCTCGAGCGATCGACGCTCAACACCGCGTCGACGACCTTCGTCGCCACCCGCAAGCTGCGGCTCGCGTGCCAGTGCGTGTACCAGAGCAAGAGCGGTATACGACGAAGCTTTGCCGCCGGTGCAGCGAGCAATGCGAACTGCGGGACCATGTGCACGAGCACCGCGTCCGCACCACGTGCAGCGGGCCAGATCGCGCGCTCGAACGCAAGCCCGCGGGCGAGCTGCGTCCCCGCATCGAACGTGACAGCGACGACGTTCGCGGGCGCATCCGGCCAGCGCATCGTCCGCGAGACCACAACGAGCTCGTCGACTCGCTGCGCGAGCGCTCTCGCGAGATCGACTGTCTGCGCGAGCGCCGGGTGACCCGGATCGAGCTCCTGCGTGACGAGCACGAGACGCATCAACGTGCACCCGCGAGCGACCGGTCGACGAGGTCGCGGTAGGCGGCTGCGAAGCCCGCCGGCGTCTGGTGCCAGCCGGCGTACGTCACTCGTCCAGCATCACCAAGACGAACCGCGAGCTCGTGATCGTCGAGAACGCGCGTCATCGCCGCAACGAGCGCGCCCGTGTCCCCAGGCGGCACGAGCAGCCCGTCGCGCTGGTCCGTGACGATGTCGGGAATCCCGCCTGCATCGGTTGCGACCACCGTGCGCGCGCGGGCGAACGCCTCGAGCACGACACGGCCGAGTCCCTCGGGAAACGACGGAAGGACAAGCCCCCGTGCGCTGTCGAGCGCGTCGATGACGCCCGCGGGCTCGACCGCCGGCAGGTGCTCGACGCTTCCCGGCAGATCGGCGACGAGCCGGTCGACCACCGCGCGACGCGAGCCTTGGCCGACGATCGTGAGCCGCGCCTGCGGCCGCTCGCGGGCAACGCGCCGCCAAGCGTCCGCGAGCCCGTCGATGTTCTTGTACGCCTCGAGCGCGCCGACGAAAACGAGCCGCTCCTCGTAAGGCACCGGTGCGAGCGGGGCCTCCGCAAACGCGTCGAGGTCGCTGTAGGTCGGGAAGCACGCGGTCGCAGGCAGGCCGCGGGCGCGTTCGACGACCGACGAGGTGAATTTGGACAACGCGCGCGTCGAATCCGCGCCTCTGATCCCCGCACGCGCAGCTGCGTCGGCGAACGGAGCCACCGTACGGCGGAGCGGCGAGCCGTATCCGCGCGTGAACGTTCGCGGATCTCCGTGCACTTCGACGACAAGCCGCGCGCGTGAGCGGGCGAGCGAGCGGCCGGCACGCACGCCGAGCGCGACGAACGGATCCGAAGCGACGATCGCGTCCGGCCGCTGCGCGCGAATCGCGGTCGCGACCGCGAACGACAGACGTGGGTAGAACGCCTGCGCAGACGGCGGCAGCAGCGTGAACCGGTCGTCGCCGCCGCCTGTTCCTGCGTTCAGAACGTGAAGCTCGAACACCTCCGAGAGCGCATCCCACTTCTTCGCGAGCCACGGTTCCAGCGGCAGGCTGAGCCGCCCGCGGCCGACGAACAGCACACGCGGCGTCACGAGGCAGCGGCCGCCAGCAGAATCTGCTCGAGCCGGCCGTAGATCACGTCGCGGCCGATCGCAGCGACTGACGGCTTCGCGGCCGCCGCTAGCCGATCGCGCAGCACGTCGTCGCGAAGAACCAGCTCGAGCGCGGCCGCCAGCGCAGTCGGATCGTTCGGAGGGACGAGCAGACCGTTCTCGCCGTCGTGCACGACCTCCGGCACTCCGCCGACCGCCGTCGAGACGACGGGCGTGCCGACCGCGAGGGCCTCGACCGCTGCGTGCGGCAGGTTCTCCCACGCGCTCGACAGCACGGCGGCGCGTGCGCCCGCAAGCCGCTCGAGCACGTCGTGTCGCGGCAGCGAGCCGACGAAGCGCACGCGATCCGAGAGCGGTCCGTCGGCGACGCGCCGCTCGAGCGTCTCGCGCTCGGGCCCGTCGCCGACGATCTCGAGGGATGCTCCCTGGACCTGCTCGAGCGCGTCGAGCAGGACGGCCAGCGCCTTTTGTTCGGTCAGCCGCCCGACGAACACGAAGCCGGCCGGGCGGCCGTTTGCAGCGATCTCGACAGGCGGCGGCGCCGGGTTCACGAGCACCTCGATTCGGTCGCGCTCGAGGCCCCAGCCCGTCGCCAGCTCGGCGAGGTAGCGACTCGGCACCACGATCCTCAGCGCGGTTCGCAACGCGCGCGTGCGCAGCGTCTTGAGTGCCCGCACGGACGTCCCGTCCGCTTGCTCGAACGCTTCGAGTGGCCCGTCGAAGAGGCCGTAACGGCGTGCGCGCTCGTACGCCGGGTCCGACACGAGCTTCGCGACGAGCGGGCGCCGCGCGGCGGCGGCTGCCGCCGCGGCCGCGGCGTAGGTTGCGGTTGCGTAGACGACGTCGGCGCGTCGCGCGAGCCGCGCTCCGCTCAGCGCAACGTGGGGATAGCGCACGACGAACGGAAGCCCACGGCTCACGGTGTGAACCGGAACGGGCCGCTCGGCCGGCTCGGCGTCGCTCATCGTCACGACCTCGACAGCGTGGCCGCGGTCGCGTAGGAAGCGTGCGAAGTCGGGGCCGTGGGTCGCGGGGCCGCCGACGTCGGGCGGCCAGATGCCCGAGAGGAGCACGACGCGCATCGGACTATCGTACGGCGGCGTGGCGGCGATCAAGGACATGGCGCTCTGGCGCCAGCTTCGGTCGCCCGGGAGCGCGCTCCTGCTGCTCACGACCGCGCTGTGCCTGATCCGCGCGAACAGCCAGCCGGGACTCGACGTCCGCCTCGGCGGCACGACTGCGACCGTCGTCCCGGGCGACGTAGCGCTCCTTGCCCTCTTCATCCTCTGCGTCGCGTCGGTCGCGCGGCACGGGCTCGTCCGCTCGTCGCGCGCGGCGGCCTGCGCCGCAACCGCATTCTGTGCGCTCGTCGTCATCACGGGCGCGACGAACGGAAGCGCGCCGCTCGTCGCCAGCGTGAAGGTCGTCGAGCTGGCGGTGCTCGCACTCGGGGCGCTGGTGCTCGTCCGCACGCGCGAGCAGCTCGAAGCGATGGTCGACGTCCTCGTCCTGTTCACGATCGCGGCCGATGCGCTCGGGCTGGTCAAGTTCGTCCAGGCAGGCGGAGGGCGACAGTCGTCGTTCCTCGGCGAGCACGACTTCGCCGCACTCGCGACGCTGCCGCTCCTCTACGGGCTGATCCTCGTCTTCGAAGGACGCCGAACTATGCGTGCGGCCGTCTGCATCGTCGCCGGCAGCATCGGCTGCATCCTCGGCGCGGCGCTGGCGAGCCTGCTGGGCCTCTACCTCGGTGCGCTCGCGATCGCCTTCGCCATCGTGCGACGAGGCGACCTGCGTTATCGGCCCGCTGCCGTCACCCTCGCAACGCTCGCTGTCGTCACAGCCGGCACGCTCACGCTCCGCTCCGGCGATTTCGGATTCCTGCAAGCCTGGTTCGGCAAGCCCGAGCAACGGCCGGGCCAGTACGCGGCATCGTGGAGCCAGCGCCTCATCTTCACGTACATCGACGGGCGGGTGTTCCTCGGCCATCCGCTGCTCGGCACCGGCTGGTACCCGCTGCTGCCGCCGCACGAGTTCGCCCGCTACCTGCCGGCCGCGAAGCGGCGGTTCAGCGACCAGCCGACGCGGTACTTCCCGTCGTCCGCCAAGCCCCTCATCCCGCAGCAGACCTTCGACCAGGTGCCGGCGGAACTCGGCCTCGTCGGCTCGGTGGTCTTCCTCGTCCTGCTCGCAGGCGTCGCGCGCGCCGCGGTCCGAGCCGCACGAGGCTCGCCGCTCGCTGTGGCCTGGTTCGTGTCGATCCTCGGCGCGATCGCGGGCGAGGCGCTGTTCGGCGGGACGCCGCTCACAGCCGAGTTCTGGCTCGTGATCGGCTTGGCGCTCGCACTCGGCCGCGGCCTCGACTTGGTGCGATGAGGATCGTCCACGCAATCGCACGGCTCAACGTAGGCGGCGCCGCGCTGTCCGTGCTCGAACTCGCCGCCGGCCAGCAGCGGCGCGGACACGACGTGCTCGTCGTCGCCGGCCGCATTCCGGCCGGTGAGGCGTCGATGGAGCATCTCGCCGGCGAGCTCGGCGTGCCGCACCTGCACCTCGACAGCCTCCGGCGCGACCCTTCGCCGCGGGCCGACCTCGCCGCCGTCCGCGACCTTCGCAGCTTCCTGCGCGCAGGTGAGACGGACGTGCTGCACACGCACACGTCGAAAGCCGGCACCACCGGCCGCGTCGCCGCGCGGATAGCGGGCCGGGGCCGCCCGGAGGCCCTCGTGCACACGTTCCACGGTCACGTGCTGAGCGGCTACTTCGGCCCGGCACGCGAGCGCGTCTACCGCGGCATCGAACGGACGCTCGCGCATGTCACCGACCGCATCGTCGCGGTGAGCGACGAGGTGCGCGACGACCTCGTGCGGCTACGCGTCGCGCCCACGGAGAAGATCGCGGTCGTCCCGTACGGCTTCGACCTCGACGCACGGGTCCGCACCGACGATGAGACGCGCCGCACGAAGCGCAACGACCTCGGCGCTACCGACGACACGCTGGTCATCGGCTGGGCCGGCCGCCTGACCGAGATCAAGCAGCCCCTCGCGCTCGTTCGCGTGTGCGCGGCCGTCGACGGAAGCGCGCTCGTGCTCGCAGGCGACGGCGAGCTTCGATCGGAGGTCGAAGCGCTCGCGCGTGAGCTCGGAGTCGCCGACCGCGTGCACCTGCTCGGGTACGTCGACGACATCGGTGCGTGGTACGCGGCGTTCGACGTCTTGCTCCTCACCTCCCTCAACGAGGGTGCTCCGGTCGTCGCCATCGAAGCGCAGGCGGCGGCGCTGCCTGTCGTCGCCACCGACGCCGGCGGCACGCGCACGGTGGTCGACGACGACACAGGATTCGTCGTACCGGTCGGCGACCTGAACGCGCTTGCCGCGCGTGTCGAGCAGCTTCGCGACGATGAGCCGCTGCGGCGCCGACTGGGCGAAACCGGTGCGAAACGCATGCGCGAGCGCTTTTCGACCGAACGCATGGTCGACGACGTCGAGCGGCTGTACGCAAAGATCCTCCAGCGATGAAGGTGCTTCATCTGACCAAGGTCCGCGGCATCGGCGGCGCGGAGCAGCACCTGCTCGCCCTGCTCCCCGCGCTGCGCGAGCGCGGCGTCGACGCCCACTTCCTCTCGCTCGACGCGGGCGACGACTCGGAGCGCTTTCATTCGGCCCTTACCGCGCGGGGCATTCCCCTGACGCGCGTGCGGTGCGGCATCGACGCATCGCCGCGGCTGGCGCGCGACGTGGTCGCCGCGGTGCGTCGCGAGCGGCCGGACCTCGTGCACACGCACATGGTTCACGCCGACGTGTACGGGTCGCTCGCTGCTCATGTGCTTCGCGTCCCGTTCGTGTCGACGCGTCACAACGACGACCGCTATCTGCTCGGTCCATTCCGTTATGTCGACCGCGCGTTCATGCACGGTGTGCGTGAGGTCATCGCCATCTCCGACGCGGTGCGCGACTTCCACGTCGCTGCGGGGCTCGACGCGGGAAAGCTCGTGACGATCCATTACGGCCTCGACGAGACTCCCCGCGAGCCCTCCGAGGTGACGCCTGCCGAGGTCGGCATCCCCGAGGACGCGCCGCTCGTGCTCGCGGTCGGGCGCCTGATCGAGCAAAAGGGGCACGCGACTCTCCTCGATGCATTCGCGCGCGTGCACGCGGATCGACCCGATGCACGGCTTGCGATCCTCGGCTGGGGCCGGCTCGAGGCCGAGACGCGCGAGCGCGTGCACACGCTCGGTCTCGACGGCGCAGCGTTCGTCCTCGGCCGCGTCTCGCCGCGCGACTGGCTCGCCCGCGCCGACGTCTTCGCGCACACCTCGCGCTGGGAGGGATTCGGGATCGTCCTGCTCGAGGCGATGCTCGCCGGGCTGCCGGTCGTCGCGACGCGGGTCAGCGCCGTGCCGGAGATCGTCGACGACGGCATCACCGGCCTGCTGGTGCCGCGAGATGACGCCGCGGCCGTCGCGGGGGCGATCGCGCGCCTCCTTGACGACGAGAGCCTGCGGGAGCAGTTCGGCGCAAGCGGCCGCCGCCGCGCGCTCGCCGACTTCTCGGTGGCGCAGATGGCAGATCGCACCCTGGACGTCTACGACGAGGCGCTTCGTCGATGAGAGAGGTGTCGGTCGCCAAGCTCACGCGCGGGGCTCCCGACCCCACGCGCGTGGCGCTGCTTTCGATCTGGTTCCACGGCCACAACAACCCGCGCTACGCAGAGCTCTTGCCGCGGCTGCAACGACTAGACGCCTGCCTGCTTCGCCTGCCCACCGCGCGCATCCCACGCGGCGTCGGCTTTCGAGCGTTCACTGCGGCCAAGCCGCTGATCCTCCGCAGCGTGCTCGGGCGCGCGGTGCGTCAGTACCGAAACCTGCTCGCTCTCGACTTCGACCAGCTCGGGATCTGGAACGGGGCGGCCGTGATGGACGCCGACGATCCGTTCTTCGGCGAGCGCGAGGTGCGCATGATGAAGAGCCCGTCGCTGCGCGCGTACGTCGTCACCGCAGAGACCGCCGCGCGCAGATACGAGTCGCTCGGCATCGACAAGCCGTGGATCGTGATTCCGCAGGGTGTGAATCTGCGGTCGGCGACCGACGAGCTCAGGCGCGCAGCAGCGGCGCGAAAGCGACCGGGCGAAGTCGTCCTGGGCTGGATGGCCGCGCACCTCTTGACCGAAGGTGACGGCGACGCCGGCAACCCGCTCTACAACATCGATCACCTGCTCGAGGTGTGGGCGGAGGTGCGCGCGCAGGTTCCGCACGCGCGGCTCTGGCTCGTGGGCGAGCCCAGTGATCGAGTGAGCACGCTGCTTCGCGGTCGCGACGACGTCGAACTCTTCGGTCTGCTGCCGCGCGCGCAGGCGCTCGCGACGGCCGCTCAGTTCGACGTCGCGCCGTACGCACGCACGGCGGACACGGGCATCCGGGCAGCCAAGGTCTCGGAGCTGATCGGGCTCGGCGTGCCGGTCGTCTCCTACGACTACGAGGTGACAGCGAACGTGCGCGAGACCGGCGCGGGCGTCCTCGTGCAGGACACGCGTGCCTTCGTCGAGGCGGTCGTGCGGCTGCTCACCGATGCCGAAGCGCGTGGCGCCTTTGCCGCCGCGGCGACGAGCGCAGGTCGTGAGCTCGACTGGGACGTGCTCGCGCGCCGGTTCGAGCACGAGGTGCTCGACACGTACCTGCGGGCGGGTTAAGCGTCGACGGCGACAGGTCCGCTGACCGGGCGCAGGAACTGTCCGCGGAACTGCGCACGCTCGAGCCCCGCGAGCCCGAATCGCCAGATCGCGAGCCCGGCGACGACGGCCCACAGTGCGCCGAGGGGCACGAGCGAGACGAGCGTGTCCGGGTGCCACCAGCGCGCGAGGGCGACCAGGATCACGGCGCCGGCGCAGAGCGCGGGCGCGACCGGCCGCGCGATCGCGAGCAGCATGCGCACGGTCGTCGATGCGGCGGCCGGTGCGCCGATCCGCGGCACCACCCACGCGAACATGAGGACGTCGGTGACGAGCGTCGACGCGGCGACGCCCCAGAGGCCGACCGTCCACGCGAGCACGACCGACAGCGCGAGGTTCGTCGAGGTCGTGACGATGTACGCGATTGCAATCGGACGCTGCAATCCTCGAGCCATCAGGAACTGCGTGAGCACGTACAGCGGCTGGTGGACGAGGAGGACGGCGGCGAGGATCGACATCACGATGTAGCTGCCGTGGAACCCCTTGCCGATCCAGGCGTGGATCAGCAGATCGGGAATGAGCAGCAGCGGCAACCCGAGCATCAGCATCAGGCCGGTGCCCGCGCGCATCCCGGTGAGCAGCAGGCGGCGCTGCCGCTCGCCCGCCCCTGCGCCTTCCAGCTCGGCGAACGCCGGGAACATCAGCGAGGTGACGGCCGTGCCGATGCCGAAGACGAGCGCGAACAGCTTCGCGGGCACGCCGTATACCGCGGCGGGCGACGTTCCGAGCACGATGCCGACGACGATCACGTCGGTCGAGAAGACGATCTTCTGCGACACATGGACGAGGAAGTTCGAGGAGCTGAACGTCGTGAGCTCCTTGATGCGCGCCCGGGTCACGAGCCGGCGGCGCAGCTGGAGCTCCGGGATCTCGCGCTTCAGCCAGAGCAACGGCAGTGTGAGCCGCACGATGCTCGTGCCGAGCGTGAGCGCGGCGAGCAGCACGATGCCGCCGAAATGCGGAATCAGCGCCGCCACGAGCCCGGCGTACAGCACCGTCGAGACGAGGTTTCCGAGGTTCTGCAGGTCCCATCGCTGCTGCGCGACGAGCAAGTTGTTGAACAGCCCGAGTGGGAAGCGAAGCGCGAGCGAGAGGACGATGAGCAGCGTCGTCCAGCGCGCGTCCCAGATGAGGTCGTGCGGCACATGGCCGAAATACGGGATGAGCCATGCCAGCACGACTCCGACCGGCAACGTGACGAGCCCGATCGCCGCGTAGAGCGCAAGCCCGGCCGAGGCGACGCCGTTCAGATCCTCGACGGCGCCGCGCCCGCGTGCCTCGGCGCCGAAGCGCACGATCGCCGGGCCGACGCCGAAGTCGAGCACGGAGAGGTAGATCGTCCATGCGCCGACGATGTTCCAGACACCGAACGCCGGCTTCCCGACGGCGTGCACGACGATCGGGGTGACGACGAGACCGGATACGATCGCCGCCGCGTACACCGCGTACACGCCGAGCGTGTTCCGGCGGAGCAGCCGCATTTACCTAGGTGCGCGCCACGACGTGGAAGTTCGGGATCAACGACCCCGGCACCGGATCGCGAAGCGACGCGACCTGCCGGTCGAGCGCCGCGCCGATCCGGTTGAGCACCCACACGGGCGGCCGCGCGAGCAAGGTACGCCGGAACGCGATCTCGACGTAGGTGCCGAGCAGCATCGCGAGAGCCGACGCGCTGCCCGCCGCCGGCTCCACGGTGAGCGACGCCCATTGCGCCTCCGTCGTAAACAGGCGGTGCAGCCCCTCGTGCGTCCACCGCCAGTAGTCGGACGGCGACGGGTGATAGACCTGCACGCCGTGCGTCGAGGCGAGGACGCGACCGCCGGGGCGCGCCACGCGCCGCAACTCGCGCACCGCTTGCGCCGGGTCGTCACAGTGTTCGAGCACCTGCGTGCAGAGGACGACGTCGAAGCTCGCATCGTCGACCGGCAATGCCTCGACGGGGCCGATGAGCTCGGCCGCGGGATTCTCGACGACGTCGACACCGACGTATTCGCCGGCGACATCTGCGAAGAACGGGTAGTACGGCTTGACCCCACACCCCACGTCGAGCACGCGGACGGGTGCCTCGCCGCGGAGCTCCTCGGCCTGCGCGCGAAGCCAGGACGCAAGCGCGTGGCGCACGACCCAGGTGGCCGAGCTCGCGCGGGGCTCGCGCCGCTCGGCGCCGGGCCACGTGGCGGCCGCACTGTGCACGCCGATCAGTGTGTCAGGCGCTCGAAGGCCAGGAATGCGGGCTTCTTCGCGCCGCGGTAGGTCTCGAGCCCGGACTGCCAGCCGCCGAGGTCCGGCTCGTCGCGCAGCAGGAACCACAGCATCATGTCGATCCGTGGGTTCTTCCGGGCAATCGTGAACGCCTGCGTCAGGTACTTCGCCTGCTGCGCATAGGTGACGCCGTAGATCGGGTCGGGCGGGTTCGTCTGATAGCCGTACTCGGTGATCCAGATTCGCTTGTTGCCGTACAGCTGCGTGACGAGCTTGATTAGATCGCCGATGTTGCCGAGCATCACGGCCGTCGCAGGCGCGCCTCGCGCACCGACCGGCTTCGTCGTCGGCGTGTCGGACGGGACGCTGTAGTACGGGTGGTGCGCCCACGCGTCGAACGTCTTCAAGCCGGCCTTCTTGACCGCGCGCAGGAAGGCAAGCGGCGAGACCTCGGGCCGGCTCGAGTTCGGGTTGTTGTTCCCGCGAGGCGCCGTGCCGCCGCACGCGACACGCTCGCTCTTCAAGAGCGTCGAGTGCACGCCCGCGTACACGGCGTTGCAGATCTTCGCGTAGTCGACCGCGCTCTGCATGACCCACCTGCCGGCCGATGTCTTCCGGTATTGCGGCGAGAGAAAGACGGGGTTGTTCGGCTCGTTCCACGCGAGCCACTCCTTGACGGCCGGAAGCGTCTTCCCGTCGGGGCCGCGATAGGCGCCGTCGTATCGCTTCGCCGCCGCGATCACGAAGTTGCGCAGGTCGAACGCGTACTTCGGCGCATGGTTCATCCCGAGCCCGCCGTTCTCCCACGACGGCGTCCCGTAGACGGAGAAGAGAACGTGAATGCCGTACTCCGCGGCGTACTCGACCGTGCGGTCGTAGAGCGACCAGTCGTAAGCAGGGTCTGCGGGGTTCGTCGCGTGCTTGGGGCGCGCCGTCGCAACGCCGTACTTGCCGCCCCAGTAGAGGTTGAGCCTGATCTCCTGGACGTGCAGCTGCTTCAGCGTCGGGAACGTCTGGTCGACGGGCCCGTACAGCGTCTGCGCCTCGTCGTAGATGCCGATGCGGAGATAGCGCGACGCGCCCGCGGGCGACGCGGTCGCACCCAGGCACGCCGCCGCGAGCACGGCGACGACGACCCCTTTCATCCGCATGTCAGACTCCGACCGGCTCCCGGCCGAGCGCCCGCATCCACCGTCGGAGCCCCTCTTCGAGGTCGACCTCGGGCTCCCACTCGAGCACCTGACGTGCGCGCGTGATGTCCGGCCGCCGGACCTGAGGGTCGTCGGTCGGAAGCGCCTCGAAGACGATCTCGCTCGACGAGCCCGTGACCTTGATCACCGTCTGCGCGAGCTCGAGCATCGTCACCTCGTGATCCGGGTTTCCGAGGTTGACGGGCAAGTGCTCGCGGCTCGTTGCGAGCAGGAAGAGACCGCGGATGAGATCGTCGACGTAGCAGAGCGACCGCGTCTGCGAGCCGTCGCCGTACACGGTCAGCGGCTTTCCTTCGAGCGCCTGGTTGAGGAAGTTCACCGATGCGCGGCCGTCGTTTCGACGCATGCGCGGGCCGTACGTGTTGAAGATGCGCGCGATGCACGTGTCGACACCCTGCTGCTGGTGGTACGTCATCGTCAGCGCCTCGGCGTAGCGCTTCGCCTCGTCGTAGACGCCCCGCGGGCCGATCGGGTTGACGTTCCCCCAGTAGGTCTCGGGCTGCGGGTGCACCTGAGGATCGCCGTAGACCTCGCTCGTCGACGAGATCAGGAACCGTGCGCGCTTCCATTTCGCAAGGCCGAGTGCGTGGTGCGTGCCGTACGAGCCGACCTTCAGCGAGGCGAGCGGCATGCGCATGTAGTCGACGGGGCTCGCGAGCGCTGCGAGATGGAAGATGAAGTCGACGGGCCCGTCGAGCCAGATCGGCTCGGTGACGTCGTGGTTTACGAACGAGAACTCGTCGCCCGTCAGGTGCGCGATGTTCTCGAGCGACCCGGTCTCGAGATTGTCGATGCACACGACCCGATGCCCTTCGTGGAGCAGGTGGTCGCAGAGGTGTGACCCGAGGAAGCCGGCACCGCCGGTCACAACGGACGTCGGCATTGCGCGGCATGGTACTCCGGCCATGGGACGCCGGTCAGCGATCCTTACGAACCTTTTGCATGGCTCATTTGAGGGAAGTTCGGGGGCGATGCGACCCCGGAGCTTCCATTTCGCCGAAGTGCGACTAGTCTCCGACGGAATCAGGGGGGAGCACGACACGGCCCTCGACTCGACCCCAGCGAGGAGACCGGTAAATGGCCAGACGTTCGATTCTGTCCGTCGCGGCGCTGCTCGCGGTGTTGGCGATCCCGACGGCGTTCGCGGCGTCGGACACGGAGCGAACCGCTCACGCGTCGGTCGCCGATCAGGCCATCCTGCTGCGGGGCAAGCCGTTCTTCCCGGTGATGCTCATCGACCAATGCGACCCGGGAGCGGCCGCGCGCGCTCGCAGCCTCGGCGTGAACCTCGTCCTGAACGAGAGCTGTCAGGGCGTCTCGGCGCGTAAGCAGCTGGCCCGCGTTTCCGCCGGTGCATTCGCCGTGCTGCCGATGAGCGGCCAGGGAAGCGAAGGCGCCCGCCTGGTCGGCTGGTCGTACCCGGACGAGCCGGACAACAACGGTTGGACTCCCACGCGCCTCGAGCAGACATTCGATTACCACGCCGGAAGCCCCGACGGGCTCTTGAGCTTCATGACGACCTCGGGCAGCTTCTTCCACGGGTCGTACCGGAACCCGACGGTGTCGCTTGCGACCTTCGCCAAGTTCGCGCACATACCCGATGTCGCCGGCTTCGACCTATATCCGTTGAACCACTGTCAGCAGGATCTCTCGGTCGTCGCCGATGCCCAGCGTCAGTTCACCGAGCTCGCGGGCGGCCGCCCGACGTTTCAGTGGATCGAAACCGGGCCGATCAAGCCGACGTACTGCGGCGGCTTTCAGATGTCGCCGCAGCAGCTCGGCGCCGAGACCTGGCTCGCGATCGTGGGTGGAGCCAGAGGGATCGGCTTCTTCACGCATACCTGGTCGCCCGCACACAAGGCCTTCGACGTGACGCCGGCGCTCCAGCTTGCGATCAAGCGGACAACCGCATCGATCGCCGCGGTTCAGCCCGGCCTGACCGGTCGCACCGTTCCGTCGAGCGCAGATAGCGGCGCGATTCGCGTGCTCGCGCGCGTCAGCGGCGCCAAGACGTATGTGTTCGCGGTGAACGCGACGAACGCGCCCGTGCAGGCGCAGCTCGACGTCCCGTCGATCGGCGACACCCCAATCGGGGTGTTCGGTGAAGACCGCTCACGCGCACCGGCGAGCGGACATTTCGATGACTCGTTCGGGCCCTACGGCATCCACATCTACGTCGCGCGCAGCTAGAAAGCCGTCCTAGCGCAGGTCCTTGTTCGACTCCATGTCGAACCACATCGCGAA
Source organism: Gaiellaceae bacterium (assembly GCA_035650975.1). Classification (GTDB taxonomy): domain Bacteria; phylum Actinomycetota; class Thermoleophilia; order Gaiellales; family Gaiellaceae; genus PALSA-600. The sequence goes on from DASRGQ010000038.1 coordinate 18,010, forward strand.
GAGCGTGAACTGGCTGCCTGAGATGAGGAGCAGCGCGACGAGCACGATCGTGGCCGGCGTGATGCCGTGCCCCATGATCCGCAGCACCGTCTCGACGATGCCGAGCACGAAGCCCACAAGCGACATCAGGAACCCGAGCGCGTAGAAGAACACGAGCGGGTGGAAGTCGCGGATCACGTACTTCTCACGCATGCGCCAGAAGAAGCCCTTGACGAGGAGCCACGAGATCCGGGGGACGACGCGCCGCAGGCGGATGCCCGAACGCTCGCCGACGCCGTAGATCGGCCGCGACGGGAAGTCGCGCACGCGCGCATTCCACACGTTCAGGTGCACGAGCATGTCGTTCGGGAACCCGTACGACGTGTAGATGCGGTCGAGGTCCAGCAGCCGCAGCACACGTAGCGAGAGGACCGTGTAGCCGGCCTGCGAGTCGGCGACGTGCCAGTAGCCGGATGCGATCTTCGTCAAGAGGCTCAGCGTCGCGTTGCCGAGATAACGGTTCCGCGGGATCAGATCCCACGCGCTCCCGGTGAAGAGCCGGTTCGCCTTCGCGTAGTCGAGCTCACCGCGCACGACAGGAAGCGCAAGCTCTTCGAGCTCGTCGGGATCCATTTGATTGTCGCCCGCCATCACGGCGATCGCATCGACTTGCTCGGTGAGCGCGCGCTTGTAGCCGGTGACGATCGCAGCACCGACACCACGGTTTCGGTCGTGCTCGACGACTTCGATGCGCGGGTCGTCGACCGAGCGTGCTCGCTCGACAGTTGCGTCGCCCGAGTCGTCGTCGACGACGTAGATGCGGTCGACGAAACCGGGGACGCCTTGCAGCGTCGCAACGATGAGCTCTTCCTCATCGCGCGCGGGCACGACGACTGCGACGCGCTTTCCCTCGAGCATCAGGCCGCGCGGCGGCGGAACCTGCCCTCGCCCGCGACGGCGAGGATCGCCCCGACGATCAGTCCGATCAACGCTCCGA
>DASRGQ010000039.1:0-54071 GCA_035650975.1 Gaiellaceae bacterium
GGCCGTGATCTCCTCGAGCTTCGCCCGCGTGAGCGTGAGGTCGAGGTGCTTCGGGCCCTCCTGCGTCGCCGTGACGAAGGGAAGGTTGATCTGCGTCGTCATCGTCGACGACAGCTCGATCTTCGCCTTCTCCGCCGCCTCGTAGAGACGCTGCAGTGCCATCGGGTCGGCGCCGAGATCGATGCCCTGGTCGCGCTTGAACTCGGCGATCATCCAGTCGACGACCGCCTTGTCGAAGTTGTCGCCGCCGAGATGGTTGTCGCCGTTCGTCGACTTCACCTCGAAGACGCCGTCGCCGAGCTCGAGCACCGACACGTCGAACGTGCCGCCGCCGAGGTCGAAGACGAGGATCGTCTGGTCGGCGCCTTCCTTGTCGAGCCCGTAGGCGAGCGCAGCCGCCGTCGGCTCGTTGATGATGCGCAGCACGTTCAGGCCGGCGATCTTGCCGGCGTCCTTCGTCGCCTCCCGCTGCGCGTTGTTGAAGTAGGCGGGCACGGTGATCACCGCGTCGGTGACCGGCTCGCCGAGGAACGCCTCGGCGTCCGCCTTCAGCTTCTGGAGGATCATCGCGCTGATCTCCGGCGGGGCGTACTCCTTGCCGCCCGCCTCGATGCGCACGTCGTCGTTCGGCCCCTTCACGACCTTGTACGGGACGATGGTCATCTCCTCGTTGACCTCGTCGAACTTCCGGCCCATGAAGCGCTTGACCGAGAACACGGTGTTCTCGGGGTTCGTGACCTGCTGCCGCCGCGCCGGGGCGCCGACGAGCCGCTGCCCGTCCTTCGTGAACCCGACGACGGATGGCGTCGTGCGGCCGCCTTCGGCGTTCGCGATCACCGTCGGCTCGCCGCCCTCGAGGACGGCCATGCACGAGTTCGTCGTGCCCAGGTCGATGCCGATCGTCTTTGCCATCAGGTGTCTCCCATCTCCTTAAGTTCGCTCCTGGAAGAAAATCTAAGCCTGAGTGTAGCAGATGTCTCGGCGACCGACCTGCGTCGCGGCCGGGATCATCGCGGCGGCCGCGGGCTCCTGGTCGTCTTCCTGATCCAGACGCCCCGGGGCTAGGAGACGCTCACCCTCGCGTCCAGCCGATGATCGCGCCGCCCGCGACGACGAGCAGCGCGCCGACCGCGAGCCTCCGCCCCATCCCCTCCGTCTGGCGCACGAGCAGCGCTGCGAGCGCAACGCCCCACAGCGACTCCGTCGCGACGAGCGGCGAGACGACCGTCACGCGCCCCCGCCAGTAGGCCTCGAAGAGGCAGACGTAGGAGAGCCCGAAGAGGATGCCTGCCGGCGCGAGCCTGCGCAGCTCGACCCTCGTCGGCGGCCGGCGAGTCCAGAGCGCCGCGACGACCGTGCCCGCGAGCAGTGTCGCCGCCGCGGCCGTCTCGGGAGACGCATGCCCGTGCAGCGAGCGCACGACGTTGTCGCGTGTCGCGAAGAGCGACGCTGCGAGCGACGCGAACACGAGCCCGCGCGCGCGTAGATGACCCGGCCGGTCTCGCTCGGCCGCGAGGAGGATCCCACCGCTCACCACCGCGACCGCACCGAGCACGAGCGGCGCGCGCAGCGGCTCACCGAGGAAGACGAGCGCGATCGCGACCGCGAGCAGCGGCGCGGCACCGACCGCGACCGATGTTCGTGCGGCGCCGATCTCGCGGATTGCGAGCGTGAACAGCACCTGCGAGCCGCCCGGCGCGAGCAAACCGGCGAGCAGGAACGGCCACACTCCGTGCACGTCGTGGCGTACGCACGCCGCGAGCACGGCGACCGTGAGCGCGGCAAGGACCGTCGCGAGCGTCGCGCCGCCGGCGTCGCCCCCGCCGCGCAGACCGAGCCGCACGCCAACCGTCATCCCGCCGAAGAGCGCCGCCGACCCGAGCGCCAATAACACCGCCGTCACTCGACCCTCCGGACGAGGCCGACGAGCACGTCGGCGGCGGTGGGCTCGGCGGCCACGATGCCCGCCATGATCACCGCGCAGCCGGACCACCCGAGCGCGCCGAGGCGATCGCCCGCGAGTGTGACGCCGAAGAACGCCGTCCACACCGGCTCGAGCGAGAACGCGAGCGCGGTCTGAGTCGCCGTCGTGCGGCTCTGTGCCCACGTCTGCGCAAGGAACGCGAGCGCGCTCGCAAACACGCCCGTCACGAGCAGCGCGCCCCACACGGTCCAGCCGTGCGGCCACCCGAGCTCGCCCAGCGCGAGCGCGATCGCGAGCAGCCCCGCGAACGCGGCAAGCATCTCGACGAACGTGAACGCGAACGCGTCGTAGCGCGGCGCATACCGCTCCATCAGCACGATCTGGAGCGCGTAGACCGCGGCGCCCCCGAGCACCAGCAGGTCCCCGGCCGGCGAGCCGCCGTGAATGCCCGCGAGCAATGCGAGCCCGACGGTCGTCAGCCCGACGCCGAGGAGCGCGGCGCGCGCGACGCGCACACGGAAGAGGAGCAGCGCGAGGAGGGGCGTGAGCACGACATACATGCCGGTGACGAAGCCCGTCGCCGAGACCGACGACCGTTCGAGCCCGGCGGTCTGCAGCGCGAACCCGGTCCCGACGAGTCCGCCCGCGAGCGCACCCGCGACGACGCCGCCGCGGCCGAGCCGCCGGAGACGCGGCCCGCCCGGGACGACGAGCGTGCATGAAGCGATCAGGAACCGCAACGCGAGAAATGCGAACAGCGGATAGATCGCGACGGCGTCCTTCACCTGCACGAACGTGACGCCCCAGACAGCGGTGACGGCGACGAGGACGAAGAGGGCCGGCACCCGCGCATCCTGTCAGCCGGCTCGGAGCCGGCTGACAGGATCAACCTGGCTCTCGCCGCAGGCGAAGCCAGGTTGCCGACGTTCAGCGATCAGTCGTCGTCCGCGTCCTGGACGTCGTCCGGGCGCTCCGTCGACTCCTCGTCGATCCGCTGCTGGGTCGGGTTCCGGCCCTGCTCGTCGATCGCCTCTTCGCCGTTTTCCGGTTTGTCTGGCTCCATGCTGGCTACGGTGTCCACTGTGGAGCTCTTCGACACCTTCGGGCGTCCGCTGCGCGACCTGCGCATCTCGGTCACCGACCGCTGCAACTTCCGCTGCGTCTACTGCATGCCGAAGGAGATCTACTCGAACAGCCATAGGTTCCTGGAGCGGCGCGAGCTCCTCACCTTCGAGGAGATCGGGCGCGTCGCGCGCGTCTTCGCCGGTGCCGGCGTGCGCAAGATCCGGATCACGGGCGGCGAGCCGCTCGTCCGCCGCGACCTCGAGCGGCTGATCGAGCTGCTCGCGGCGCTCGACGTCGACTTGACGCTGACGACGAACGGCTCCCTCCTGCCCCAGAAGGCGCAGGCACTCGCGGATGCCGGTCTGCGGCGAGTGACGGTGAGCCTCGACTCGCTCGACGACGCGCAGTTCCGTGCGCTGAACGACGTGGAGTTCCCGGTCGAGCGCGTGCTCGAGGGGATCGACGCTGCGCAGGCGGCCGGGCTGCCGGTGAAGGTGAACGCGGTCGTTAAGCGCGGCGCGAACGACGACCAGATCGTTCCGATGGCCGCGTATTTCCGCGAGCACGGGCACACGCTTCGCTTCATCGAGTACATGGATGTCGGGACCACGAACGGGTGGCGGCTCGACGACGTCGTTCCCGCCAAGGAGATCGTCGCCGCGCTCGACGACGCGTTCGGCGTGGAGCCCGTCGAGGCCGGCTACCGCGGCGAGGTCGCACGCCGGTTCCGCTACCGCGACGGGCGCGGTGAGTTCGGCGTGATCGCCTCCGTCACGCAGCCGTTCTGCGGCGACTGCACGCGCGCACGCCTCTCGGCCGAGGGGAAGCTCTACACCTGCCTCTTCGCCGTCCGCGGCACCGACCTGCGCGCGCTCATCCGCTCCGGCGCCGACGACGACGCGCTCGGGGAGGCCGTCGGGGGCGTCTGGCGCTCGAGGAGCGACCGCTACTCCGAGCTGCGCTCGCAGGCGACTGAAGGCGCCGAGAAGATCGAGATGAGCTACATCGGCGGCTGAAATCGGCTCTGTTGAGCGCTCGCGACCGCCGGAGAAGCGTCTAGAATTGTAAACGTGTCGACCATGGTCGCTGTCGGGCGGCGTCATTTGCCGCGCGGTTACAAAGATCTCGGCCGCCAGCTCATGATCTGGTTCGGGTTCGCCGTCCTGTACCAGCTCGTTCGCGGCCTCGCGGACCGAGACCCGTCGCGCGCGATCGCCAACGGCTACCACGTCGTCCACCTCGAGACGGATGTCGTCCACCGCCTCTACGAGCTGACGTTCCAGCACTTCGTCGATCAGCGCCACCTGCTCGAGACCGCGGTTTCGTGGACGTACTGGAACTCCGAGTTCACCGTGGTCGGTCTCGCAGTCCTTTGGGTGTACCTGCGCCGCCACGAGGCGTTCGTCGGGTTCCGCAACTCGGTCCTGCTCGCGAACGTGATCGGGCTCATCGGCTATGTGGTCATGCCAACGGCGCCGCCGCGCCTCCTCGGCGTCGGCTTCGTCGACCAGCATCGCGATGGTCTCGTCTCGCTCGCCGCGAACCCGTACGCAGCGATGCCGAGCCTGCACGCAGCCGACGCTCTGATCGTCGGCGTCGTGCTCTTCAGCGTGTGCCGGAGCCGGTGGGCGAAGGCGCTCTGGGCCGTCTGGCCGGTCTGGGTCTGGTTCGCCGTGATGGCGACCGGCAACCACTTCTGGCTGGACTGCGTCGCCGGGATCCTGGTCGCGCTGATCGCGATGACCCTCGTCCACCGGGCTTCGATCCGTGGCTCGATCCGGCGCTCGCTTGCCGCTCGTCGGACGTAACCGACCGCCTGCCGAGAGAGACGGGAGCCGGCGAGGACACGCTGGTACGGTCCGGCCGGTGGACAGAGCGGCCGCACTGAAGCAGGGCTACACGACCGGCGCCCGCGGCCTCGCGTCGAGGTCCGTGACCGGCCTGACCCGCACACGCATCACGCCGAACGCCCTCACGACGAGCGGTGTCGCGCTGTGCGGCGCCGCGTCCGTGCTCGTGCTCTTCGAGGGCCGAAACGAGCTGCTCTTCTACTGGCTCGGCGCGGTGGTCTTCGTGGTCGGGTCGCTGCTCGACATCCTCGACGGCGCGCTTGCCCGCGCGGGCGGCAAGACGACCCCGTTCGGGGCTTTTCTGGATTCGACGACCGACCGCGTCAGCGAGGGGTTCATGCTGACCGCGATCGCCTGGGTGCTCGCACGGGACCATCACCCCGTGTTCGTCGCCGTCGCGATGGCCGCGGTCGCAGGCTCGTTTCTCGTCTCGTACACGCGCGCGAAGGCCGAGGCGATCGGCCTGCGCGGCGACGTCGGAATCGGGTCGCGCGCCGAGCGCGTCGTCGTCATCACCGCTGGTCTCGTCCTCGCGCCGTGGGGCGTGCTGCCCTGGTCGCTCGTCGTCCTCGCCGTCACGGCGTGGATCACGGTCGGCCAGCGCGTGCTCCACGTGCGCACGCAACTGATCGGGAGGCAATTGAAGCCATGAGCGAGCTGAACGGAAACGGACGCGACCGGCAGCAGGACAAAGTCCGCGTCGCGATCATCGGCGTCGGGAACTGCGCGAACTCGTTCCTGCAGGGACTGACGTACTACAAGGACGCGAACCCGGACGACTTCGTTCCCGGGCTGATGCACGTCGACCTCGGGGGCTACCACATTCGCGACGTCGAGGTCGTTGCGGCGTTCGACGTCGTCAAGGGCAAGGTCGGCGTCGATCTCGCCGAGGCGATGTGGGCGCATCCGAACGACACGATCAAGTTCGCCGACGTCGCACCGACCGGCGTCACCGTCTCGCGCGGCATGACGCTCGACGGGCTCGGCAAGTACCTGTCGCAGATCGTCGAGAAGGCGGACGGCCCGACCGATGACGTCGTCGGCATCCTGCGCGACCGCCAGGTCGACGTGGTCGTCAACTACCTGCCTGTCGGCTCGGAGGACGCGACGCGCTGGTACGCCGAGCACATCATGGCGGCCGGCTGCGCGATGGTGAACTGCATGCCGGTCTTCATCGCGCGCGAGGACTACTGGAACAACCGCTTCCGCGAGGCCGGCGTCCCGATCATCGGCGACGACATCAAGTCGCAGGTGGGCGCAACGATCACGCACCGCGTGCTCACGTCGCTGTTCCGCGAGCGCGGCGTGCATCTCGACAAGACGATGCAGCTGAACGTCGGCGGCAACTCCGACTTCCTGAACATGCTGGAGCGCGAGCGGCTCGAGTCGAAGAAGATCTCGAAGACGAACGCCGTCACGTCGATGCTCGACTACGACCTTGGCGCGAAGAACGTGCACGTCGGCCCGTCCGACTACGTGCCGTGGCTCACGGACCGGAAGTGGGCGTACATCCGCTTGGAGGGCTCGAGCTTCGGGGACGTGCCGCTGAACGTGGAGATGAAGCTCGAGGTGTGGGACTCCCCGAACTCGGCCGGCATCGTGATCGACGCCGTCCGCCTCGGCAAGCTCGCCCTGAACAACGGCATCGCGGGCTCGCTCGAGGGGCCGAGCTCGTACCTGATGAAGTCGCCGCCCCGGCAGATCCCGGACGACGACGCCCATGAGCTCGTCGAGGAGTTCATCGAGCGGAACCGCCGCAACGTGACGGCGCCGGCTCCGGCCGAGATCTGAGCCACGGTGTCAGACACCGAAAGGTGTCTGACACCTACGCTTCGGCCATGAAGATCTGCCTCGTGACCCCGTTCGCGTGGTCGCAGCCACACGACGTGAACGACCACGTCGCCGGAGTCGCACAGGCCCTGCGGGGGCGCGGGCATGAGGTGACGGTCGTCGCGCCGTCCACGCGGGCCGCCGACCTGCTTGCGGGCCGCCGGGCCCTCGTGCGCGGGCAGCGCGCCGACGTGATCGCGGTCGGCCCGGCGATTCCCGTGTCGCGCCGCTCGCAGCTAGGCGTTCCGGTCGGCGTGCAGGCGAACCTGCGCCTCGCACTCACCCAAGGAGCCTTCGACGTCGTACACGGCTTCGAGCCGGGCCTCCCGTCCCTCTCGTACCTCGCGCTCCGTGACACCGATGCGCTTGCCGTCGCCACGTTCGTCTCGCCGAACCGCTTGGGCTATCCGCCTGCGCGCTCGGCGCGGGAGAAGCTGCTTGGGCGCATCGACGCGCTGATCGCGCTGTCCGACGAGGCACGCGAGGCTGCCGATCAGCGCTTTCCAGGCGACTACCGCATCCTCTCGCCGGGGGTCGACACGACGCTATTCGCGCCGAGCACGAAGCGACGCGTGATCGTCCTCGAGCTGCGGCCGAACGAGCGTCTCGTCGCCCGCTCCGCGATGCACGCGCTGCGTGAGCTGCCCGGCTGGCAACTCGTTTTGCTGCGTACGCGCCCGCTGATCGCGCGGCCGGCGATCCCGCGCGACCTCGCGGGGCGCGTGCTCGTGCGCTCGGCGCGCGACGCCGCGGCTCGGGCGACGATCCTGAGCGACGCCGCGATCTTCGTGCCCGGAATCGCGGGTGCTCGCCGCGTGACCCTCGAGGCGGAGGCCGCGGGCTGCGCGATCGCGCGTCCGAGCGGCGTCGAGCTGCAGCCCGAGCTCGTGGCCGCAGCCGTGGCCCGACTCGCCGAGGACGACGTGCTGCGCGGCCGCGCAGGCGCAGCTGCGCGCATCGCCGCCGAATCGCAGACGTTTGCAGGGGTCGCCGAGGAGCTCGACGGTCTCTACTCGGCGCTCGGTACGCGGCGGCGCAGGCGTCGGGCGGCCGAGCCGCTGGACGACCGCCCGTGGATCGTCGCGGACCTGCACATGCACACCTCGTGGTCGCACGACTGCAGCACCGACGCCGCCGAGCTCGTCGATCACGCGATCGCCGAAGGGCTCGGGGCGATCGCCGTCACCGACCACAACGTCTTCGGCGGAGCGCTCGAAGCGGCGGACTACGCGGAGGGTCGCAAGCTCGTCGTCATCCCGGGCGAAGAGGTGAAGACGGACGGGCAGGGCGAGGTGATCGGTCTCTTCCTGCAGAAGGAGATCGAGCGCGGCTTGAGCTTCGCCGACACGATCGCCGCAATCCGGGAGCAGGACGGGATCGTCTACGTGCCGCATCCGTTCGACCGGCTGCACGCGATCCCCGATCCGAAGACGCTTCACCGCCACCTCGCAGACATCGACGTTCTCGAGGTCTACAACGCGCGGCTCCTTTTCGAGGCGTTCAACGACGAGGCGCTGCGCTTCGCCCGGAAGTACAACCTGACGATGGGCGCGGGCTCAGACGCGCATGTCCTGCAGGGGGTCGGGACGGGCGCGCTGCGGATGCGCGCGTTCCGGGATCCGGAGGAGTTCTTGCTGTCGCTGCGGACGGCCGAAGTCCTGCGCCGCCCGAAATCGCTTGCCTATCTGCAGTCGCTGAAGTGGGTCGCCCAGGTGCGGGAGAAGGTCCGCTAGGAGAGTGTCGGCGGGTCCCGAAAGGACCTGCGAGACATGGTGGCGTGGCCGGAATCGTGACGACGGACGAGATCTACGAGCGCTACCTCAAGAAGGCGATCACCGACATCAACCGGCTGTCGCACGAGATCGCGCAGGCGGCCGACGGCGCGCCGACCGCGCTTCCGACCGGCCACCCACTCGCGAGCATCTTCCTGCTCAAGTACGGGCCACAGGCGCAGGAACTGCAGGAGGGCGTCGCGTTCCACGGACGGGCCGGAAGCGCGCTGATCAAGTCGCTGCAGCGCCTCCACGTCGACCCGATGGAGGTGTACGGCACGAACTGTGTCAAGTTCGCGGGCTGCGACCTCGCTGTGGCCCGCGAATGGCTGCGCCGCGAACTGCGGATCGTCGAGCCGAAGCTCGTCGTCGTGATGGGCGAGGACGCGCTCGAGTTCCTGAACGGCACCGGGTACCCGCTTTCGTCGGCGCTCGAAGCGGCGAGCGGTGAGCTGCAACGGTTCTCGCCGTCGATCGAGGCGCTCGTCGTCCCCGACATCGACCTGTCGCTCGACGAGGCGCCGGCGAAGAACGCCTTCTGGAACGCGTTCAAGGCGGTCGGGCCGTGGTGGACGGCGCTGCCGCCCTATTGAGCCGGCCGCGGGCGCTCGCCGGCGCCGGGCTCTTCGCCGCGCTTCTCGTCTACTACGAGACGTCGGAGCACTGGTTCCACGTCGGTCTCTGGGGCGGCGTGGCGTGGATCGCGTGCGTGCTCATGCCGGCGGCGTTCCTGCTCATGCTCGCCGCCCTGCCGCTCAGCACGTGGCGCGGGCTGCTCCCGGTCGGTCTCGCGTTCGTTTTGCTCGCCGTCGTCCTGACGATCGCGCATGCAGACGTGTTCGCCAACTTCGCGCGACTCGCGGCGACATCGCTGCTCGGCTGGTGGTTCCTCGGCATGTTCGAGGTGTTGTCATGGGTCGTGCTCGTCGCCTTCATCATCCCCTGGGTCGACGCGTACTCCGTCTGGCGCGGCCCGACGAAGGAGATCGTTGCGCACCACGAGCACGTCTTCACCGTGCTCTCGTTCGCGTTCCCGGTCCCGGGTGCGCACGCGGCTGCGAACCTCGGCGTGCCTGACCTCCTTTTCTTCGCCCTCTTCCTGGGCGCCGCCGCGCGCTTCGCGCTCCGCGTCCCGTTCACGTGGCTGTGCATGGTCGCCGCGCTCGGCGGGACAATTGCGATCACCGTGTGGCTCGACCTGAGCGGGCTACCGGCGCTGCCCGGGATCGCGCTCGGGTTCCTCGTGCCGAACGCCGATCTGCTCTGGCGCTCGCTGCGCGCGTCCTACGCGACGCGTCGGTGAAGCCGACACCCGGGCTCGACTCGGGAGCGCGTTGCAGTTCTGTAACGGTGGCAGCCACCGGACCGGTCCGGAAATGCGAGCCCACGAGCAGGGGTTTTGCGCTTCCGTATCACTCCCGTGGCAGATCGGCGCAGGTGGCTGCCACCGTGAAGCGCCGCTAGCGCTCGCCCGCGGCCCGTTCGAGGAGCGCCACGCACTCGACGTGCGGCGTGTGCGGGAACATGTCGACGGGCCGCGCGCGAACGAGGTGGTAGCCGTAGTCGTCCGACAGGCGCTTCAGGTCGCCGGCGAGCGTCGTCGGGTTGCACGACACGTAGACGATGCGCGGGGCGGCGATCTCGCCCAGCCGCCGGAGCGCCTTGCCAGCGAGCCCGGCACGCGGTGGGTCGACGACGACGACGTCCGGATCGCCCGCCCGGTCGCGCAGATCGCGCAGCACCTCGCCGACGTTCCCGGCGAAGAACGCGGCGTTCCCGATCGCGTTCAGCTCCTGGTTCTCGATCGCGCACGCGACCGACTCCTCCGAGATCTCGATCCCCCACACCGTCAGCGCGCGCGTCGCCATCGAGAGCCCGATCGTGCCGATGCCGCAGTAGAGGTCATAGACCGTCTCGCCGCCCTCGAGCTGCGCGAGCTCGCGTGCGATCGCGTAGAGCTGCTCGGCCATCTCGGTGTTCGTCTGCAGGAATGCATTGGGCCGCACGCGCAGGCGGAGGCCGCCGATCTCCTCTTCGATCGCGTCCTCCCCCCACAGGAGCTCCGTGGGAAGATTCGTCACCTCGGCGACACCGCGGTTGACAGACCAGTGGATCGACCGCACCTCCGGGATCTCGGTCAGCACCTCGATCAGCCGCTCGCGGTCGAAGCGCTCGCCCCGCGCGGTCACGAGCTGCACGAGCGCTTGTCCCGTGTTGCGGCCCTCGCGCACGACGAGATGACGGAGATAGCCCTCCTGCGTCTCCTGGTCGTACGCCGGCAGCTTCTCCTCGCGCGCCCAATCGCGCACGCGGTTCCGGATCGCGTTGCCGACGTCGGTCGTGAGCCAGCAGCGCTCGATCTCGAGCACCTCGTCCCAGCGGCCCGCCTTGTGCAGCCCGAGCGTCGGCCCGTCCTCGAGCTGCGTGAACGAATACTCCATCTTGTTGCGGTACCCGAAGTGCGACGCTGCCGGCACGATCGGCTCCAGCGGAGGCGAGTCGAGGCCGGCGAGCCGCTGCAGCGAGTCGGCGACCCACTGCTCCTTCGCCGCGAGCTGCGCGTCGTAGGCGAGATCCTGGAAACGGCAGCCGCCGCACGCCGGGTAGTGCGCGCACGGCGCGTCGACGCGCTGCGGCCCGGCGGCCACCACCTCGGTCGCGAGCGCCTCCGCGTGACGCCGCTGCACCTTCGTCACGCGCGCGCGCACCGTGTCCCCGGGCAGCCCGCGACGCACGAACACGACGAAGCCGTCGAGCCGCGCAACGCCGTTGCCGCCGTACGCAAGCGAGTCGATCGTGAGCTCGAGCTCTTCGTCGCGCTGAACCGGCGCGGCGGCGCCGCGCGGGCTCACTGCAGCACCGAGACGTAGACGGAGCGCGTGCGCGGCCCGTCGAACTCGCACAGGAAGATGCCTTGCCAGGTGCCGAGCGCGAGCGAGCCGTCGCGCAAGGGCACGACGAGCTGCGGCCCCATCAGGGACGCGCGCGGATGCGACGGGGCGTTCTCCTCGCCCTCCTCGATGTGCTGCCAGTCCCAGTCCTCCGGCACGATCCGCTCGAGCGCCAACTCGAAATCGCGGGCGACCATCGGGTCGGCGTGCTCGTTGATCGTCAGGCCCGCCGTCGTGTGCGGGCAGAAGACGAGCGCGGCCGCGCCCGTCGCGCCGTCGAGCGCGCCGCGCACCTCGTGCGTGATGTCGAGCACCTGTGTATGCCGTTCGGTTGTCACCTTCAGCTCGCGCACAGGCGCCTATCCTACGGGCGGTGTCCGCCGAGCCCGCCACGAGCCGCGAGATCGACGGCTTCCGCGATCGCGCCGATCTCTTCATCCGCGATCTCGACCAGGAGTTCTACGACCACTTCGCTGGGCTGAAGGAGACGCTCGACGTCGAGCGCATCTACCAGCAGTACGAGGACTTGACGACGCTCGAAGCGGCACAGCGCCTCGCGACCGCGCCGACCGAGTTGTGGCGCTTCGCGTGCGAGGGGTTCCTCGGCAACCTGACGCGCGAGCACCAGGCGCGCGTTGCGCAGATCGAGGTCGAGCTGACGGCGACTGTCGACGGCGAGGCGACTCCGTACCGGATGATGCGCGTCGTCATCTCGAACGAGCCGGACCGCGACAAGCGGCGCCGGCTCGACGAGGAGCGCGTGCGGCTGCTCGACGAGCACCTGAATCCGGTGTATCTCGAGGCGGCGGAGATCGACCGCAACGCGGTCCGCGACCTCGGAGCGGCGAACTACTTCGAGCTCTACACGCGCTTCGGCTTCCGCCTCGAGGAGCTTGCCGAAGAATGCCGCGAAGTGCTCGACGAGACGGAGAAGCTCTGGGAGCGCACAGGCGACGAGCTGTTCCGCGCGCGCCTCGGCATCGGCCTCGACGAGGCGCGCCCGTGGGACGTCGGCCGGCTGTTCCGCGCTCCCGAGCTCGACCAGCTCTATCCGTCGGACCGCATGCTTCCCGCGCTCGAGGCGACGCTGTCCGAGCTCGGGATCGACCTCCGCTCGCAGCAGAACGTGCATCTCGACCTCGACTCGCGGCCGAGCAAGTCGCCGCGCGCGTTCTGCGCACCGATCGAGGTGCCCGGCAAAGTGATGCTCGTGATCCAGCCGATCGGCGGCAAGGACGACTGGGAGGCGCTCTTCCACGAGGCGGGACACACCGAGCACTACGCGCATACCGAGGGCGACCTCTCGCTCGAGGCGCGGCGGCTCGGCGACATGGCGGTGACCGAGGGCTGGGCGGCGCTGCTCGAGCATCTCGTCACCGACCCCGCTTGGCTCAACCGGCGCCTCGACGTCCCGCGTGTCGAGGCACTCGCGCGAGACGGCGCGGTGTCGCTCCTCTACTTCGTGCGCCGCTATGCCGCGAAGCTCCTGTACGAGATCGAGTTTTTCCAGGCCGACGACCCGACAACGATGCGCGAGCGGTACTTCGAGCTCCTCTCGGATGCGCTGAAGCTGCCCGTGCACCGAGAGAGCTACCTCGACGACATCGACGGCAGCTTCTACGTGATCGGCTACCTGCGCTCGTGGGCGTTCGAGGCGCAGCTGCGCGACTTCCTGCGCAGCGAGTTCGGAAACGACTGGTTCGCGAGGCGCGAGGCGGGCGGGCTTCTGCGCGAGCTGTGGTCGCTCGGGCAGGGCCCGACGGCGGACGAGCTCTTGAAGGACGTGACCGGCGCGACGCTCGAGATGGCGTCTGTCGTCAGCCGCATCCGCGAAGGCCTCTGACTGAGCTACGCCTTCGGGATAACGAACAGCCCGGCGATGCCGAGGCCGAAGACGACGATCGCGAGGATCGAGTCTGGCCCGAGTCGCGCGCGACACCGGTTCGGGCGGCCGATGACGCCGAAGCCGTAGATCCCGGTGAGCGCGACGCCGAGCGCGGCGAGCCACGCGTTTAGGGGCCCGGCGGCCGGCAACACAGGCTTCCAGGCGACGAGATCGGCGACCACGAAGAGACAGACCTGAAACGCATTCCCGCCGAAGATGTCGCCGATCGCGAGCGCGTTGTCGCCGAGGCGAACCGCGGCGATGCCCGAGCTGATCTCCGGCAGCGCGCTCGCCCCGGCGAGGATCGTCGCGCCGAAGATGACGCCGTTGATGCCCGCGCGGTTCGCGAGCGTGTTCCCGGCCAGCTCGAGCAGCACGCCGGCGACGAGCGTTACCGCGCACGCGACGCCGAAGAGGAACGCGACGCGTCCCGTCGACGCGTCCGCGAACGGGTGCGCCTTCGCCTCGTGCGGAACCCGTCGATTTCGGCGGCCCGGGCTGCTGCCCGGCATCGTGATGCTCCAGCGGGGATCCTTGCGCGAACGGTTGATGACGTACAGGCCGACACCCCACACCACTGCGATCGCGATCGACGCGGGGCTCACCACCCCGCCGATCGCCGTCGACGGCTTCAGGAGCGCCCCCATCTCAACGCCTGCGACGACGATCACGACGAGCAGCCCCTCGAGCACGGGCGTGAGCGCGCCGACGAGATACGTGAGCGGCCGTTCGGATCCGGCTGCGATGTCGCAGATGACGAGCACCATCGTCTGCACGGCGATGCCGCCGATCAGGTTTCCCGCCGCGAGGCCGAGGTTGTTCGACGCGGCGGCTGAGATCGTGATCGCAAGCTCGGGCAGGCTGCCGGCGATCGCGAGGAGCAACAGCCCGCCGAGCTCCTCGCCGAGGCCGAGCCGCGTGTCGAGCGCGTCGGTCGTCTTCGAGAGCAGGCCGCCCGCGATCCAGGTCGCAACCGCACCCGCCACAAAGACGAGGACGACCAGCGGGGTCGCCGTGCCACCCATCACAGAAGACGATGAGCCGTCCGGCGGACGGACACGCGTAGGCTCTCGCCCGTGAACGAGCGCGGGAGCGACGAAGACCTCGTCGGGCGCATCGCCCGGGGCGACGAACGGGCTCTCGCCGAGCTCTACGACCGCTTCGGAACGCCCGCCTACCGCCTCGCGCTACGCATCCTGCGTGACGCGGCCCTCGCCGAGGACGCGGTCCAGGACGCGTTTCTCGCGGCGTGGCGAACGGCGGTCGCGTTCGACGTTCGTCGCGGCTCCGCCTCGACGTGGCTGATGACGCTCGTGCATCGCCGCGCCGTCGACGTCGTCCGGCGCGAGGACCGCCGGCGCGCCGGCACGCTCGACGATCTGCCGGTTCCGTCTGGCGAGGCGACCGATGAAGCGGCCGAGCTGCGCGAGCAGCGGCGGACGGTGCAGTCGGCGCTCGCACAGCTCGGGGCGAGCGAGCGCGAGGCGCTCGAGCTCGCCTACTACGGCGGCTTGTCGCAGTCCGAGATCGCCGAACGGCTCGGTGTCCCGCTCGGCACGGTGAAGAGCCGGATGTTCAGCGGCCTCGCGCGATTGCGAGACGTTCTCGCCCGGTAGTGCTCCCGCTCTTCGACAACATTCCGGTGCGCCGGTTCGCCGTCGTCACCTACGGGCTCATCGCGGCGAACTTCATCGTCTTCCTGTGGGAGCTCGGCGCGCGCTCGGACCGCGTCGACCACTACGCGTTCTACCCGTGCGCGGTGAGTGGGCCGTGCCGCGGGCCGGCCGTCGGCCATCTCGTCTGGCCGGAGGGCGCGCTCACATCGATGTTCCTGCACGCGAGCTGGCTGCACATTCTCGGGAACATGCTGTTCCTCTGGATTTTCGGCAACAACGTCGAGGACGTGATGGGGCGCGTGCGGTTCCTGCTCTTCTATCTCGCGGCCGGCTACGTCGCTGCGCTGACGCAGGCGTGGGTGACGGTCCACTACGGCGGCGTCGACGCGGCGTCGGTGCCGAACGTCGGTGCGAGCGGCGCGATCGCGGGCGTGCTCGGCGCGTACCTCGTCCTCCTGCCGCACGCGCGCGTCGTCACTCTTCTCTTCGGGTTCCTGCCCGTGCCGATCTCGGCGGTGCTCTTCCTCGGGTTCTGGTTCCTCTTCCAGCTCTGGCAAGGCGGGTTCTCGATGACGCACCCCGAGGCAGGCGGTGGCGTCGCCTTCGCGGCGCACGTCGGCGGGTTCGTCTTCGGGGCGCTGAGCGTGAAGCTGCTCCAGGTGCGGCCGCCGCTCGCGGCCCGTTGAGGCGCGTGTTTCCCGGCCGGACCGATCTGGAACAGACCGGATATGGAGAGGAATACCGAGAGCCAGGCAGGCGTTGCACGAGGTATGCGAACGCTGAACGAGATCAGGCAGGAGATCGACGCCCTCTCCGAACGGCGGCTCCGCGTGATGCGAGAGCTGTCGCAGGGCTTCGACCCGACGCTCACCGCCGAGCACGCGGCGCTCGAGGAGCAGATCGCCGTGCTGTGGGACGAGCAGCGTCAGGCCCGCGCGACGGTGCGGTTCGGAGACCGGGACGTGATCATCCAGAAGGCGCGCCAGGAAGAGCGCCTCTCCCGCGCCGCCTAAGCAGGCTGCGACGGCGGGGCCCGCGCCGGACAGGTCGCTGTCCGAGCGGGCCGCGCCGCACCCGGGTTGCGCCGCACCCGGCGCTACACTTCGGGCCGCCTCGGGGCGTTAGCTCAGCTGGGAGAGCGTCGGCTTTGCAAGCCGAAGGTCACCGGTTCGATCCCGGTACGCTCCACTTTTCGCGGCAGTGCCGTCGTTGCTCAAACCGGAGACCCCCGCTGGCGTCAGATCGGGACGATCTCGAGAAGGTCGTTCAGACCGTCGAAAACAGCGGCGTTGCGCGTATACAAAGGAAGTTCGGCGGCGAGTGCGGTCGCGGCGATGAGCAGATCGAGGGCGCGTCGACCGCGTGCTTTGCGACCCGCTGCCAGAACGGTCGCGTAGATCCTCCCGTATGCGCGGCGGCTGCCGCATCGAAGGGAAAGACTTCGAAGGTGGCCGCAGGAGAGAGCTGGGTCGGCTTAGAGCCGCGTGCGACGCCGAATCCCGAGGCGTTTCTGCACCGACTTGTCGTACTCGCCGTCCTTGCGCGCTGCCCAGACGAACAGCCAGAGCACAAGCACGACGGAGACGGCAGCACCAACGCTTGCGATGACGAGTGCGGCCATCTCTGCTTCGCATCATGCCGCAGAGCCCCCGTTTGGGGTTTGCGAAGACGGCGACAAATCAATCATGCCATTCGTCGTCGTGCCAGTCAGCCCGCACGACTTCGGTATTCCGCCGAGCGCGCGCCGGGCTTCTACGCCGAGCCGCGCCGCGGCGGACCGTGCAAGAGGTAATAGAGCCACCACAGCCCGACGAGACCGGTCGCGACCGCGAAGAGGATCGTCAGAGCAGGCACGCCGAGGAAATACACGGCGACCGTGAGGGCCGCGACCGCGCACAGGGTACGACCCACGTATTGCCGGAGGAGCTTGTGGGCGAGCGAGCGTCCGGTCACAGCGACGTATTCGCGCCGTCGGAACCAGCCCCTTGTGGGCGACAAAGGACTCAGTCGTAGTGACGGAGCCCCGGCCATAGGGCGCGCCACGACGCGATAGGCCGGCATAAAAGAAGCGGCAGCCCCTGCTCCTGGTTCGAGAGGCCGACGCGGTCGTCGATCCGCGCGAGCCTCCGGCACTCGGCGAATTGCGGCGCAGCGCGGTGGTGGAGCATGCACGGCGCCGCGGGATCGGACGCGCGCTCGTCGACGAGCTGTTCTCTCTCTCTCTCCGGCCGTGATCGCATGGACCTGCTCGCCGAGGATGCGGCGGCGCCGTTCTACGAGTCGCTACCGCACAAGACGAAGCCCGGCTACCGGCTCTACCGCGCCTGATCGCATCCCCAGAACGAGGGTTTCGCAGCTCGAACGGGGGACTCGCGAACGCGGCTCCCGGGGAATCATCAGAAGAGATGGACGATGCGGTGCGCTTCGTGATCGGCAACATCGCCGAAGCGGTCGCGGACGCGATCGTGAACCCGGTCAACTCGCAGTTCCAGCTCGGGAGCGCGGGTGTGAACGGCGCGCTGCTCATGATCGGCGGCGCGGAGCTCGCGGATGCTTGCCGCGACCTCGCGACCGGCGTCGGCTCGGTGCGTGTCACGGAGCCGGGGCGGCTACGGACACGGCACGTGATCCACGCCGTCAGCCCCGCGTGGCGGGGAGGCGACGCCGGCGAGCGCGATGAGCTTCGCCGCGTGCACGAGCTCGTCGTCGAGACGGCCGCGCGACTCGGCTGCCGAACGCTCGCGCTGCCCGCGATCGCCTGCGGCACGCACGGCGCGGGCTTCCCACCGGAGATCGCGGGCGAGATCGCTGTCGGGGCGGTCGAGTCTGCCCTCGGTCGCCACCCCGGACTCGAACGCGCCGACTTCGTCTTCCGGAACCGAACGATCCTTCACGACTACGCCGCCCGCAGCAGCTCGACTGCGAGCCATCAGCTCGGTGTGCGCGCGCTGCGCGACGAGATCGCCGAGATCCTCGGCCGCGGGGTCAATGCATCGATCGCCGCCGAGGTGCTCGACGTCGACGACGACGAAGTGCTGCGCGAGATCCACGACACGGCCCGCACGATCGTCGACGAGGAGGGCGGGTTCTCGAGCCTCAGCATCGCCGCCGTCTACGCGCGCGCTGCGCGGCTCGTCCTGCACGGAGAGAGAACGGCCCGCGTTCCGGCTCTCGACGGTCGAGCCGCTCGTTGACCCGGAGCGGCCCGCACGTGTACCTCACGGCATTCTCGCTTCCCTTGCTCTTGCTTGTGCCAACTTGGCACAAGCTGCCAGCGCCCGCGGACCGTTTCTGCGGGCTCGCGCGGACGGTGAACGGCTTCGACTACGTCGCGGCCGAGGGCATCCCGTGCGCGGCCGCGCTCACCGAGACCGCTCGGATCGAGCGCGGAGAGCGCGGCCTCTGGAACTGCTCGCGCGCCATGCACGGCGCGGTCGAGCTCGCCTGCATCGACGGAGCGCGACGGCTCGACCTGCTCGAACGCTCACCGGTTCGCGCGCGGCGACGCGGCGGAATCGTCGTGCTCGCCAACTGGTCGTTCCGCCTGCGCGGCGGGACCATCGACGGTCGTGAGGGCTGGGGGCGCTGGCAGTCCCTCGGCCGTGCTCCGTGGTGCATCCCGAGCGTCCCTCGCGAGGCGCTCGTCGCCCTCGCGCTGCGCCCGGTGACGCCGCACGGCGGCTGCTTCACGAGCCGTTAACGTGGTTAACTGCTTCGGGTAGCCTGCGGAGGTGAGCAGGCCGGCCCTGACCGTCGACCCACCCGATCTCGGGCTTGCGCCCACGATCACGGGCCTTGCGCGGCTCTGGAACGAGCAGCGCCGACTCGTGATCGTCGGCCTCGTCTGCGCGTTCGCCTACAGCTCGATCTCCCTCGCGATCCCGATCGTCGTCCAGCATGCGATCGACGACTCGATCCACCCGACCCACGGCCACCACCACACCGCGCTCTGGCCGTTCCTCGCGATCGTGCTCGTGCTCGCACTGGCGCGCTTTCCGATCAACTTCATGCGGCGCTACTCCACCTCGCGCACCGGCATTCGCGTGGAATGGCGGATGCGCGAGCTGCTCTACCAGGCATACCTGCGCTACTCGCGCTCGTTCTACGACGTCCACGCGACGGGACAGGTGCTCTCGCGCGCGACGAACGACCTCTACCCCGTCCGGTACTTCATCGGCTGGGGCATGACGCAGGGCATCCAGTCGCTGATGATGATCTTCGGGATCGCGATCGTGCTCTTCGTCGTGAACGTGAAGCTCGCGGCGATCGCACTCGTGGCGATGCCGCTCGTCGCAATTCTGACCTACAGCTTCGGCCGCAAGGTGATGCCGATCTCGCGGATGGTGCAGCAGCTGAAGGCGAACGTGACCGAGGCGGCTGACGAGTCGGTCGTCGGCATCGAGATGGTGCAGGCGTTCGGCCGCGAGGACGACGTCCAGAGTCGGTTCGCCGGCAAGGCCGGCGCGCTGCGCGACGGAGTGCTCCGCCAGGCGCGCATCGAGGCTCACTACCTCCCCGGCTTGCTCTTCCTGCCAACGATCTCGATCGCGGCCGTCGTCTACTTCGGCGGCCACGACGTGATCGGCGGCCGCCTGACCGACGGCGAGTTCTACCTCTTCTACCAGCTGCTCCTGCAACTCGTCTGGCCGCTCGAGGCGCTCGGCTGGATCCTCTCGCTCGCGCAGCGCGCGACAGCGTCGGCCTCACGCAGCTTCGCGTGGCTCCAGGGCGTGGAGACGATTCCCGAGTCGAGTTCGCCTTGGGCCGTGCCGGAGGGCGCGCTCGACGTGCGCTTCGAGAACGTCCACTTCGCCTACCCGACCTCGAGCGAGGTGCTCGAGGGCGTCGACCTCGAGGTCGCGGCAGGAGAGGTCGTCGCGCTCTGCGGCTCGACGGGCGCCGGCAAGACGTCGCTCCTCAACCTGCTGCCCCGGTTCTACGACCCGACCGAGGGCCGCGTGCTGCTCGGCGGTGTCGACGTGGCGGACATGCGCATCGAGGAGCTGCGGCACGCGGTTGCGATCGTCACGCAGAAGCCGATTCTCTTCTCCATCCCGCTGCGCGACAACCTCACCGCCGCGCGTCCCGACGCACCGTGGGAAGAGGTCGTCGCCGCATCCGAGGCTGCCGGCGTCGCGCACTTCGCAGTCGACCTTCCTGACGGCTACGACACGTTGATCGGCGAGCGCGGAGTCAACCTCTCTGGCGGGCAGCGCCAGCGCGTCGCGCTCGCGCGCGCGCTCGTCGCCGGCGCGCGCGTGATCGTCCTCGACGACCCGATGTCGGCGGTCGACACGCAGACCGAGCGCCACCTCGTCACGAATCTCCGCCCTGCACTCGCGGGACGCACGGTCCTGCTCGCGACGCAGCGTCTCTCGACCGTCGAGGTCGCGGACCGCGCCGTCGTGCTCGACGGCGGCCGCATCGTCGAGTCCGGCACGCCGAAGGAGCTCCTTGCGAGCGGAGCGCTGTTCGCCGCGCTCTTCGGCGAGGAGGTCGGCGCAGTTGCGTAAGAGAACGGGACTGACGCGGCTCACGGCATACCTGCCGGGACAGCGGCTGCGCGTCGCGGCGCTCGCGTTCGTCGGCCTCGGCATGGCGGTCACGCAGGTGGGGCCGCTCCTGATCGTGCGCGACGCGATCGACAACGGCATGACCAAGCGCAACGACACGCGCCTGTGGGAGGACGTCGCTCTCTTCCTCGGCGTGAGCGCACTCGCGTGGGTCTTCAACACGACGCTCGTGCGCGGGCTCGCGCGCGTCGGCCAGAACATCGTCTACGGCCTGCGCACCGACCTGTTCGACCACCTCACGAAGCTCTCGCTGCGCTACTTCAGCGAGCAGAAGGCGGGCTGGATCATCGCACGCCTCACCTCCGACGCCGACGCGCTGTCGGACGTGCTCTCCCAAGGCCTGACGACGCTCGTCACGAGCGTGCTGATGCTGATGGCGGCGATCATCGGCGTCTTCGTCGTCGACTGGCGGCTCGGGCTCGCAGGCTGCGTCGTGCTGCCGCCGGCACTCGTCTTCGTGCGCTGGTTCCAGGTGAAGTCGCACCGGGCGTTCCTGCGTGTGCGCGAGACGATCGCGATCATGACAGCACAGGTCGCCGAGTCGATCGCCGGCATGGCGATCGTCCAGGCGTTCAACCGCGAGCGCGCATTCCTCGCGGAGTTCGACGCCGCGAACGACGCGAACCGCGAGAGCAACACATACGCGCAGTACCTCAACTGCCTGTTCTTCCCCGGGATCGAGATCCTCGGCGTGATCGCGATGCTCTCGGTCCTCTGGGTCGGCGGGCACCTGATCACGCACCACTCGATGACCTACGGGACGCTCGTGATCGCGGTGTTCCTGCTCAACTGGCTCTTCCAGCCCCTGCAGAGCCTTTCCGACCTGTACAGCCAGGTGCAGTCGGCGGCAGCGGCGATGGAGAAGATCACGGGGATCCTCGACGTCGAGCCGGACATCCGCGACGCGCCCGGCGCGCGAAAGCTCGCGATCGAAGGCCATCTGCGCCTGGATCGCGTCACGTTCTCGTACGGCCGGGAGCCGGTGCTGCACGCGATCGAGATCGACGTGCCGGCCGGCAACTGCCTCGCGCTCGTCGGAGAGTCGGGCGGCGGGAAGTCGACGACGGCGAAGCTCGTCGGCCGGTTCTACGACCCCGAGTCCGGAGCCGTCTTGATCGACGGCCACGATCTGCGCACGCTCGAGCTGCACTCGTACCGCCGGCAGCTCGGCGTCGTGCTGCAGGATCCGTTTCTCTTCGCCGGCACGATCGCGGACAACATCAAGTTCGCGCAACCCGCCGCCACCGACGAGCAGGTCGCCGACGTCGCGCGAGCCGTCGGCGTCGATCGCGTCGTACGCCGCTTCGCCGACGGTCTCGCGCACACCGTTCGCGAAGGCGGGTCGGGCCTCTCCGCCGGCGAGCGCCAGCTCATCTCGATTGCGCGCGCGCTGCTCGCCGACCCGCGCATCCTGATCTTCGACGAGGCGACGTCGAACATCGACCGCCCGACCGAGATCCTGATCGAGCAGGCGCTCGACCGGCTGCTGCGCGGCCGCACGTCGATCATCATCGCCCACCGCCTCGCGACTGTTCGCCGCGCGGACGAGATCCTCGTGCTCGAGCACGGGCGCATCACCCAGCGCGGCCTGTTCGACGAGCTGCTCGCCGCGCCGGGGCCGTTCCGGGACCTAGCGGCTCAGCTGCACGGCTCGGACGCTGCCGACCTGCAGTCTGACCCGGTCAACGGAAGCCGCCCGAGCAGCTCGGCGAGCGTAGCCAGCTCGGCATCCGAGTAACGCGACACGAACAGCTCGTCGATGCCGCGGAGATGAGTCACCGCCGCGGTCTGCAGCTTCGTGCGGCCGGAACCGGTCAGCTTCGCGTACGAGACGCGCGCGTCCGACGAGCACGTCTCCTTGACCACGTACCCGGCGCTCTCGAGACCCTCGAGGAGCCGCGTGATGCCCGACGCCGTGAGCAGCACCTGCTGCGCGAGATCGACCCGGCGAAGCCTCCCGCCGTCCGCGTGCGAGAGGTGCAGCAACACCTCGTAGTCGTTCAGCGTCAGGTTGTGCTCACGCTGCAGCTGCGCGGAAAGCTCCCGCGTGATTGCCGCGTGCGCGCGCAGGAACGACACCCAGCCGTCGAGGCGCAGCGGAGTCGTGGTTGACGCGACCGCAGCCATAGTTGCGTTCTCAAGTGTAGCGCGCGCCGTCCCGGAGACAAAAAAACCCGCAGGTAGATTCCTCGAGATGACGAGGAGCGATCAGGGAATCGAGGCCGAGTCGCTCGTCCGGCGGTTCAAGGACGTCGAGGCGGTCGCCGCGATCGACCTGCGCGTCGCCCCGGGCGAGATCTACGGCTTCCTCGGCCCGAACGGCGCAGGCAAATCGACGACCGTGCACATGCTGACGACGCTCCTCCCACCCACGTCGGGGCGTGCGACCGTCGCCGGCTTCGACGTCGCGCGGCAGGGGCCGCAGGTACGCGCGTCGATCGGCGCCGCGCTGCAGGAGGCGGCGCTCGACCCGTTCCTGACCGGCCGCGAGCATCTGCGGCTGCAGGCGTCGCTGCACGGGATCGGCGGCGACGAGCGCATGCGCCTGATCGGGCAGCTGCTCGAGCGAGTCGGCCTGACGCACGCGGGCGACCGAAAGGTGCGCACCTACTCCGGCGGGATGAAGCGCCGCCTCGACCTCGCCCTTGCGCTGATCCACGACCCGTCGATCATCTTTCTCGACGAGCCGACGACGGGGCTCGACCCGCAGAGCCGCACCGCGCTCTGGGACGAGGTCGGCAGGCTCGCGCGCGAGGAGGGCGTGACGATCTTCCTGACGACGCAGTACCTCGAGGAGGCGGACGTGCTCGCGGACCGCGTCGGCATCATCGATCACGGACGGATCGTCGCCGAGGGGACGCCGGCTCAGCTCAAGGCGGAGATCGGCAAGCCGACCGTCGAGGTCGTGCCGGAGGCGCACGGGGAGCTCGACCAGCTGCGCGCGCTGCTCGCGCCGTTCGGCGATGCAACCGCGGCCCGTCCCGGGGGAGCCGCCGTGCAGCTCGACGGGCACGGCGCGCTGCCCGAGGTGATCCGCGCACTCGACGGCGCAAACCTCCGCGCAGCGCAGATCAACCTGCACGAGCCGAGCCTCGACGACGTGTTCCTCGCGAAGACCGGCCGCACGCTCGAAGGCTCGGAAGCGTGATCGGCCAGGTCTGGCTGATCGCGCGCAGATCGGTCGTCCGCACCTTCCGCCAGCCGGGCGTCTGGATCCCGCCGCTCACGTTCCCGCTGATGCTGATGGCGGTGAACTCGAACGGCCTGCGCGCCGCGACGCACCTCCCCGGCTTTCCGACGCACTCGTTCCTCGCGTTCTTCATGCCGTTCTCGTTCCTGCAGGGTGCGCTCTTCGCGTCGGCGATCTCCGGCACCGACCTTGCGCGCGACATCGACACCGGCTTCCTGAACCGGCTCGCGCTCACGCCGGTGCGCGGCTCGGCGCTGCTGCTCGGCCAGATCGGCGGGGCCGTCGGGCTCGGGCTGGTGCAGGCGTTCGTCTACCTCGGCGTGGCGCTCGCGGCCGGCGTGCACATCGACGCCGGCGTCGGCGGCGCCGCCGTGATCCTCACGCTCGCCGTGCTGATCGCGGCCGGCTGGGGCACGCTCGGCCTCTGGATCGCGCTGCGCACCGGGTCGGGCGAAGGAGTCCAGTCGCAATTCCCGCTCCTCTTCTTCGTCACGTTCATCTCGAGCATCAACTTGCCGCGCAACCTGATCGAGGTGACGTGGTTCCGCGACATCGCGACCGTGAACCCGGTGAGCTACATGATCGAGGCGCTCCGCTCGCTGGTGATCCAGGGCTGGAACGGCGAGGCGCTCGGCCTCGGCTTCCTGTTCACGTTCGTCCTGATCGGGCTGTCGCTCGTGCTCGCGACGCGACAGCTCAAGGTGAGGATGACGCGCACGTGAAACGAACCGCCGACGTCGCACTTGGGCTCGCCTACCGGCAGATCACGGTGCTAATGAAGAACCCTTCGCTCTTCCTGCCGCCGATGCTGTTCCCGCTGATGAACTTCATGGCGTACGCCGGCGGCCTCTCGCGGCTGCGCCACGTGCCCGGGTTCGACTTCCACGGGGGCTACACCGCGTTTCAGTTCTGCTTCGTGCTGCTGCAGTCGGCGGCGTTCGGCGGCGTCTTCGCCGGCTTCGGTATCGCGCGTGATTTCGAGCGCGGCTTCGCACGAAGGCTGCTCGTCTCGGCACCGCAGCGAAGCGGGATCATCCTCGGCTACGGCATCGCAGCGCTCTTCCGCTGGGCGATGATCGCGACGGTGCTGACGATCGTCGGCCTCGCCGCCGGGATGCAGGTCGGCGGCGACGGCATCGACCTGATCGGCCTGTACTCACTCGCGATCCTGTTCAACCAGGTCGGCCTCCTCTGGGCCTGCGGGGTCGCGATGCGCTTCCGCTCCGTCCAGTCGGGCCCGTTGATGCAGACGCCCGTCTTCATGGCGCTCTTCCTGGCGCCGGTCTACGTGCCGCTGCAGCTGCTCAAGGGCTGGATCCACACCGCCGCGCAGTACAACCCGCTCACGTACATCATCGAGGCGGCGCGCGGCTTCATCGAGGGAGACCCCACGCAGGTCGGGATCGCGTTCGGGCTTGCGAGCCTGCTCGTGGCCGTGTTCGCGGTCTGGGCCCGCACGGGCCTGCAGAACGCCGAGCGCGCGGGATAGGCCTTCCGCGTTCCCGAAGCGGCTCAGAGATCGCGGCGCGAGAACGCGACAAGCGCAGCACCGCAGACGAGCGCAAGATACGCGGCCGACCACGCGAGGAGCGGTGCGCCGGCGTGATGCGAGCCGCCGAACGGCCCGAGCGTGAGCACGAACTCCGCGAAGCCCGTCGTGCCGCTGGTCAAGCGGTGGAGCGCGTCCTCGTAGAGGGCGTCGAACGGGAAGACCCACCAGGCGAGGCGCGCGATGTGCTGCAGCTTCGCCGAATGGATCGCGTGCCCGATCTCGCCGAGCAGGCCCGCGATGAGCCCGGCTCCGAACACCATCAGCGTGCCGATTCCGTTCGCGATGGGGGCGAAGAACACCGAGCCTGCGAGGGCGATCGCGGAGACGACGACGATCGCGGCGGCCAGCTCGATTCCCGGAGACACCACATGGTCGGGCGTCCAACCGCCCGCCCAGCGTGTGATCAGCACCGCGGCGAAGTAGACGACGAGGACGTAGAGCGCAGAGACGCCGGCGGCGCCCGCGAAGCGCGCGAGCAACAGCTGCGCACGCCCGATCGGGCGGACGACGAGTGGTTGCAGCAGACCCGCCTCCGCATCGCCGCGCACGACGTTCAACGTCAGGAAGACGGAGAGCACCGCCCCGAGGAACACGATCGCGAACATTGCGAGCCCGAGCACGATCGCTCCGGCGAGCACGTTCGAGTCGAGCTGCCCTTGGCCGGGCCCAACGAAGCTGCGCGTGTCCTTGAACGCGGCGTGCGTTCCCCACGCATAGAGCGCGAGAAACAGGACGGTCAACGCGAGTACGACCGCGAACATCTTGCGCCGCAGGCTCTCGCGCAGGCCGTAGAGGACGATCGCCAC
The DNA here is from genome assembly GCA_035650975.1 of Gaiellaceae bacterium. GTDB lineage: Bacteria > Actinomycetota > Thermoleophilia > Gaiellales > Gaiellaceae > PALSA-600. The sequence continues at coordinate 25,955 of DASRGQ010000039.1, forward strand.
CACTACTCGTCGACCACCTCGAGGTAGGCCTCCTCCAGCGTCGAGGTGACGACGCGGACATCGAACACGTCCTCACCGGCGGCGACGAGCTCGCGCACGAGCCGCGGGACGTCCTCGCGGTGCGCGTCGGGGAACGCGCGCACGCCGTCGCCCGTCTCGATCTCGACGCCGCCCTGCCGGCGAAGCTCGTCGGGCGCGCCGGCTGCGACCACCCGGCCGTGGTCGACGATCACGACGTGGTCGCACACGAGCTCGACCTCCGACAGAAGGTGTGAGTTGAGAAGCACCGACGTGCCCCGTTCGCGCAGCCGCTCGAGCAGCTCACGAACGACGCGGCGCCCGGACGGGTCGAGCGCGCTCGTCGGCTCGTCGAGCAGCAGCAGCGGCGGGGCGCCGACGAGCGCCTGCGCGAGCCCGAGCCGCTGCTGCATGCCCTTCGACATCGCGGAGACGCGCGTGCCGCCGTGCTCGGCGAGGCCCACCAGCGCGAGCAGCTCCGCACGCTCCGGCGCGGCGCCGCGCGAGCCGGCGAGCTGCTGGTGCAAACCAAGCACTTCGTCGGCGCTCATCCAGGCGGGAAACCGGAAGAGCTCTGCGAGGTAGCCGAACGACCGGCGCGCCGCCGCGCTTCCTGCCGGATGACCCGCGACGCGCGCGGACCCGGCCGACGGGCGCACGAGGCCGCACGCGATCTTGACGAGCGTCGACTTGCCGGCGCCGTTCGGGCCGAGCAGCCCCACGAGCCGCCCGGGCTCGACGGTCAGGTCGACGCCCGCAAGCGCCTGAACACGGCCGTAGCGCTTCTCCAGGCCTTCGACGGCGAGCAGCACGGCCACCTGCCCAGCCTAGTGCGAAACAGTTCTTATTTGACGAATGAGCTCTTCTTATCTATTTGTTCACCATGCCAATGAACAAAGGGAAGAAAAAGCTGGGACTGGCGGCCGCTCTGCTCACCGCCCTCGGTCTCGCGGCAAGCGCCGCAGCAGGCACGAGCCTCTCGCTCGTCGCCTACTCCACGCCGAAGCCCGTGCTGGCGAAGATCATCGCCGCCTTCCAGAAGACGCCGCAGGGCGCCGGCGTCTCCTTCACGCAGTCGTACGGCCCGTCGACGAACCAGGCGAGGGCGGTCGCGGCGGGCCAGCCCGCCGACGTGTTGTTCCTCTCGACGGGCGACGACATCGATCTCGACGTCGATGCCGGGCTCGTCGACCCGAACTGGGACCACCAGAGCTACGACGGGATTGCCGCGAACACGGTCGTCGTCTTCGCGGTCCGCGACGGCAACCCGAAGCACATCAAGGGCTGGGCCGACCTGATCAAGCCCGGCGTGCAGGTCGTGACGCCGAATCCGTTCAGCTCGGGCTCCGCGAAGTGGAACATCCTCGCCGCGTACGGCGCGCAGCGCCGTCTCGGCAAGACCGACAAGCAGGCGACGCAGTACGTGAAGACGCTCTTCGACCACGTCGTGTCGCAGGACACCTCCGGGAGCAACGCCACCAACACGTTCCTCTCCGGCAAGGGCGACGTGCTCATCACCTACGAGAGCGAGGCGCTGAACGCACGTCTGCAGGGGAAGAACATCCAATACGTCATCCCGCGGCAGACGATGCTGATCCAGCTTCCGGTCGCGGTGACGAAGTCGAGCCCGAACAAGGACACAGCGAACGCGTTCATCCGCTATCTGAAGTCGGTACCTGCGCAGGAGCTCTTCGCACAGTACGGCTTCCGCCCGGTCAACCCGCAGGTCGCGAACGAGCCGGCGGTGAAGAAGGAGTTCCCGGCGCGCCCCGGCATCTTCGCGATCGACGACAAGTACATCGGCGGCTGGCGCAACGCCGACAAGGTGTGGTTCGACCCGAAGCACGGCCGGATGGTCGAGATCGAGCAGGCAGATGGAGGGCCGTCGTCTGGCTAGCGCGAGCGCGATCGTTGCGCTGCCGAGAAGCGAGAGGGCCGGCACGGCCCTCTCGCTCGGCTTCGTCACGACCTACCTGAGCGTGATCGTGGCGCTGCCGATCGCAGCGCTCGTGTGGGCGGCACGCGCGGACGGGCTCTCGCAGTTCTGGTTCTGGGTGTCCCAGCCCGAGGCGGTCGCCGCGCTGAAGCTCACGCTCGCGGTGGCCGCGCTCGTCGCGTTGACGAACGCCGTCTTCGGGACGCTGCTCGCGTGGGTGCTCGTGCGTGACGACTTCCGGGGCAAGCCGCTCGTAAACGCGGTGATCGACCTGCCGTTCGCGCTGCCGACGATCGTCGCCGGGCTGCTCGTGCTGGCGCTCTACGGCCCCGATTCGCCGGTTCACGTCCACGCGGCGTTCACGCGCACGGCGATCTACCTCGCGCTGCTCTTCGTCACGCTCCCGTTCGTCGTGCGCACGGTGCAGCCCGTGCTGTACGAGCTCGACACCGACATGGAAGAAGCTGCACGATCGCTCGGCGCGCGCGAGGTGGTCGTCTTCGTGCGCATCGTGCTGCCGAGCATCCTCCCCGGCATCCTGTCCGGCGTCGCGATGGCGTTCGCGCGCGCGGTCGGCGAGATCGGAGCGATCACCCTCATCTCCGGCGACCGGCCGTTCCACACGGAGGTCGCGTCCGTCTGGATCCTGAACGCGAGCCAGAGCGGGAACGGCACGGGCGCGGCTGCAGTCGCCGTACTGCTGCTCGCGATTGCGTTCGCAGTACTGCTCGGGGTCGGCGGCCTGCGTTTCTTCGCCACGAGGCACGAGCGTGCGTAGGCTCTCGCTCCGCTTCGCGGCGTTCGGCTACCTGCTCGTGATCCTGCTCGGGCCGCTCGCGATGCTCTTCTGGCGCATCTGGGCCGAGGGGCTCGGCAAAGCATGGTCGGCGCTCATCGACGCGGACACGGTGCATGCGTTCAAGCTCACGCTCGAGGTCGCCTCGATCGCCGTTCCGCTGAACACCATCTTCGGCATCGTCGTCGGGCTCGCAGTCGTGCGGCGCCGCTTCCCCGGGAAGGGAGTCGTCAACGCCTTCGTCGACCTGCCGCTCGCGCTCTCGCCGGTCGTCGTCGGGCTCTCGCTCTTCCTGCTCTTCGGGCGGACGGGCTGGTTCGGGCCGTGGTTCACGGCGCACGGCATCCAGGTGCTCTTCGCGCTCCCGGCGATCGTGTTGGTGACGGTCTTCGTGTCGGTGCCGTACGTGGCCCGCGAGGTGATCCCGACGCTGCGCGAGCTGGGCGAAGAGCAGGAACAGGCGGCCCACACGCTCGGTGCCTCCGGCTGGCAGGCGTTCTGGCGCATCACGCTGCCTTCGATTCGCTGGGCGGTGATCTACGGCGTCGTCGTCACGACGGCGCGCTGCCTAGGGGAGTACGGCGCCGTCGCCGTCGTCTCCGGGAGCATCTCCGGCCGCACCGAGACGGCCACGCTCCGAGTGCAGGACTACTACGAAAACCTCGACCAGGCCGGCGCATACGGCGTCGCGCTGATGCTCGGGCTCATCGCGATCGTCGTGCTCGTCTTGATGACCGCGTTCCGGCCCAAGGATGGAGCCGTTCGATGATCACTGCCACCCACGTCTCCAAGCGATTCGGCGACTTCGTCGCGCTCGACGACGTCTCGATCGAGGTTGCCACCGGTTCGCTGACCGCCCTGCTCGGGCCGAGCGGCAGCGGCAAGTCCACCCTCCTTCGCATCATCGCGGGCCTCGAGCGGCCGGATGCCGGCGAGATCGTGCTCGCAGGAGAAGCTGCTACGTCGGTGCCGCCCCAAGAACGCGGCGTCGGGTTCGTGTTCCAGCACTACGCCGCGTTCAAGCACATGACGGTGCGCGACAACATCGGCTTCGCGCTGAAGATCCGCAAGCGGCCGCGTGCCGAGATCCGTGCACGCGTCGACGAGCTGATCGAGCTCGTGCAGCTGCGCGGCTTCGGCCACCGCTTCCCCGCGCAGCTCTCGGGCGGGCAGCGGCAGCGCATGGCGCTCGCCCGCGCGCTCGCGGCCGAGCCGAAGGTGCTGTTGCTCGACGAGCCCTTCGGTGCGCTCGATGCACGCGTCCGCACCGAGCTCCGCACGTGGTTGCGGAGGCTGCACGAGGAAACGCACACGACGACGGTCTTCGTCACGCACGACCAGGAAGAGGCGATGGAGGTCGCAGACAACGTGGTCGTCATGAACCGCGGCCGCGTCGAGCAGGCCGCCTCACCGAGAGTGCTCTACGACACGCCTGCGAACGCGTTCGTGATGTCGTTCGTCGGCCGGGCAAACCGCTTCGGCGAGAGCTGGGTGCGCCCGCACGACCTCGAGGTGACGCTCGAGCCGAACGGCTCGACGCGCGAAGTGCAGATCGACCGCCTCGTCCACGTGGGGCACGAGGTGCGCGCGGAGTTGACGCGCGACGACGGCGAGCCGGTGAGCCTCCAGCTGACCCGAGACGAGGCGGAGCGCCTCGAGCTGCAGCCGGGACAGATCGTCTACGTACGCCCCGTGCGGCAGACAGTCTTTTAGTGTGGCGCCCAGGCGTCCGGGTCGGCGGCGAGCGCCCGGACGTTCTCCGGCAGCTCGCCCGCCGCGAGATCGGCGAGCGTCACGCGTTCGAGCACGCCACGCAGGCTCGCGCGCACCGCGACCCAGACCTCGCGGAGGCCTTCGGCGCTGCCGCGGTAGTTGACCTGCTCGGAGCGCACCCCGCGCACGTTCGCAAGCGGGCCGTCGACTGCGCGGATCACGTCTGCGAGGCTGATCTCCGACGCGGCGCGTGCGAGCCAGTACCCGCCGTCCGCGCCGCGCCGCGACGCAACGAGCCCGGCGTTGCGCAGGTCGCCGAGGATGTTCTCGAGGAAGTTCGGCGGGATCTCCTGTGCCGTCGCGATCCGCTCGCCCTTCACCGGCCCTTCACCCGCGGCCGCCAGCTCGACGGCGGCGCGAATCGCATAGTCGGCCTTCGCACTGACCCTCATGGCACGCGATCGATGAGAATTTCGATCTCGCAGACCTCGCGAAACCCGAGGCGTGCCAGGATCGGCCGCGACATCGGGCCCGCCTGCGTGACGAGCACCGGTGTGCCTCGCTCGACCGCGTCGCGCCAGCGCGCTGCGACGAGCGCGCGGTAGGCGCCCCGCCCCCGCGCTTCGGGCAGCGCCGCCCCGCCGAAAAGGGTCACTCCGTGCTCGCCGAACGACGCCGACGCACGCGCCGCCGGGCGCCCATCGACGTAGGCGAGGTACACCGAGTTCAGCGGGTCGGGGTCGAAGTCCTTCGGCTCGGCCGGCGGCGGCGTGCCGAAGCCGACCGCGGCGATCTTCTCCGCCTCGAACGCCTCCTCGGCAGTGGATACCCGCCGAACCTCGACGTCCGCGGGCAACGTGCGCGGCTCCTCGGTCAGCACCATCCCGACCGCGAGCGGCGTCGGCTCGTCACGGACGAGGCCGAGCGCAAGCAGCCTGTCGACGAGATCGGGCGGCGTCGCGTGACTGCCCACTTCCCAGCTGCAGCCTGTCCGGCCGCGCCTGCGCAGGTGGCCGTGGATCTCCGCGCGCACCTCGTCGACCTCGTCCGGCTCGAGCCGGAAGCGCTGCGCGACGTTCCAGGCCGGCTCGTCCCCACGCCCCATCCAGAGCACGTACCGGTCGGTGACGATGCGCTCGTCGCTCGGTCCGAGAGGCATGTACGTGTTGGCGTTCTCCGCGATCTCGACCAGCCGGTCCACCGGCGGAGCGTAGTCACGTAGATTCGGGCCGTGTTGTGTCCCTCGTGCGGAATGGAGAATCCAGCGGGCTTCCGCTTCTGCGGGAACTGCGGGGCCGCGCTGACGGACGCCGAGCCTGCCCGCGAGGTGCGCAAGGTCGTAACGGTCGTCTTCTGCGATCTGACCGGGTCGACGGCGCTCGGCGACCGCACCGACCCGGAGGCGCTGCGCGCGACGATGCGCGGCTACTACGAGGCGATGCGCTCGATCCTCGAGCGCCACGGCGGAACGGTCGAAAAGTTCATCGGCGATGCGGTGATGGCCGTCTTCGGCGTCCCCGTCGCGCACGAGGACGACGCGCTGCGCGCGGTGCGCGCTGCGTGGGAGATGCGCGCAGCCGTCCCGGGGCTCGGATTGCAGGCCCGCATCGGCGTCAACACCGGCGAGGTGGTCGCGGGGGAAGGCGAGACGCTCGTCACCGGCGACGCGGTCAACGTCGCGGCGCGCCTGGAGCAGGCGGCCGGCCCCGGCGACGTGCTGGTCGGATTCGAGACGAGTCGCCTCGTGCGAGATGCCGTCCGCGTCGAGCCGGTCTCGGTCGACGCGAAGGGCAAAGGCAAGGTCGACGCGTTTCGCCTGCTCGACGTAGACCTCGAGGCGGAGGCGATCGCCCGCAAGTTCGGCACGACCCTGGTCGGGCGCGAGTTCGAGCTCATGCAGCTGCGGCAGGCATTCGAGCGTGCTGCGCGCGAGGAGCGTTGTCATCTCTTCACCCTGCTCGGCGCCGCCGGAGTCGGAAAGTCACGCCTCGTCGCCGAGCTGCTCGACGAGCTCGACGCGACCGTCGTGACCGGGCGCTGCCTCGACTACGGCGAGGGAATCACGTTCTGGCCGGTGATCTCCGTGCTCAAGCAGCTCGGACCGGACGCCGAGCCGACGCTCGAGCGCCTCCTCGCCGGAGCATCGAGCCCGAACGAGCTTTTCTGGATCGTGCGCACGCAGCTCGAGGAGTCCGCCGCGGAGCGACCGCTCGTCGTCGTCTTCGACGACATTCAGTGGGGCGAGGAGACGTTCCTCGACCTGATCGACCACGTAGCCGACCTCTCACGCGGCACGCCGATCCTCCTGCTCTGTCTGGCCCGGCCGGAGCTGCTCGACAAACGGCCGGGCTGGGGCGGCGGCAAGCTGAACGCAACGACCGTCTTGCTGGAGCCGCTCTCCGCCGACGACTGCATTCGGCTGATGGAGGCGCACGGCGGCGCAGATGAGACGATGCGCACGCAGATCCTCGCCTCCGCCGAGGGCAACCCGCTGTTCGTGGAGGAGATGCTCGCACTCGCCCGCGAAGGCGGCGACGTTCGCGTTCCCTCCAGCGTGCAGGCGCTCCTCCAGGCACGCCTCGACCAGCTTGCGCGCGACGAGCGCGACGTGATCGAGCGCGGCGCCGTCGAAGGCGAGATCTTCCATCGCGGCGCCGTGCTCGAGCTCACGCGCACGGCGGACGTCGAGCCTCAGCTCGTGCGCCTCGTGCGCAAGGAGATGATCAGAGAGGTCGCCCCCATCCTCACCGGCGACCATGCGTTTCGCTTCCGGCATCTGCTGATCCGCGACGCCGCGTACGACGCGCTGCCCAAGGAGACCCGTGCCGAGTTGCACGAGCGCTTTGCCGACTGGCTCGAAGAGCACGGCGCCGACCTGATCGAGCTCGACGAGGTGCTCGGCTACCACCTCGAGCAAGCAGCCCGCTACCGGCGCGAGCTCGGGCGAGGCGACCCTGGGCTCGAGCGTCGCGCGGCGCTCCGGCTCGGAGACGCGGGCTCGAAAGCGGCGCTCCGCAGCGATGCGCACGGAGCAAGCAATCTCCTCATGCGCGCGATTGCCCTGCTCGCTACCGACGACCCAGCACGCGCACCGCTTCTGATCGAGCTGATCGGCACGCTCGAAGGCGCGGCACGGCCCGAGGAGATGTTCGCGTGGATCGACCAGCTCGCCCAGAGCGACGATCCGATCGCGCAGATGCACAGCACCATCGCGCGGCTTCAGCTTCAGCTGATGACCGATCCTGAAGACATCGTCGAGGAGGCGACGTCGGTCAGCGCACAGGCGCTCGAGGTCTTCGGCGAAACCGGCGACGACCTCGGCCTCGCGCACACGTACTACCTGATCTCGTGGATCAACTGGCTGCAGAGTCGCGCGGGACCGACCGTGGCTGCGTACCAGAAGGTGATCGAGCATGGTCGGAAGGCCAACGCTCGCGCTCTGGTCGGCAGAGTCACGGTGCAGCAGATCGGCGCGCTGTTCTACGGCCCCCTCTCCGTCGCCGAGATTCGCGCACGGGTCGCAGGGCTCGAGGCCGACGACTCGGTCCTCGCGCGGATCGTGACCCTCGCGGCAAAGGCCGATCTGCTGCAGCGTGACGGCCGCGCCGACGAGGCGATCGGGATGTTCGAAGAGGTTGCTCGCCTGCAGCGCGAGCTCGGGAGCGGGCTCGGCAGCACCATCGCCACGCAGGGCAAAGCGCACACGCTTCAAGCAGCCTTCCGCTTCGAGGAAGCCGCGGCCGAGTATCGCTATGTCCTCGACCGACTCGACGCGTTGGGTCAGACGAGCTTCCGCTCCACGACCATGATCACCCTCGGCGAGGTTCTGTACGAACTGGGCCAGACCGACGAAGCCGAGCATCTCGCACACGAGGGTCAGGAGCTCGGCGCGGCCGAGGACGTCGTCAACTTCGCATACGGCGGCAGTCTGCTTGCGCGCATCGCGGCTGATCGTGGCGAGCTCGAGGAGGCAGAGCGGCTCGCGCGCCAAGCGCTCGACTTCGCCTACAAGACCGACTTTCCGACAGTTCACACGAACGGGCACGAGGCGCTGGCTCACGTGCTCCGTGCGTCAGGACGCTTGGAGGAGGCAGCAGTCGAGCTCCAGCACGCCCTCGAGCTCTGGGAGCGGCACGGTTACCGCGTTCAGTCCGAGCGGGTACGGGAGCTATTGGTACAGCTGTGAGCGCCAGGCCTTTGCGTAGACCTGCTGCAGGTGCTCGACACGCGCGACATACGCACGTGTCTCGCTGAACTGGATCCCCTCACCCGCCGCCCGCCAGCGATCGACGTTCCCTTGTCCGGCGTTGTAGGCGGCGAGCACCAGTCGCTCGCTGTGGTATTTGGCGAACAGGTCGTGCAGGTACCACGCGCCGTAGCGGATGTTGATCTCTGGGTTGTAGAGGTCGCTCGTCTTGAACGCGCTGCCGTGCGTGCGGATCGCGATCCCGTGCGCGGTCGTCGGCGTCAGCTGCATCAGTCCGATTGCGCCAGACGACGACTTGGCGTCCGGACGGAACTTCGACTCCTGGTAGATGACTGCCGCGACGAGCGCGGGATCGAGCCCGTGCTCGCGCGCGTGGACGCGGACGTACTCCGAGTACTGGAGCGGATAGCGAAACCGCTCGTACCAATTGGGCTTGGTTGCGTCGATGTAGCCAATCGCGCCGCCTGCGATTACGAGCACGACCAGCAAATACGCGAGGCGCCTCACGCCGATGAGACGAGCTCATGCATAACCGACTCGACGAACGTATCGAGCTCTTCGAGCGAGCCGACGTTCCTGAACGCGAAGTCCGCCCGACCGACCTTCTCGCGGTCGTCGATCAGGCGATGTTCGCGGCCGTCGCCGGCGACCGTGCTGCGCGCACGGCGCAGCTTGGATGGAGCCGTGATCACGACGACTTTGTCGAACCTGCTTTCACCGCCCGACTCGAAGAGGAGCGGAACCTCGGTGACGCACACTCGCGGCGACACCGGCAGGTTCGCGAGCTGGTCGCGCCAGTGGAGGTACTCGCGCGCGACGAGCGGGTGGAGAAGCGCCTCGAGCCAGTCGAGCGCATCCCGGTCGTTGAAGACGACGGTGGCCAGCGCGCCACGGTCGATGTTCCCCTCCGGCGCGACGATGCCGTTGCCCATTCGCGAGACGATCGCATCGCGCACGTCGGGCTGCTCCAGCAGATGGTGGACGATCTCGTCACTCGAGACCGTCGCCGCGCCGTGGCGTGCAAACGCGCGCAGCGCTTCGCTCTTCCCCGCGCCGATCCCGCCGGTGATCGCGACGGCGATCGGCCGGCGACCGTCGGGGCTCACTACTCCTCGGCGGCTTCGGCTTCCGGCTCGTCGGCGGGCTCGTCGGCCGGTGCCGCGCCTGCGCCGGTGGCGTCGGCTTCCGCGGTCGGCTCGACCAGCTCCGGCTCCTCGGCCGGCTCGGGCGCCGCGTCCTCAGTCACGGGCGCCTCGGCGAACACGTCCTCGGAGAGGTCGATCGCAGGCCGCTGGTGCACCGACTCGGCGCCGTCGGCGCGCGGCTGCACGGGATCGCTGTCCTCGACGCGCTTCAGCGAGAGCGAGAGCCGGCGGCGCTCGCCGTCGACCTCGATGATCTTCACGTTCACGGGCTGCCCCTGCGCGACGACCTCGCGCGGGTTCTCGACATGGTGCTGGGCGAGCTCCGAGATGTGCACGAGCCCTTCGACGCCCGGCAGGATCTCGACGAACGCGCCGAACGTGACCACCTTCGTGACGCGACCTTCGACGACGTCGCCCTCGTGGTAGCTCTCGATCACCTGCTGCCACGGGTCGCTCTGCGTCTGCTTCAAGCCGAGTGAGATCCGCTGGCGGTCGCGGTCGATGTCGAGCACCTTCACCTCGACCGTCTGGCCGATCTCGAGCACTTCCGACGGATGGTTCACGTGCGACCACGACAGCTCGGAGATGTGGATGAGGCCGTCCATGCCGTCGAGGTCGACGAACGCGCCGAAGTCGACGATGTTCGAGATCTGGCCTTCGACGACGTCGCCCGGCTGCAGCTTGTCGAGGATCTGCTGCCGCTGCTCTTTGCGCTCCTCTTCGAGCACGGCGCGGCGCGAGAGCACGACGTTGTTGCGTGAGCGGTTGAGCTCGATCACCTTCGCGCGCAGCTCCTGGCCGAGGAACTCGTCCAGGTCCTGTACGCGGCGAATGTCGACGAGCGACGCGGGCAGGAAGCCGCGCACGCCGAGGTCGAGGATGAGACCGCCCTTGACGACTTCGATCACGCGCCCGTTCACGGGCTCGCCCGACTCCGCCGCGCCTTCGATGTTCTTCCACGCGAGCTCGAACCGCGCGCGCTTCTTCGACAGGATCAGCCGCCCCTCGGCGTCCTCCTTCGTGAGCACGAGCGCGTCGATCTCGTCACCGAGCGCGACTTCGTCCGACGGATTGACCGACCGGCGGATCGAGAGCTCGGAGACGGGGATGACCCCCTCCGACTTGTAGCCGATGTCGACGAGCACTTCGTCCTTGTCGACGCGGACGACCGTGCCGTGGACGACCTGCCCCTCGTTGATCTCGGGGAAGGTGGACTCGTAATCGGGGATCAGCTCGCCGTCGGGGCCCTCCACCCAGACGCCGGGCTCTTTCTGCATGAGGTCGTTGCTGGCCAAGCGGCCGGGAAGTATAGCCAGGTTCCCGCTGTCACCCGGCCTGTCCACGTGAAGCGCGGGTTACGGAAACGTCACACCGCCGCGGGGCGCCGCAAAGGTCACGAACGTCGCAACGTGAACGCTGGTTCAGCTCCGCCCGGCAACCAGGTTCTGCCGACCTGCCAATCGGACATTCGCTCGTCAACGTTTGAGCCTGCGCGCTCTTGAACAGTCGGCAAAGGCGTTCTCCGGTGCCGCCGAAGCCCGGCTTGGCCGGGGCGGGAGGCCACGGGCGGCCGGTGATGGCACCCGAAGAGGGAAGGGAGGCCCAGCGGAGGGAAACCGCAGGTTTCCCTCCGCTATTTAGCTTCGGCCCAGTTGTCGCCGACGCCGACGTCGACGGCGAGGGCGGGGTCGAGGTCGTAGGCGCCGCACATCTCGGCACGTACGATCTCGCGCACCTTCGACACCTCCGGTTCGGGCACTTCGAGCAGCAGCTCGTCGTGCACCTGGAGCACGAGCCGTGCGCCTCTCCCCTCCTCGTGCAGCCGGCGTGCGATGCGGATCATCGCGACCTTGATGATGTCGGCGTTCGAGCCCTGCATGACGAAGTTGACGGCGATGCGCTCGCCAAAACCGCGCGTCTGCCGGTTCGACGCGCGAATCTCGGGCACCGGCCGGCGGCGCCCGAGCAGCGACGTCACGTACCCGTCGGCGGCTGCCTGCGCGATCGTGCGGCCGATGAAGTCCTGCACGTGCGGGAAGCGCGCGAGATACGCATCGATGTAGCGCTGCGCTTCGTCGCGAGGAATCTCGAGGTTTTCGGACAAGCCGTACGCCGAGATGCCGTAGACGATGCCGAAGTTGATCATCTTCGCGATCGACCGCTGGGCGGAGGTGAGGCGCGCCGGATCGACGCCGAGCACTTCCGCTGCCGTTGCCGTGTGGATGTCCTCGCCGCGCGCGAACGCCTCACGCAGCTTCGGCTCGCCGGAGACGTGCGCGAGGATCCGCAGCTCGATCTGCGAGTAGTCGGCCGACATGATGCGGTGACCCTCCTCGGCGACGAACGCCGAGCGGATCTCGCGCCCCAGCTCGGTGCGGATCGGAATCGACTGCAGGTTCGGGTCGGAGGTCGAAAGGCGCCCGGTCGCGGCAACGGTCTGGTTGAACGTCGTGTGCAGCCGGCCGTCGTCGTCTGAGATGAGCGAGGGCAGCGGCCCGAGGTACGTGTTCAGGAGCTTCGAGAGCTCGCGCCACTCCTCGATCAGCGGCACGATCGCGTGCTCGTGCCGGATCGAGCGCAGCACCTTCGCATCGGTCGAGTAACCGGTCTTCCCCTTGCGCCCGGCGGTCAGCCCGAGCTGGTCGAAGAGCACGCGGCCCACCTGTTGCGTCGAGCCGAGCATGAACTCCTCGCCCGCCGCCTCGTACGCCGCCGCCTCGAGCTCCTCGACGCGGTCGGCGAGACGCGCGGTGATCTCGCCCATGCGGTAGGTGTCGATCTTCACGCCCGCGAGCTCCATCGCGGCGAGCACTCCCGTCAGCGGCAGCTCGACATCGCGGTAGAGGTCCGTGACCCCGCGCTCGTCGAGCCGCTCGAGCAACGGCCCGATCAGGCGACGCGGAGTCTCCGCACGCCGGACGAGCGCCGTCGTCTCCTCGTCCGCCGCAGGCATCGGCAGCAGCTCAACGCCGTACTCGGCGGCGAGATCATCGAGCTCGTACGCGGCGCGGCCCGGGTCGATGAGATATGCGGCGAGCAGAGTGTCGTCGCGCGCATCGACGCGAAGTGCCTTCGCGTCGTGCACGACGAGATCGCCGTCGACACGCGCAGGCCGCGCGCCGATCACGACGTCGTCGCCGGCGGCGACCGCCGCGCGGTCGGCGTCCGCCGCGTAGCCGACGACGCCGCGGAAGTCGAGTTTGCCCTCGCGCCAAGGCACCTCGACTCCGGTGACCGCGATCGGCGCGGAAGGGATGGCCGCGTCGAGCTCGTCGATGCGGTTCAGGAGGTTGCGGAACTCGAAGCGCCGGAAGATCTCCTTCAGCTCCGCGCGATCGGGCGGCTCGAGCACGAGCTGCGCGGGGTCGCAGTCGATGTCGAGGTCACGACGCATCGTCGCGAGCTCCTTCGACGTGCGCGCGATCTCGGCGTGCTCGGTGATGTTCTTGCGACGTGCAGGCGACAGCTCGTCCGCGTGCTCGATCACCGACTCGAGCGATCCGTACTGCGCGATCAGCTGGCCCGCGGTCTTGTCGCCGATGCCGGGAACGCCGGGGATGTTGTCGGACGTGTCGCCCTTCAGGCCGATGAAGTCCGGCACCTGCTCCGGCGTTACGCCATAGCGTGCCTCGACGCGCGCGGGCGTGTAGACGTTCACGTCGGCGACGCCCCGCGGCGTCATCATCAGGCACACGTTCTCGCTGCAGAGCTGGAAGGCGTCGCGGTCGGTCGAGACGACGCAGGTGCGGATGCCGGCGGTGTCGGCGCGCGTCGCGAGCGTCGCGATCACGTCGTCGGCCTCCCAGCCTTCGAACTCGAGGTTGCGGTAGCCGAAAGCTCCGACGATCGGCCTGAAATGCGGGAACTGCTCGCGCAGCAGGTCCGGCATCGGCCGGCGGCCCTCCTTGTAGACGACCTCCGCGGCCTCCGCCACCGCGGCGCGATGAACCGGCCGCGAGTCCCACGCCACGGCGACGCCTTTCGGCCGGTAATCGGCGAGCAGCTTGAAGAGCATGTTCGTGAAGCCGAGCAGCGCGTTCGTCGGCTGGCCGTCTGTCGTCGCGAGCTCCTCCGGCAGCGCGAAGAACGCACGATACGCGAGGTTGTTGCCGTCGACGACGAACAGGTCGCAGTCGCGCGCAGGCGCGTCGTCGAGCTCGAGCTCGGCCCCGGTAAGCGTCTTCGGCATTGCTCCAAAGGTATCGTCGAGCTCCGATGCCGAGCCTCGAGATCCACCCACTTTCCGAGCTTCGGAGCGAGGCGGCCACACTGCTCGCCGCGCGGTTCACCCGCCAGCGCGCCGCGGAGCCGCTGCTCCCGGAGGTGACCGACTTCGAGTCGCATCTGCCCGAGCAGGGACACGTTGCGACGCGAGGCGGCAAGGCGGTCGCCTACCTCGGCGGTGACGTCGACGCGACGCGCGAGCTCGCGCAGTGGTCGTTCGCCGGGCACGCAGCCGAAGAGCCCGAGGCGCTGCGCGACCTGTTTGCCGCTCAAGCCGCCGAGCTCGGTCTCCGGCGCTTCATGGTGACCGTTCCGGCGACCGACCCCGGGTTGATCGACGCCTGGTTTCGGCTCGCGTTCGGCTGTCAGGCGATGACGGCCGTGCGCGAGGTCGCGCGACACGAGCCCGTTGCGTTCGGCGGCACCGTCAGGCGGTCGGTCCCTGAAGACCTCGAGCAGCTGCTCGACCTCGACGCGGCGTTCTACGCGCACCAATTCGACTCCCCCAGCTTCTCCGAGTACGACGTGCCCCCGCGCGAGCAGCTGCGCGCCGATGCAGCCGACACGTGGGACGAGCAGTACGAGCCGCTCGTCGCCGAGCGCGGCGAGCGGCTCGACGGGCTGATGGTCCTCTACCGCCGGCCTCAGAACGACCTGCGAGTGCCCGCGAACAACGTCGACCTCGCGTTCGCCATGACACGCCACACCGCTCGCGGTGCCGGCATCGGCCTCGCGCTGACCGCGCACGCGATGAACTGGGCAAGCGAACAGGGTTTTCGGTCGATGACGGTCGACTGGCGCTCGGTCAACCTGCTCGCGTCGCGCTTCTGGCCGAAGCGCGGCTTCCGGCCGCAGTATCTGCGGCTCTACCGGGCGATCCCGTGATCCCGTCGGCGCCTTCGTTTGCGATCTTCTGCCTCGCACTCGGCGCGACCGCTGCGATCGCCCGCCGCACTACTTCATGACGCGTATTCCGCTGCTCTCGGACGCAAGGATCCTGTCCGTCGAGCCGTCCGCGGACGAGATCGTCTTGCGGCCGCCGGCGCAGCGCGAGACGCTCGACGACGTTCCACAGGCGACGCGCGACGCGCTCGCGTTCCCGCTTGCGGGCGAGCCGCTCGAGCGCCTCGTCACGCGTGGCGGCACGGCGACGATCGTCATCGAGCAGCCGTCGCTGCCACTCCCCGGGACCCCGATGGGCCCGCGCCATCTTGCGATCGCGGCCACGGCAGACGAGCTCGAGCGGCTGGGCGTCGAGCGGGTCACGATCGTCGTTGCGGGCGGGCTCCTGCGCCGCACGACGCCGCGCGAGATCGGCCTGCTCGTCCCACCGGACTTCAGGCGACGCTTCAAAGGACGCGTGATGGTGCACGACGTCGAGGCCGAGGATCTCGTCGAGCTCGGCGGTTTTCGCGTCAATCCGGCACTGGTCGAGACCGATCTCGTCGTCGTCGTCACCGCGGCGGAGTCGGTCGTGCACGGCGGTCCTGCAACGCTGCTCTCCGCTTCCGGCCGCGAGTCGCTGCGTGCGGCGGGCGGCATGTCGCTGCTCGAGACGAGCGGCTCGCAGGGCTGGCGGCTCGCCATTGAGCTGGAGCGAAGGCTCGCCGAGCGCGTGCCGGTGACCGGCGTGTCCCTCGCGCTCAACCTTCCGCGCCTCGGCGGCATCTTCGCCGGCTACCCGCACGATCGCGAAGCGACCGACCGGCTTGCGCGGCTGCGCGTACGCCGTCTGTTCGCGCTCGCACCGGCACGCGTGCGTCAGCGCGTGCTCGAGCAGCTGCCGCGCGAGCTCACCGCGGCCGGTGTCTTCGGCGGCACTCCGTCGGTCGCGCATGCGGAGGCACTCCTGCGCGCGACGGTCTTCAAGGCGGTGGAGATCGACGAGCCGCTCGATGCGCTCGTGATCGGCATTCCGTCGTCGACGCCGTGGATGCCGCGCGAGCGGCCGAATCCCGTGACCGCGGCATACCTCGGGCTCGGGCTCGCGCTCCGCCTGTGGCGAAACGCGCCGCCGATCGCGGAGGGCGGCACCGCAATCCTCACGCATCCGCTGCCGCGCCGCTTTCCGCGTCCAACGCAGGTTCCATACCGTGCGCTCTTTTTTGACGCACGCACTGCGCGCTCGAGCGAAGCGATGCGCACCGCCGAGGACGCAGCTGTGAACGACGAGCAGGCACTCGCCGACTATCGCGCCGGCCGCTCGTGCCACCCGCTCCAACCATTCGTCGAGTGGGCGGCGTGCGACGCTGCGGCGCACCGGCTCGGAGCGGTGCTGATCGCGGGCTGCCGCGATGCGCAGGCGGCCCGGCAGCTCGGGTTCGTGCCCGTTCACGGGCTGAACGCCGCGCTCGACATGGCGCGCGGCCGCGGCGCTACCCGCATCGGCTACCTGCTCGCGCCCCCCTACTTCCCGCTCTCGGTCGCGGGCTGATCGCGCATAGAGATCCACTGCACCCGCCCGCCGACAACGGCGGCGAGCACATCCTCGCCCGACGGCATGCGAACGTAGAGGCCGACGGCGTTCTCGGCCGGGCGCTCGAGCGAGATCCAGTACATCGGACCGCTTCGCCCAAGGCAGTCGATCGCCTCGTCGAACGCCGCGCGGCGATCGGCCGGAACATGCATCCGGGTGGCCGCCGTGAAGACGACTCGCGGCTCGCCACGCGGCAGCTCGAGGTCGGGCAGAACGTCCACCGCATCGCCGGCTACGAGCGCCGGTGGATCGGCGGCGACGAGGTCGAGTGCAGCGGACAGCAGCTCGGCCTCGTGCACGTTCTCAGGCCAGACGAGCGCCTCGAGCCAGCGACGCCGGTCGGGGTCGGCTGCATCGACGGGTGCGAGATCGACACCCGTGACGCTCGTGAGGCTCGGGATCGCATCCAGGTGGACCGGCCCGGCGCCTTCGCGCAACTCGGCTTCGATCTGCACCGGTGACGACGGGTCGCCGAACCACGAGTCACCGAGCCGGTACCCGAACCGATCGAAGCGCAGGTGCACGCCGGCGCTCGCACCGACTTCGACGAGATGCACCGCCGCGCCGGTGTGTCGAGCGACGACCGTCATCCCAATCCAGAGAGCGAGCGATCGCGGCACCGCGTTCGTCTGCACGAGCCGTGTCTCGAGCAAGTGGCGCAGCTCGTCCTCGTGCTCGTCGCAGAAGGCGACGAACGTCTCGGCGTCGAGGTCGGCGGTGCGCGCGCCGAGCAGGTACTTCACCGCGCCCATGAAGAGAAAGGTCGGCTGCTGGCCCTCACGCGCCGACGCGGCGAGGCTCAGCAGTCGATCGTGCCGCGAGACGACGCCGCACAGCTGCGTGTAGAGCGGCGAGGTCGCGAACTCGGGTGTGTTCGCGAAGCGCTCGCGCAGGCGCTCGAGGTCGATCAGGTCTCGCCGAGGTAGGTCTTGCGAACCTCCTCGTTCGTCTTCAGCGACGCTGCGTCGTCGGCAAGCACGACGCGGCCGGTTTCGAGCACGTAGCCGCGGTTCGCCGCGTCCAGCGCCATCAAGGCGTTCTGCTCGACGAGCAAGATCGAAGTGCCTTCTTGGTTGATCTTCTTGATGATGTCGAAGATCCGCTCGACGAAGATGGGCGCGAGACCGAGCGAAGGCTCGTCGAGGAGCAGGAGCTTCGGCTTCGCCATGAGCGCGCGGCCGATCGCGCACATCTGCTGCTCGCCGCCCGACATCGTCCCGGCGCGCTGGCTGCGACGCTCGTGGAGCCGCGGAAAGAGCTCGAACACGTGATCCATGTCTCCCCGGATCGCGGAGCGGTCGTGCCGCTGGAACGCGCCCATCTCGAGGTTCTCGGTCACGCTCATGCGCGGGAACAGCCGGCGGCCTTCGGGCGACTGCGCGATGCCGCGCTTGACGATCTCGTGCGGCGGCGACGACGTGATGTCGCGCCCTTCGAACCTGATCGAGCCGGACCGCGGGCGGTTGAGCCCGTTGATCGAGCGCAGTGTCGTCGACTTGCCCGCGCCGTTCGCGCCGAGCAGCGTCACGATCTCGCCCTCGTTGACGGTCAGCGAGATCCCCTTCAGCGCATGGATCGAGCCGTAGTACGTATGGATGTCGTTGATCTGAAGGACCGGCGTATGGCCGTTTGCGCTCATGAGAGCCCCTGCCGCTTCATGTCCTCGACCGCCGCCTTGCCGAGGTAGGCCTCGATCACGCGCTCGTTCTGCTGCACCTCGCGCGGCGTCCCTTCGGCGATCTTCTCGCCGTAGTCGAGCACCGACACGCGATCCGAGACGCCCATGACGACGCGCATGTCGTGCTCGATCATCAGCACCGTCAGCTCGCGCTCGTCGCGGAGACGGCTGACGAAGGCCGTGAACTCCGCCGACTCCTGCGGGTTCATGCCGGCGGTCGGCTCGTCGAGCAGCAGCAGCTGCGGCTCGGTGGCGAGCGCACGGGCGACCTCGAGGCGGCGCTGGTCGCCGTACGGGAGGTTCTTCGCGGTCTCGTACGCGAGACGGCGCAGGCCGGTGTACTCGAGGAGCTCGAGCGCGCGCTTGCGCGACGCAGCCTCTTCGCGCTTCACGAACGGCGTGCGAAAGATCGAGTTGAAGAGGTTCGCCTTCATCCGCGTGTGCATCCCGACGAGGACGTTCTCGATCGCGGACATGTTCTGGAAGAGACGGATGTTCTGGAACGTGCGCCCCATGCCCCGCGCGGTGATCGCGTGCGGCGGCTTGCCGGTGACGTCCTCGCCGAGGAACGTGACCGTGCCGCCCGTCGGCTTGTAGACGCCGGTCAGCATGTTGAAGAACGTCGTCTTGCCGGCGCCGTTCGGGCCGATCAACGAGATCACCTTGCCGCGCGGCACCGTGAAACTGACGTCGTTGACCGCGACGAGACCGCCGAACTCCTTGCGGATGTTCGCGGCGACGAGCAGGTCGCCGGCGCCGTTGCCGTTCGCCGCCTGCTCGCTCATGATCCCGCTCCGGCGCCGGCCAAGCCGGCACCTGCGCTCCCGGCCGGCTCCGTCAAGCCTACGCCGGTCACGCTTCCGCTCCCGCGTGCGCGGTGTCGTAGAGCGGCTCGTCGTGAACGCCTTCGTGCAGCTCGGCAGCCCTGCGTCTCGACGGGATCAGCCCCTCGGGACGGAACAGCATCGTGACCACGATGATCACGCCGTAGATGCCGGCGGAATACAGCGGCACGTCGATGTTCGGGTGGTGCTTGCCGACGTGGATGTTCGCGTTGATCCAGGCGCCGGTGTTCGCCAGGCCCTCCTGGTTCAGGTATGCGAGGAACGCGGCGCCGACGACGACGCCCCAGATGTTCCCCATGCCGCCGAGGATGACCATGCAGAGGATGAACACCGAGATGTTGAAGAAGAAGTCGCCGGGGAACGTCGCGCTCTTGAAGACGGCGTAGTACGCGCCCGCGACGCCGCCGAAGAACGCGCCGCTCGCGTACGCCCACGTCTTCGTGCGCATCAACGGGATGCCCATCGCCGCCGCCGCGGTCTCGTCCTCCCGGATCGCGATCCACGCGCGGCCGAGGCGCGAGAACTGCAGCCGGAACGAGCAGAAGACCGTGATCAGCAGCAGGATGATCGCGAACCAGAAGTAGACGTCCGCCGACTCGATCGTGTGCCCGAAGTACTTCGCGGTGCAGCACGTCAGGAAGTTCGACGGCAGCACGCCGCCGGTCGCGTTCGATACGGCGTGCCCGAAGCCCGGCGGATCGAGCGGTGTGATCCCGTTCGGGCCGTTCGTCACGTTGTAGCCGAAGAGGCTGTCGCCGTTCCGCGCGATCTGCGGCAGGATCTCGCCGAACCCGAGCGTGACGATCGCCAGGTAGTCGCCGCGCAGACGGAGCGTCGGCAGGCCGATGATGATGCCGAAGGCGGCGGTGATGATGCCGGCCGCGAGCAGCAGCAGCCAGACCGAGATGTGGATCCCGCCCGTGCCGGCCGGGACGCCCACACCCCAGAAGTTGAAGTTGTGCACGGGCACCGCGGCGACCGGGCAGTTGTCGACGCTGACGCCCGGCTTCGGACACCTCTGCCCGGCGAACTGCGCGCTCGCGAACCACGCAGCGGTGTACGCGCCGGTCGCGTAGAACGCCACGTAGCCGAGGTCGAGCAGACCGGCATAGCCGACCACGATGTTGAGGCCGACGGCCATCATCACGAACACGAGCATGTAGACGCCGGTCGGCACGTCCGGCCACGCGCCGAACACGGGCACCGTGAAGAGCTTGTCGACGTAGAACGGATACGCGATCGCCATCAGCAGCACTGCCGCCGGGATCGCCCACGCGCGCCGGCGCGCGGGGATCCACGACAGCGCGTAGGCGATCGCGAGCAGGATCGCGAACGAGCGCGGGCCGAAGATCAGGAAGACGCCGACGAGCACCGCCTGCGCGACGAGCCGCCAGGGCAGCGGCGGCAGCCGGTACGTCCAGTAGATCGCCGCGATCGTGAGGACGGCGACGGCGAGCGCATGGTCGAGGAAGTAGAAGAAGATCGCGAGCACGATCGCGCCGCCGAGCGACTCGCCCATCCGAGTGCGCTCGGACTGCGCGTGCCAGCGCTCGCGTAGCTGGTTGCGCAGGCCGACCGCCTCGTGCGGCGACTCGCCCTGGGTGCCGACGTGCGTTCCTTCCCTGTGGTCCGTCATCCGCCTTCGGGGGTCCGCTCGCCGAGGAGGCCTTCGGGCCGGAAGATGAGGATCAGGATGAGAATCGAGAAGACGATCGACTCGGTCCAGTCGGAGCCCGGCATGTGCCACGGCAGCCCTTCGTTCCACGCCTGGATCAGCCCGATCAGGACGGCGCCGAGGACGGCGCCCGGCAGGTTGCCGATGCCGCCGAACACGGCGGCGGTGAACGAGATCAGGCCGAGCTGGAAGCCCTGGTCGAAGCGCACCGTCGTCGCCCAGAGCGAGTAGAGCGTGCCGGCGGCGCCTGCGAGGCAGCCGGCGATCAGGAACGTGAACGAGATCGTGCGGTTGACGTTGATGCCCATGATCGCCGCGGCGTCCTTGTCCTGCGCGGTGGCGCGCATCGCCTTCCCCTGCCGCGTCTGCTGCACGAGCCAGAGCAGCGCGAGCAGCACCGGGATCGTGATCAGGACGACGATGAGGTGGTTCCACTGGTAGTCGACGCCCTTGAACGAGAAGACGTTCGAGTGCGGGAAGACGTCAGGCGCGGTGACGTAGTTCGGCCCTTTCCAGGCGAGGCCGATGTCCTGGATGATGAAGCTGACGCCGATCGCGGTGATGAGCGGCGCGAGTCGCGGCGCGCTTCGGAGCGGCCGGTACGCGATGAACTCGATCGTCGCGTTGATCGCACCGCAGGCGAGCATGGCGAGAATCAGCGTCGCGAAGACGATCGGGACGATCGCGAAGCCCTGCCCCTGGTGGAGGTTGAAGAAGTGCGTCCCGAAGGTGATCGTGAACATGCCGCCGAGCATGAACACGTCGCCGTGGGCGAAGTTGATCAGCTCGAGAATGCCGTAGACGAGCGTGTACCCCAGGGCGATCAGGGCGTAGACGGCCCCGTTCGTGAGCCCGATCAGGGTCACCTGGAAGAACTGGGACGGCGACACCGTCAGCTCCTTGATCAGGAGGACGATCAGCGCGAAGACGAGCAGCAGCCCCACCGAGGAGACCACACTGGGGCGCTTGAACCGCGCCGTGAGGGTAGGGGCTGATGCGTCGGCCGCCACGATTGCAGCGACTTTACTCGGTTCTACGAAAAAGTCCTACGTCGTGGCAGGAACTACGATCTCTTAACACCGAAAGCCGGAGTGGCGGAACTGGCAGACGCGACGGACTCAAAATCCGTTGTCCCTCGGGGCGTGTGGGTTCGAGTCCCACCTCCGGCATCGGCGCCCTACGAGCCGGGCGTCCAGATCGCGCACTTGTGCGCGGCTGCGAAGTTCGTCTCGGTCTGCGGCGACGGCGGCACGAGCGACTGCGCCTCGTCGGTCGCGGACGTGTAGGCCGGCCACGTCGGCAGGCCCGCACCGTTGGGGTTCCCGGCCTTCGCGAAGTTCGTCCAGTACTTCTGCATGTCCAGCGACAGCTGCTCCTGATCCGGATCGAGCTGCGAGACCGGACGCGGGAAGAGGTACTGGATCTCGGACGCGTGATACGCCCCGAGCGAGTACGGCAGCGCCGGTAGGAACGCGTTCGGTGCGTTCTCGTCGTTGAACTCGTACTGGTAGGTCGGCGTGTAGTGCGACAGGCTGCGCACGTCGACCCGGTTGTTGCAGGCGAAGATCGCGTCCGTGCCGACCGCGCCGAGTGCGTTCTCGCCGGTCGGATAGGCGCTGAAGGGGTACGCGGCAACGATCGGAGCCGCGTCCGCGGCGGACGGCAGCTCGAGCGTCGCGGCGACCTGCGCCTGGTAGTTCGACGCAGTCACCGGGTTGTTCGAAAGCGTGTTCAGGAGCGCTACGAACAGCATCCACTCGTCGTGGTTCGTGCCGGAGATCACCGGCACGCGGTTGAACGCTCCGCTCGCGAAGGCAGTGTTGTACTGCGCCGGCAGGATCGCGCCGATGTTCGGGAGCTGGCTGAGCGCGGTCTCGTTCGCGAGCAGCGTGCGCACGGGCAGCGCGCGGAGGCACGCGGCCGTCTGGCTCGCGCACCCCATCGCCTTCGCGCTCGCCTCACCGGCCGCCTCGGCCTGCGCGAGCGTCGGCACCGTCTCCGCGTAGGAGCCGCTCTCGATGATCGCCTTCTGGAAGAGCCCCTTCGCTGCGGGCGAGACGAGCTGAGAGCGCACGCTCAGGCCGCCGGCCGACTCGCCGAAGATCGTCACGTTCTTCGGGTTGCCGCCGAAGTGCGCGATGTTCTTCTGCACCCACTTCAGCGCGAACTGCTGGTCCATGAGGCCGTAGTCGCCGGAGTCGTGCGAGCCCGACTCGGCGCTGAGCGCCGGGTGCGCGAGGAAGCCGAGCAGGCCGAGCCGGTAGTTGATCGTCACGACGACGACGCCCTGCTTGACGAGCCCGACCGGGTTGTAGTCACTGCCTTCGCCGCTGATCAGCGCGCCGCCGTGGATCCAGAACATCACCGGCAGCTTCGCGCTCGGTTTCGCGGTGCTCGGCGCGAAGACGTTCAGGAAGAGGCAGTTCTCATTCGTGCTCTCCTGGCCGAAGAACCCGGCGACCTGCGGGCACGACGACCCGAACGCCGTCGCGTTCAACGGCTTCTTCCACCGCGCGTGCGCCTGCGGCGGGCGCCAGCGGAGCTTTCCGACCGGCGGCGCGGCGTACGGGATGCCGAGGAACTCGCGCATGCCGTTCGCGATCAGCCCGCGAACGGGCCCGCTCGTCGTGGCCGCGGTGGGCGGTGGGGACGGCGATGCGGCGCGGGCTCCGGCCAGGGCCACCGTGGCGGCGGCTACCACCAGGACCGAAGCGGCTTTCCCTCTGATCCCCACGCTCAGGTGCAGGAATACCGCGAATTGACTGGCGAGTCAACCCTGTCGGCGAAGCGCTGCGGCGACCGCCGCGATGTGCTCCGGCGTCGAGCCGCAGCAGCCACCCACGACCTTCACCCCGCGGCCGGCGTAGCCGGCGAGGTGGCGCGCGAGATCCTCGGGACCTGCGTCGTAGACGACCTCCTCGCCCACGACCCGCGGGACGCCGGCGTTCGGCTTCACCCACAGCGGCAGGTCGCCCGCCACGGCGAGCAGCTCGTCGACGATCTCGTCCGTGCTCGCGAGTGACTTGCCGCAGTTCGCACCGATCGCGTCGACGCCGAGCGGTGCGAACGCCTCGACGACCTGCGTCGGCGTCAGCCCCATCATCGTCCGCGTGCCCTGGTCGAAGCTGTACGAGACGACGAGCGGCAGGCCGGTAGCGCGCCGGATCGCCTCGACCGCCCACAGCCCTTCGTCGAGCGAGAAGAACGTCTCGAGCACGAGCAGGTCGACGCCTCCCGCCGCAAGTGCTTCCGCCTGTTCGGCGAACGTCGCGAGTGCGAGCTCTTTCGTCAGCGGCCCGAGCGGGTCGGCGAGGTGACCCGTCGGGCCGATCGAGCCGGCGACGAGAACGCCGTCGCCGGCCGCCTCGCGCGCGAGCTCGGCCGCCCGGCGATTCACCTCTGTCGCCCGGCCCGTCAGCCGCTCGTCGGCGAGTCGCAGCGAGCTCGCGCCGAACGAGCACGTGAGGACGAGCTGTGAGCCCGCGGCGACGAAGCGTCGATGCAGCTCCTGCACCTTCGCCGGCTCGTCGAAGACCCACTCCTCGGGCGCGACGCCCGGCTCGATCCCCATGCGCTGGTAGTTCGTCCCGGTCGCGCCGTCGGCGAGCACGACGCCTTCACCGAAGATCATCCGTTCATCTCCGCGAGACGTCGCGCGACCTTCGCCGCCGTCGTGGCGAGATCGCGGGCGGCTTCCGCATCGCCGACAACGGCCGTACGGAGCTGAGCGCGTACGCGCTCGGCGAGCGCGGCAACCTCTTCGGCACACTCGGCGACC
Organism: Gaiellaceae bacterium; assembly: GCA_035650975.1. Classification (GTDB taxonomy): domain Bacteria; phylum Actinomycetota; class Thermoleophilia; order Gaiellales; family Gaiellaceae; genus PALSA-600. The sequence goes on from DASRGQ010000039.1 coordinate 50,446, forward strand.
TCGAGCGGGACCGCGACGATGCGCTCACGCGTCTCGTCGGTGCGAGCGGCGAGGAACGCCGTATACGCGGCAGCATCCTCGTCGGCGAGCTCCGACAGCCGCGACCAGAGCGCTTTCGCGCGGACGATCGCGTCGTCGTCGCCCGCGAACCGCCCGGCCAGCTCGACGAGAGCTGCAGCGAGCGCGGCGGTCAGCGCCGTCGCGGCGCCGCTCGCAGGTGCCGGCGTGCGCTCGCCGAGCGCCGCCAGGAACTCACCAACCGTGCGCTCGCTCAGCGACATGCCGCTACGGCGCCGGCGAAGCCGGCACCTCTGCTCCCCGTTCGGCTCCGTCGAGCCCACGCCGAAAGAACGTCACCTCTGCCGGCGGCAGCGGCGTGTCGCCCTTGATCAGATCCGCTGCACGCTCTGCGACCATCATCGTCGGTGCGTAGATGTTGCCGTTCGGGACGAACGGGAAGACGCTCGCGTCGACGACGCGCAGCCCGTCCAGACCGTACACGCGCATCGTCGCCGGATCGACGACCGTTCCCATCGCACAGGTGCACGAGGGGTGGAGCGCCGTCTCCGCGTCGCGTGCGACCCAGTCGAGGATCTCCTCGTCGGTCTTCACGGCGGGTCCCGGCGAGAGCTCGCCGCCGTTGAAGGGCTCGAACGCCGGGGCATTCAGGATCGAGCGCGCCGCGCGCACACATTCGACCCACTCGCGCCGGTCCTGTTCGGTCGAGAGGTAGTTGAAGCGAAGCGCGGGCTTCACGCGCGCGTCGGCGGAGACGATCTTCACCGACCCGCGCGCATCGGAGTACATCGGGCCGACATGCAGCTGGTAGCCGTGCCCCTGCGGCGCGGTGCCGTCATAGCGGACGGCGATCGGCAGGAAGTGGAACATGACGTTCGGGTAGGCGACCTCGTCGTTCGAGCGGATGAAGCCGCCCGCCTCGAAGTGGTTCGAGGCGCCCGGACCGGACTTGAAGAGCAGCCAGCGGAGGCCCACGAGCGGGCGGTTCCGCCACCGGTACGCGGGCGCGAGCGTCACGGGTTGCGTGGACGCGCACTGGACGTACACCTCGAGGTGATCCTGGAGGTTCTCCCCGACGGCGGGAAGCTCGTGGACCGCTGATATATCGAGTTGCGACAACTCATATATCTCGCCCACACCCGACAGCTGAAGCAGCTGCGGCGAATTGATCGCCCCGCCGCAGAGAATCACCTCGGCGGCCCGGATCGTCTCACCGCCGACCTGGACGCCGACCGCGCGCGTGCCCTCGAAGACGATCCGCTCGACGAGCGCGCGCGTGCGCAGCTCGAGGTTCGGCCTGCGGAGAGCCGGATGCAGGTAGGCGCGTGCAGCCGACCACCGGCGGCCGTTGCTGATCGTCCGGTCGAACCGCGCGAAGCCCTCCTGCCGGTAGCCGTTGACGTCGTCGGTGAGCGGGTATCCCGCCTCCTGGACGGCGGCGAAGAACGCGTCGAACAGCGGGCCTTTCGCCGGCCCGCGCTCGAGGAGGAGTGGACCGTCGCCGCCGCGCCACTCGTCGGCGCCCGCGAGGCACGTCTCCATGCGCTTGAAGTACGGCAGGCAGTGCGCGTAGTCCCACTCGTCGAGCCCCGCCTCGTTCTTCCAGCGCTCGTAGTCGAGCGGGTTGCCGCGCTGGAAGATCATCCCGTTGATCGAGCTCGAGCCCCCGAGCACCTTGCCGCGCGCGTGGTAGATGCGGCGGCCGTTCATGAACGGCTCGGGCTCGGACTCGTACTTCCAGTCGTAGAAGCGGTTGCCGATCGGGAACGAGAGCGCAGCCGGCATGTGGATGTAGAGGTCCCACCACGAGTCGCGCCGGCCCGCTTCGAGCACGAGCACATGCGTCGACGGATCCTCGGTCAGCCGCGCGGCGAGCACACAGCCGGCGGAGCCGCCGCCGACGATGACGTAGTCGTACGCGGCGTTCATGAGATGACGACGGTCTGGAGCTCGGTGAAGGACTCCATCGGCGCGCTGCCGCCGACGCGGCCGATGCCGCTCTGCGTTCCCGCCCGTCCGCCGAACGGCAGGTGCGCCTCCCAGTAGTTCGACGAGTCGTTGATGTTGACCCACCCGGTTCGCACCTCGTCGGCGTACCGCAGGCCCTTGGCGAGGTCGCGCGTGAAGATCGCGGAGAGAAGACCGTAGGGCGAGTCGTTCGCGAGCCTGATCGCCTCGTCGAGCGAGTCGATGGCGACCACCGGCGCAACGGGGCCGAACGTCTCGTCGCGTGCGACGAGCGACTCGGGTGACACCGCGTCGAGCACCGTCGGCTGCCAGTAGAGCTCGGTCGGGAACCCCGATGCGCGCGAGCCGCCGGCGACGAGCTCGGCGCCGCGGTCGAGCGCGTCCGCGACGTGCTCGTCCATCTTCTGCGCGACGCCGGCGTTGTTCAGCGGCCCCATCGTCGTCTCGTCGGCGAACGGATCGCCGAGCACGACGCGCGCGACCTTCTCGCGCAGGAGCGCGACGAAGTCCTCGCGCACCGCGCGATGAACGAGCAGCCGCTCCCCGGCCGTGCAGCTCTGGCCGGCGCAGAGGAAGCACGCGGTGACCGCCGCCTCCGCGGCGAGCTCGAGGTCGGCGTCGTCCAGCACGACGACGGGGCCGTTGCCGCCGAGCTCGAGCACGGCCGCCTTGCCGGCCGCGGCCTCGGCGACCTTACGGCCGGTCTCGGTCGAGCCGATGAAGCCGACGCCGTGCGTCCCGGGGTTGCGTGCGATCTCGTCGCCCACCGTGGCGCCCGGCCCGGTGACGAGATTGAACACACCGGGCGGCAGGTCGGCGTCGGCGACGCACTCCGCGAGGGCGACTGCGCACACCGCGGTCGTCGAGGCCGGCGTCCACACGACGGTGTTGCCGGAGGCGAGCGCGGGCGCGATGAGCTCTGCGGGCATCGTGTACGGCCAGTTCCACGGCGTGATCACACCGATGACGCCACGCGGTCGGCGCACGAGCAAGACGCGCTTGCCCGCGGTGAACGAGTTTGCGAGCCGTCCCTCGAGGCGCTTTCCGTCCTCTGCGGCGTTGCGCCAGTACGCGATCAGCTCTTCGACCTCGTCGCGCGACTCGTGCAGCGGCTTGCCCTGGTCCAGGCTCAGGATCCGAGCGAGATCGTCCCGGCGCTTCGCGATCTCGTCTCCCACGCGGTGCATGAGACCTGCGCGCTCGAACGCGGTCAGGCGCGACCACGCGTCGGCCGCGTCGTTCGCGGCCTCGATCGCCCGTTTCGCATCCTCGCGCGAACCGAGCGGCACCTCGCCGATCGGCGCTCCGGTTGCAGGCGACTCTGCGGTGAACGTCTCGCCGGCCGCCGCGTCGACCCAGTCGCCGCCGACGAACATCCGCGTCTCGACGCCGACGCTAGACGCCACGCGGGCTCACGTCCTCCAGCACGACACGCATCAGATCCCGGATCGAGACGATCCCGCACGGTGTACCGCCGTCGAGCACGGGAAGATGGCGGAAGCCGCCGTGAATCATCAGCACGGCTGCGTGCTGCGTCGACTCGTCGGTGTCGACCGTCTCGGGGTGGTGCGTCATCCAGTCGCCGACCCGCCCGCCGACCTCACCGGAGCCGACGGCGCGCAGCACGTCGCGCTCGGTCA
>DASRGQ010000040.1:0-39472 GCA_035650975.1 Gaiellaceae bacterium
CCCTGGTACGACGCGCCGGCGGTCGCCAGCATGGCGCCCACGAGCGCCCCGAGCACCACGCGTGGCATCCGGATCTGCCAGAGGATCGTCTCGTCGACGCCCGACAGGTGCGTCCGGATCCCGGGGACGCCCGCATGCGCGAGCAGCGAGCGGACGACGTCGACCGCCGAGAGATCCGCGGGGCCGACGAGCACGCCGACGAGCATCGAGCCGAGCAGGAAGGCGAGCGACACCGGCAGCCAGAGCGAGACGAGCCCGCGCCTGGCGCGAAGGACGCGCACGCCGGCGAGGACGGCCGTGCTCACTTCCGGAGGTGCGCGAGCGCGCTCGCGATCGCGCGCACGAAGTCGACGGTGCGCGGTCCCCAGCGCGACGCGATCGAGTCGTCGATGCGAACGACGTCGCCGTTGCGCACCGCGTCGATCGCGTTCCAGCCGGGACGGCTGCGCAACGTGGCGAGGCTCTGCCCGCAGCAGACCGTGTCGGCGAGCACGACCAGGTCGGGGTTCGCGGCGACGACGTACTCGGAGGAGAGCTGCGGGTAGCCCGAGCCGGTCTTGTCGGCGGCGTCGGCGATGTCGTGCAGGCCGAAGAGGCTGTAGATCTGCCCGACGAACGTCTTCGACGTGGCCGAGTAGAGCGTCGGGTCGAGCTCGTGGTAGACGGTGAGCCCGCGGCCGCGTCCATGTGTGCCGGAGACGAGTGCGGCGATACGCTTCTTCATCCGGGCGACGAGGCTCTGCGCCTGCGCCAGGTGGCCGGTGTCACGGCCGAGCACGAGCATCTGCGCGTACGACGCCTGCAGGTTGGGCGCCGCGTCCTGCATCAACACCGGGATGTGCAGGCGCTCGAGCGCCGACCGGAGGCCACCGGGGTCGTACGCGATCACGACGAGGTCGGGCCGGTACGCCGCAATCGACTCGATGTTCGGGGTGAGGCCCGAGAGGGCGGTGCGCGGGGCGGCGCGCGGATAGCTCGAGTCGGCGTCGACGGCGATCACCTGCTTGCCGGCGCCGATGGCGAAGAGCGTCTCGGTGGCGGTCGGCGACAGCGAGATGATCCGCGAGGGCGCGGCCTTCCGCGGCGCGGCCGAGCCTGCCGGCACGAGGGCGGCGGCGACTGCCAGGACGAGCGCCGCGAGGATGAAAACGGGACGGCGAAGCACGAATCCTCCTTCCGCGAGGGGTTCGGTATGGAGGGCGACCGGCAGGTCTTCTGACTCGAGGCTCCCCCGCCACCGCCTTCCCGGGCAGGAGCCCAGTGGCGTCGTGGTGGCGGGCATCTCCTCTCACAGCGGCGGGACCGTCCCGGACTTGCACCGGGTTCCCTCACCGTTCGCCCGTATCGAACGCCGACTCTATACCTTTCGACCATGGAGCACGGAGAAGTCACGGACCGCCAGCTCGAGGCGCTCCTGCAGCGGCTCGACCGCGTGGTCGAGGAGCTTGCGCGGCTGAACGCGCGCGAGGAGCGCCGCGAGGAGCTGACGCTGATCGCACACGAGCTCCGGAACCTGAACGAGTCGCTGCAGGCGATCACCTACGCCGCGCTCGGCACGCAGGGCCCGCAGGTACGGCGGCGTCGCGCCGGTTGACCCTGCCACGCCCGGGTCATCGTCGTCGTACACGTCCTGCCGCGCGGTCGTGCCTACGATCGCTGAGAGCCGCGCCAGTCGAGCGAACGTTCACCCGGACGTCACGCGAAGGGTCTAGGGCAGGCGGAAGATGTCGAGCACGCCGGTCGTGGCGTGCTGGTTCGCGTCGCCTTCCGGCATCGCGATCCGGCCGGCGGCGATCACCGGGCTCTGCCAGTGCACCGTGCCGGTCGGAAGCGACGCGATCTTCTTGCCGCTCGCCGGCAGGTAGACGTTCAGCGCGCCGTCGCCCGCGACGTAGAGCAGGCTGCCGGCGATCGTCGGCGACGTGCCGCCGGTGGTGTTCGACCAAACCTGGTGCAGCCGCCCGCCGCGCAGCTGCCACGCCGCAGTGCCGCCGCCCGTCGCAAGAAAGACCCACGTGCCGTGCCAGATCGCAGGCTCGGTGAACATGTCGGTCGTGCCGGGCACCGGCACGGTCTGCAGCTCACCGCCCGTCTTCGCGTTCACCCCCGGCACCGTTCGCAGGTTCAGGAGGCGCAGCAAGCCGTCCTTCCCGCCCTGCACCGCCAGCCCGCTCGCGAGAAACGCGGGGCTCGTCGAGCCGAGGTCGAGATCGCTCGAGTTCAGATGCTGCTGGTCGGCCGGCGTCCAGTGGCGCAGCATCCGCGACGCGTCCGGCGAGAGGACGATCACGCTGTCACCCCAGTTCGTCTTGCCGTCGAACGGCGCGTTCCCCGTCGCGACGACGATGTCGCCGGTCGCCGGGTCGACCGCCGCGCCGTTCCGCGACCAGATCGCCGAGTCGCTCGGCCCGCACGTGCGCGGAACGATCAACGTGCGCCGGTTCGAGCAGAGTGAGTTCCAGACGTGCGCGATCCTCCCCGTCTTCTCCGACATCGTCACGACGTGCCCCTGGTACGGAGGCGCGTCGCCGATGTAACCGCCGGTCGTGGCGAGCACGAGCCCGCGCGACACGTTGAGCGGCGAGGTGATCTTCTCGTGCGTCGGGTCGAGCGTGATCGCGGTCGTCCAGAGCACGTGACCATCCGAAAGCCGCAGCTTCCGGATGCGGCCGTCCGATGCAGCGGCGTAGACCGCAGTACGGTCGGTCGAGAGCGCGGGCGTCGAGTTCGTGATCTGCGCCGTGCCCGCGAGCCGCGAGTACGCGGGCGGCGTGAACCTCCAGAGCACCCTGCCGCTGTTCGCGTCGACCGCTTCCGTCTTGCCGTACGTCGTCGTGAACACGAACGCATCGTGCCCGCGCACGCCCTTGCTCACGAAGATGGGCGACGAGTCGATCGTCCCGTCGACCTTCACCTGTGTCCGTTTCAGCTTCGAGACGTTCGCGGCGGTGATCGTCGCGTCCGGCGAGACGTTCGCGCGCGAAGCGCCGTAGCCGAAGCGGCCCCAGTCACCGGGCCCCGCCGCCGACGTCGACGCTCCCGGCAGCGCGAGGACGACGAGCGCGCAAACGAGGACGAGCTTCCTCACCGCGCGGCGAGGTCGTCCGCCTTGACCCACGGGCCGGGGGGCGTGAGCAGCGACTCGGCCTGCAGGTAGGCAAGCCCGGCGAGCGGCAGGTCGCTCCAGCGCTCGAAGCAGAAGTAGCGCCGGCGCCAGTGCGGGAAGAACTTGCGGTTGAAGCTGTGCAGGCGCTCGACCTGGAACAGCCGGTCCGCCTTCAGGAGCAGGAAGCGCACCGTCCTCGTCCAACGGCCGGCGTCCTCGTCGGCGCGCAGGAAGTCGGCGAACACGGCGAAGTTGAGCGAGAGCTCGGCGACCGCATGCGTGCGCGCCCAGTCCACCGTCTCCGTGATCAGGTACTCCATCAAGCCGTTCGGCGTATCGCGGCGGCGTCGCATCGACGCGAGCGAGTAGCCCTCGCTCGCCGGCGACGGCACCAGCTGCAGGAACCCACCGACGGAGCCATCCGGCCCGATCGCAACCGCGAGCACAGTGTCGGGGTACAGGAACAGCGCGTCCATCGCCATCGTGAAGCCGCGCTCGGGCCAGTTGCCGCGCCACTCCTCCGAGACGGCACGCAGCTCGCAGCGGAGCCGCTCGTCCGCATCGGCGGTCGAGAGCACGCGCACCGCGTAGCCGTTCTTCTCGAGCCGCGACACGGACTGCCGCACCTTGCGGATCGCCCGACCCTCGAGCGAGAACGTCGACGGCGCGATCACGGCCTCGTCGCCGAGATACAGCGACCTGAACCCGCTCGCGGCGTAGTCGGCGAGCGCCTCGTTCGACGCACCCGCGATCGCGACCCGCCACGCCTTCAGGTGCGCGATGCGCAGGAACTCGCGAATCAGCTCCGCGCGTTCCGCCGGGTCGCCGATCGGGTCGCCCGCAACGAGGGCGGTGCCGCCGAGCACGCGATACGCGAGGAACGAGCGGCCGCTCGGCGAGAAGAAGTAGCTCTTGTCACGGCGCAGCGAGAAGTAGGAGAGGCTGTCAGAGCCGTGCTCCTGCACGAGCTCGGCGGCACGCTCACGCTCACCGTATCCCGCGGGCGGCACCGGTGGGTGCGGCCGGAGCCACAGCCAGAGCGCGCGAAAGCCGAGCGCGGCGACGAGCAGCGCGAGCGCCACCTCCAGTCGATGCGAGTACGCGTCGGTGTCGTACATGCCGACGGTCAGCGCCAACGTCGCGACGACGAGCGCCGCGGAGACCTGGACGAGCGGCAAGACCGTCGCCGGATCGCCCGGCGCGACAAACTGCCGCCGCGCCCGCACGAGTGCGACGAGCAGGAGGAGGTGGACGGTCGCCTCCTCGAAGTCGAGCCCCTTCGCGAGATGTGCGATCGCCGACGCGATGACGAGCACGACCGCGAGCGCCCACGCGCGACGCTTCCGGCGGGCGAGGCCGCGCGAGAGGAACACCATGGCGAGCCCGAGGGCGAGCGCGACGGTGCGCGCGGCGTTCGGCACGCCGGGCGGGAGCACGCCGTGGACGATCCGGAGCCGGTCCGCCTCTTCTGGGGTGAGCGCGGAGACGATCGAGATGAGGCCGGCAACCGTGGCTGCCCAGGCCAGCGCGACAGGAGTGGCGGGCCGGCGCACGACCACACGGTACCGCGGATTTGTTAGCGCCCGTGACCCTGCGCCGGTCAGTCGCGCAGGAGGACGCGCCGCAACTCATCCTCCTTGCCAGGCTCGAGGATCGCGAGCACTTGGTCTCCGACCTCGAGCTGGGTCTCGTCGTCGGGCACGGCCGCCTTGCCTGCGCGCACGACCGAGATGAGCCGCGCCCCGTCGGGCAAACGCAGCGTCCGCACACGCTTGCCCTGGCAGTTCGCGCCCTTGTCGACCGTCACCTCGACGATCTCGAGGTTCTCCTTCCGGAGCTCGAGCAGCTGGATGAGTCCGTGCTCGGGCACCTCGTGCTCGATCAGGCCCATGATCGCGCCGGTGGCCGAGACCGTCGGCGAGATGCCGAGCAGGTCGAAGTACGACTGGTTGCGCGGGTCGTTGATGCGCGCGATCACGTTGCCGACGCCGTACTTCTCGCGCGTGAGCTGGCAGATGACGATGTTGTCCTCGTCGTCGCCGGTCGCCGCCACGACGAGATCGGGCGGTCGCTTGACGCCCGCACGCTCGAGCACGAACAGCTCGGTGGCGTCTCCGCGCAGCACCTGGTGCTCGAACTCCGCCTCGAGCTTGTCGTAGCGGTACGGCTTCTGCTCGATCAGCGTCACCTCGTGCCCCGCGCGGATGAGCGAGCGCGCGAGGTTCGCACCGACCTTGCCGCCGCCTGCAATGAGCACGTACATCAGGTGCTCACTTCTTCGGCCTGGCGCACGGCGCCGACGAGCGTCTCGATCGCGGCGGAGGTCGGACACACGATGCGCAGGCCCTTCGTCGCGTAGAACTGCGCGCGCGCGGGATCGAGGACGCGAACGATCACCGTCGGCACGCCGAAGTGCTTCTGCGCCGCCTGGGCGATCACGAGATTCGTGTTGTCGCCGTCCGTCGTGACGACGACGGCGTCGGCTTCCTCGATGCCGCCCTCCCGGAGCAGCTGGAGGTCCATACCGTGCCCGACGACGAAGCCGCCGCGCCAGCTCTCGCCGAGCCGTCCGAGAGCGTCCTCGTTCTCGTCGAAGACGGTGACATCCCAGCCGGAGCCCTGAAGCTGCTGCGCGACGGCCGAGCCGACCCGGCCGCATCCGATGACGAGTGCCTTCACAGCGGCGCAGCGTACTCCTTGCGCCTGCCGTCAGGTGGCCGCGAGCTCCTCGTCCAGAACCGACTGCGGAAAGGCGACGATCAGCACCTCGCATGGCGCCCGGCGAAGGACGAAGTCGACCGTCGGCGAGAAGAACCGCGATTGGCGCCGCCACCGCGGCGCCGAGCCGAGCACGATCAGGTCGGCGTTCGCATGCACCGCGTGCTCGACGATCGCCTGGCCGATCGCGCGGGCGCGCACGATCGTTCCTTCGACGGTCACACCGAAGTCGGCACCCAGAAGCTCCGCTTCCGCGAGCGACGCCTCGGCGCGCTCGTCGTCGTCGAACATCGCCGCGTCGAGCGGCTGCTCGAGCGGCACGCGGATCACGTGCAGCGCGTGCACCTCTCCCCCATGCTCCGATGCGAGCTTGACCGCGGTCGCGATCATCTCCTCGCCGATCACGCCGAGCTTCATCGGCACGAGGATCCGGCTGAACTGCACGGCCGGGCCGACGGCCCGCTGGTCCGGCGCCTCGACGCGCTGCATCAGGCCCTCGCCGTGCGCCCTGCGCACTGCGACGAACACCACGACGCCCGCCGCGAGCCAGGCCGGGCCTGCATAGCGGGCGCCGGGGTGCGTCGCGAGCGCGACGATCCAGATCGCGAAGGTGGCGAGGGAGCCGACGATTGCAGGCAATGGGACGTCGCGGCCGCGGATGCGCACGTCGAACGGCGCGCGGTAGGGCCGCGGCAGGTCCGGCTCGGTAAAGCGGAGCTTGATCACCGCGAGCTGCGCCGCTGTGAACGCGAGCAGCACGCCGAACGAAAACAGGCTGGCGAGAAACGCGACATCACGCTTGATCGCCGACGTTGCGACGACGATGCCGATCGAAATCGCGGCCGCGGCGAGGATCGCGTACGGCGACACATGCGCGCCGCGGCTCAAGCGGCCGAACGCGCGCGGCAGCTGGCCGTGCTCACCGAGCGAGTACGCAAGTCGGGAGAACCCCGAGACCGACGTGATGATCGCGGCGAGCAGGATCAGCGCACCGGTGACGCCGACGTAGAACCGAAGGGCCCAGCCGAGCCCCCAGGGGAGCTGCGACTTGATCTGCTCCGCGACGCCGAGCAGCGGCGCCCTGAGCCACGTGGTCCCGAGCGCGGTCTTCGGGCCCGGGAATGCCGAGACTGCGACGACCGCAATCGCGACGTAGACCGTCACGACGGTGACGATCGCGCCGAACACCGACCGCGGCAGGTCGACGCCCGGGCGGCGCGCCTCCTCGGCCAGGTTCGCAACCGTCTCGAGCCCGGTGAAAGCCAGCATCGCCAGCGGCAGCGCAAACGCGAGCGAGTGCCACGTCGGGTGCGAGCCGAGCGACGTCCCGTGCGCAAGGGCGTGCGGCGAGAAGACGAGTGCGAAGCCGAGGACGACGAGCAGCAGCTGAGTGAGCAGGTCGAGTGCGGGCACGACGATCCCCAGGCCGTAGAGCGAGGGCCGCCGCACGAGCCGCACGAGCGCGACGAGCGCGATCACGCCGACCGCGACGATCGCGTCCCACGGGCTGCGGGCGAGTGCCGAGACGCGCAGCGCGCCCGCAAGGTAGTGCGGCAGGAAGAGCGCAGACAGCGAGATCACGATCAGGTAGTCGAGGAAGAGCGCCCAGCCGGTCATGAACCCGGCGACGTCGTTGGACGCGCGCCGCACGAACGTCGCGGCGCCGCCCGTCTCCGGGATCGCGGCCGTGCCTTCCGCGTACGAGAGCGCGACGACGAGGAACAGCGCGCCGGCGACGAGCAGCACGATCGGGGTGAGTCCCAGCGCGTGTGCCGCGAGCACGCCGAGCGCGAAGTAGATCGACGATGCGATCTCGCCGTAGGCGACCGAGAAGAGCGCGCGGGCGTCGAGCTCGCGACGGAGGCCGGGGAGCTTACGAGCCACCTACGTGCGCCTCCGCCGGATCATGTACAGGCGGGCAGCGCCCGCGGCGATGAAGAGCGCGCCGAGCAGGACGCCGACGCCGATGCCGTGCACGAGCGTCACCACGATCATCGCGACGCCGAGCACGATCATCGTGAACGACGTCAGCTGCGTGAACGAGCGGACGATCAGGCAGCCCTCCGCCCCGCCGCGACCATCACGCGCGACGGCGCGTTCTTCAATACGTAGTCGACGGTGTGACCGAAGATGGCCTTGTGCCGCCCGCGCGGAGCACCGAGGACGATGATCTCCGACCCGCGGCGCTCGGCCTCGTCCACGATCGCGCGACCCGCGTTCCGCGCGCGCACGACGCGCTCGACCACGCGCACGCCGTACGGCTCCGCGATTACGCGGTACTCGTCGAGCAGCTCGTCCGCCTCGGCGAGCTGCACACTCAGGTCGGCGTCGAGCGGCAGCTCGAGAGGCACGACGAGGACGCGCAGGAGGACGATGCGGCCGCCGCGCTCGGTCGCGAGCTGAGCCGCGAGCTCGACGGCTTCCCGCGACTCGTTGCCGGCGACGACCGGGACGAGGATCGCGCGATACTCGAGCGCGATCGCGGCGCCGATCGCCACCGGCGCCCGCGTCGTGAGCCGGAGCGGCGCCTTCAGGCGGCGCCGGTACAGAACGTAGAAGACAAAGCCGGCGGTGAGCCAGGCGAGCCCGGCATAGCGCGTCGGCGCGTCCTGGATCACGACGACGAGCCACGCGATTCCGGTTCCCAGCCCGCCGACGATCGCGAACAGCGGCCAGTCGGTGCCGCGGATGCGCAGATTCGGCTTGGCGCGCCAGTGGAGCTCCCCGGGGGGTGTCTTGGCGCGCAACGCGATGACGGCCGCATGCGCGATCGTGAACGAGAGCATCGCTCCGAAGGCGTACATCCGTCCGAGGAAGTCGACCTGGCCGGAGAGCAGGAAGATGGTCGGCCCGATCGCGCCGAACACGATCAGCGCGAGCCACGGCGTCTTCAGCTTCGGATGCAGGCGACGGAAGACCTCCGGCAGCTGGCGGTGGCTCGACATCGCGTACGTGATCCGCGACGCGCCGATCACGCCCGCGTTCGTCGCGATGAAGAGGATCGTCGCGGCGAGGATGCCGACGTACACCTTCGCAATGGAGAGCACGAGCCCGTGCAGGCCGAGGTTCTCGACGAGGCCCAGCACCGGGTCGTTCTTGAAGCCGTGCGGCGGGTTCTGGCCGAGCTGCGTGACGTAGTGCCCGGCGGTGTCGAGATGCACCGGCATCGCCGAGAGCGCGATCCACGGCAGCGTGAAGTAGATCGCGAAGACGGCGATCGCGACCCACGAGATCGAGCGTGGGATCGAGCGCACCGGGTCGCGTGCCTCCTCGGCGAGGTTCGACACGGTCTCGATCCCGGTGTACGCGATCATCGCCACCGGAATCGCAAGCAGGAACGCGCTCCACGTCGGCGCCTTCCCGAAATGCACGTTCGACGTCAGCACGTGCGGGTGGAAGATCAGGAAGAAGCCGAGTGTCACGAGCAGGAGCTGCGTCGCGAAGTCGATCACCGCGAGCACGATGTTCAGACGCGCCGCTTCCTTGATGCCGACAATGTTGATGCCGACGAGCAGCCACGTCAGCACGATGCCGACCACGATGTCCCAAGGATTCGTCCGCAGCGGCGCCCAGAAGATCGACAGGTAGTGCGGAACGAAGATCACCGAGATCGCGACGGTGATGACGTAGTTCAGCATCTGTGCCCACGCCGCCCCGAACGAGACGAGCTCGTTGAAGGCGTGCCGCGCGAAGCTCGACGAGCCACCCGCCTCCGGGTAGCGCACGGTGCCCTCGGCGTACGTCGCGGCGGTCGCGGCGAAGATCAGCCCGCTGACGATGAAGACGATCGGCGTCAGGCCGAGCGCGATCCCGGCGGTCAGCCCGAGCGCGTAGTAGATCGAGGAACCGACGTTGCCGTACGCCGTCGCAAAGAGCGCGGGAGCGCCGAGGACACGCTCGAGACCGTGGCTCTGACGCCTCCGCCGTGGCACGACCGGGAAGCGTATTGATCTACAAGGTCGGCTAGCGGAAAAGCTGGTAGGGCACGCTCGAGAGCAGCACCCGCTGCTCGAAGAGGAGCAGCCGCTTGATGTAGAGCGCCCGCTGGTTGTGCAGCAGCCTGGCCCACCCCCGGACGACGACCTCCGGCATGACCACGTTCACGACCGTCTCCCCGTCGCTCGTCAGGTCGCGGAGATACGAGAGCAGCGGGGTGCCGATGTCGCGAAACGGTGCGTCGCTCAGGTCGAGCGGCATGGCCACGCCCGCCCGGACGTACTCGTCCTGGAACCTCGCAGCCTCGGCCTCGTCGAACGCGAACGAAACGGCACGGGTGTCGTCGACCCCGAGGGATGCTGCGTAGTTGAGCGCCCGGAGCGATCCGGCGTGGATGTTCGCGAGCAGCACACGCACCACAAGGCGCTTCGGCGCCGCCGGCTCAGGCTCTCGTCTCGACGTCACGGCCGGCACCCCGGTCACCACCACGCCCGGCTCGGAGAGCAGCCGCAGCTTCAGCCGAAAAGACGAGCGCCCCGCGGCGGTCAGGAGCGACGCGCGCGAGAACTGCTCCGGGACGAGCAGCGTCACGAAGTCGGATTCGCCGCGCGGCAGCCGCCAGACCTCCTCGAGCAGTGTGTGCACCCGGCCCTCGTCGTTGGACAGGACCTCGAGGCGGGGCGAATCGCCGGCGATGCTCCACCAGCGTGCGCGGATGCCCGAGTCGGTGTGCGAGCCCGGCACGAGCAGCGCGCGCGTCCTCCCGGGGACCGAGATCCGATGCGCGTACCAAAGCGCGCGCTCGGTGGCCGCGTCGATCGAGCCGACCGCGAGCAGCACCTCGTTCGTCAGGGGCCGCGCAGCGGTCACCGCACCGACACCCGCGCGCAGCCTCCGCGCAAAGCGGCGGTAGTGCCTGTTGACACCGAGGAACGAGACGACGAGCAGCGGGATCGCAACGGTCACGAGCCATGCGCCCTCGGCGAACTTCGTCCAGACGACGACAAGCGTGACGACACCCGTCGCCGTCGCGCCGACCGCGTTGACCACGATGCGGTGCGACCAGCCGCGATCGCGCGTCCGCAGCCAGTAGCGCACCATGCCGAACTGCGAGAGCGTGAACGCGGTGAACACCCCGATCACGTAGAGGTGGATCAGCGAGTTCACGCTCGCGTTGTAGGCCCACAGCAGTGCCATCGCGATCGCGGTGAGGACGATGATCCCGTTCGAGAACACGAGACGGTCGCCGAGGTTCGTGAACTGACGCGCGAAGAAGCGGTCGCGCGCGAGCAGAGCCGCGAGCCGCGGGAAGCCCTGGTACGAGGTGTTGGCCGCGAGGATCAACACACCGAGAGTCAACGTCTGGACGACCCAGTACATGAACCCGAACGTGGACGAGGACGGGAAGACACCACGCGCGAGCTCGGACAGCACGGACGGCGTCCCGGTCATGGTCGGCCGCGCATGCATATGCACGGCGAGCCACGACACGCCGAGGAACATCGCGATCGCCATCGTGCCGAGAATCAGCATCGTCGCGGCTGCGTTTCGGCCGTGCGGGCGCCGGAAGGCGTTGACTCCGTTCGCAATCGCCTCGACTCCGGTCAACGCGGTCGACCCGGACGAGAACGCACGCAGCACGACGAAGATCGTCACCGCACCGGTGCCGGCGAGAAGCGGATGCGGGACGGTCGCCTGCGGGCACGAGCCCGTCGCGCACTTCGTGATGCCGACGCCGATCAGCGCGAAGATCGACATCACGAAGCCGTAGGTCGGCAGCGCGAACAGGATGCCGGCCTCCTTCACGCCGCGCAGGTTCGCGAGAGCGATCAGCGCGACGCTGCCGAGCGACAACGCAAGCTCATGCCCGCGGAGGGACGAGACCGCGGAGGTCAGCGCGAGCACGCCGGCGGCGACCGATACGGCGACGGTCAGCACGTAGTCGGTCAGCAGCGCAGCAGCGGCGACGAGGCTCGGCAGCTTGCCGAGGTTCTCCTTCGCGACGACGTAGGCACCGCCCGAGCTCTCGTACACCTGGACGGTCTGCCGGTACGAGAGCACCACGATTCCGAGGAGGCCCGCGATCGCGAGCGAGATCGGAAATGCAAGGTGCGCGGCGGTCGCCGACGCGGTCACGAGGACGACGAGCGCGGCCTCGGTGGCGTACGCGACCGAGGACAGCGGGTCCGAGGCGAAGATCGGCAGCGCCAGCCACTTCGGGAGCAGCGTCTCGTCGAGCCGGTCGGAGGCCATCGGCCGCCCGACCATCACGCGCTTCAGCCGCGGACTTCGCGGCTCGAGCTCACGCAGCCCGGCCACGTGGCCCCTCGAGTGCCGCGCGAGCCTCGTCGAGCGCGGCTTCGAGCCGTGCGGGCACGCCTCGGCCGTAGAGCGGGCCCGACCCATCCGTCAGAAGGCGATCGACGAGCAGCACGCCGCGCGGCGTGACCGGAAGCGAGAGGTCGTACAGGCGGCTCGCCAGCTCGAGCAGCTGCGGGCGGCAAGCGCGGACGGCCACGCGATCGATCGGTGAGGCGGTCGGCAGGACGCGCTCGTCGGACGCGTGGACCACACCCGTCAGGGAGCGCGCGAGCTCGAGACGGTTTTCTTCCGAGCAAAGCTCGCGCGTGCGCCATGCGAGCCGCGGCGAAGGAAGCCGCGTGACGATGAGCTCGTCATCGGCACGCCGCCGTGCGGCGCGCAGCGCGCGGCGAGCCTCCCAGGTACGAACCGGAGCGAGCAGCTTCATCGTCATGTAGCGAGCGTAGGACTGGGTGCCTCAGCGCCGGCTCAAGGTTCCGGCGGGCGTTCTCAAGCTCGTCTCAAGAAACCAATCTGTAGCCCGCGCCGGGCTCGGTGAGGAGATGGCGCGGCCGGGCCGGGTCGGCCTCGAGCTTGCGTCGCAGTTGCGACACGTACACGTGGAGGTAGTTGGACTCGTCGCCGTAGGCGGGCCCCCACACATCACGCAGGATTGCCCGGTGCGTGAGCAGCTTCCCCTCGTTGAGCGCGAGCAGACGCAGGATGCGGAACTCGCGCGGCGTCAGGTGCACGCGCTCACCCGCGACTGTCACCTCGGAGCGCTCGAGATCGACGCGTATCTCCCCCACCTCGAGAACGGGCGCCGGAGCCTGCGTCGTGCGACGAAGGATCGCGCGCAGCCGAGCGAGGAGCTCGTCGATCCCGAACGGCTTCGTCACGTAGTCGTCCGCTCCAGCGTCGAGCGCGCGAATCTTCTCTTCCTCGTCCCCGACCGCGGACACGAGGACGATCGGCACGTCCGTCCACGAACGCAGCGCCTCGCACACCTCGTGACCGGTCCCATCCGGCAGGAGAAGGTCGAGGACGACCGCATCCGGCGGCCGCAGCACTGCGTTCGCCGTCGCCTCGGCGACGGTCGCCGCGGTATCGACCTCGTAGCCGGCGCCGCGCAGGTTGGTCACGAGCGCGCGCCGGAACTGCGGCTCGTCGTCGACGACGAGCACGCGAAGCGTCATCGGCCGACTCCCGACGGCACCGGCTCGGCGTGGATCGTCAGCCGCGCGACGGTCCCGCCGCCGACGCGAGGCATGAGCTCGAGCTCGACGTCGTTCACGCGCGCGAAACCGTGCGCGATCGCAAGCCCCAGCCCCAGACCGCGCTTCGAGCTCGTCACGCCGTCGAGGCCGCAGCCTCGGTCGAGCACCTCGATCGTGACCTGCGCGCCGGCCGAGCGCGCACGGAGGTCGACCGGACCGGTCGAGAACTTGAGCGCGTTCTCGATCAGGTTGACGAGGACGCGCTGCAGCTGTACCGCGTCCACGAGGACGGGCGGCAACGTTCCCGGCGCACTGATGCGCAGGCGAGAGCTTGCCGAGATCTCGGCCGACGCCTGCGCAACAAGATCGTCGACGTCCCACAATGCGCGATGCGCGGCGGCGGCGCCGGCTCCGAGCCGTGAGAGGTCGAGGACGTTCTCGACAAGACGCGAGAGCCGCGCGATCTCGAGCACGATCGTCTCGAGCAACTCGGCGCGGTCGGCCGGGGCGAGCGCGAGCGTGTCGTCGCGCAGCCCGTCGACCGCCGCACGGATCGTGGCGATCGGCGTCCGGAAGTCGTGCGACACCGTCTGCAGGACGGTGGTCTTGATCTCGTCGGACCGCCGGACCTCCTCGGCCTCGCGACGCTCGTCCGAGAGGCGGAGCAAGGAGTCGACCGCCGCCTCGAACCGCCCCCTCGCGACCGTGTCGCCGGCGGCGAGAACCGCACGCGCACGCTCGCGGATCTCGTCGAGCGGCTCCTCGCGCAAGAGCGCTGCAGCAGCGTCTGCAAGAAGGCTGGCCTCCCGCTCGCGCTGCTCGGCCTCCGCCGCGCGTCGCCGAGCCCTCGCCGCGAGCTCGCTCGAGACGATCGCCGTCGTCAGGTAGACGGCGAGCGCCGTCCAGTTGCGCGCATCGGCGAGCGTGAAGGTGTTCACCGGCGGCAGAAAGAGAAAGTTGAACGCGAGCATCGACGCGACCGCGACCAGCACCGCGAAGACGACGCCGAGCCACACGGCGGTGCCGAGAACCGCGAGCGTGTAGAGCACGCCGAGGCTGAGCGTCGGCGCGATCGGCCGCAGCGCGTAGACGAGCCCCGTCGCCGCGCCGACGGAGGCGACGGCGCCCGCGAGCGCGACCGGGATGGGCGTGGCGGTCACGCGCGGCACGGTACTCCTCGCACACGCGGTGCGCGGGGGGCCCGATCGGCCCCGCGCGCCGCACAGCAAGCCTCTAGTGGATCGAGACGAGCAGCGGGATGATCAGGATCGCGACGATGTTCGTGATCTTGATCATCGGGTTGATCGCCGGCCCGGCGGTGTCCTTGTAGGGATCGCCGACCGTGTCGCCGGTGACGGAGGCAGCATGTGCCTCGGAGCCCTTGCCGCCGTACTCGCCGTCCTCGATCGTCTTCTTCGCGTTGTCCCAGGCGCCACCGCCCGAGGTCATCGCGATCGCGAGGAAGAGGCCGGTGACGATCGTGCCGATCAGGAGCCCGCCGAGCATGCGAACGTTGATGATCCCGACCACGATCGGGAACGCGATCGGGATGATCGCGGGCGCCAGCATCGACCTGATCGCCGACCCGGTGACGATGGCGACCGCGCGGCTGTAGTCCGGCCGCTCGGTGTAATCCATGATTCCCGGGTGCTCGCGGAACTGGCGGCGCACCTCCTGGACGACCTCCCCACCGACCCGCCCGACCGCCTGCATCGCAAGCGACGCGAAGAGGAACGGCATCAGGCCGCCGATGAAGAGGCCGGCGACGACCCACGCGTCCGACAGGTTGAACGAGACAGTTGCGAGCGCGCTCCCCGCGTGCGCCTGCGTGTGCAGGCCACTCGTGTACGAGTCGAAGAGGACCAGCGCGGCAAGTGCGGCCGAGCCGATTGCGTAGCCCTTCGTCACCGCCTTCGTCGTGTTGCCGACGGCATCGAGCGGGTCGGTGATGCCGCGCACCTCCTCGGGCAGGTCGGCCATCTCGGCGATTCCGCCCGCGTTGTCGGTGACCGGGCCGTACGCGTCGAGCGCGACGATCAGGCCCGTCATCGAGAGCTGCGCCATCACGGCGACACCGATTCCGAACAGGCCGGCGAAATGATGCGCGACCAGGATGCCTGCCGCGATCACGATCACCGGCGCGGCCGTCGCCTGCATCCCGACGGCGAGACCTTCGATGATGTTCGTCGCGTGCCCCGTCTGCGAGGCGCGCGCGATCATTTTCACGGGACTCCAGCGGGTCCCCGTGTAGAACTCGGTGATCGCGACGAGCAGGAACGTGACGACGAGGCCGACGATCGCCGAGACGTAGAGGTCGCCAAAGCCGTACGCGCCCTTGTCGAAGCCCATCGTGATCGGGATGAACCCGAGCGCCGAGAGCACCGTCGCAGCCAGCACCGACTTGTACAGCGCGTTGATCACCGCGTTCGGACCGCTTCCAAGGCGCGCGAAGAACGTGCCGATCACGGATGCGATGGCGGAGACGCCGCCGATCGCGAGCGGATAGAGGTAGAGCCGCGCGTCGGCGAGCCCCTCGAGCGTGCCGAGGAGCATCACGGCGACCGCGGTCACCGCGTAGGTCTCGAACAGGTCGGCGGCCATCCCGGCGCAGTCGCCGACGTTGTCGCCGACGTTGTCGGCGATCACCGCCGCGTTGCGCGGGTCGTCTTCGGGAATGCCCGCCTCGATCTTTCCGACGAGGTCGGCGCCGACGTCGGCGGCCTTCGTGAAGATGCCGCCGCCGAGCCGAGCGAAGACGGAGATGAGGGAGCCGCCGAACGCAAGACCCACGAGGTCGGTGATCGCGCGCTTCGGCGAGTCGCCGATGCCGGCGGTGAGGAACCAGTAGTAGCCCGTGACGCCGAGGAGCGCGAGGCCGGCAACGAGCAGTCCCGTCACGGATCCGGCGCGGAACGCGACGTTCAGCGCCGGCTTCAGCCCGCCGCGCGCGGCCTCGGCCGTCCGGCTGTTCGAGCGCACGGCGACGTTCATGCCGATGAAGCCGGCGGCAGCCGACAGCGTGGCCCCGATCAGGAAGCCGAACGCCGTGCCCCAGCCGAGCTTGTCGTAGACGCCCAGCAGGATGAACGGCACGATCGCCACCACCGCGATCGTCGTGTACTGCTTGCGCAGGTACGCGGCCGCCCCTTCCTGCACTGCGGCTGCGATCTCGCGCATTCGCTCGTTGCCGGCCGGCTGCTGGAGCAGCCACCAGGTCAAGTAGAGCCCGTAACCCACGGCGACGCCGGCACCGACGAGGCCGAGGAGCACGGGATGATGCCTGAACCAATCCATCCGTTTCGCTCCCTCACAAAGTCAAGCGCCGAAGTGCTTCGGCGCGGGCGATTATGTATCACAAGCGGTCGCCGGACTAGCCGGAAGCGGCCGTGGCATACGCCACTTGCAGCTCCGCAACCGCGGGCTCCAGCGCGCGGCGCGCCTCCTCGGCGAGCTGCGGGAGCAGCGTCACCGCGGCGTCGATCGCCTTCTTGGCCTCCGCCAGCTCGCCGCGCTCGACCTTCGCCTGCCCGACCGTCAGGAACGTCGAGCAGGCGGAGAGCAGGAGCCCGTCGACCTCGAGCGCCCCGATCTGCTCGGCGAAATCGCTCGGATCAGCTCCCAATGGGTTCACCGGCTCGGACCTGCTCGGCGTAGATCTCCTCGAGGCTCGCACCCTCCTCGAAGCGCGCGATCTGGCGTTCGGCCGCGTTCTGGCCGGGCACGGCGAGGTACGGCGCCGCGCCGATCTCGTCGGCAACCGGCGCCACCCAGTCGAGGAGCTGCTCGATCCGAGCGCGCGCGGGAACAGGCTCGCCGCGCGCGAAGTCGAGCAGCTCGCCGGAGAGGCCGTAGCGAATCGCTCGCCACATGTTCTCCTCGAGCAGGCGCGGCGGCGGCGTGGGCAGCGGTTCCCCTTCGTCGACCGCGCGGGCACAGCGCGCCGCCAGCGCATAGGCGAGCGCGGCGAGCGCCTGCGACTCGGCGAGATCCGGCTGGCCGTCGCAGATGCGGATCTCGACCGTCGGGTAGGCGAGATGCGGGCGGACGCTCCACCAGATCTGCGTGTGCTCGTCGATCGACCGCGTGCGGTAGAGAAACGAGACGTAGTCCTCCCAGCCCTGCCAGGTGCCGTATGCATCGGGGATGCCGCAGCGCGGGAACATGCGCGTGAACACCTCGGTACGCGCCGAGTGCAGGCCCGAGTTCACGCCCTCGACGAACGGGGAGCTCGCCGAGAGTGCGAGCAGCTCCGGCAGGAACACGCGCAGCGCGTCATGGACCGCAATCGCACGGTCCGCGCCTGCGATGCCGACGTGCACGTGCAGGCCGAACGTGTTGTTGCGCCAGACGACGTAGCGCAGGAGCTCGTCGTTGCGACGGTAGTGCGGCGTGTCGATGATGCGCTGGTCCTGCCAGCGACTCCACGGATGCGTGCCGGTGCCGCCGAGCGCGAGCCCGAGTTCACGCGCGAGGCCGTGGATCTGGCTACGCCGCTCCGCCATCGTCGCCGCCGCTTCGGCAAAGCTCGTACAGCGGCCGGTGCGCACCTCGACCTCCGAGGCGATCAACTCGCCGACGACGTGATCGGCGAAATCCGCTCCGAGCGACGCCGCCTTCAGGTCTTCGAAGCGATCCGTGAGCTCGAGCGTCGCGGGATCGAGCACCGCGAACTCCTCCTCCACTGCGACGGTGAAGTCGGTGCCGGAGTCGAACTCGCGGCGGCTCTGCGCGAGCAGCTCCTGCCACGTGACCTTCTGCTCGTCGCCCACGGCGGGAGCGTAGCCGGGTGACGTGGCGCTACGGCAACAGCTCGAAGGCGAGCGAGACGTACGGGTCGCCCGCGTGCGCGGGGAACCTCTGCTGCGTGGTCGCCGAGCCGACCGCCTGCGGCGCGTAGGCGACAAGCGCGCCGAAGCCGTCGTCGGCGCCCCCGTGGTGAAAGTAGCTGCCCGTCATCGTCGAGATGCCGGCGGTGACCCACCCCGGCTCGTGACCGCCGATGTCGCCGTTCAGATAGAGGAACGCGATCTCGGAATGGCCGACGGACGGACTCGCGAGCGGCACCGTCGAGCTCTGCGCCGACGTGAGCGTGGCGTTGTTCGCGGTGCCGTTCCCGACGTACCACGGCGAGGAGCCTCCCACCTGGACGACCTCCATCACGTCGCTCGGCTTGTCCGGTGCCTTCGAGTCGCCGTCGAGGAAGGAGGCGGTGAGCGTGGACGGGGTCGTCCCCGTGCCCTGCACCTCGAACGCCCAGGCGTACGTGATCCCGTCGACCCCCGTCGCAGAGTTCACAGGAAGTCCTGAGTTCGTGACGCTGAGACTGCCGGTCGCGCTCAGCGTCGCCGAGTCGAAAAGACCGGAGACGCGACCGACGAACACGAGGTATGTCGCGCCGCTCACCGGGGTGAACGAGCTCGACGAGAGCTGGGAGAAGAGACCCGGATCGTTTTGCGTCGCGGTCGCGACCAAACTGGTCTGGACGACCGCCGACGAGATCGTGATCGTCACGTTCGCCGTGTCGGAAAGCCCGAGTGCGTTCGTCACGGTGTACGAGAAGCTGTCGGTTCCGCTGAAGCCGGCGTTCGGGGTGTAGACGAACGTGCCGTCACTGAACAGCGTGACGGACCCGTTCGCAGGCAACGATGCCGGCGTCGTCTGGAGCGTCAGCGCCGAGCCCTGCGGATCCGAGTCGTTCGCCAGCAGGTCGCCTTCGGCGTCGGCATCGACGCTCGAGCCGAACGCATCGTCCACCGCGACCGGCGGCTCCTCGACGGTGATGGTGAACTGCTGCGGCGAGCCCGTGTCGACGCCGCCGTTCGCGGTGCCGCCGTCGTCGTGCGGCGTGACCGTGACGGTGGATGTGCCGAACACGCCGGGTGCGGTGGTGTACGTCAACGTGCCGGTCGACGAGACCGCGGGCGCGACAGAGAAGAGCGAGGCGTTCGTCTCGGCAACGCCGAACGACACGGTCTGGCTCGACTCGTCGGCCGGTCCGGCGCTGATCGCCGTCGCCCAGCCTGCGACGGTCTGCGCGCTGCCGGCGACCGCAGACTGGTCGGGCCCGATCGAGAAGGTCGGAGGGTCGTTCACCGGGGTGATGTCGATCTGGAAGGTCTGGGCGGGTCCCGTGTCGATGCCGCCGTTCGACGTTCCACCGTCGTCGTGCGGCGTGACCGTGACGGTCGTCGATCCGTTCGCGTTCGCAGCCGGTGTGTAGGTGAGCGTTCCGCTCGAGTCGACGGCCGGCTGCGTCGAGAACAGCGCGCCGTTCGAGGCGAGCACGCTGAAGGTCACGTGCTGCCCGGATTCGTCGCTCGGCCCGGGGCTGATCCCGGTCGCCCAGCCTGCGACGGTCTGGGTCCCGCTGTCCTCGCGCGTCGACTGGTCCGCACCCTTCTGGAACGACGGCGGGTCGTTGACCGGGGTGACGTCGATCGTGAAGCTCTGCGAAGCGCTCGTGTCGACGCCGCCGTCCGCCGTTCCCCCGTCGTCGTGGGCGGTGACGGTGACGTTCGCCGAGCCGTTCGCGTTCGCGGCCGGCGTGTAGGTCAGAGTGCCGGTCGGCGAGACCGCGGGCGCGGCGGCGAAGAGGCCCGGGTTCGTCGTGGAGAGGTCGAAGGAGACGGTCTGCCCCGATTCGTTCGCCGGACCGGGACTCACTGCGGTCGCCCAGCCGGAAACGATCTGCGGGCCCGCATCCTCGAGCACCGTCTGGTCCGCACCCGCGACGAACGACGGCGCGTGGTTCACGATGCCGATCGCGATCTGGAACGTCCGCGGCTGGCTCGTGTCGACGCCGCCGTTCGCAGTACCCCCGTCGTCGTGCGCGACGACGGTCACGGTTGCGATACCCGACGCGTGAAACGCCGGCGTGAACGTCAGCAGCCCGGACGAGGACACGAGCGGCTCGCCGCCCGCGGTGAAGAGCGACGGCTGGTCGGTCGACGTCTCGAAGGTCACTTGCTGGCCGGTCTCGTTGGCGGGACCCGGCGCGATCGCGGTCGCCCACTGAACCGCCTCGGGGCCCGTGTCCTCGAGGACGTTCACGTCGCCGCCGGCGGCGAACGTCGGCGGATCGTTCACGGGCAGCACGGTGAGGGTGAACGTTTGCATCGCGCTTGCGTCGCTGCCGCCGTGCGCCGTCCCACCGTCGTCGACAGCGCCGACCGACACCTGCGTCGTGCCGAACGCGTCGGGTGCGACGTCGAAGGAGAGCGTCCCGTCGGGCGCCACCTGCGGCTGCGTCGAAAACAGGGTCGGCTGGTCCGCGTGCACGTCGAAGCGCACCTGCTGCCCGGTGTCGCCCGCACCGGCATCGATGCCCGTCGCCCACGCGGCCGCGTACGGCAGCGAATCCTCGTCGACGGTCACGTTCGGCCCGGACGTGAAGCTCGGCGGCTGGTTCACGCCCAGCACCTGCACCGTCACGCTCGCAGACACGCTGCCGGAGGCCGCCGAGGCATGGTAGGTGAACGTGTCCGTGCCTTGGTAGCCGACCGCCGACCGGTAGGCGATGCGGTTGCCGAGAATCGCGGCGGTGCCGTGCTGCGGCTGCCCGACCGACGTGAGCTCGAAGGGGCCGCCGGTGTCGTTCGCGAGGACGTCGATCTCCACGGTTCCGCCCTCGAAGACCGTGGCGCTGTCGGGCGCAGCCGCCGGCGGCGGAGGGCCGGGCGACGGTGCCGGTGCGGGGGCGGGTGCAGGCGCGGGGGCAGGTGCCGGCGCGGGCTGAGGCTGCGCGGGCGGCGTGGGCGGCTGCGCGGGCGGGGCCGTAGGCTGCGCGGGCGGCGGCGCGGGCGGCTGCGCGGGCGGCGCTGCGGCGTGCGGCTGAACGAGGTGAACGTAGGAGAGCGGCCTCGTCGCCGGGGTCGAGTGCTTCGGCGCCGAAGGCGCGACGTGGCGGACGATCGGCGCACGCGCAGCCGTGCTCGCAGGCGGGGCGATATGCGCGATCCCACCAGCCGCGGACGTCGCCGCGACGGTGAACGCACCGGCGAGCGTTCCCATCGCCGGCGTGAACGGCAGCCGGCCGAGCATCGGCAGGTGCGCGAGCAGCGACATCGGCCCCATCACGAGCCGCATGCGCCCCAGCGAGACGTTCAGGAACGCACGCACGACCCGCGGATCGAATTGTGTGCCGGCGCAGCGCGCGATCTCCTTGCGCGCGTCTTCGACTGCGGAGGCCTTCTTGTACGAGCGAACGGACGTCATCACGTCGAAGACGTCGGCCACGGCGACGATGCGCCCGGCGATCGGAATGTCCTCGCCCGCGAGCCCTCTTGGGTAGCCGGTCCCGTCCCAGCGCTCGTGATGGTGGCCGACCGCGTCGAGCCAGCGTCCGAGCCAGCCGCGGATCGGCTCGACGAGCGTCTCTCCGAAGAGCGTGTGGTTCCGCAGCACCTTCCACTCCTCGTCGGTCGGCCGGCCCGACTTGCCGAGGATCGACTCGGGCACCTCGAGCTTGCCGACGTCGTGCAGGAGCGCAGCCCAGTTGAGGCAGTCGAGCTCCTCGGCCGACAGGCCGAGCTCCTTGCCGATCAGGACGGCGTACGCACGGACCCGGTCGCAGTGGCCGCGCGTCAGCTTGTCGTGGATGTTGAGCAGGGCGACGAGCTCGAGCAGCACGGTTGCCGCCTCGGCGGGCGTCGCGTTGCGCGCAGCGTCGGCGGCCTCCGCGATGCGCTCCTCCAGATGCTCGACCGAGCCCGAGCGGAGCGCGACCTTGAAGCGCGACGGTGCCTCGTCGGGGAAGACGAGCGACAGCTTGAGGAGCGCCGCCAGCGGCAGCAGCCGCCGGGTGACGCGGTCGATCGCCACGAGCACGACGGTGGCGACGACGCTGAGCCCGAGCCACCAGCCGATGAACTCGGCCAGCGAATGGCGCGGTGCGGGGACCGCCTTGGCGGCGAAGTGCACGAAGGCGATCGAGCCGACGAGCGGCGTCGCGTAGACGAGCAGGCGAACCAGCCCCGCCTGCAGGCGGTGGCCGGACCAGCGCGAGCCGGTCGACGCAGTGGCTTTCGCCGGGACGCTCTCCACCGATGCCATTCGAAACGCATATCGGCACGTTCCGGCAAGAACGTGAGCGGTCTGGACCGTCAGACAGGAGCGAGGAGCCGAGCGGCGACGCCGGCCCAGGACCAGCGCTCGACGACCGTCCGACGGCCGGCCGTGCGGAGCGCCCTCCGGTCCTCGTCGGGCAGTGCGAGGAGCTCAGCGAGCTTTCCGCGAAGGTCGTCGGCGTCGCCCGTGGCGAACGAGGCGAGGTGCCGAAGCTGCGGTGGATATGACTCCTCCAGGCCCGCCGCCACTTCGGCCAAGCCCGAGTGGCGTGCGAGGAGCGGCGGCGAGCCGGCCGCCGCCGCCTCGGCGGCGACCATGCCGAAGGCCTCCGGGAAGATCGACGGGACGACGGTCACGTCTGCGAGCGGCAGCAGCTGAGCCAGGTGGCGGTGCTCGAGCGCGCCGGTGAAGAGCGTCCCCGGCGGCGCCGCAGCCTCGAGCGTCGCGCGGTAGGGCCCGAAGCCGACGACGACGAGCCGGGCGTCGATCCCGTCCATCGCCTCGAGCAGCAGCTGCACGCCCTTCTGCTCGATCAGCTTCCCGAAGTAGAGAACGGTCGGCGCGTCGTGCGCGAAGAACGCGGCGAGACGCTCGGCGTTGCCCTCGTCCGGCAGCCGCTCCTGCGCGTTACCGGGATTCGGCGGGTCGCGTCGGGCCTCGTCGAGCAGCGCGGCGAGCGCCTCGTCGCGCGGACGGAGCGTGAACTCGTCCACGTCGACGCCCGGCGGAACCTCGAGCACGCGGTCGACGTGGCCGACGACGTCCTCGAGCACCTCGCGGATGTGCGCTGAGCCGACGTACGTCGCGTCGGCTGCAGCGAGCGAGTCGGCGCCGAGGCTCTCGAGCTCGGGCTGTCCGCGCATCGAGTACTCGAGCTCCGACCCGTGCGCTTTGACCCGGAACGGCGCACCGCTCGCGGCGGCGACGGGCGCGCCCATGAGCACGTGGTTCGCAAAGACGAGATCGGCGGGCAGGAGCTCGCGCAACGATGCGGCGTTCGCGTCGACGTACGCACCGCGCTCGCCGGGCGTGAAGTCCTGCAGGTACTTCGGCACGAGCCCTGCGTAGCGATCCATCACGAACACCGGCAGCAATCCGTTCGGGAGCTCCACGTTCACGACCTGCGCGCCACCGAGGTCGTACTCCTCCGGCGCCCGCTCTTGACAGACGACGACGACGTCATGGCCGGCCCGACTCCACTCGCGTGCGAGCGCACGCGTGTAGACGTTCGACCCCGTCCCACCGAGCAGGTACCCGTGCCAGAGGAGAAGCCGCATTCGCTGCGGAGGCTAACTACGCCAAGTGGAAGTAGAGCGCGTGCAACAGCTCGACGGCGGGGTTCGACGTGTGCACGGTCACCTCGCTCGGCACGTCGAGCAGCGCCTCCGAGTAGTTGAAGATGATGCGCACGCCCGCGTCGACGAGATCGTCCGCGACTTTCTGCGCCGCCGACGCCGGCACCGCGAGCACGCCGACGACGATGTTCTTGTCGCGCACCGCATCGGGCAGCCTGCGCTCGTCCTCCACCGAGATACCGCCGATGTCGTTGCCGATCACGCTGGGGCTCGAGTCGAACACGGCTGCGATGTTGATCCCATGCTCCGCGAAGATCGGCGAGCTCGCGATCGCCTGGCCGAGCCGCCCCGCGCCGACGAGCGCAATGTTGTGCTGGCCCTGCGTACGCAGGATCTTCCTGATCTCCGACAGCAGCGAGTCGATCGAGTAGCCGACTCCGCGCTTGCCGAACTTGCCGAAGTTCGAGAGGTCGCGGCGGATCTGCGTCGCGTTGATGTTCGTGTAATCGGCGATCTCCTGCGAGGAGATCCGCTCCTTCCCCATCTTGCGGGCCTGCGTCAGTACCTGGAGGTAGCGGGAGAGCCGGGCCGCGACGCCGACCGTGAGCCGGTCGGGAGCGCCGGGCGGAAGTGGACTTTGCAACATCACGAAGCATTGTGCCCGAGGCTCGGCGACGACCGTTCGGTTGTCACAAGCGGCGCGGCTTGTGACGCCGGAGCTTCAGGCGACGCCGAGTTTCCGGCGCAGCGCTCCTTCGTCGACCCAGTAGACGAACGCCCGCTCGCCGTCGATCTCCACCGCGGGCAGCCACTCGCGATAGCGCGCTTCGAGGTCGGGGTCGCCGCCGATGTCGACGGCCTCGTACGGCTCGCCGACGCGGTCGAGCACGTCACGCGCGCGCTCGCACAGATGACAGCCCGCCGCGTGGTAGAGGACGAGGCGGCGGCTAGGGGTACAGGCCACGCGTCACCGTGGCTTCGGCGACGCGCTGCACCGCGAGGCCATACGCCGCCATGCGCATCGACGTCGCGCGCTCGTCGCGCGTCGCCCAGGTCTCGTCGAACGCGCGCGTGACGATGTCGTTCAGCCGCGCGTTCACCTCGTCTTCCTTCCAGAAGTACTCCTGCAGGCCCTGGACCCACTCGAAGTACGACACGACGACGCCCCCCGCGTTCGCGAGCACGTCCGGCAGGATCAGCACGCCGTTCTGCTCGAGCACGTCGTCGGCGCCCGGCGTGAGCGGGCCGTTCGCGCCCTCGACGACGATCTTCGCTCGCACGGAGTCGGCATTCGCCTCCGTCACCACCTGCTCGAGCGCGCACGGCGCGAACACCTCGCAGTCGAGGGCGACGAGCTCGTCGTTCGTGATCCGCTCGCCGCCGAGCTCGGTCACGGAACCGCCGCCGCGCTTGTGCGCGAACGCGGCGGCGACGTCGATTCCCTTCGCGTTGTAGATCCCGCCGGTCGAGTCGGAGATGGCGACGACGGTCGCGCCGCCCTCGGCGGCGAAGCGCGCGAAGTACGAGCCGACGTTCCCGAAGCCCTGCACGGCGATGCGCTGGTCCTCCATCGCGAGCGACCGCTTTCCAAGCGCGGCCTCGAGGCAGAAGAGCGCCCCGTGTGCGGTTGCCTCCTCGCGCCCGAGCGAGCCGCCGATCGTGAGCGGCTTTCCGGTGACGACGCCGAGCACCGAGTACCCCTTGTTCATCGAGTACGTGTCGAAGATCCACGCCATCGTCGCCGCGTTCGTCCCGACGTCAGGCGCAGGAATGTCCTTCTCAGGACCGATCTCGTTGATGATCTCCGACGTGAAGCGGCGCGTCATGCGCTCGAGCTCGCCGCGCGACATCGCCTTCGGGTCGCAGATCACCCCGCCCTTCGCGCCGCCGAACGGCAGGCCCATCAGCGCGCACTTCCAAGTCATCCACATCGCAAGCGCCTTCACCTCGTCCAGCGTCACGTCGGGGTGGAAGCGAATGCCGCCCTTCGACGGACCACGCGACACGTTGTGCGTCACCCGGTAGCCGGTGAAGGCGTTCACCGTCCCGTCGTCCATCGACGTCGGGATCGAGACCTCCACCGACTTCTTGCACTCCTGAAGGACGTTGACGAGCCGCTCGTCGATGTCGAAGGTCTCGGCGACGTCGTGCAGCTGACGTTGCGCGATCCGGTACGGATTCTCGCGCAGATGCGTCTCGGGCGCCGCCGCGGCCATCGAGCGGCAATCTACTGAACTGTGAAGGAGACCTGCGCCCTGGTCGGTTTCGCGTCGAGCGGCAACGTCGGCCACGCGGCGAGCCGCAGCTCGTAGCCGCCCGGGGCAAGGCGCGCGCTCGTCGGCCCACGCCCGGTGATCCCGAAGCTGTACGACCCCGGCAGCAGATCGCGGAGGCGCGCCATCACGCCCACGAACCTGCCGGACGCCGTGTAGAGAAGGATGTCGAGGCGCCGCACGGGCAGGATCTGCACGCCGTCGTCGCGCTCGACGGCGCCCGCCTGCAGCGACAGGATCGACGGGTTCGTGTCCGACGGCGCGAACTCCTTGCTGCTGAGGGCGACGTGGGCGAGCAGGTTGGCCTGCGGAGCACGGAACAGCAGAGCCCACGGAACGTGCAGCGTCTCGCTGCCCTCCGGCGTGAGCTCGACGACGCCGGTAACGAGGCGCGCGCTTGGAGGCGTCGTCGCGGTGACGGTGAGCTGGACGCGCCGCGCAGCGCCGACCGGCACCGTCACGGTCCGCGGCTCGATGCGGAAGCGCAACGCGGTCGCGCCGCCGTCCGCTACTGCGCCCACGGCGACGGTCAGCCGCCGCGTCGAGACGTTTCTGATCGTGATCGTCCGCGTTGCGTGCCAGTGGGGCCCTTCCCAGATCCCGAGCCCGAGCGACGTCGGCGTCGCGGCCAGCTCGCCGACGGCGGAGGCTTCGAGCCGCAGTACACCGCCGCCGACCGCGGTCGCGGCGGCTCCGCCCCGCTGCGCGTAGCCCGCGAGCAGGCTTGCGAGCGACGGGCCGTCGAGAGCCGGTCGCATCTGCGCGAGCAGTGCCGCCGCCCCGGCAACGGTCGCGGCGGCGGCGCTGGTCCCGTTCACGGTTCCGTAGAGCTGCGTGCCGTCCGCTGCCTGCCCGGGCTCCGCCGTCGCGATCGCGACACCCGGCGCCGCGAGGTTCGGCTTGACGGAGCTGTCGTAGGAGAGCCCCCGCGAGGAGAAGCCGGCGACCGTCCCGTGCAGGGGATTCGCGCCGGCATGCGCGGCGCCGACGGCGACTCCGACGTTCAGGCCGGCGCGCTGCGCCGCGAGCAGCTCGAGCGCGGCCGGCGCGGGCACCGCGACCGCGGGTGTCGTCGAATCCTCGTTCACCCGCAACGACCCGGCGGGAAGGTTCGCTCCGTAGAGCAGAACTGCTGCTGCACCCGCGCGTGCAGCCGCCGCCACGGTGCCCTCGGGATCGTCGCCGGCCTCCGTGACGACGGCACGACCGGCGACGAGGCTGTCGCCCTTCGCGTCGAAGAAGCCGGGCGCTCCCGCCGCGCGCGCGACGGCGAGCGGCGGGGTGAGCGAGTGCGTCGGCGCGGCGTCGCCGAGCAGCGGTAGCCGCTCGTCGAGAATCACGTCGAGGCCGCGCCGCAGCACGACGCGGACACTCGGAAGCTCCGGCCGAGGGTCGGTGGCCGCCACCGCGAGGGCGCCCGGCGCCGCCGCGGGCCCGGCGATCGAGCCGAAAGCCGGCCCCGCGCCGCCGTCGTTTCCCGCGGGCGCAACGACGACCGTGTTCAGGTCGAGCGCACCCTGAACGGCCTGCGCCTCGGGTCCGTCGGCGAACGCGGCGTAGGGCTCGGCGACGCCGACGAGCGCCACCCGAACGGCGTCGTGCTCGTCTCCGTCTCCGTTCGGGTCGACGGCATGTTCGAGACCGGCGATCAGCTGGTCGCTGCGGCCGTAGACGAGCTCGCTGCCGCTCTCGGTCGGCTGCCAGCCTGCGACGCGAATCGGCAGGACGGTCGCACCGGGAGCGACGCCGTGCAGGCCGTCGGGGCCGCCGTGCCCCACGAGGATGCCCGCGAGCTCCGTTCCGTGCCGCTCGAGCTGCGAGGCGTCCGCGGGGTCCCGGTGCGCGTGTGCATCGGCGGTTCCGTCGACGACGTCGATGCCCGGCAGCACGTGCCCCTGCAGGTACGGGTTCGTGAGATCCACTCCCGTGTCGAGCAGCGCGATCGTGACGCCGTTCCCGTCATAGCCGGGCAGCTCGGCCGCGGGGCGATGGCCGCTCGTCGCAGAAAACCACTTCGACTCGAAGAGACGCTCCGACACCGACGCCGGATATGCGGCGCGCACCGGGTACACGCCCTGCACCTCCGGCAGCTGTTCGAGCAGCGACACGGCGCGCGGATCGAGCACGGCCGAGAACCCGTCGAGCACACGGTCGTAGCTGTAGTCCGGGGTGACGGTGACGCCGAAGCTCGCGAGCTTCAGCAGCACCTGCTTCTGCGCAGCGTTTGCCGCAGCCCACCACGAACGCTCCTGCGACTCGGTCGCATAGTGCACTTTCGCCAGCCGCTCGCCCACGGACGGCGTCTGCAGCACGACGATCATCCGCTGCTCCGTCGAAACCGGTGCACGCGGCCCGCCGACGAGCCCGAGCCAGCGTGCAGGCGGAAGAGGCCTGCGCTGCTCGCGTCCGTGCGCGCCGACGACGAGCATCGCGAGTGCGAGCAGCCCGACCGCCGCAATCGCGAACGGAAGTGTCCTAGGCAGACGAACGCGCATCGAGGCGAAGGTAGTCGTCGCGAGGGACGGGCTCGACGTACCTCGCTGCCGACGCGATCATCGCGGCGTTGTCGGTGCAGAGCGGCAGCGGTGCGAGCGCAGCGTGCGGCAGCGCAGCGCGCAGCTCGGAGTTCGCAGCGACACCGCCGACGACCGCGACCCGGTCCGCGCCAACGGCTTCGAGCCTTCCGATGAGCGCACGCACGATCGCACGCTGATAGCTCGCGGCGAGGTCCGCCCGCCGGCGCTCGAGCTCGCCGGGCGGCAGATCTCGCACCCGATAGAGCAACGACGTCTTCAAACCCGAGAACGAGAAGTCGAGGCCGGGCACACGCGCGACGGGAAAGTCGTACGCATCCGGATCGCCGCTCCGCGCGAGTGCGTCGATCTCCTTCCCGCCCGGGTAGCCGAGGCCGAGCAGGCGCGCGCCCTTGTCGAACGCCTCACCTGCCGCATCGTCGAGCGTCGTGCCGAGCACGCGATAGCCGCCGCGGTCCTGCACGTCGAGCAGCATCGTGTGACCCCCGCTCGCGAGGAGGCACGTGAACGGAGGCTGGAGATCGAGCGGCTTGAGGTAGAGCGACGCAACATGCCCGTGAAGATGGTCGACGGCGACGAGCGGCAGCCGCCTCGCCCACGCGATCGCCTTGGCCGCCGACACGCCGACGAGTAGCGCACCGATCAACCCCGGACGGCTCGTGACGGCAACGGCGTCGATCGCATGGCCGTCGAGCGCCGCGTCGATGACCGGAGCGACCAGCTCGAGGTGGCGCCGGCTCGCGACCTCGGGGACGACGCCTCCGAACCGCGCGTGCAGCTCCGCCTGCGACGCGACGACGTTCGAGACGATCTCGCCGTCGTGCGTCACGACGGAAGCCGCGGTCTCGTCGCAGCTCGTCTCGATCCCGAGGATCACTCGCTGCGCGGCTGCGCCTCGCGCCACATGATCAGCGCGTCCTCACGATTGTCGGTGTAGTAACCGCGTCTGATGCCACGCGGTGTGAAGCCGAGGCCTCGATAGAGCGCGATCGCGCCGTCGTTCGTCACGCGGACCTCGAGCGTGTAGCCGCGGCGCTCGTCACCGGCGGTCAACTCGAAGAAACGCTCGAGAAGGGCGGTCGCGATTCCGCGCCGCTTACGGTCGGGATCGACGGCGACGTTCATCACATGCCAGGCGTCGACGTAACGCGAGTTGATCACGTACCCGACGAGGTCGTCGCCCTCGAACGCCCCCAGGCAGACCGACGTCGGCTTCGCGAGCTCGGACGCGAACATCGAACGCGACCACGGCGTCGGGTACGCCCGCACCTCGATCGCCTCGATCGATGCGAGATCGCTCAGCTCGAGCGGGCGGATGCGGACAGCCACCGCAGTCACGATTGCGGCCTCGCGTCCGGCTCGCGAACGTAGAGCGGCTCGACGAGCTCCGCCGCTCCGAACGCGCCGGCGGCTTCGAACAACAAGAGGGGGTCGGGCACGTGCGCCGCTGCGTCGTCGGGGAGAATCGTCGCGCCCGCGGCTTCGAAGAGCGACCGGTAGCGAATCGCGCCGTCCCCGACGAGCGTCTTCCCGGCGACGTCGAGCTCCGCAGGCGCGCACACGACGGGCCCTGTCGCGAACACCTCGCCACGGCGTGCGTCGATCACCGGCATCGCCGTGGCATAGGCGTCGAGGGTCGAGGCGCCCGCGACCGCAACGTCGAGCGTCAGCGCGAGCGAGCGCGCGACCGCGAGGCCGATGCGGATGCTCGTGAAGCTGCCCGGACCGCGGCCGGCGACGATCGCCTCGATCTCGCGGGGGTCGTCCACGAGCTCGTCGACGGCGGCGAGCAGGTCGCCTGCGCGGGAGGCACGCGCGTGCCTCCCGTCGGACGTGGCGCAAACCGCGCCGAACGACGTGGCGGTGTCAAAGGCCAAGATCACTGTCGATCCTCACGCGTCGATGCGATTCGTCGACGTGCCGGAGGGTAACCGTCGCCCGCGCGCTCGGGAGCCAGTCGCCGCCGTGCTCGGGCCATTCGACGAAGGCGATCGTGCCGTCGAAGTACGGCTCGAGATCGCCCCACTCCTCCGGGTCGAGGCCCGCGATGCGGTAGAGGTCGAGATGCGCGACCGGAACCGGCGCCTCGTAGCGGTGCCCGATCGTGAAGGTCGGGCTCGCGACAGCGCCGGTCACACCGAGCGTCCGTGCCGCACCGCGGACGAACGTCGTCTTTCCCGCACCGAGCTCTCCCGAGACGGCGACGACGTCGCCCGGGGCGAGCTGCGCCGCGAGCCGCCCCGCGAGCGCCTCCGTCTCCTCCGGCGAGGCGGTCACGACCTCCACGTAGGGGAAAACTGTAGAGGCTTGATGCGGGTTTCTCTGGGCGCACGCGGATGGTGCGCCCGACACGGCGCGTCTGTGCCGTGTCAGTCTTGCCCGTAGCAACCGCTACGGACTGTACCCGCCACGTCCCAGCCGCTTGGTCAGGCGCATCCCCGCGCGCACCCCAACCCGCATCAAACCTCTAGAAGAGGCCGAGCTGGACGGGCTGCTCCAGCTCACGCACCGCGACCGGTTCCGGCACAGGCGCCGGCTTCGTCGCGACGCGGCCGAGCAGCTCTGGGATCCGTGCGAAGTCCTCCTGCAGCACCTGCAGCATGCGCGGCGTGTAGAGCGCCGCCGCCGGATGGAAGATCGGATACAGCGTCACCTCGTTGCCGCCGAGCACCACCTCCTGCGGCCGGCCGTGCACCTGCGTGATCCCGGTCGGCCGTCCCGAGAGGAGCTTGGTCGCGAAGTTGCCGAGTGTGCAGATGAGCTTCGGCTCGATCAGCTCGATCTGCCGCCAGAGGTGCGGCTCGCACGCCTCGATCTCTTCCGGCTGCGGATCGCGGTTTCCCGGCGGGCGGCATTTCAAGACATTGGCCACGTAGACGTCCTCGCGTCGGAGACCGATCCCGTCGAGCAGCTTCGAGAGGAGCTGCCCGGCGGCGCCGACGAACGGCACGCCCTGCTTGTCCTCGTGGAAGCCGGGCGCCTCGCCGACGAACATCAGCTCCGCCGACGGCGACCCCGACCCGAAGACGACCTGCGTCCGTCCGGCCGCGAGCGCGCACTTCGTGCAGCCCGCGACGACGTCGCCGTAGGCGAGGAGCGAGAGGTCAGTGGCCGCAGCCACACGAGCCCCCGCAACAGCCACCGCCGCCGAAGCTGGGCTGCCCGGAGGTGCCGTGCGCCGCGAACGAGGCGCTGAACTGCTTCACGACCTTCTCGTTCCCACAGTCGGGGCACGCCGGAGCGGGATCGGACATCCCGACGAGCTCATCGAAGTGGGACTCGCAGTTCATACAGACGTAGTCGTAGATCGGCACGTGGGAGACCCTAGCACCGCATCTTCGTGAGAGCGGCGGACGGCATGATTTAGAGGCTTGATGCGCATTTGTGGGTATCCGCGGCTGGTGCGCCTGACACGTCGCGTCTGTGCTGCGTCGGTCTTGCCCGTAGTCACCGCTACGGGCTTCACCCGCCACAGCCCAGCCGCTTGGTCAGACGCATCCCCGCGCACACCCCAATACGCATCAAGCCTCGACACGTGACCCGCGTGCTGATCCTGTCCGCGAGCGTGGGCGCCGGTCACGAGGTTCCGGCACGCGCGCTCGCGAACGGCCTCGCAGCGCGCGACCCCGAGGGCACCGTCGAGATCGTCGACACGCTCGATGTGCTCAGCCGCGCCGTTCAGCGCGTCGCCGAAGACGAGTTCCGCCGCACGTTTGGCAGTGGGCGCATGAACTGGGTCTTCGACACGCAGTACCTTCTCTTCGCACGCACGGCGCCGACCCGGGCGCTCGGACAGTTCTTCCTGCACCGGATCTCGCGCGGCAGGCTCCTCGCGGCGATCGAGGAGCGCCGGCCGGACGTGATCGTCTCGACGTACCCGATCGCGACCGACGTGCTCGGTCACCTGCGCAGGAGCGGGCGGCTGCGGACGCCGGCCGTCGCGGCGATCACCGACCTCTCAGCGCTCCGATACTGGGCGAGCCCGGGGATCGACCTTCATCTCCTCACGCATCCGGAGTCGGAAGCCGAGGTGCGGAGCATCGCCGGCCCGGGACGGGTCGTCGCGGCGCGCGGCCTGCACGACGAGCGCTTCCTCGAGCCGCACGACCCCGCGGCGGCGCGCGCGGCCCTCGGCGTCGAGCCGCCGGTGGTCATGGTGTCCGGCGGCGGCTGGGGCGTCGGTGACGTCGCCGGCGCTTCGCGCATCGCCGCGGAGCAGGCGAACGTGATCGTGCTCGCGGGTCACAACGAGCGGCTGCTCGAGCTGACCAACGTTCGCGTCCTTCCGTTCGTGCACGACTTCGCATCCGTGCTCGCCGCGGCCGACGTCCTCGTGCATGCGACCGCAGGGCTGACGATCCTCGAGGCGCTCCTCGTCGGTTGCCGTCCGATCTCCTACGGCTGGGACGTCGGCCACGTTCGCGTCAACAACCGTGCCTACGAGCGCACCGGCCTCGCGCGCGTCGCGCGCTCCGAGGACGAACTGAGGGGGGCGATCGCCGCCGCGCTCCGCGAGCCGGGTGTGCCGCAGGCGGAGCGGCATAGGCAGCTCCCCCACGCCGCGGACCTCGTGCTCGAGCTCACGCGCTAAGCTTCCAATGCCCGGTACCCGCGAGGGACTGGAGCCACAAACTCATGTTCGACGTCGTCACCGTCATCGGTGCCGGGCGCGCCGGCACGGCGATCGCTGCGCGACTCGCGGAGCGCGACGTCCGCCTGGGCGAGAACGGCGACCTGCGACTCCTCTGCGTCCCCGACCGCGCGATTGCGGACGTGGCACGCGCAATCGAGCCCGGTCCGTGGGTCGCACACGTCTCGGGCGGCACGCCGCTTGCAGCGCTCGAGCCTCACACGCGTCGCTTCTCGGTACACCCGCTGCAAACGCTGACGCTACGCCGCGGCCCCGAGCAGCTCGACGGCGCCTGGGCGGGCGTGACGGCGGAGACCGACGAGGCGCAGAGATGCGCGCTCTGGCTCGCAGAGACGCTGGGCCTGCGTCCGTTCGAGCTCGCCGACGACAAGCGCCCCGTCTACCACGCCGGCGCCTCGATCGCGTCGAACTTCCTCGTCACGCTCCAGCGCGTTGCCGCTTCGCTCGTCGCCGAGGCGGGCGCGCCGCCGGAGGCGCTCGAGCCGCTGATGACGCGCACGATCGAAAACGGGTTCGAGCTGACCGGGCCGATCGCGCGCGGCGACTGGGAGACCGTCGAGCGCCATCGAGAGGTGCTCGCCGGCACCGAGTTCGCGGAGCTCTATGACGTGCTCGCCGGAGCGACCCACGCATGATCGTCGCCCGCTCGATCGCCGAGCTCGACCTGCCGCGTCACGGCGTCGTCGGCCTGGTGCCGACGATGGGCGCGCTGCACGCCGGCCACGACGCGCTGTTCCGCGCTGCCCGTCCGGCGTCCGACGTGCTCGTCGCGAGCCTGTTCGTGAATCCGTCGCAGTTCGCCGACGCCGACGATCTCGCCGCGTATCCCGGCGACTTCGACGCGGACGCCGCACGCGCAGCCGACCACGGCGTCGACGTCCTGTTCGCACCTTCCGTCGAGGAGATGTACCCGCCCGGGTTCGCGACGTGGGTCGAGCCGCACGGAGCCGCCGAGGGGCTCGAGGGAGAGCACCGGCCGGGGCACTTTCGCGGCGTCGCGACGATCTGCCTCAAGCTCTTCAACCTCGTCCGCCCCCAGATCGCGTGGTTCGGACGCAAGGACGCACAGCAGGTCGCGGTGCTGAAGCAGCTCGTCCGCGACCTCAATGTCGGCGTCGAGATCCGCGTCGTCGACACCGTGCGCGAAGCCGACGGTCTCGCACTGTCGTCTCGCAACGCGCGCCTCACCCCCGCCGAGCGCGAGCAGGCCGGCGCGATCCCGCGCGCGCTCGCCGCGGGCGAAGCGGTGAAGGCGCGCGAGATCCTCGCCGCAGCCGGCCTTCAGCCCGACTACGTCGCGGTCGCGGACCTCGACGGACCGACACTCGCCGTCGCCGCCCGCGTCGGCCGCACCCGTCTCATCGACAACGTCCCTCTCCCGGAAGGAGAAGCCCGATGACCACCCGCCCGCGCAAGCCCGCTCCCGGAACCCCCGCCCCCGGCAAGCTGCCGCTGCCCGAGATCGCCGAGATGAAGCGGCGCGGCGACCGCATCGTGATGGTGACCGCCTACGACGCGCCGTCGGGCCGCATCGCCGACGCGGCGGGTGTCGACCTGATTCTCGTCGGCGACTCGGCCGCGATGGTCGTGCTCGGCCACGACTCGACGGTGCCGGCGACGGTCGAGGAGCTGATCATCCTCACGCGCGCGGTGAACCGCGGCGCGGCGCGGCCGCTCGTGATCGCCGACCTCCCGTTCGGCTCCTACCAGGTCTCCGACGAGCAGGCGCTCGAGACCGGCGTGCGCTTCATGAAGGAGGCGGCGGCCGACGCGGTGAAGCTCGAGGGCGCGGGGCCAATGCTCTCGCGAGTGCGCGCACTGACCGGCGCGGGCATCCCCGTGATGGGGCACATCGGCTTGACGCCGCAGACCGCGACGATGCTCGGAGGGTTCAAGGCGCAGGGACGCACCGCGGCGAAGGCCGCCCAGTTGTACGACGACGCGCTCGGGCTCGAGGCGGCGGGTTGCTTCGCGATCGTGCTCGAAGCGGTGCCGTCCCCGGTTGCTGCGCGGATCACGGAGGCGCTCTCGATCCCGACGATCGGCATCGGCGCCGGCGCACACTGCGACGGGCAGGTGCTCGTTTGGCACGACCTGCTCGGGCTGTACGACGGGCACGCGCCGCGCTTCGTCAAGCTGTACGCCGAGCTCGCGCCCGTGATCCGCGACGCCGTCGCGCAGTACGCCGCCGAGGTGCGCGACGGCTCGTTCCCGGAAGAGCGCCACGGCTACTCGATCGGTGACGACGAGCTCGCGCTCTTCGAAGAGGCGATCGCGGAAACGGAGCAGCCGGCGCGCTGGCGCTGAACGGACGGCCGAGCCAGCTACAGTTTTCGTCGTGCGAGTGCGTTCGACCGGACCGCTGCTCGTCCCCGCTGCTGCGCTCGCGGTGCACCAGGCGCGCTACACGCTCGCCTACGGGAGCCGGGCGAACGCCGAGCTCGCAGCCCAGGGCCACTCGTACCTGAATTCGGTCGTTCCTTGGACGATCCTCGCGATCGGCGTTGCCGGGACGGCCTTCCTGCGCCGCGTCGCGCGCGCCGTCCGCACCGGGCAGAGCGGCCGCCCGACTCCCGTGTCCGCCGCCGCGCTCTGGGCGATCACGACGGTCGGGCTCATCGGGATCTACTCGATCCAGGAGACGCTCGAGGGCATGGTTTCGTCAGGACACCCCGGCGGCCTGGCCGGCGTCTTCGGGCACGGCGGGTACTGGGCGCTCCCCGCGGCCGCCGTGGCGGCGCTGCTCGTCGTCGCGCTGTTGCGCTTCGGCACGGCGATCGTCCGGCTCGCCGCCGAGCTCAGCTCGACGATGCGCCCGGCGCCGCTCGTGCTCGCGACATTCTTTCCGTCGTCTGCTCGCCTCGTCCTGCTCGGCCCACTTGCCCGCGCCGCAGCGGGTCGCGCACCTCCTTCGGCTCGCAGCTGATCGATGCGCCGCTCGGATCCTCCGGGCGGCCGAACTGCGAACCGAGGAGTGATGAGCAAGAGCTTCATCGTGCTGTGCGTATGCGCGTGCGTCACGCTCGCCGAACCGGCGGGCGCGGCCGCGCATTCCCGCGCGACGACGGTGGCGCTCGACTACCGGCTCGTTCTCGAACGGGCCACCCGCACGCTGCCGGAGCTGCACGTCTCGATCCTCGACGGCGACCGGGACCTCCGCGTCTCGACCCACGGCGCGACCGTGACGATCGACGGCGACCTCGGCGAGCCGATGCTGCGCATCGGGCCGGCCGGCGCCTTTGCAAACCGAGCGTCGGTCACCGCCGTCGCGGAGAAGCTGACGTCCCCCGGGCACGGCTGGCAAAAGCTCTCGTCGCAGCAGTCGTACGTCTGGCACGAGCATCGCCTGGCACCGCCGCCCTTCGCCGCGGCGACGGGCCCGGTCGCCCGCTTCCAGATCCCGGCGACGGTCGACGGGCGTCGCGTCGAGATCGCAGGGAGCTTCGTGCGCTACGCGCGGCCGGCGTTCTGGCCCTGGCTCCTGGCGGCGCTCGTGTTCGGCGCGGCCGTGCTGGCCGCGGTGCGGCTCGGCCGGCCCGTCACAACCGCGCTCGGCGCGGTGGCCGGCGTCGCAGCGCTCGGATCGCTCGTCGCGTTCTCGGTCGCCGACGCGCCGACCGGGCGCATCCAGTGGCTCGACATCGCCCTCGGCGTCGGGCTCGGCGCGGTCATGTACGGGCTCCTCGTTCGTTCGCACGGCGCGCGCCGCTCGACGGTCGCAGGCGTCCTGGGCGGCGCGGCGGCTGCGATCAGCCTCGGCTCGCTCGGCGTCTTCCGGCACGGCGTCGTCATCTCCGCCCTGCCTGCGACTGCGAGCCGCGCGCTGCTCGAGATCGCGTTCGTCTGCGGCATCGCCGCTGCCGCGACGAGCCTCCGGCTCGGAGGCTCACCATGATCGCGGCGCCCGGCCCGATCCACCCGTGGCCGATCGGCCCCGGGCCGCGCTACCAGCCGATCGCCGCGAACGCTGCGGTGCGCGACGGTCGCCCCGTCGGTGAGCTCCATTGCGCGGGCGGTCGCCGGTTCGCGGTGCACCTCGAACTGTTCGCAGACCGCCGCGTCGTCGTCGTGCCGCGCGGCATCGGTGTCGCAGCAAAGGGCTGCCGCTATCCGGTGAGCACCGACGCGCCGACCGGTGTCGTCGAGGTACTGGGCGGGCGCGCCTACACGCTCGGCGATCTCTTCCGCGTCTGGGGACGGCGGCTCTCCGCGACGCGGCTGCTGTCGTTTCGCGGCCGCGTGTCGGTCTTCGTGAACGGAAGGCGCGCACGCGGAAGGCCGGATGCCGTTCGCCTCGCGAAGCACGACGAGATCGTGGTCGAGGTCGGCGCCCACGTCGCCCCGCACGTCGACTATCTCTTCCCGAAAGGAGTCGGATGATCCGGCGCTTGCTCTTCCCGGCCGCCGCAGTGCTCGTGCTCGCAGGGTGCGGCGGCTCGTCCACGAACGGCGGGCTGCCGACGATTCAGGCGGCGAAGCAATACACGCTCGTCCACTTCGCGCCGACCGCGCCGGCGACGGCGGGCAAGCCCGTGCGCGTCTCGTTCGTCGTCCAGCAGCCGGACGGCACCCCGCTGACGAAGTACAAGCACGGCCCGGGGCCACACACCGGCGTGCATCTGATCATCGTCCGCCGCGACCTCGCGACGATCGTGCACGTGCATCCGCCGGTGGCGCCGAACGGCACCGTCGCGACGACGGTCACGCTCTCGAAGCCGGGGCCGTACCGCGTCGTCGTCGACGTGTACCCGCAGACGAGCGGCCCGCAGTCGAACTTCCAGCTCTTCACCACGCTTCACGTCGCCGGGAAGTACGTGCCGCAGCCGCTACCGCCGTTCTCGCCGACCGACGTGGTCGACGGCTATCGCGTGACGATGCACGGGAAGCCGAACCTGCACGCGGTCTCCGACGACTACCTCCACCTCACCGTCACCGCGCCGGACGGAAAGCCGGCGCCGTTCACGCCTTGGTTCGGCGCGATGGCGCACGCGATCTTCTTCGAGCGCGGCACGCTCGTGTACTTCCATACCCACGTCTGCGCGCCGGGCCAGTCGGCCTGCTCCGCCGCCGTCGGGGCGAGGATCAGCGGCACCAGCACGGCTCCCGGCCAGATCAAGGTCGGCGTGCTCGTCCCGGTGCCCGGTACGTGGCGGCTCTTCCTGCAGTTCAAGGTCGACGGCCACGTGCTCACCGCGCCGTTCACGCTGGACGTGAAGCCGTGAGACGCGCGTCCGCTCTCGTCGCGCTCACCGCGCTCGCGCTCGCAGCGGTGCCGCTCGCACGCGCCGACGGCGATCCGGCCAGCGACTGGTTGCTCACGCAGCCGTCGTTCGTGCCCCAGGACGACAGCGTTCCGTCGGCGTACGCGACGCAGCTGAATGCGGTGCTCAGCGACGCGAAGGCGCGCGGCTACGAGATCCGCGTGGCGATCATCGGCACGCGCTACGACATGGGCTCGGTGTACATCGACTGGCTGAAGCCCGACCAGTACGCGCACTTCCTCGGTCGGGAGCTCTACTTCGTCTACAAGGGACGGCTGCTCGTCGTGATGCCGAACGGCCTCTCGGTCAAGAACGGGAACGGCGCGCCGGCGCCGGCCGAGCAGCGAGTCGTCGACCGGATCCCGGCGCCCGGCAGGAACGGCGCGGCGCTCACATCGGCGGCGACGCACGCGGTGATCGCGCTCGCTGCGAACCACGGCGCGATCGTCGCGCTACCGACGCTCGGGCATGTATCCAAGCCGACCGCGACTCGTGACCGCATCACGATCGCGCTCGCGGCATTCGTCGTCGTCGTGCTGCTCGCCCTAGGCGGGCTCTGGCGCAGACGCAGAAAGGCGGTGGAGACGTGAAGCGCCTCCTCGCAGTCGCACTCGTCTTCGTCGTCGCCGGCTGTGGCTCGACGAAGCACGCACAGCCGCCGACAGCACCTGCGAGCTCGGGCGACGGCTTCGTACTGAAGCCGCCCGTTCCCGCGCCGTCGTTCCTGCTGCGCGACCAATCGGCCAAGCTCGTCGGCCCGCAGCAGGACCGCGGCCACTGGACGATCGTCACGTTCCTCTACACGCACTGCCCGGACGTGTGCCCGCTCGTCACGAACCAGCTCGTCGCCGCGCAGCGCGTCGACTCCGATCTGCGCGTGATCGCGGTCAGCGTCGACCCGAAGCGCGACACACCAAGCGCCGTGCGCACGTTCCTCTCCGCACACCGTGCAGGGCCGCGATTCCGGTTCGTGATCGGCTCGCGGGCGGCGCTCGCCCGCGTGTGGAAGACCTACCACGTCGCATCGCAGCCGGGCCCGAAAGGCACCGTCGAGCACAGCACGTTCGAGATCCTCGTCGACCCCACGGGGCACGAGCGCGTCTTCTTCGACGCC
>DASRGQ010000041.1:0-63432 GCA_035650975.1 Gaiellaceae bacterium
GTTCGACGCGCTCTGGCTCTGGTCGACCTTCTGCTTGCCGTCTCCCTTGTCGCCCTTGCTGTTCTGGTCGGCGTTCTGGGACTGGCTGTTGGACTGGGTCGAGGAGTTCCAGTTGCCGGCGTTCGCCGATGCGCTGGAGCCACTCGACTGCTGGGTGTTGCCGTCGTTCAGCACCGCGACGTTCGGCGAGACGTTGGCGGAGGCCGCTTGCGCCTGCGCCGTCTGGTCGATGGAGTTCGACGCGCTCTGCGACTGGTCGGCGGACTGCGAGCCGCCATCGTCGCTCGAGGTGTCGCACCCACAGCCGGTGCTGCCGTCCGAGCCGGTCTGGCCGGCGTTCTGGGACTGGCTGTTCGACTGGGTCGAGGAGTTCCAGTTGCCGGCGTTCGCCGACGCGGTCGACCCGCTCGACTGGTCGGTCGAGCCCGAGTTGAGCAGGGCGACGTTCGGCGACAGGTTGAGCGAGCCGCTTCCCGCGTTCGCGTCCTGGCTCACCGAGTTGTCGGCCGCCTGCGATTGATCGATCGTCTGTGTGAGCGACCCGACCGGGCCGCCGGGCCCGCCGGCCAGCGCGGAGCCCACGCCGATCGTGAGCGCGAGCGCGAGCCCGGCCACGAGGGCGGTCAAGAAACGTTGCATTGTTCAATCTCCTTTGTCGATTCAAGGCATGACTTGTCCGGCACCCCGATGACGGGGCGGCGGAGCAGCTGGAAACGACGAGGAGGGGGCTAGCCGGGGCGCCCGAGCAGTGACTGGAACGCCGGTCGCGGCAGCCGGGCAGCAGGGCGGCGCATGGAGCGCGTGCCCGTCGGCGGACGGACCAGCAAGAGAAGAGTCAAGAGCGCGACCAGGGGCGGCAGCAGCGAGCCGGCGCCGGAGGCACCGCTTACAGCGCCGAGGGAGTTGCGCGCGGGCGGGCCGGCCGGTGCGAACGGAAGCACCGGCGACGCCGAGACATGCTCAGCGTGCCCGGAGGACTGCGCGGGCAGGCTCGTGATCGTGATGTGCCGCTGTGGCACAACGCGACTCGGCATGCGCTCGACGAGCGTCGGCCGCCGATGTGCGACGTGCCGCGTGATCGTTGGCGCGGGGAGCGTCACGAGCCGAACGGGACGCGCCGGGCGGAGCGGCATTCTGTGGGTCGGAGCGGGTGTCGCGTGCGTGCTCGGCAGCTTTGGGGTCGTGTGCGCGGTTGTCACGATGTTCGGTGTGCTCGGCGCTGCGACCGCCGGGGGCGTCGGTGCGGGCGTCGGCGTCGTCGCTCCGGTCGAAGGGGTCGAAGGATGGTCGTCCGTCCGAGCCACCGGGGCGGCCTCCGCTGCGACGGTCTGCGTCACCGGTGCTGCGATCTGCACGACCGGCTGCGTGATCGAAGCCGCCGCCTGCGTCACCGGGGCGGTCACAGAAGCGGCGGCGTCGGTGACCGGCGCGGTGACGGCCGCTGCGGCCTGCGTCACCGGCGCCGTGACGGCCCCTGCTGCCTGCGTGACCGGAGCGGTAACCGCTGCCGCCGTCTTCGTGACCGGGGCAGCGACCGACGCTGCGGTATTCGTGACCGGAG
Organism: Gaiellaceae bacterium; assembly: GCA_035650975.1. Taxonomy (GTDB): domain Bacteria; phylum Actinomycetota; class Thermoleophilia; order Gaiellales; family Gaiellaceae; genus PALSA-600. The sequence goes on from DASRGQ010000041.1 coordinate 1,562, forward strand.
CGGCGACCGACGCTGCGGTATTCGTGACTGGGGCGGCGACCGACGCTGCGGTCTGTGTCACAGGCGTCGTGGCGTTCGTCGTTGCCTGTGTGACCGGGGCGGTCACGCCCGACACGAGACCGGTCAGCGGGTCGCCGGCAAGCGCGCTCGGCACGCCGAAGACAAGCCCTCCGAGCACGACCACCGCCACGGCGACCCCCCGCATGGAAGTCACCCTCCCTCGAACGAGGGAGACCTAAACACGCTCGGTCAGGCGGTTCCGAACAGCTCTTGGAATGCCGGCTCGCCGCGCAGCGGATCGAGGTCGGAATCGCCCTCGGCCCAGCCCCGGACGGAGCTCTCCGAGATCGCGAATGCCTCGCGAAGATGCGCGATCGCGTCGACGGTGCGTCCGGCCAGGCTCTCGCAGCACGCCACGTTGTAGAGCGGCCCTGCGTGGCCGGGGTTCCCGGCGAGGATCGGCTTCGCCCGGTCGGCCGCCTCCGCGTACTCGCCCGCCTGGTAGAAGCGGTTGAGCGGAGCCCAGACCTCCCAGCCCTGCGACTCGTATGCCTTGCCGGGCGCGCCGCCGAGGGCGAGCAGCGTGGTGCCGGCCTCGTCCGCGAACGCCGTCCGCTTCACACCCGGCTCGCAGAAGACGAAGCTGCCTGCGGACGCCTCGACCCGCTCGCCGTCGAGCTCGAACGTCGCCTTGCCGCGCAGCACGACGTAGAGCTCCTCGTGCCGGTCGTCGGACTCGTCGTGCTCGTTGATCAGCCGGTCGCCCTCGGCGGCAGCCGTCCATGCGTTCGCGCCGAACGACTCGATGCCGAAATGGAAGCGAACTGGACGGAACGGGCAGCGTCCGTCGTCGATCGGCTCGATCTCCTCGAGCGTGCTCACCTTGTACGCGCTCATCCTGCCTCCTTGTCCGCCGGAATCTCGATCATGGCAGACCCAGCCCGATCTCACGTTTTGCGTACGAGCCTCGTTCTAGATTGACGAAATGGCAGCCGCAGTCGTCGACACTCCCATCGGCCCGCTCGGTCTCGTCGCCTCCGGCGAAAGGCTCCGTTCCGTGCTCTTCGACGGAAGCCGGCTGCGGCCGGCAGGACGGTCGCCCGTGCTCGCCGAGGCCGAGCGCCAGCTCGACGCGTACTTCGCGGGCGAGCTGCTTACGTTCGACCTGCCGCTCGAGCTCGACGGGACGGAGTTCCAGCGCAGTTGCTGGCAGGCGCTCGCGACGATCCCGTATGGGCAGACGGTGAGCTACGGCGAGCAGGCGCGCCGGCTCGGCCTGGGCCTTGACGCTGCACGCGCGGTCGGCGCCGCGAACGGGCAGAACCCGCTGCCGATCGTGCTGCCATGCCACCGCGTGATCGGTGCGAACGGCTCGCTCACCGGCTTCGGTGGAGGACTGCACGTGAAGCGCTTCCTGCTCGAACACGAAGGCGCGCTGCTCCCGCTCGGTTAACGGACAGGACATCTGCACCTCCCGCACACGCGGCGGCGAGGGGACAGGCGCGCGCCGCAGCGCTCGCAGCGCGAACGCGTCGACTCGAGCAGACGGATCGCCTCTTCGACGACGTCGGCCCAGCCGACGCACAGAGCCCCAAGTCCCTCGTCCGCGTCGAGCGATGCCAGGTGCGTGTCGCGTGCGCGGCCGACGAGCTCCGCAACGCCGAGCTCGTCGGCGACGCGCCCCTTGCGCTCTTCCGCCGCGCAGCGAAGGTGGGAGCGAAGAAGCCGCGCCGCCGGACGAGGCTGCGCATCGACGTGCTTCGCGACGAGCTCGGCCATCGCCTGCACGTGCCGATGCCGCTTCATCCGCTTCCGCCGTTCGGGGCCAGCACGATCGCCATGGTGGGGCCCTCGACGCTCTCGCCGCCCTCGAGGTGGCCGGCCGCGCGCAGATCGCTCGCGAGCCGTGCCAGCAGCTCGCGGCCGATGTCGGGCCGCTCACGCTCACGGCCGCGAAGGCGCACGACGAGCTTCACCTTCGAGCGTCCGCGCAGAAACTCGAGCGCCTGATTCCGCTTCCACTCGTAGTCATGCGGGCCGATGTGCGGTCGAAGCCGCACCTCCTTCGGTGCCGTGCGCGGCTGGTTCCGCCGCCCGATCCGCAGGCGCCGCTCCTCGTCGTAGCGCCAACGGCCGTAGTCCGTCACGCGGCAGACGGGCGGCTCGGCATCGGCTGCGACCTCGACGAGATCGAGGCCGCATTCCTGGGCGTAGGCGAGCGCCGCGGCGCGCGCGAGCACGCCGACCTGCACTCCCTGGTCGTCGACGACGCGAACCTCGCGTGCGCCGATCTCGTCGTTCACGCGGGCGGTCACCCTCGGGCGAGGGGCACTGCGGTCTTGCGGCGTGCTTTTCTCAACGAGCGTCCTTTCGCGATGTGACACGGGCTGAGCTCGACGCCCGCGCCGTCGCGATGGGAAGACGCGCGAAGCTAGCGCGTTGCCGGAGCGATCGGGAGGGCGGGCGAGTGGAGATCGACAGTCATCGGGGCCCTCCTTTCGTCGGATTCGAGCCGGCGCCGAGACGCTAGCAGCTGAGTGCGGCCAGCACCCGGCCGAGGATCTCGGTCGCGGCGTCCAGGTCGGCCGCGCCGATCTTCGCACCGACGTCGTTCGCCCACGCCTGCTGGGCCGTTTGGATCTGCGCGAGCGCACGACGGCCCGCGCGCGTGAGCGTGACGAGCTTCGCGCGGCGGTGGCCGGGGTTGTCCTCGTAGGTGACGAGGCCCTCTTCCTCGAGCGCATCGGCGATCCGCTGCACGCTCTGGCGCGCGAAGCTCCACGCGCGCGCGATCTGCGCGACCGTATGGGGCTCGTCCTCGACGGCCGCCAGGACGCGCCAGCGCGCGGTCGTCTGGCCCGCGGGCCGCGCGAGCGCGTCCCCCGCGGCAGTCAATGCGCCGTCGAGCCGGAAGAGCGCGACTGCGAGCCGGCTGAACGCCTCACCTGCAGGTGTGCGCAAAGGTTTGACAGCGTGCTGTCGTTTCGGTAGGCTCTCGGTCATAACGACAGCTTACTGTCAAATGAACGATGAGGAGGTCAGAGATGAACTGGAAGCTCGAGCTCGTCACCGTCCCGGTCTCGGACGTCGACCGCGCGAAGGCGTTCTACGTCGACCGGGCCGGCTTCGCGCTCGATCACGACCACGACGTCGCCGACGGACTGCGCTTCGTCCAGCTGACCCCGGCCGGGTCGGCGTGCTCGATCGCGATCGGCGCAGGGCTGACGGACATCGCGCCGGGCTCGGCGCAGCTACAGCTCGTCGTCGACGACGTCGAGGCAGCGCGGAGCGAGCTCGCCGGGCGCGGTGTCGAGGTCAGCGAGGTGCAGACCTTCCCGTGGGGCTCGTTCGTGTTCTTCGCCGACCCGGACGGGAACCGGTGGGCCGTCCAGCAGCTGCCGCCGAGAGACTGACCTGACCTACACCGCGTCGAAGGCCGGCTGCCAGCCGATCGCGGGAGTGATCTCCTGCGCGATCGTCTCGAGCATCCGCGCGTTGTAGTCGACCCCGAGCTGGCTCGGCACCGTCAGGAGCAGCGTGTCGGCGGCGCGGACCGCGGCGTCGCCGGCCAGCGCCTCGGCGATCCGGTCGGGCTCACCGGTGTAGCTGCGGCCGAAGCGGCTGACGGCACCGTCGAGCCAGCCCACCTGATCCTCGTTTGCATCATCGCCGAAGAGCCGGCGATCGAGATCGGATGTGACCGGAATCACGCTGCGGCTCACCGACACGCGCGGCTCGCGCACGTGACCGGCGTTCGCCCACGCTTCGCGGAAGAGCGCGATCTGCTCGGCCTGCAGCTCGTCGAACGGAACCTTCGTGTCTTCGAGGAGGAGCGTCGAGCTCATCAGGTTCATGCCCTGCTCTCCCGCCCAGACTGCGGTCTCGCGCGACCCGGAGCCCCACCAGATGCGATCGGCGAGGCCGGGCGACTGCGGCTGCACCGGCAAGAGCGCGTTGCCCGGGCGGCCGCCGACGTCCGCGTGGACGACGCCGGCACCCGAGATCGCGGCACGGAAAAGCGCGGTCTTCTCGCGGGACTCGGCCTGGTCGACGCCGTAGCCGAACGCCTCCGCGCCGCGCCACGCCGGCTCGGGCGAGCCGCGGCTCACGCCGAGCTGCAACCGGCCACCTGCCAGCAGGTCGGCGGCGGCCGCCTCCTCCGCCATGTACAGCGGGTTCTCGTAGCGCATGTCGATCACGCCGGTGCCGATCTCGATCCGGCTCGTGGAGACGCCGATCGCGGCGAGCAGCGGGAACGGCGAAGCCAGCTGGCGCGCAAAGTGGTGGACGCGGACGAACGCGCCGTCGATCCCGAGCTCCTCGGCTGCGACCGCGAGCTCGACCGTCTGGCGGAGCGCGTCGCCGCCCGTATGCGTGAGCCCGCCGCCCGGGTGCCAGGCGCCGAAGGAGAGAAAGCCGATGCGCTTCCGCTGGGTCATGTCCCAGATAACGTAGTTGACGACGCAAGCATTCCGCCGGCCCCGTCTCCTTTCCTACACTGATCGTGATGGAGAAGGCGATTCTCGCGGGCGGGTGCTTCTGGGGCATGCAGGACCTGATCCGCCGCCGGCCCGGCGTCGTCTCGACGCGAGTCGGCTATTCGGGCGGCGACGTCCCGAACGCGACGTACCGACACCATGGCACGCACGCCGAGGCGATCGAGATCGTCTACGACCCGGCGCAGACCTCGTATCGCGAGCTGCTCGAGTTCTTCTTCCAGATTCACGACCCGACGACCGTGAATCGGCAGGGGAACGACGTCGGCACCAGCTACCGGTCGGCGATCTTCTACGAGGACGACGAGCAGCGCCGCATCGCGGAGGAGACGATCGCGGACGTCGAAGCGTCCGGCCTGTGGCCCGGCAAAGTCGTCACGGAGCTGGCGCCCGCCGGCCCGTTCTGGGAGGCCGAGCCCGAGCATCAGGACTACCTCGAGCGCTACCCGCACGGCTACACGTGCCACTACCCGCGCCCGGGCTGGGTGCTCCCGCGCCGCGCGGGTTCCGTCGCCGCCGGCTGAGATCCGCTATGCTGAACCGAATGGTTCAGCATACGACAACAGTCGACCGCGCGTTCGCCGCACTCGCCGACCCGACGCGCCGGGCCGTTTTGGAGCGGCTTGGCAGCGGCAGCGCGTCGATCAGCGAGCTCGCCGCTCCATTCGGGATGTCGCTGACGGGCATGAAGAAGCACGTGCAGCTGCTCGAGGAGGCACAGCTCGTCACGACGCAGAAGGTCGGCCGTGTTCGCCGGTGCGTCCTCGTGCCGTACGCGTTCGAGGGCATCAGCACATGGCTGCAGCGGCTCGACCGGTTTGCGCAGGTCGTCGAACGTACGAAAGGAGAACGATGAGCCCCACGACGAAGAAGGAACAGTTCAGCCCCGAGGAGAAGGCCGCGATGAAGGCGCGCCTGAAGGAGCTCAAGTCGGCGGAGGACGGCGAGGCCGCAGTGCGGGCCGCGCTCAAGGAGATGACGCCGAAGGATCGTGCGCTCGGCAAGAAGATCCACGAGCTCGTCAAGGAAAGCGCGCCGGAGCTCGTTCCGAAGACGTGGTATGGGATGCCGGCCTATGCCAACAAGGACGGCAAGGTCGTTTGCTTCTTCCGCAACGCCGGCAAGTTCAAGGAGCGCTACGCGATGTTCGGCTTCAACGACAGCGCGAGGCTGGACGACGGCTCGGTGTGGCCGATCGCGTTTGCAATCACAGAGCTGACTGCGGCCGACGAGAAAAAGCTGCGCGCGCTTGTCAAGAAGGCGGTGAGCTGAACATGCACGACACCTCCGTCACGACGCCAACCGAGCTCGAGATCCGCGTCGAGCGGGTCTTCGACGCGCCGCGCGCGCACGTCTTCTCGATCTGGACGGACCCGGCGCTCATCCCCGAATGGTGGGGAGAGAGCACGGTCGTCGAGGAGATGGACGTCCGGCCGGGCGGCGTCTGGCGCTTCCGCACCGCACACGGAGTCGTCGAAGGCGAGTTCCGCGAGGTCGATGCACCCGAGCGGCTCGTGCAGACCTTCCAGAACCATCTGCAGACGCTCGTGTTCGAAGACCTCGGCGAGCAGACGAAGCTGACGCAGACGATGCTCTTTGCGACGACCGAGGAACGCGACGCGACGATGCAGTACGGCGTCGAAGCGGGGGCGAAGAGCGGCTTCGCGCGCATCGACGACGTGCTCCGGCGTCTCTCGTCAACCGGACCGCTCGGCGAGCCAGGCGCGTAGCCGCTCGAGGTCTTGCTCGAACGACGCGATCTCCTCCTCGACCTGACGATTGCGCTCGCGCATCCGCCGTAGGCGGTCGCTGAAGTCGCTCAGCAGGCGATCGAGCTCCCGCGTCTTCTCCCTGACCTCGTCGACGAGCTCGGTGTTCGCGTCTTCGTCGGTCATTCGGCTGCCTGTGCCAAGTCGATCTCGATCCGCTCGAGCTCGTCGAGGAGCCACTCGCGCACCGTCGGTGTGAGGTCGAGCTCGTAGCGTCCGTGCGCGGTCAAGATGTGGTCGATGTCCTCGGCTGCGTCGAGCAGTTGGTCGTAGGTGGTGGCGCTGAGCCTCACGTGTTCCATCTCGTCGCTGCTCCCTTCCCGTCGTCTTGGCGTTCGATGAGGGGCGATTGGGTGCGCGACTCACGAGCGAAGGTGCGGAGGCGGCGACGGGATCGAGCCCTCGAGCCCTGTCGTTCGTTCCCGGTCCGCGCTCGAAAAAACCACGTCTGACAAGTTCGTAGTACGAACATCTTTACGGTGAGCGATTCGAAGGAGGGGTTTCGCAGGCATCTGGCTGATCGTCTCGCCGTTCGTGCTCGGCTATCGGGCCGGAGAAGCCGAGGAACAGCCTCGTGGAACGTCGGCATCCTGGGCATCGTCGTCTTCGCGCTCGCAGCATGGAGCGCCGGCGCGACGCCGGATCTGACCGCACCGCGGCGCAGGTAGCCGCTCCACGGCGAGGTTCGGCGAGGCGACCGCCGCCGCCCTCGCCCGCGGCTCGCCATGACCGACGCGAACCGCGCCTAAGCTGTTTGAGATGCCGAGGGCCGGCGACCTTCCGCTCGAGCAGATCATCCGAATCGCTGCGTTCCGCTCCGACCTGCGGGCTTTTCAGCAGCACACGGACCGCATCAGCCGGAAGTGGGGGCTGACGCCGCAGCGCTACCTGCTGCTGCTCGCGATCAAGGGCGCGCCCGACGGGCAGCAGCGCCTGAGCTTCACGGACCTTGCCGAGACCCTTCGGCTGTCACGCAACACGGTGACCGAGCTTTGTTCGCGCGCGGAAGCCGCCGGCCTGATCGAGCGGGAGCCGGCCGAGCACGACCTCCGTGTCGTCTACCTGCGGCTGAGCAAGCTGGGGGAGCGGCAGCTGAACCGGGTGCTCCGCGAGAACGAGGAGTTCCGCCACGACGTGCTCGAGAGCTTCGCCGACCTCACCGCGAGCTTCCGCAACGCGACGCGGCCGGGCTGACCCCGGCTCAAGCCGGGCCGCTTCTGGGTCGATATCGCGGGAGGATCCCGGTGAGCAACGCACGGAACACCAGTGCCGGACGCGGGCGCGGCGGCGGCAGCTCGCTGCGGCTCGCAGTGCTGCCGGGCGGGCGTGAGGCCGGCGCTGAGCAGCAGCTGCAGGAGACGCAGGCGCGCCACAGCGCCGTCCTCGACTCGGCCTTCGACGCGATCGTGACGATGGATCACGCCGGGAACGTCGTCGACTTCAACCAGTCCGCGGAGCGGATGTTCGGCTACTCGAGTGAGTTTGCGGTCGGCCGGTCCGTCGCCGACCTGATCGTGCCACCGTCGCTTCGCGAAGCACACTCCAAAGGCCTCGCACGGCACCTCGAAACAGGAAGGGCAGCCGTCCTCGGGCACCCGATGGTGCTGCGCGCGCTTCGCGCCGACGGCACCGAGGTCGACGTCGAGCTCACGATCAACCGTGTCGATCTTCCGTCGGGGCCGCTCTTCACGGCGAGCATCCGCGACATCAGCGAGCGGCTTGCCGTCGAGCGCGAGCTTCGGGCTGCCGAGGAGCGCTACCGCACGCTCGTCGAGCAACTGCCGCTGATCGTCTATGTCGACGAAGCGAGCGAGGGAAGCCCGAACCTCTACACGAGCCCGCAGACCAGCGCGATCCTCGGCTACTCGCCGGAGGAGTGGCGTGACCCGAACCTGCTCGAGCGCATCCTGCACCCCGACGACCGCGAACGGGTACTCGCCGAGGTGCACGAGGATCTCGACCGCGTCGGGCCACCGCAGCGGACGGAATACAGGCTGATTGCGCGCGACGGACGCACGGTGTGGGTACGGGACGAAGCGTCCGCGATTTGCGACGCGGAAGGCCGGCCACGGCAATGGCAGGGCTACCTGCTCGACGTGACCGCGGAGCGCCAGGCAGCGACCGAGCTCGAGCGGCTCGCGTTCTCCGATCCGCTCACGGGGCTTGCGAACCGCGCCATGCTCGAGCGCACGATTCTCGAGCGAGGCGAAGAGGACGAGATCACTCTTCTCTATCTCGACCTCGACGACTTCAAGACCGTCAACGACGGGTTGGGCCACAGCATCGGCGACGAGCTGCTCGCGATCGTCGCCGAGCGCCTCTCACACCTCGTGCGTGAGTCGGATCTCGTCGCCCGAATCGGTGGTGACGAGTTCGGAGTGCTCGTCGCAGCTTCCAGTGCCGAGCACGTGGCGAAGCGCATCGTCGCGTCTTTGAGGCAGCCGATCTCGGTCGGCGGCCATGAGCTTGCGATCAGCGCGAGCGTCGGCATCGCAGAGGGTCACGACCCGAGCACCGTGCTCAGGCATGCCGACATGGCGATGTACGACGCGAAGGGCGCCGGCGGTGACACCTACCGCTTCTTCGAGCAGTCGATGCACGAAGCCGCCGTCGCGCGACTGCAGCTGCTGAACGACCTGAGCCGGCCGTCGTTCGAGCACGAGGTCTTCCTCGAGTATCAGCCGATCTTCGAGCTCGGTGTCGCCACTCCGACAGGCGTCGAGGCGTTGATCCGCTGGCAGCATCCGAAGCGAGGACTCGTTTCGCCGCTCGAGTTCGTCGGCCTGGCCGAAGAGAGCGGCAAGATCGTCGAGATCGGCCGGTTCGTACTGCGCACGGCGTGTTTGCAGGTCGCCGCCTGGACGCGCGAGCACGGGGCGTCGCCGTATGTCTCGGTCAACGTCGCAGCCCGGCAGCTCGCCGCCCCGTCGTTCGCCGCCGAGGTCGCCACGATCGTGAAGGCGGCGGGTGTCGACGCGAGTCGAATCGCGCTCGAGCTGACCGAGTCGGCGCTGATGACCGGTGATGCCATTGCGAGTGCGAACCTCGCGGCGCTGCGGAAGCTCGGCGTCCGTGTCGCGATCGACGACTTCGGAACCGGCTACTCGTCCCTCGCATACCTCGCGAAGCTGCCGATCGACACCATCAAGATCGACCGCTCGTTTGTCGACGAGTGCGACCGCAGTGCGGAGGGCAAGCGGATAGTCGAGATGATCACCACGCTCGGGCACTCGCTCGGCCTCGGTGTCTTGGCGGAGGGGATCGAGCGCGAGAGCCAGCTCGTTCCGCTGCGTGCCGCAGGCTGCGATGCAGTTCAGGGCTACCTGCTCGGGAGACCTGCGCCCGCCGGCCACATCGCGCGCCTCCTATCGAAGGAGCTTTGACACCGGCGCACCGCGCGCCCTCACAACTGCTGTCGTACTCCCGGCTCGGCTTCGAGGCGGGCGAGCTGTGCCTCGTAGCCTTGGAAGGCTTCGTCGGCGCCGCCGCGGCGGAAGAGGGGCAGCACCTCCTTCTGCCGCGCATCCTCGAGGCCGAGTGCGAGCCCGCCGTACATCGCGACGGCAGAGAGCGCGAAGGCGATCCAGCCCGACACCGTGTAGAGCCGGTGACTGCCGCCGGCTTCATAGATGCCGGAAAGCAGCTGGCGGACGACGGAAAACAGGAGCAGCACGGTGAAGAACGGCTTGCCAAGCGCCGATAGGCCCGCAAGCAGCACGATCGCGGCGCTGAACCCGAACATGTAGATGCCGAGCGTGACGCTCGTCGAGCCTGGGGGCGAGGCGAGCTCGCTCCATCCGAATGTCAGCCACGAGGCGGCGAAGAGCCCGAGCGTCGTCGCGCCGAGCGTATCGCGTGCAAGGAACGCGAAGATCGTCGCGAGCAGCTCGAGCGGAGCGACGAACGCAATCAGCGTCATGCCGACGCTCTTCTGCTCCGCCACGGGTATGACTGCGTCCGCCTGGCAGGCGAGCAGCAGCATGCCGATGCCGAACGAGAAGAACCCAAGCGGCAGTCCGCTGCCGATCGGTCGCAACACGATCCGCGTGTGGTCTTCGTGCCCGCGGCCGTTGCTGCTCACGGACGTCGTGTACCCGCGCGTCCAGACGTGGAAACGACGCCGATGATCGGCTGCACGTTTCGACCAGCAGCGAACGGAAACGGCTGACCCCATGAAAGCAGTCACCTGGCACGGCACGGAGGACGTTCGCGTCGAAGACGTTCCCGATCCGAAGATCGAGCAGACGACGGACGCGATCATCCGCGTGACGTCGACCGCGATCTGCGGGTCCGACCTGCACCTCTACAAAGTGCTCGGGCCGTTCATCGACGAGGGCGACATCCTGGGGCACGAGCCGATGGGGATCGTCGAAGAGGTTGGGCCGGATGCGGCGAAGCACGTCCAGCCCGGCGACCGCGTCGTCATCCCGTTCAACATCTCGTGCGGCGACTGCTGGATGTGCAAGCGGCAGCGCTTCGCCCAGTGCGAAACCACGCAGGTGCGCGAGTACGACACCGGCGCTGCGCTCTTCGGCTACACCAAGCTCTACGGTCAGGTTCCGGGCGGGCAGGCGGAGTACCTCCGCGTGCCGATGGCGCACTTCGGCCCGATCAAGGTGCCGGACGGCCCGCCCGATGAGCGCTTCTTGTACCTCTCCGACGTGCTGCCGACCGCGTGGCAGGCAGTCGAGTACGCCGACATCCCGAAGGGCGGCAGCGTCACGGTCTTCGGGCTGGGGCCGATCGGCCAGATGTGCTCGCGGATCGCACGCCACCGAGGCGCGCGCGTGATCGCCGTCGACCTCGTTCCCGAGCGACTCGAGATGGCGCGTCGCCACGGGATCGAGACGCTCAACCTCGACGAGCACGACGACCTCGCTGCCGAGATTCGGGAGCTGACCGATGGCCGCGGGCCGGATTCGGTGATCGACGCGGTCGGCATGGAGGCGCATGGGACCGAGACCGCCGGCATGGCGCAGAAGCTCGTCGGCCTTCTTCCTGACGCCGCTGCGCGGGCAGTCATGGAGCGCGCGGGCGTCGACAGGTTGAAGGCGCTGACGACCGCGATCGAGACCGTCTGCCGCGGCGGCACGATCTCGATCAGCGGCGTCTACGGCGGGACCGCCGATCCGCTCAACATGCTGCAGCTCTTCGACAAGGGCGTGAGAATCGCGATGGGGCAGGCGCATGTGAAGCGGTGGATCGACGACGTGCTGCCGCTCGTCACCGGCGACGACGACCTGCTTGGCGTCGACGACCTGTGCACGCACCGCCTGCCGCTTGCCGATGCCCCGTACGGGTACGAGATCTTCCAGCAGAAGCAAGACGGAGCCATCAAGGTCGTCCTGCAGCCGTAGGTGGTCGCTTCAGTCGTCGACGAGACCGAGTTCGGGTTCGGCTGGATCGCGCCGGAGCCGCTCTTCATGCGTCGGTGCTCGCATGCGCTGGTGGTCGACGGAGCTGTCTGGCTGCTCGACCCGGTCGAGGACCGTGCGATGCTCGCGCGGGCATGCGGGCTTGGTGAGCCGACAGGAGTGATCCAGCTGCTCGACCGGCATCAGCGCGACTGCGCGCGTGTTGCTTCAGAGCTGGGCGTCGTCCATCACCGCGTGCCGACGGCTCCTCCGCTCGGCGCGCCGTTCGAGGTGGCTCCAATCGTCCGGATCCCGCGTTGGCACGAGATCGCCCTCTGGTTCCCGGCGTTGAACACGCTCGTCTGCGCCGACGCGCTCGGGACGGCGCAGTACTACCGAGCGCCGGCAGAACGGCTCGCGGTCTCGCCGCTTCTGCGGCTTACTCCGCCTCGGCGCCTTCTCGCCTACGAGCCCAAGCACGTGCTTGTCGGTCACGGTGAAGGCGTGCATCACGATGCGACGGCCGCGCTTCGTGACGCGATCGAGCTCGCACGTCGCCGAACCCGTTCTTGGCTCGCAGCAGGTATGCGCGCGCACATGCGTCCAGGTCTACGACGGTTGTAGTCACCCTCGCGCCTCAACCGTCATCGCCGGCGTCGTCGCGGGCGCCGACTCCGGTTGCGAGCTCTTTCACGCGTGCGGGCGCGCTCGTCGCGTGCGCGAGTGGGGGCGTGGCGTCATCGGCGCCTGCGCGGAAGCCGGACAAGAGATCCGACATTGCCTCGGTCGCCGTGCGCTCCGGCTTCCACCCGAGCTCGCGCACCGCGCGAGAGCAGTTCATCAACGGTACGGCGAGCGCGAGGTCGAGCCAGCCGGGAGGCGTGGGCTGGAGGCGCAGCCGCCAAAGGAGTCTCAACGCGCTGCGCGCGACAATGCGCGGGAGCGGCAGCGGGCGCGCGTGCAGCAGCTCTGCGAGCTGCGCCGCGTCGAGGACCGGCTCCGCGGCGATGTTGAACGCTCCGCGGACGTCGCGCACGATCGCCTGCAGGTACGCGTCCGCGACATCGTCGGTGTGCACTGCTTGGAAGCGCAAGCCGTCGATTGCAGGCACGAACGGGATGAGGCCCGGTCGGAGCAGCACGCCGGGAGCAAACGGGCCTGCGAACAGCCGGCGGATGCCTGTTGCTGCAGACGCCTTGAAGATCAGTCCCGGCCGGAGGCGAACAACGCGCAGGCGCGGGTGCTCCGCTTCGACGCGGTCGAGGCGGCGCTCGACCTCCGCCTTGTGGCGCGAGTAGAAGCTCGAGGGGATACCCTCGACCGCCCAGCTTTCGTCGACTGCTCGGTCCTTCGGCCCCGGTGAATAGGCGCCGACGGAAGACGCGTACACGAGTGCCGGCACGCGGGCAGAAGCCGTCGCGTCGAAGACGCGCGCGCTTCCCTCGACGTTCACGCGGTGCAGTTGCCGCTCGTCGCGCGAGGGCTGGATCGCCCATGCGAGATGCACGACGACGTCCGCGTCGCGAAAGCGGTCGGCCAGATCGTCGCGGGTGACGTCCGCCTCGGCCCAATCGGTTTTCGGCAGCTCGAGCTCCGGTCGGCGGCGTGCGACGCCGAGGATCGAACCGACCCGCTCGTCCGCGGCGAGGAGCCGGACGAGGCTCGAGCCGACGTTCCCCGTCGCACCGACAACGACAACACGCATTCCTCTCTCGCTCTCCCGCGCCGTGCGAGAGGAAACAAATGTCTACTCGTCGAGAAAAGCGAGCACGCGCTCGGTCAGGAGCGTCGCGGCAGCCGCACCGTAGTCGGGCAGCGACGAGTCGGCGAAGGGGTTGCTCGCCGCCCGGGTAGAGAGTAGAGCCCGGCGCGCTCCGTCGACGCGGGTCGCCGTCCTTCCCGTGCACCTGCACCGGGACGTCCGCCGGCCACGCGTCCCGAACTCCGATACCGGGAGGCAGGAGTACATGAGAAGGGCGCCGCGCGCGCCTGCGCGAGCTGCCGGGCGATCACACGCCGAACGCGGAGGACATGCCCGGTGGCGTAGAGGTACCTCTACATCTTAATCCATTTATTTGGAACGTTCCGCAACGCTAGTCTATATGCACCTTGCCCGGCGACCGCGAACCACCCGACTACGAGCTGGCCGATCGGATCGCCCTCACCCGGCCCGCGCAGGTCAAGGCAATCGGCCACTCGCTCCGCACGACGATCCTGGGGCTTCTGCACGAGCGGGCGGCGACGGTGAGCGAGCTCGCGGCTGCGGTCGACCGGCCGAAGAGCACGGTCGCCCACCATGTCAAGGTGCTAGGCGAGGCAGGGCTCGTGCGGGTGGTTCGGACGCGTCGGGTCCGCGCGGTCCGCGAGCGGTTCTACGGGCGCACGGCACGTATGTTCTACGTCACGGTGGAGCGCGACTCGGGCGATGAGGTGCCGCGCGACTTCAACGACTTCGAGGTTGCGGCGCGCGAGTCGGCGGCCGCGTACGAGAACGGCAAGCTCTGGGGGTTCATTCGGCACGCGCGGATCGCCGAGACTCAGGCGTCGGAGTTCTGGGAGCGGATGGCCGCGTTGGTCGCGGAGTTCGACCGGCTGCCGCGCAGCGGCGAGACGGTCTACGGTTTCGCAGTCGGCGTGTATCCCACCGATCATCCGACCCTGCCACGCGACCAGTGACTCGGCGCGGCGTCGTCCTGGCGGCAGTCGCGGCCGCGACCCTCGCGGCCTGGATCGTCTCGATCGCCGAGATGCGCGGCATGGACCAGGGCCCGGGCACCGACCTGGGCGCTTTCGGCTGGTTTCTCGGCGTCTGGGTCTCGATGACGGCCGCGATGATGCTGCCGTCGGCGGCGCCGGTGCTCGGACTCGTCGCGTGGCTGCGCGACGGCGCTGTTGCAGCTTTCGTCTTTGGGCTCGGCTACCTCATCGCCTGGACGCTCTACGGGCTCGCGGCGTACGGGGCCTTCCGCGGACTGCGCGCGCTCTGGCCGTCGTCGCTCTCGTGGCCCGCCCACGGGCCGTTGGTTGCCGGTGGAGCGCTCGTCGCGGCGGGGCTGTACCAGCTCACGCCCCTGAAATCGTCCTGCCTGCGGCATTGCCGCGCACCCCTCGGCTATCTCGTGTGCGCTCGTCGCGGCCCGCTCGGCCTGCTTCGAGCGGGTGCAGGGCACGGGCTGTACTGCGTCGGCTGCTGCTTCGGGCTCATGCTCGCGCTGTTCGCGCTCGGGGCGATGAGCCTCGTTTGGATGGCCGTCGTCGCGCTCGCGATCCTCATCGAGAAGACACTCCCCAGTGGTCCGCGCGCGACGGTCGTGCTGGCTGTCGCACTCGCGATCGTCGGTGTCGCGGTCGCCGCACGGCCCGCGAGCGTACCCGGGCTCACCCAGCCGCACCCGATGGGGACGATGCCGCGGTGAGCTGGCGGATCCGAGGCAGCTACGTCGAGTCGTGCAACTGCGACCCGATCTGCCCCTGCCGCCGCGTCGACGGCGTCGCGGGCGGACGCTCCACCCACGGCGAGTGTCTCGGCGTCCTCTCATGGCTGATCGAGGCGGGAACCGCGCGAGGTGTCGACCTGACGGGACAGCCGGTCGCAATGGCGATCCGCTACAGCGACGACGAAGAGGGCTCGCCGTGGACCTGGATCCTGTACCTCGACCGGCGCGCGAGCCATGAGCAGCGCGCAGTGCTCGAGGATCTCTTCCGCGGCCGGCTTCCGGGAAGTCAGCGCGAACACTTTCCGTGGGTGCGCAAGGCGAACGAGCCAGTCGGGGTTCGGCTCGCGGAGATCGAGATCGACCACACGCAGCGGCGCCAGCTCGTACGCGTCCGCAACCGGCTCAGCGTGCGGATCCGCGCACGCTACGACGGCGACGAGAGCGTTACGTGCGTGATTCCCGGTCACGACCGAAGCGGCGAGGAGCTCGTCGCGGACGAGCTGCTCGTGGAGGACGGTCCGCTCGCGTTTGCCTACCGTGGCACCTGCGGCTATGCGTCGACGTTCGATTACGGCGGCGACTGAACGACGTGCTCGGCAGCTTCTGTTCGCTCGCGCGCGAGCGGCTCGTCCGCGGCTGGTGAGACGCGTTCCTCGGCGACGCGAATTCGCCGCGAGAGCATCCCCTGCGCAAACGCGGCGAGGAACACGGTGAGCCCACCGGTTCCGTAGAAGTAGCCGATCCACTTGAACATGCGCAGCTCGGTCGAGCCTGTCGGGAAGATCTGCGTGCCCCACAGCGGATAGATCGATGGACCGACGACGAGCCAGATCCCGCCGACGGCCGCGAGCAGCGCGGCGAGCCACGCCGGCGCGCGCAGCGGAACGAGCAGCAGCAGCCCGCCGGCGAGTGCAAGAGCACCGGGGCCGATGTCGAGCTGCCACTGGCGATTCGAAGCGAGCCACGTCGACTGCGTGGCGAAGCCGTAGCTGAAGTACCCCCCGACGAGCGGCGCGAAGATCGCCCAGGCACCGAGCAGCATCAAGAGAACTCCGATTGGCACGACCGCGGGCGTCCAGCCGCGGCCCCTGTTTCGAGCGGCCCGTCCGCGCGGTGCAATGGTCATGATGAACGTGTCTCCCGCACCGGCCGGGCGAAACATCGGCGTATCTAGCAGCTAGGGCGCGGCGGGCCAGGATGCCGGCAGCTCGACCCAGAACGTCGCGCCCCCGCCGGGCGTCGCCTTCACCCCGATCCGGCCGTCCATGCGGCGCGTCAGCTCGCGGGCGATGTAGAGCCCGAGGCCGGTGCCGCCGACACCGCGGGCAAGCGCAGGGTCGAGCCGAAAGAACTTTTCGAAGATCCGCTTTTCGTCCTCGATCGGGATGCCCGGGCCGTTGTCTACGACCTCGATCCGGACTGAACGTCCCAGGTCACGCACACGAATGAGGACGCGCGCCGGGCTGCCGTTCTGGCTGCCGTACTTGAGCGCGTTCTCGATCAGGTTGGTCAGGATCTGCCGAACCCTGTCGGCGTCGGCACGCAGCCGCGGACGAGACTCCGGTCGCTCGATTGGAATCGACTCGCCGTTCGCGCCCACCGCGCTGCGAATCGAAGCCTTCACGATCTCGAGCGGGTCGACCTCGCGTGGCGCGAACCGCACGAAGCCGGAGTCGAGCTGGCTCGTCAGCAGGATCTCCTCGACGAGGTGAGCGAGCCGGCTCGACTCGTCGTCGATCACGCCGAGCAGCTGATCCGTCAGCTCGCCGGAGAGCTTGCGGTGCCGTAGCGTCTGCGCCGCTCCGTAGACGGCCGCGACGGGGGTACGGAGTTCGTGCGAGACGGTCGCGACGACGTCGGCGCGCAGCGACTCCAGTTGCCGCTGCCCGGTCACGTCGCGGAACGCGAAGACGACGCCGTCGCCGAACGCAACACCGTAGACCGAGAGCCACACCTCGCGGCCTTCGAGGGTGTCGAGCGGAAGCGTGGCGGGAGTCACCGCCTCCTTCCGCTCCGAGACCGGCACGTCGAGCGCGATTCGCTCCCAGCCGGGCAGCGCCTCGCCGATCGGCCGGCCGAGCACCGTCTCCGGGGAGAGGCCCGTGATCGCGACGGCGGCGCGGTTCCAGAGCCGCACGAAGCCCTCGCTGTCGAGCATGATCACGCCGTCCTCGACCGCATCGAGCGCGAACGCGGCGTCGGCGCGCGCCTCCGCCTCGGCGCGCGCCGCGCGCTCCCCTGCAAGCAGGCGCGCCCACTCGATCGCTACCCCGCTCTGCGTCGCGATTGCGCTCGCGATCCGTTCGTGCTGTTCGTCGAATCGACCCTCGAGCTCATGCCCGAAGAACAAGCCGCCGAGCACACTCCCGTCGGAGGCGAAGACAGGAACCGCGAGGTAGCTCTTGACCGGCAGGTGACCGGGCGGCATGCCGTGGTGCGGCGCGTTCAGCCCGTAGCGCGGATCCTGAGTCACGTCGTGCAGTCGGACCGTCTCGGTGCCCTCGAAGGTGAGCCGGAAGATCTCCGTCGGGCGCGGCAGCGGGAACTTCTCGAACGCAGACCGCGGCACGCCGGAGATCGTGTAGAGCGAGTAGCTCTCGCCGTCCCGGCGGACCACGTTGTAGAAGAACGCGCCGAACTGGGCGCCGGTCAGCCGCGTCGCCTCGTCGGTGACGAGCTGAATTACCTCGAGCAGATCGCGCTTCTGCGTGACTGCTCGGCTGATGCCTTGAAGCGCCTCGACCAGCTGCTGCTCGCGCTCGAGCTCCGGCCCGGCGTGGGATCGACTACGGATTGCGCTCGACTTCCTGGGCATCTCGTCACGGCGCCGATCCACGGCCGCCGCACCTGACAGCTGGAGTCTGCCAATCCTTGCGGCATGTCGAGGTACCATCCGGCTGTGACGACGGAGCTCCTCGGAAGCTCACCGGAGGTTGCATCCTGCGAGCACCTCGTCCAGGTGTACCGGGACAGGTTCGAGCTTGCCGAGTCGGCCGCCACCTACTTCGCATCCGGGTTCGCGCTCGGAGAGCCCGCGATCGCTGTCGCCGTGCCCGGGCACTGGCAGCTCATCGCCGAGCGGCTCGAGCGTCGCGGTCTCAGCGTTGCCGAGCTCGAAGCTCGAGGGCAGCTGCGGACCGCGGACGCGGCGCAGACGCTCGCGGCGCTCTCGGAGAGAGGCGCACTGTCGCTGCGACGGTTCACCGACGTGATCGGGGGCTTGATCGACGCCGCGTCAGCGCAGGCGCCGGGTCGGCGCGTGCGCGTCTTCGGCGAGATGGTCGACCTGCTCGTCCGGGACGGCGACGCCGAGAACGCCGACCGGCTCGAGCACATGTGGAACCGCCTCGGGGCACGTCGCAACTTCATGCTGCTGTGCGGCTACAAGATCGACGTGTTCGACCGCGAGGCGCAAGTCGCCTTGCTGCCTCAGATCTACCGGTCGCACTCGCACGTGCTGCCGCGCGCCGACTCGGAGCAGCTCGAGCAGGCGATCGACCGCGCGCTGCGCGAGGTGCTCGGCGACGAGGATGCCGACAAGCTGTACGCACAGGTCGAGAAGCAGCTGCGTGACGAGCGGATTCCACTCGCACAACGTGCGCTGATGTGGGCGAGCGCGCACATGCCGCGAGCCGCCGAAGCGATCCTCGCGACGACGCGCGCGAACTACCGGACGGTCACCGAGTAGTCGACGATCTCGCCGCTCGGCCGCGTGTTCGCCGACGTCGGCACGCCGGTGCCGACGATGAGCATCGTCTTCGTCAGCGCGGGGAACGAGTCGATCCCGGCTGGCGCTTTCGTCTTCCAGAGCGTCGCGCCCGTCTTCGTGGACAGCGCGTAGATCGTCCCGTCGTACGTCGACGTGAAGACGACGTCGCCGGCGACAGTGGCGGCGCCGGAGTCGAGCGACGTGAACGTGTGCTTCCAGAGGACCGCTCCGCTGTTCACGTCGACGGCGGCGAGCCCGCCTCCGACGGGCGGAACCGGGCCGCCGCGCACGAGACCGGTCGCCGAGCCCTTGAAGCAGAGATCGTTCCACGGCACGTAGAGAACGCGGCGCGCTTCTGCCATGGGCGTGAGCACGCCGCCGAGGCCGCCGGGACAGAAGACGACCGGCTTCGCCGGAAGCGGCCCCGACTGGTAGCGGTTGTGCTTGCCGATTGCGAGCGTCCAGAGTCGCTTGCCGTCGGCCGCGCGGAATGCGATCACGTACCCGGACTTGCCGGCGCCGATCACGACCTCGGTCGGAACACCATGGACATCGATCGTGACGACGATCGGCGGATCCTGGAAGTCATGGTCGACGAGGTCGTGCGGCGTCACCTGCCGATACCAAAGAAGCTTCCCGGTCTCGCCGTCGAGTGCGACGAGCGAGTCGGTGTAGAGGTTCGGCCCGGGACGGCTGCGCGCGTTCGGGTCACTCGTCGAGAGCGGGTACGGGCCGGGGTTGCCGACGCCGAGAAAGACGCGCCCGTGCGCATCGACAGCCGGCGGGTACCACAGGCCGCCGCCGCTGTTCTGCGTCGGGTCACCCCAGAGGCTCGCGCCGCCCTTGACGGTCGAGAAGCTCCACAGCTCCTTGCCCGTCCTTGCGTCGAGCGCGAAGACGATGCCGTACGCCCCGGCTGTGTAGAAGGAGCGCGAGCTGCCGGGGATGGTCGAGATCAAGAGCTTGCCGTCGAAGAGTTGCGGCGTCATGTCGATCCCCTCGTTCGAGTGCGCCGCGAGCTTGCGAATCCAGACCTGCTTGCCGGTGTGCGGGTCGAGAGCGAACACTGAGCCGGCCGTCTCGCCGAACAGGAGCCCGTAGCCGTAGGCGAGCCCGTTCGGGCCGCCGGACGGCGTGACCGAGCGGTAGTCGTGCTGCCACTCGACCTTGCCGGTCGCCTGCGCGAGCGCGAAGACATCCGAGTCCGGGTCCTCGAGGTAGACGACGCCGTCGAGCACGATCGGGTTCGACGTGTACGACCCGTAGCTGCCGGCGTACGGCAGCTTGAACGTCCAACGCTCCTTCATCGATGTGACGTCCTTCGCGTCGATCTGCGTGTGGAAGTCCGCGCGCGTGTTCGTGAGGTCGTAGTCGTGCGACGGCCAAGAACCCGCGTTCGCGGCCCACTCGGGCGGCGGCGCACCGGCTGACGTCGCGCCGCCGTTTCCCACCGCGACGACGAGCGCGGCGAGCAGTCCGGCTGCAGCGATCTTCACAACGCTCCGATCAGGTCGCGCAAAGCCGACGTGTAGGTCTCGAGCGCTGCACGGCCGGGGCGGGTCAGCGCGACTGTTCGCGGTAGAACGACTCCGCTTGCCGCCCCCTTCGCGACGAGGTCACTCCAGCCTTCTGCGTTCGGCTCGCCGCGCCGGAAGAAGCGGTGCGCGGGGAGCAACGAGGAGCGACGCGCCGTATCCAAGGCGGCTTCGCCCGGTAATCCGTCTCGCTTGCGCCGATCCGGTCGCACGTTCACTCTCGACCGAACCCTACGAGACCGCTTCGTCGTGGCCGAAGGACGACCGGCGACATCCCCCGCACAACCCGAACCAGCCCGTCACGGCGAGCGTCACCTACCGGGTGCGCGAGGACCGCGCCTTCTGGGAGCGGACGGCGTCGTCTACGCCTGGATGAGCCCGCGCCGGATCGCGTAGCGGGTGAGCTCGACCCGGTCGCTCATGCCGAGCTTGTCGAGGATGTTCTGGCGGTGGCGCTCGACCGTCTTGACGCTGATCACGAGCTCCTGCGCGATCTCCTTCGACGTGTGCGCTTCTGCAATCAGCTTCAACACCTGCAGCTCGCGCGGCGTGAGAACGTCGAACTGCTCGTCGTCCGGGCGTCCACGTTCCACGAAGTCTCGGACGAGCGTCGAGACTGCGGACGGGTACAGGAACGACTGGCCGCGCATCGTGCGCCGCACGGCGTCGACGAGGTCGTGGTCCGCGTCCGACTTGAGCACGTAGCCGGACGCGCCGGCTCGCAGAGACTCGAACAAGAACTGCTCGCTGTCGTACATCGAAAGCATCAAGAGGCGAAGCTCCGGCTTGCGCTTGTGCAGCTCCGCGGCCGCCTGGATCCCCGTCGTCTTCGGCATCGAGACGTCGAGGATCGCGAGCTGCACGTCCTCCGCGAGCGCCTTCTTCACCGCTTCTGCGCCGTCCGCTGCTTCCGCGACGACCTCGAGGTCGGGCTGCGCGTCGAGCACTTTCCGCAGGCCGGTACGCACGAGGGGATGGTCGTCGGCGACGAGGATCCGCGTGACCAGAGGGATCGGCATCAGCGACCCGCTGCCGGAACCTCGAGCCGGATCTCGACGCCGCCGTTCTCGCTGCGCTTGACCGCGAGCGCACCGCCGACGAGCACCGCGCGTTCGCGCATGCCCCGCACGCCCGTGTGGCCGTTCGGGCTCGCCGCGCGTTCGGGCAGCCCGCGGCCGTCGTCGGCGATGCGTAGGACGACACTGCCGGCGCCCGGTTCGAGCGCTAGCTCGACGTGGTGCGCGCCGGAGTGCCGTGCGACGTTGGTGAGGCTCTCCTGTGCAACGCGGTAGACCGCGATCTCCGCTTCGTCGGAAAGCGGCGGCAGCGTCTCGGGAAACGAACGCTCGACGTGGACCCCGCTTTGCTCCGCGAACTTCCGCGAGAGCTCGGTGAGCGCGCTCACGAGCCCGAGATGCTCGAGCATCTCGGGGCGTAGCTCGCGCGCGATCCTGCGCACCTCCTCGAGCGCCTGGCGCACCGAGTGTTTCGTCTCGTCGATCTCGCGCGCCCGATTCGGGCTGTCGGTCTCTCTGAGGGAATCGAGCTGCAGCAAGACGCCGGTGAGAACCTGCCCGACCTCGTCGTGCAGGCCGCGTGCGATCCGAAGCCGCTCCGCCTCCTGCGCCCTGAGTGCACGCCGTCCGCTCTCCCGGCGCTCGTTCTCGAGGCGGTCGAGCATCTCGTTGAACGTCCGCGTCAGCTCGGTCACCTCGATCCCGCCCCGGGCGGCAAAGCGCTGGCCGGGGCGGAGGAGGTCGACCGTGCGCATCCGGTCGACGAGGCGGTCGATCGGCCCGATGGTGTGACGTAGCAGCACGAGGTTCGCGGCCAGCATGACGAGGAGCGCGACCGCGAGATCGAGTCCCTCGACGACCGCGATCGACGCGTGCACCGTTACCGGCGTGAGCGCGAGCAGCAGCGTCGCGATGACGAGCAACGTTGCGTTGATCGCGAAGACCCGCCAGAGGAGCGGCAGGCGTGAGAAGCGCATCGGGAGCCGGATCGTGAGCGTGTTCTAGCGCGCTCCGGTCTCGGCTGCGACGGACAGCCGATGATTGCTTCGCTTCCGCGTCGACGGTGGCGCGACGAGCACGGGCACGGGAGTGGTCGCCTCGAGCTCGCGGGCCAGCGTGCAGCGCAGCTTGCGCTTGCCGAGCCCCGTCGGCTGCGAGCCGAGCACGATCAGGTCTGCACCCTCCTCGGCGGCGACCTGCGCGAGCGCGTCGGCCCGGCTCCCGAGCACGATCCGCTTCTCGGTGCCGTTGCCGATCTCGCTCGCCAGCTCGGCGAGCGTCCGCTCGGCGCCGGACCGGCGCTGGCGGCCCGTCAGGCTGTCGTGCGTGCCCGCCGGCAGGTCGTCGACGACGTGGACGAGCACGAGACGCAGCCCGAGGCGCACCCCGAGCGCGCGCGCCAGCTCCGCCGCGCTCCTTCCGCCGGGTGCCTCGTTGACCCCGCAAACGATCGTTCCGCTCATCGTCCTCGCTCTCCTTTCTGCTTGGTCTCGACGGCGACGACCCGGAAACGGATCTGTCCGCCGGGCGCATCGACGTCCGCGACCTGCCCTCGGCGCAGGCCGACGATTGCCCGTCCGACCGGTGAGGCGACCGAGATGCGCCCCGCCACGATGTCGGCTTCGAGCGAGCCGACGAGCTCGACGTCGAGACGCTCGCCGGAATCGAGCTCCCGCAAGCGGACGCGTTCGCCCACGTCGACGCGGCCGTTCCCGAGTTGCGGCTCGACGACCTCTGCCGTCGCCAACCGCTCCTTCAGCATCGCGATCCGCTGCTCGAGGAGCGCCTGGTCCTCGCGCACCGCGAGATAGTCGGCATTCTCCGCAGGATTGGTCTCGCCGGCTGCGGCGTAGCGGAGGCGCTCGGCGATCTCCTCGCGACCCTGCGTGGTCAACTCGTGCAGCTCCGCGTTCAACCGATCCAATCCGCTGGGCGTGATCACCGTTCCGTTCACGTCGCCACTCCTTTCAGCTGTCTGTGTTCACCCGAAGACTCGCCTGCGTGGCGACGTTCGGCGATCGGGCCGAGACCCCATTTCGCGAGCGGCGCCACCGGAACGCGAAATGGGGTGAAGAGCCGATGGCGCCCGAGACGGCTGCGGTGAACGATGGCCTCGATGTTCGAGTCGCTCGTCGACGTCGTCGTCGACTCCAGCTGGGTGTACGCACTGATCGTCGCCGTGGCGGCGCTCGACGCCGTGTTCCCGCTCGTCCCGAGCGAGGCGACGGTGATCGCCGCAGCCGCGCTCACCGGAGCCGGTGAGCTCAGCTTCGGCCTCGTTCTGCTCGCCGGGGCGGCCGGTGCGGTGCTCGGCGACAACGCCGCCTATCTGCTGGGACGGGCGGGGCAGCGTTCACTCATGCGGCGGCTCCTTCGCTCGCCCACGTGGGCGGACCGAGTGGGGCGCGCCGAGTCGAGGCTGCGGGAGCGGGCGGGGACGATCATTGTCGTCTCGCGCTTCGTTCCGGGTGGGCGCACGGCCACGATGCTCACAGCCGGCCTCGTCGGCCTGCCCTGGCGGCGTTTCTTCGCGTACGACCTCGTCGCCGGAGCGTTTTGGGCGAGCTACGCGAGCACGATCGGACTCGTTGGCGGCAAGACGTTCGCGGACGAGCCGCTGCACGCGCTGCTGCTCGCATTCGGCCTCGCTGCAGCGCTCGTGCTCGCGATCGAGAGTGCGCGCCGGCTTGTACACACCGGCTGAGGAAGATGGGGCGCAGAGCCCATTGGCCTCCGCTCACGCGTCCGGCACTCTCGAGGTGAAGCCAGGGAAAGGAGCCCGTCATGGAGAGTCTTGTTGTTCCGCGTCCGACGCGCAGCACGCCGGAGCGTCGCATTCGCTTCTTGCTTGCCGAAGGTGACGCGTGCGTCCGCTCGCACGTCTCCGACTACGCTTCCGAGCTCGCTGGGCTCGCCGTGCTCGTGGCCGACGATGGCGCGGAGGCCCTGCGGCTCGGCTTGCAGCGAGGCCCGCAGGTTGCGCTGCTCGACGTGAGCCTGCCGCGACTTGGCGGAATCGAGGTCGCGATGACGTTGCGCGAGTTGCGGCCGCAGATGCGGATCGCGCTCCATGCGACCGACCCGTTCCCATACCGCGATCGCGCCACTGAGTTGCGCTTGCCTCTCTTCGACAAGCGGGAGCTCTACCCGTTCTTCGGCTGGCTCGAGTTTCAGGTGCGCTCGTTCGCGCCGACGGCGTTTACGCGGGTAACTGCACCGTCACACGCAGCCCGCCGCCCGCGCGCGGTGTGAGAGTAAGTGTCCCGTCGTGCGCATTGGCGATGCTCTTCGCGATTGCGAGGCCGAGGCCGACGCCTGCATGGTCGGCGAGGATGCGCTTGGTGCCGCGCTGAAAGGGCTCGGCGAGCGTTGACGCGAGCTGAGGGGTGACCTCCGTCCCGGTGTTCTCGACGGTGAGCACCGCACGCTTCGCGCGAGCGCCGGTCGACACCCAGACGGTTCCCGCCGGCAGGTTGTGGACGATCGCGTTGTGCAGGAGGTTCGTGCTCAGCTGCAGCAGGAGCGCGTGCGACCCGAGGGTTGGGGCCGGTGCGCCGTCCGTCTCCAGGGTGAGCCCACGTCTCTCGGCGAGTGGGAGGAGCGTTTCAGCAGCCTCCTCCGCGATCAGCGACAGGTCGACATCCTCCGGCGTGAAGGACCGCTGGTCGGCGCGGCTCAGCAACAGGAGTGCTTCGGTGAGGTCGATCGCTCGCGCGTTGACAGTGCGCAGGCGATCGACGAGCTCCACGACGTGGCGGTCCGGATCGCTACGCGCGACATCGAGAAGCGTTTGGGTGATCGCCAACGGCGTGCGCAGCTCGTGCGACGCATTGGCCGCGAATCTCCGCTGTTCGGAAACGTGCGCCTCGAGCCGCGAGAGCATCGTGTCGAAGCTGTCGGCGAGCTCGCGCAGCTCGTCCTGGCGGCCCTCCAACGCGATCCGGTGTGTGAGCGACCCGTCCGCGGCGCGACGCGTCGCGTCCGTGATGCGCGTCAGCGGAGCGAGCATGCGCCCGGCGAGGAACCAACCTCCTGCGAGGCCGAACACGAGCAGGAACATCATGACGACGACCGCGAGCGGAGCGAAGTCCCGCACGAGGTCGCCGTGGCTGCGCACCATGAAGATCACGCCAGGGTGGACGCCGCGCGAGAGGGAGAAGTAGCCGGCGACGAGCAGCACGGCCCCCGCGAGCATGAGGAAGCCCGCGTAGCTGAGGGTCAGCTTGAGGCGAACGCTCAGGCCGGGAGCTCTATCCACTCTCCGCCCGCTTCGTTTCGGCGTCCGGGTCGATGCGGTAACCGACGCCGGGTACGGTCGTGATGATCCAGGGGTCGCCCAGGCGCTTGCGCAGCCCCGAGACCGTGATGCGCACAGCGTTTGTGAACGGGTCGGCGTTCTCGTCCCATGCTTGCGCCAGGAGCTCCTCCGCGCTGACGACACCGCCTTCTGCAGCGACGAGCACTTCGAGCACTGCGAACTGTTTGCGTGTCAACGCGACGTAATGGCCGTCGCGATAGACCTCGCGTCGAAACGGGTCCAGCCGGAGCCCCGCGATCTCCCGCACCGGCGGCCTCGCACGTGCACGCCTCCGGTCGAGCGCTCTGAGCCGAAGGACGAGCTCGCGAAGCTCGAACGGCTTGGTGAGGTAGTCGTCGGCTCCGAGCTCGAATCCTGTTGCCTTGTCGTCGAGACGGTCGGCCGCGGTGAGCATCAGGATCGGCATGCCGCTGCCGGAGGCGACGATGCGCTCCGCGATCTCGTCTCCGGTCGGCCCGGGAATGTCCCGGTCGAGAACCGCGATGTCGTAGTCGTTGAACGTCAGAAGCTCGAGCGCCGTGTCGCCGTCGCCTGCGATGTCTGCAGCGATCGCCTCCAGGCGCAGGCCGTCGCGAACGGCTTCCGCCATGTAGGGCTCGTCCTCGACGATCAAGACACGCATGCTCCGATGCTAGAGCGGACGCGTATCGCCGGCATATCGAAAAGCGCATACGTGCCTGGAACGGCGGGCTTACTTCAATGGCGGCATGCCTCGCGAACGTGTGCGTCAGGCGAGCCTTCCGATCCGCATTCGCAAGTCTCGCGTTCTGCTCCTGGTCATGGCGGCGGCGACAGCCGCGCTCCTCGGCTATGACGCGCTGGGCTCGTCGTCTCCGACGTCGAGCGATCCTTTGCGGGTCGAAAGCCACGGTCATGTCGCGAGCACGGTGTGGCCGGCGTACGGTCAAGCGGCGTTCCTCGAATCGGGAAGTGCGCAGCTCGAGGCGGGACCGAACCAGCATCCTGCACCGATTGCCAGCGTCGCGAAGGTGATGACCGCTTATCTCGTGCTGCGCGACCACCCGCTTCGTCTCGGCGAGCAGGGGCCGCCGATCGTGCTCACCGACGCCGACGTCGCCGACACCTTGCGCCGGGCGGAGCGAGAAGAGTCGGTCGTGCCCGTCGCGGCGGGAGAGCGGTTGACCGAGCTGCAGGCCCTGCAGGCGTTGTTATTACCGTCGGCGAACAACCTCGCGGTCGTGCTCGCGCGCTGGGACGCCGGTACGGAAGGCCGGTTCGTCGCTCGAATGAACGCTGCTGCACGTTCGCTCGGAATGACCCGCACGCGCTACACCGATCCGAGCGGATTCGACGACGGGACCGTGTCGACGGCAGCCGATCAGGTGCGCATCGTCGAGCTGGCAATGCGCCTGCCGGTCTTCGCGAGCATCGTCGCGACGCCGACGGCGACGCTCCCGGTTGCCGGCACGGTGCAGAACACCGACACCTTGCTCGGGAACGATGGGTTCGTCGGCGTCAAAACAGGCTCGGACGACGCGGCCGGTGGCTGCTTCGCCTTTCGCGCCATTCGTGTCGTCGACGGCAGGCGGACGGAGATCACCGGCGTCGTGCTGGGGCAGCCGGGTCACGACAAGATCGCCGCCGGGTTGTTCGCCGCCGACGCGATGGTCGACCGCATCGGCGGGGCTCACATCTCGCTTCACCGCCGGCCCGGTGTGCGAACCGCATTTCCTTCGGCACGGGTTGGAATCAGCGCCGCGGATGCGGCACGGCCATGGTCGTGACCCGCACCCGCCGGCTCCCTTCGGGGCGATCGGCTCGCGTTCGGCTTCGATACGGCTCGAGCGCGGCGCCGAGCTCGGCGGTCAAATGCCGGAGCTCGTCAGCGGTCAGCCAGAGGTCGGCGTTGCCGAGGGCCGCGGCGTCCTGCCATTCGGCCGGCTCGTCGTGCGCCCCCGCCATGAACGCGGCGCCGACGGCGCGGCTGCGGTCGAGGTAGGCGAGCGCGACGGCGGCCGCGGCGGCTGCCCCGGCCGCCGTCGAGGCGTCGAGCTCGAATTGCGCACGCCGGCTCGCACGCCACGGGCGTTCCCGCCCATCGCTTCGGGCGGGCGCGGGCTCGGCGAAGGCGTAGCGCTCCAGCAGCTTCAAGTGGTACGCGGTCGCACTCGGGCTCAGCCCGGTGAGCGCCGCACACTCGGTCGCCGTCAGCTCGTCGCCCGTCGCGAGCGCATCGATGATCGCCATCCGCGCCGGGTGGGCGAGCGCGCGGATCGCACGGGGATCACGCAGATATGTGGTCTCGTCGCGACCGGCCGCCATCGCCACACGATAGTTCTTGACGGTGAGTTGTTAAAGGAATACTGTTCAGCAAATGCTGAACGTTTGTGCCGGGCGGCGCGATTTGATCGTCTCGCTCGTGGGGCGCATGGTCTCGGCCTTCGGCGACGGGGTGGCGCTCGTCGCGCTGACCCTGCGGCTGCAGGCGGAGGGTGCGCGTCCCTGGGAGGTGGGGTTGCTGCTCGCCGCCGGCGTCGTCCCGCAGCTCGTGCTCGCGCGCTCGATCGGGCGGCTCGTCGACGCACACGACTCGCGGCGCCTCCTCGTCGCGGGCGGCCTCGTCGAGGTCGCGACGACGATCCCGCTCGTCTTCCTGCACTCGGTCGTGCCGATCCTCGTCCTCGTCGCCGTGCTCGGCGCGGCCTCGTCGCTGACCGGAGCGACCTGGTCGGCCCTCGTTCCCCGCGTGGTCGGCGAAGAACACGTGGCCGCGGCGGTCTCGGCCCAGCAATCGCTGAGCGTCCTCGCGCTCGTCGGCGCTCCCGCCGCCGGCGGCCTCCTCACCGGCGCGTTCGGCTCCGGCGTGCCCGTTGCCCTCGACGCCGTCACGTTCGTGGTCGTCACCGCCGCCGCGGCCCTCGTTCGCACCCGCAGGGCGCCCGGCCGGGTCCAGGCCGATGACACGTCGAGCCGACTCCGCGGCGGTTTCTCGATCCTGCGGGCCGATGCGCTGCTCGCTCCGCTCCTCGCCGGCGTGGCGCTCGTCGTCCTCCTTGTCGGCATGGTCGACGTCGTTCTCGTCTACCTCGTCCGCGAGACGCTCCACGCCGGCCCGGTGTGGTACGGCGTGGTGGAGGCATCCTGGATGGCGGGCATGGTTGCGGGCTCACTCGGCGCGGGACGCGTCCGAGGCGAAAGTGGGCGGGTCCGCGCGACGATCGGCGGCGCGGCGCTCGCGTGTGCGGGCGTCGCCGCCTTCGCCGCCGCACCGGCGGTTGTCGTGCTCGTTCCGATCTCGGTGCTCGGTGGCATCGGGAACGGCTACGCGGGAACGTGCCTCTCGACGCTGCTGATAACGCGCAGTCCCGATAGCGCTCGCGGCCGCGTCTCGGCCGCCGCCAACGCGATCTTCGGCGGCGCCCAGGGCGTCTCGGTGCTGCTCGGCGGGCTTGTCGCGATCGTGCTTTCGCCACGCGCGGTCTACGCCGTCGGCGGCGCGCTCGGACTCCTTGCCGCGGCGCTCGTTGCGATTGCAAGTGCGGGCGAGCGTGAGCCGCAAAGTCCGCGTGCCTCAGCTGGTGTTCGCGCGCCGGATCTGAGCGCGCAGTCTCGAGGTTAGGGCTCCATCGCTCGAGGTCAGTGCTCCATCGCCCGCCGGATTCGGCGGCGCACGACGAAGCTCGTCGCGAGCCCTGCGAACCAGCCGACGATCGCTGCGACGACGATGATCCACACGAGCGATGTCCGGCTCGAGCCGAACACCCAGCCGATCGTGACCCGGCGCGTGTTGTCGACGATCAACGCGATGATCACGACAAGCGCGATGATGAGGAGTGCCGTCCAGCCGTAGAGGCGGGCCTGATGCGCGCGCTGCCGCAGCCGGTCGCGACGCGCGATCGGCTGAGTCGCCGCCTCCTCGGGGGTCGCCTCGAATGGCTGGCGGCTCTCCGGCGGTCCAGGCTCGACATTCATCCTCTTCTCTCTACCCAAGTCGGGCGTACTTAAAGAAGAGGCGAACGCTCATGTCCAGGCGTGAGGAAAATCGGGATCCGTACAGCATCCTCGGTGTGCCCCGGCAGGCGTCGGGAGAGGAGATCGTTCGCGCCTACAGGCGCGCGGCGCGCGCGAGCCATCCGGATCGCGGCTCCGGATCGGCCGAGCGGTTTCGCGCAGTCAGCGATGCCTACGACGAGCTGCGCGACCCGGGCCGCCGTGCAGCATACGACCGCTCCCATCCGCTCCCCCGGACGCGACCCGGGATGCGTGCCGGCTCTGTGCGCTACGCGGCACCGGGCTCGCAGCACATCGTGCTCGGCTGGCGGGCCGACGAGGCCGAGTTGGCGCGTCTCGCCGGCTGGACTTGAACGGGCACGCACGCCGCCTACTCATTTCCCTGACGAGACCGAAAGCATCGGACTGGAGGTGTGGAAATGACGAACCTGTTGATCCGCGACCCGTTCCTTGCCGCGCCCTTCCGGCTGATGGACGAGTTGATGCGAAGCACCAGCAACGGCAACCGCGTCACGGGCTTCACGCCGCTCGTCGACGTGCACGAATCCGAGGACGACTACCTGGTCAAGGTCGACCTGCCCGGAGTGAAGGCAGACGACGTGAGCATCGAGGTCAACGAGAACGTGCTCTCGATCTCGGGCTCGCGTGTCGCGGACGAGACCGGGCAGGCGCAGCTCGTCGAGCGGCCGTACGGCTCGTTCGTGCGGACGCTCACCCTCCCTCGCGGGGTGGACAGCGACTCGATCGAGGCCGCCTATCAGGACGGCGTGCTCGCACTTCGGATTCCGAAGCCGGCCGAGCAGAAGCCGAAGCGAATCACGATCAGTGCCTCAGGAAAGAAGGCGCTCGAGAAGTAAGTCGGAGTCACTTGGGGTCGCGGCAGCTCTCGAGCGCGATGCCGCGACCCGCACCTCCGCCGGCCGTGTGGCACGATCGGCGTGTGGCGGTGAAGCGGGAGCTGGCGGGGCGCAGCGACGTGCGCGGCAACGGCGACGCCGCTGCAGATGAGCTGTGGGCGGAGGCAAAGTCGGCGCACGCGGTCTCCGGCGACGAAGCCGACGCGCTCGCCCGCCGGGCCCAGGCCGGCGACGCGGCCGCTCGGGAAGAGCTGATCAAAAGGCTGCTGCCGCTCGTTCAGTCGACGGCGCGCCGCTACCGGACCGAAGGGCTCGACCAGGCCGACCTGCTGCAGGAGGGCATCGTCGGCCTGTTGCGCGCGCTGCAGCGGTTCGACCCCGAGCGCGGCGTTCCCTTCGCCGCATTTGCG
The DNA here is from genome assembly GCA_035650975.1 of Gaiellaceae bacterium. Classification (GTDB taxonomy): domain Bacteria; phylum Actinomycetota; class Thermoleophilia; order Gaiellales; family Gaiellaceae; genus PALSA-600. The sequence goes on from DASRGQ010000041.1 coordinate 32,435, forward strand.
ACCTGGTGGATCAGGCAGTCGTTGCAGGAGGCGCGCAGCGATTTCATGCGGCCGATGCGCTTGCCGCCGAAAGCGCTTCGGCAGCTCTCGCAGTTGAAGTCGGAACACCAGCGCATCTATCAGGGCGAGCGCCGCTCGGCCGAGATTGGCGAGCTGGCCGATCTGACGAACATCGAGCTCGAGCAAGCCGAAGCGCTCCTCAACGCCGACGCGCGCTCGCGCAGCCTGGACGAGCCGATCGAAAACACGGAGGGCGAGCTCGGAACGCTCGGTGACCTGCTCGAGGATCCGCTGTCGGCCGCAACCTACGAAGACGTCGTCGACGCAATCGCCGGTGAGCAACTTCGGGCGCTCCTGTCGCGGCTGACAGAGCGGGAACGGGAGGTCGTGCAGGCGCGCTTCGGCTTCGACATGCCTGCGGAGAAGCTGTCCGACGTGGGTCAGCGCCTCGGCGTGAGTGCCGAGCGCGTCCGCCAGATCGAAGAACGTGCCCTCGCGAAGCTCCGTCACGCTGCATAGACCTTGTTCGTCTGCGGCGGACGCCTATTTAGCTCGTAGGAAGAACGAGCCGAACCGCGGAGCGCGAAGCGATGCCGGGCGCGGCACGTAGCGCAACAGTCGAAGCTCGACGCTCTCGGCTCAGGCACATGTGGCGGAGGGAGGCGGTTTCGCCTCCCTCGTCGTCGCCGGGTTTGCGCAGGGCCCGCTCGGGAACGGCAGCGGGACTGTCGACGAGCGCGGAAGCGGCCGCGACTACTGGTCGTCCCACCGATGAAGGAGTAGCGATGGCGGAACTGACTCACCTCGAAGAGAAGCTCGCGGAGGTCACCGGGCTCGCGATGGCGGCAGAGGTCGCCGGCGGCAAGATCTCAAAACTGACCGAGGAACACGACAAAAGCTTGGTCGCGACGCTGCGAACGATGGCGAAGGAGGCGGCCGAGACGGCCGAGCGGTGCGAGCGCGTGGCGAGCGGGTTCGAGGGGAAGAAGACGGCGATCCTCGATGAGGCGCGCGAGGTGAAGAAGAAGGCGGCCGAGATGATGTCGACGTATCTCGACTCGGATGCCGACGCGCTCGACGGCTTCGAGTTCCTGACGATGGCCGAAGCGGCTGAGGTCGGGCACTGGTCGGTCCTGCAAACGATGAACGAGTCGGCCGCGAACGACGACGTCCGCGAGCTCGTGTCGTGGGCGCTGCCAATCCAGCAGCGTCATCTTCAGGACGCACTCGAAGGCTCGCAGAAGCTCGCCGCCGAGCAGGACCCGAACGAGCTCGTGTAGGGCGCTCGACCAGCAAAGGCAGGTCGCGCACGCCTAGCGGCAGGCACTTCGCTTCGAGAGGTCACCTCGCGGGGGTGACCTCTCGAAGCGCACCGGTCGCGATGTCGTAGACGAAGCCGCGGACACTCTCCTTGTGCGGGATGAACGGGCTCGCGGCGATCCTGGCGATCGACTGGCGCACGTCGCCGTCGAGATCGTCGAACGCCTCCGCAGCCCATTCGGGCTTGATGCCGGTCTCGTCTTCGATCTCTCGCCGGAAATCGTCGTCGGTGAAGCTCAGCATCCCGCAGCTCGTGTGATGGACGAGGACGATCTCCTCGGTTCCGAGGAGACGCTGCGAGATCGCGAGCGAGCGAATGACGTCGCTCGTCACGACGCCGCCCGCGTTGCGGATCACGTGCGCGTCGCCTTCGGCGAGCCCGAAGATGTGGAAGAGATTCAGCCTGGCGTCCATGCAGGCCACAATGGCCACGCGCTTCGCCGGCGGCGCGGGCCGCTGGAGGCCGTCGCGCCTCTCTGCGCGCTGCGCGCTCCGTAGCAGCTCGTCTGTCGAGCTCATCGGTGAACCAATACACCATCGAGCGAGCTAGAAGCACCGCGTATCGGTGCTATCGCGGTCTCGTCTTCTACGACGCCACCCGTCCTTTCGGGCGTGTCCAACGTGCGAAGTGCACTTCACATCGGCTGCCACCGGACTGGTCTCGATGCGGCCTGTCGCGGTAGACACCGCTACGGGCTTCACCCGCCACGTCCCAGCCGCTTGCTTGGTCATGCGCATCCCCGCGCACGCCCCAATGCGCATCGAGTTTCTAGCGTCCGGCGACGGTCTGCCGCACGAGCCGGAGCAACTGTGGCCTTCCCTTCGTCTCGTTCTCGGCGTCACGTCGGAGCTGCTCGTCGAGCTCGATCCCTACGAGCAGCACGATCGCGCCGACGTAGAAGTACGTCGTGAAGAAGTAGATCGCTGTGAGGCTCCCGACCGCGGTGCGGTAGTCCGCGCTGCTCCGCAGGTACCAGGCGAAAATCAACGACTGCACAGTCCACGCTACGACGACGAGCGCGGCGCCCGCAGACGCGACGCGCTTTGACCGGCGCTCGGCCGGCGCGAAGCGCACGAGGATGGTGAACGCCGCGGTCAGGAGCAGGATTGTCCCGGTCCAACGGCCGACGGCGAGTAACGCACCCGCGGCGCCGCTTGCGATGTGGCGCAGCCCGAGGATGAGGACGAACGAGCCGGCCAGCGCCACGATCAGAAGAACTGCGATCCCAATCGAGAGCGGAAATCGCACATACCACGGACGCGTATCCGTGGTTCCGTAGACCCGCGACAGCGCGCTCATGCACGCACGGACGGCTCCCGAGACTTCCCAGACTGCGAGGAGCACGGCGACGACGATCAGGCCCGTCGAGTCGCTGTCGAATACCTTCGAGACGCTCGCGTCGATCCCGGTGAACACCTGCGGCAGCAGCTTCGGCTGAACCTGCGGCGCGATCTGCCCAAACCAGACTTGCTCGTGACCGGTCGCGCCGAGGAGCGCAAGCGCGAGTAGAGCGAGCGCGACCATCGCGACGAAGGCTTGCAACGCGATCGCCGCGGCCGACGTCAGCAGCCCGTGCTCGTCGAAGAGCCCGACCCATATGGAGACGATCGACTTGAACGCCTTCCATCGCCGGCTGGTCTCGAGCACGGACGGACTCTTCCCAATGCCCGGAAGGCCAACCTCGGATGCTGCCGCTCAGTGCGGCGACGTCGGCGTTCGCGTCCCGTTCCTGGCCCACCTGTGCAGCGTTCTCAGAGCAGCCGAGGAAGCGGACGGGTGGCTTGCGACAACTGTGCTCGTCGCCGACCCCTACGCCGCGGCGTTCGGCGCAACTGTCACCTCGCGCGCCTCGGGGCGGAGTCCGCTCGAAGCAAGTACGGTGGCTGCTCACCGACGATCGGAGGAATCCTTCACGCGGCAAATAGCGTCGGGCGGCGCGGAGTTGCGCATCGGCGTCCTGGCGCCGATCGCGTGGAGGGTGCCGCCGCGCCACTACGGCCCATGGGAGCAGTTCGCATCGCTCCTGACGGAGGGGCTCGTCGCTCGTGGGTTCGACGTGACGCTGTTTGCGACCGCCGACTCCATCACCCGGGCTCGCCTCGTCGGGACCGTACCGACCGGGTACGAAGAGGATCCGACTGTGGACGCGAAGGTCTGGGAAGCGCTCCACATCGCGGCTGCCTTCGAACGGGCCGATGAGTTCGACCTGATCCACAACGGCTTCGACTTCCTACCGCTGAGCTTCAGCCGGCTCGTGGACACGCCGGTCGTGACGACGATTCACGGCTTCTCGTCGAAGCAGATCTTGCCGGTGTACGAGCGCTACAACGACATCGGTCATTACGTCGCGATCAGCGATGCCGACCGCGACGAGCGGCTCGCATATGCGGCGACGATCCACCACGGGATCGACATCGGCGACTTCGCTCTCGGCGCCGGTGACGGTGCCTACCTCCTGTTCTTCGGGAGGATTCATCCGGACAAGGGAACTGCCGCGGCGATGGACGTCGCCGAGAGGATCGGGATCCCGTTGCTGATCGCGGGGATCATCCAGGACCGCGACTACTTCGAGCGGTTCGTGGAGCCGCGCCTCGACGGGGTCCACTTGAGCTACGTGGGCCCGGTCGGTCGCGACCGTCGTGCCGAGGTGCTCGGCCGTGCAATAGCGCTTCTTCATCTGATCGATTTCGACGAGCCCTTTGGCTTCAGCGTCGTCGAGGCGATGGCCTGCGGTACACCGGTGATCGCTCGGCGCCGCGGCTCGATGGCCGAGATCGTCCAGGACGCCGAGAACGGCTTTCTCGTCGACACCGTCGAGGAGGCAGTCGCAGCTACGCGCGCGTCGAAGGAGCTGAACCGGCGGGCCGTGCGGGCGTCGGTCGAAAGACGCTTTGGCGTCGGGCGGATGGTCGACGACTACGTCGCGCTGTACCGCCGGATCGTTCGAACGGGCGAATGAGTCGGTCCTGAGCGCCACATCCGGCAACGGTCGGTTTCGCCTCGGAATCAACTACTGGCCCGCGCGGACGGCGATGAGCTGGTGGTCGCAGTTCGACCCCTCCGAGGTGGCGACCGACTTTGCCCGGATTGCGGCTTGCGGTTTCGACTCCGTGCGGGTGTTCCTGACCTGGGAGGACTTCCAGCCCGATCCGAACGACGTCGATCGCACGATGCTCGACCGGCTCGTGGACGTCGCGGATCTCGCCGGAGACTCGAAACTCTCGTTGATCCCCACCTTCTTCACCGGTCACATGAGCGGGGTGAACTGGATTCCCGCCTGGGCGCTCGGGGGATTCGACGGCGACGTTCGCTTTCGCGTCATCGCGGGCGGTCGCGTTGCCGACGTCGGCCTTCGAAATTGGTTCACGGACACCGCCGTCGGCGACGCACAGGCGGCGCTCGCCGCGGAGACGGTCGCTGCCCTTCGCGGCCACGAGGCGGTGTGGGCGTGGGATCTCGGCAACGAGAACTCGAACTGTGTGATTCCACCCACGTCGGTGTCCGGGGAGGAGTGGCTGGCGCGAACTGCGGCGGCGATCCGCAGCTCAGATGATCGCGCCCTCGTCACGATCGGGCTCCACATGGAGGATCTCGAAGAGAATCGCGGGCTCGGCCCGCGCGAGGCTGCCGCCTCGTGCGACTTCCTCTCGATGCACGGCTACCCCATCTATGCGTCCTGGGCCGAAGGGCCGCTCGACGAGCAGCTCCTTCCCTTCCTCGCCCGCATGACGCGCTGGCTCGGAGGCGGGAAAGACGTGTTGTTCAGCGAGTTCGGGCTTCCGACCAGGCCCGCAGAGCAGACGAGTCGAGATCCTCGCCTGGTCGGCGAGGACGCGGCCGCGGTCTACACCGCGTCGGCTCTCGAGGCGCTACGCGATGCGGGCTGTCTCGGCGCCATGCTCTGGTGCTACTCCGACTATCGGCGCGCGCGTTGGTCGAGCCCGCCGCTCGATCTTGCCCTGCACGAGCGTTCGTTCGGGCTCTGGCGTGCCGACGGCTCACCGAAGCCGGCGGTCGCCGCGGTCGCGGAGTTCGCCGGAGCTGCTCGCTGCGACCCGGACGGCGACGAGAGTTGGATCGACATCAGCCCCGACGCCTTCCTGCTCGATCCGGGCCGGCAATTGCCGCGCCTGTACGACCGCTATCGACGCAGGGCGTAGGGCGGACTACGAGCCGGCGGCCGGTGTGGCGAACAACGCGTCGACAAGGTCCGCGAGACGCGAGGTGGCGAGACAAATCGAGCTATCTGCGGCGCCGTAATACAACCGGATCTCGTCGCTCGCTTCGTCATGGAGAAGCCCGGACGGGAACACCACGTTGGGGACATCGCCGCTCCGTTCGTAGGGCTCGAGCGGTGAGAGAATCCAGGTGGGAAGTCGACGAACGACGCGAGTCGGCTCGTCGAGGTCGAGCAGGGCGAGGCCGACCCGATAGATGTCGCCGGCAATGGTTTCCTTGACGCCGTGGTATACGAGCAGCCAACCGTGCTCGGTGCGGAGCGGGGGCGGCCCGATGCCGATCCGCAGCGAGTCCCACCAGGCGCCGGCGCGTGGTTGGAGCACCTGCTCGGGTGCGCTCCAGCTGACGAGATCCTCCGACCGAGAGAGGACGATCTCACCGTGCCCTCCGCCGTACTGCGTTATGGGGCGATGGAGCAGGACCCAACGCCCCGCGATCCGATGCGGCAGAAGCGCGGCGTTCTTGTCTTCAGGATGCCGAACGACGCCGTAGCGCTCGACTGTCGTGAAGTCCTCCGTCGCGGCGAGGAAGACGGCCGGGCCGGCCGGGCCGTACGCCGTGCACGTGATCACCCATCGTCTCAGCTCGTCCACCCAAACGACGCGGGCGTCCTCGAATCCCCACTGCTCGCTCGCCGTCGCCTCGTCCGGTGCGAGCAACGGCTCGGAATCGACCTTCCAGTCGTCGACGCCGTTCGCCGAACGCGCGACGGCGAGGTGAGAAATCCCTCTGCGGTCTTCGACGCGCGCGAGAAGCACCGTTTCACCCGCGACCTCGGCGGCCGCCGGGTTGAAGACGCCGTTCGCCGGATACGGCCAGTCGGCGGCAGTGAGGATTGGATTGTTCGGGTGGCGCTCGAACAGCTCGCGCGTGCTCATGCGAGGACTGGCTCGCGTCTGCGTTCTGCGGCGTCGGCACGGACACCTGCTGCGTCAAGGAGGAGCGCGGCCTGATGGAAGGCGAGTGTCGATTCGGCGCCTTCGTTGTCGTTCAGCGATTCGCTTCCCAGCCCGTCGCTGCAGCCGCCGGTAGCGAAGTCGTAGAGCGGCTTGCGCAACCGGTTGCCGCCGAGGAACCATTCGAAGGCCTTGATCGCGCGGCGCCCGTGCTCGGCCTTGCGCGTCAGGGCGAAGGCGGTCAACTCGGCCTCCACGAGAGCCGCGGCCTCGAGCGGCTGTTCGTCGCCCGGGCCCGGCGCGGGTTCGCCGCGGTGCCGTCCGAGGTGACCCGGAAGCGTAATCTCGTCTCCCTCGAGCCCGCACTCATCGCCGAGCCACCTCAGCGATTCGAGTCCGCGCTCTGCGAGGTCGGCTCGGCCGAGCGCTGTGGCGCCCGAGAGGAGTGCCTGCGACAGGCGCGCGTTGTCGTAGCTCAGCGTGTCCTCGAACCAGCACCATTCGTCGGATGCGCAGCGCTCGTGCGCGTCGCCGAGCTGCTCGACGAGTCGTTCGAGCAGTCTCTGCGCGGCCGGCTCGAGCCGGTCCGGGTCGAGGCGTGAGAGCCCGAGCACGGCGTACGCAGCCGTCCGTAGAGGAACCTCGCCTTTCAGCGACCCGACGAGTGTGTTCAGAAGGTCGGCCGCAGGGCGCACGACGACCGGGATCCAGGCGGTGGCGAGGATGTCGCCGAGCGCCCAGATCGATCGGCCGAGATGGTCGCCGACATGCGGTTCGTCGAGCCAGCGACGGTCGTAGCCCATGAAGTTGCGCATCCCGCCGGCTCCTGCGGCTGCATGCAGGAAAGCGAGCGAACGGTAGAGACTCGCATTCCAGATGTGCTCGTCGCCGCGCTCAGCCAGTGCGAGCGAGACGACTGCGAGTCGGGCCACGTCGTCGACGCAATAGCCGCTGTCGCGATTGGGAATGATCCCGTGGGCATGCTGAACGATGCCGACATCGTCGACGAGCGTGAGCAGGTGGTCGGTACGCAAGCTTGTCAGCTGCAGATCGCTGATGCCGGCGGGCCGTCGCCTCGGCGCGAGTGCGCTGGCTTCCGCCAAGACGGAAGCGGTTGCCTCCGCGACCGCAGGCCACGCGAGCGTCGAGCCGACCAGACGGGCTTCCGCGCGTGCAGCCGCGAGTCTGTCCGGGTGGTCGAAGTAGTTGCAGACCGCGTCGGCGACAGCGTCGGAATCGGCGAACGGCACTAGCTCCCCTGCGCCGGTGGCGAGCATGTCTTGCGCGTACCAATACGGGGTCGAAATGACGGCGCACCCCGCGGCGAGCGCGAAGGTCAGCGCGCCGGAGGCGATCTGCTCACGGCTTGCGTACGGCGTCACGAAGATGTCCGTCTGGGCGAGCAGAAGAGAGAGCTCGTCGATGGAGAGGAACCGATCGTCGAAGACGACGTGGGTTCCGAGGCCGAGCTCGAACGCCCGGCGCACGAGCATCAGCCGGTACCGCTCGCCCTCGCGGCGCTCGACGTCGGGGTGCGTACGCCCGGCGATCGTGTACACGGTCTCCGGGAACCGCTCGACCACTGTCGGCAGTGCGTCGATCACGGTCTCGATCCCCTTTCCTGCCGAGATCAGACCGAAGGTCGAGAGGCGGAAGCCATTGGGCGCGCGGCTCGAGCCGTCCTCGCCTGCACGAGATGCGCGCGTGATCAGGCGTGCCGGTGCACCGTGCGGAACGACCCGGACTTTCTCCTCGGGACAGGCACCTGAGTCGACGAGCAGCCGCAGCGCCGTGTCGGTCATCACGATCACGAGCTCTGCCTCGATGCACAGCTCCGTCAGCACCTCCGCCTGGTGCGCCGTGGGTTCGGAAAGAACCGTGTGCAGGGTCACAACGAGCGGCTGGGCGAGCTCGCGGGCGAAGGAGAGCACGTACTCGCCGTCGCGGCCGCCGAAGATCCCGTACTCATGCTGGAGCAGCACCACGTCAACGTCGAGACGCCCCATCATCCTCGCCGTTCGGACGTAGTCGCCACGAACCGCCTGCGCGATCGTCGCAAGCACTCCGCGCCGTTGCGGGCTCGACGGCTCGTGCACGACCGCGACCAGGTCTGCCACCTCGAGCGTGTCCGTGCCGAGTAGAGCTGCTCGCAGGTCGGCGGCAAAGGCACCGATCCCGCAGGCGCGAGGAGGGAACGTCGAGACGATCGCGGCCCGCACGCGCTAGGTTCCCAGGGTCGCGATCGGCTCGTGGGCAGTCGGCGTCATGTCGGTGCCGGCGACGAGCACGAGCGTGGGTGGCGTGCCGGTCGGTCCCTCGTGCGCATCGAGCTGGAATGGGCTCTCACTCACCGCGTGCAACGCGATCCCCCGTGGGTCGTGGTGCCCGTGTCTGCGGGACTGCTCGATCCGTTTGGCCATGCCAAACCTTCGATCCGCGGCGGCTGCCGCATTGCGGAGGCGTGAGGTCTACGGTCGCGCCCGGGCTAGAGAGCCACTCGGATCGCTTCACGTCTGCTCCAATAGGGACTGTAGCGGACGTCCGCTCGTGGCAGCCGTGAGCGCGCGCACGAAGAATGTGTTCAGGCCTTGCAATTCGGCCAGGTAGCGTGCGCTGAGACGGGGCGTCGCGTGGGCGAGCAGCGATGTGACGGTGAGCCGGACGTGCGGCGACGCCGCGGCGATTGCCTGCGCTTCGGCGATCGGGAAATACCTGTCCTGCGGTGCGGTCGCGATCTCGACGGGAGCGTGAAGGCGATGCGCGACGTGAATAGGCGACAGGGAGACGGCCGCCGAACGGACGTGGTCGGGTAACGCCTCGAAGAGGCGGTCGAATCGGTCCGGATCGGTGTTGGCGAGCAGGTCATAGAGCCTTCCGCCATCGGCACCTGCCTCGCGAAAGGCGCGCTCGGGCAATTCGATCGCGCCGCACGAGTCTGGGTCGAGCGCGCGCAGTTCGCGGCAGAGAGCCGTCGTCGCCGGGTTGACCGCAAGCATTGCGGCCAGAGAGCGAGCGAGGCCGACGCGCAGATACGGCGGCGCCGCATGGTGGCCAAGCTGCTCCCCGTTTCGGTGGGTACCGGTTGTCGCGAGCCGCATCACCTCGGCGAGATCGCCGAACGGCGCGACACAGGCGACTACCGAGATACGGCTCTGCAGGCGTCGGTCGGCGGCTGAAAGCAGCGCGAGGGTTCCGCCGATCGACACCCCGGCGAGGGCGACCCGACCGTCGACGGTGTCGGCTGATCCCGCCGCTGCTTCCGCGACGGCGACCGAATGCGCAAGGGTCTGGGGTGAGAGCTCGCCCCCGGCGACGCCCGGAAGTTCGGGGATGAAGACAACGACTCCCGCGCGCGCCAACGCGACGCCTAGTCGCCGCACCGTGGCGTGGTTCCGTCCGTCCGGCGTTGCGCCGTTCATGAACACGAGCGCGGGCCAGGGCGGGCTGGTCGTGGGTCGAACTACGGTCGCCGGGATCCCGGCGACGGATGTGTCACTCGGGGTCGGCTGCCTGCCCATGCGTGCCGGCAAGGAGGCGCCGGGCAGCGAGAGCGTCGTGCCGAGGATGACGAGTGCCTGCGCCTGGACGCGGAGCGCGCTCCTAGACCGGTGTGGCATGAGACAAGCGCCGCCGCTGCATGGTCAGGAGGGTCGATCCGGCCGCACCGACGACGGCCGCGGCGAGCGCGCTTAACGTGAGCAGCATGCCCGACGCGAGCGAGAAGTTGATCGCTGCCCGTGCGGTCGCGCCGAGCGCGAGCAGGACAACAGAGGTGGTGCCGATGTTGACGATCGCGCCGCCCGCGGTAACCGGCAGGATGGACGTCGCCGCCGCGAGGCAAATCACGACGAGTGCGAACGCGGGCGAGAACCCGGCGCCGAGCGCGCTCAGGAGCAAGGTGCAGGCGAGCGCTCGCATCGACCAGCAGCCGAAGAGGAAACCGCCCGCTACGGCCGTCGAGTGAGAGAGCCGCGCTTGGTCGCCGACGCGCTTGAGCGATCGCTGCACGCGGTCCGAACGATCGACGAAGGGGAGGCGGACGAGCCGCGGGCCGAGCGCGAGGACCGTGATGCAGCCAAGACAGAAGAGCAGCACCACGATCAGCGGTGCGAGGAAGATGGGATCGCTGGTCGCAAGCGCGGCGACCGTCAACGGGAGCATGGCGACAGCGTCCACCATGCCGAGCAAGACGATCGACAGCGCGATGGTGTCCAGGTCGAGTCGCACTCCGCCGAGCCGACGCAGTGTCCAGATCTTTATGACGTAGTCGAGACGGAACGGGAGCACGGCCCCGCTAGCGGCTGCCGCGCCGCATGCCGCCAGACAGCGGCTTCGGTCAGGTCGGTCGCCCGGGAATAGCCGTTGCCAGCCAAGGGCGCGGAGGAAGAAACTTGCGAGGTAGGCGGCGGATGCGCCAAGGACGAGCGCAACGTTCGCCTGCTGCAACGGCCAGTCGGTTGTCGTGAGTCGCCGCGCGGCGAGAAAACATGCCGCGATTACGACAAGCGAGAAGGTGATGCCTGCGCCAACCCGGAAATGCTCCCGGCCTGCGCTGCGGCTCAGGCGCACTGTCATGCCCGCGGAAGAACGTAGAAGACGATCGTCGAGTACTGGCAGACCACGGCTGCGATCACCAGCAGGTGGAAGACCTCGTGGTATCCGAATGTCGCAGGCGCCGGATTCGGTCGCTCGCGCACGTAGACGACGGCTCCGGCGCTGTACGCGATCCCGCCTGCGAGGAGCAGAAACGTCCCTGTGAACCCGATCCCGCGGGCGATCTGAGGCAGAACGATCACCGCTGCCCATCCGAGTGCGATGCTGATCGCAGCCGGGACCCAAGTCGGCGCTCTTGCCCACGCCAGCTTGACTGTCGCCGCGAGGCACGCGCCGCCCCAGACGGTGGCGAGAACCGGCAACCGCCAGCCGCGATGCACGACGAGCAATCCGATCGGCGCCCACGTCCCCGCGATGAGTCCGTAGATCATCGCGTGGTCGAGTCGGCCAAGTCGTCGCGCGGCCTGAGGCGACCACGAGCCGCGGTGGAACATGCTGCTGATGCCGAACATCGCAGCGACGCTCAGGGCGAAGGCTGTTCCTGCCACCCGCGCGAGGCCGCCGTCGGTCGTCAGGGCAACCGCAACCGCGACCGGAGCTGCTGCGAAGAAGGCAATCTGGTGGGACAAGCCCCTGAAGCGCGGGCGCGGGCGCCCGTCGCACGTCGTCGCGAATCTCGTTGCCGCTACTGTGGGCCCGCGCGACTCTCGCGACGGCTCCGCGGATGTTGCCGGCGCGAGACGAGGCGATCGGTGCGGCGATCCCGCTTTGGGGAGAGAGACCAGGGATCGCCGCCCAGCCGCCGCCGCATGCATCTGTGCCGCATGCATCTGTTCTGTCAGCCGCTCGTTCGCCTGGACGTTGGCGATCTTCTCCGCGAGTCGAGCGATCAGGGCGGTCATCAATCCTCCCGGGTTGAAGCCTCGATACCGACCACTCGGCTGAGGTCGGCCTACATAGCTCCAACCCAAGTGGCTGTGGGAGGACGTCCGCGGCGCCGGTGCTTATGGCGCCACAGCCGGACGATAGCAGCGGGAGTTAAGGGACCTGAGCGCGCGCTCATGACCGCGGAGGGGAGAAAGGGAGTAAGGTGGGAACCGACCCCTGCGTGCCAGGACGCCCGCCGAGGCCCGACGACGTCGACGCGTCACACAGCGCGCGAGACGAGGGACCGAGGCAAACAGAGTTCGACGCGCAGGGGCAGTCTCTTCAGTCCAGCACGATCCACCGCCCGTCGGAAGGACGTGATTGCTGTGTCAGCCCGTACCGAGACCGAGCTCGTTCAGGACATCGGCGCCGACTACGCCGTCAAGTATGGATTCTCGAGTCCGGATGAGGCGGGCGACTACTTCTTCAAGTCGGGCCGCGGCATTTCGCACGAGGTCGTCGAGGCGATCGCGGAGCACAAGGACGAGCCGGCCTGGATGCGGAAGGTGCGACATCGCGCGCTCGACTACTTCTTCGCACGGCCGCTCCCCGCCTGGGGAGGAGACCTCACAGGCATCGACTTCGACAACATCTACTACTACATCAAGCCCACGGAGAAGCAGGCCGAGTCCTGGGAGGACCTCCCCGCCGACATCAAGGACACCTGGGACAAGCTCGGGATACCCGAGGCCGAGAAGAAGTACCTGGCCGGCGTCGGGGCGCAGTACGAAAGCGAGGTCGTCTACCACAAGCTGCAAGAGAGCCTCACCGCGCAAGGAGTGCTCTTCCTCGACATGGACTCGGCCCTGCGCGAGCACGAGGAGATCGTGAAGCAGTACTTCGGCACGATCATCCCGTCGAACGACAACAAGTTCGCGGCGCTGAACACGGCAGTCTGGTCAGGCGGTTCCTTCATCTACGTTCCGCCGGGCGTCCGCATCGAGCTGCCGCTCCAGGCCTACTTCCGGATCAACGCCGAGAACATGGGTCAGTTCGAACGGACGTTGATCATCGTCGACGAGGACGCCTACGTGCACTATGTCGAAGGCTGCACGGCTCCGATCTACTCGACCGACTCGCTGCACTCGGCGGTCGTCGAGATCGTCGTCAAGAAGCGCGGACGCTGCCGCTACACGACGATCCAGAACTGGTCGAACAACGTCTACAACCTCGTCACCAAGCGTGCCGTCGCCCACGAGCACGCGACGATGGAGTGGGTCGACGGCAACCTCGGGTCGAAGTTGACGATGAAGTACCCCGCGGTCTGGCTTGCAGGCAAGGGCGCGCACGGCGAGGTGCTGTCGATCGCCTTCGCCGGTAAAGGGCAGCACCAGGACGCCGGGGCGAAGATCGTCCACCTCGCGGCGGACACGACCTCCCTGATCACGTCGAAGTCGATCTCGAAGGATGGCGGCCGCGCCGGGTATCGCGGCCTGCTCGAGGTCGCCAATGGTGCCACGAACGCGAGGTCGAAAGTCGTCTGCGACGCGTTGATTCTCGACGACGAGTCGCGCTCCGACACGTATCCCTACATGCGTATCGACGAGAACCAGGTTGAGGTTGGCCACGAGGCGACCGTCTCGAAGATCGGAGACGAACAGCTCTTCTACCTGATGTCCCGCGGATTGTCGCAATCCGAAGCCTCCGCGATGATCGTCGCCGGGTTCGTCGAGCCGATCGTCAAAGAGCTCCCCTTGGAGTACGCGATCGAGATGAACCGCCTCATCCAGATCCAGATGGAAGGCTCCGTCGGCTAGGTATCCTGTCGGTCGGACGGCGTGGGCGCGGGTAGCAGCAGGAGGTGGCTGTCGACGATGGCAGCGGCGACGTCGCTGAGTTTGCGCCCGTTGTGTTGGGAGTGCTCGCGCAGCATCTCGAAGGCGCGATCGGCAGTCGTCGAGTTGCGGGCCATCAGGATGCCTTTGGCCTGCTCGATCAGCGCTCGTCGACCGAATGCCCCTTGCAGATTCTGGTATTCGGCGAAGCGTTGCAGGGTGATGTCGATCGCGCTTTGCAGCTCGCCGGGGGTTCCGTCGATGATGTAGGCGAAGACTCCGCGCTTGGCCGCTTCGTGGACGTAGGCGGGGTCGCCGGCGTGCAGGATCGCGATAACCGGGCAAGCCGCTTCGCGGACGATCTCCGAGATCAGCTCGAGCGCGTGGACCGAGCTCTCGCCGAGCCCGACCAAGGCGACATCCGGTTGCTCTCTCGCGGTGACTGTTCCGACTTCTTTGACATAGATCTCGCGGGCGATCACATCGTGGCCAAGGCCGATCACGACCTGCGCGAGCAGCTCCAGCCGGTCTCGCCGCTCGTTCGCGATCAGAACACTGAGGTGCTCGGTCTTGGCCATGCTTCCCGAAACTTAGCGCGGGTTCCACGACGCTCACATGACGTAGACCGATCTGTCCGCGCCATTCGAACGGCAAGAGAAAAGTCTGCCTGTGCTCAGCCGGCCCCCGAGTCGTCGAAGTCGTAGGCGGCTCGCGGACGGCGATCGCGGAAACTGAGACGCCCTGCGTTTCGAGAGGCGCTGCAGGAGCGATCTTAACGATCCCGAACGTCTGGCATGTGCCGCAAATCTCGAGTGCCTTCGGCGAGGATGCCTTCGGCCGCAAGGCCGAGGCTGCCGCGCGCTTCTTCGGGACGCCCGTCTACATCGCGGCGCAAACCGTCGTCGTGATCGCCTGGATCGCCGTGAACGCCATCGCGGTCACCTTCCGCTGGGACCCGTATCCGTTCATCCTCCTGAACCTCCTGTTCTCGACCCAGGCCGCCTACGCGGCGCCGCTGATCCTGCTTGCGCAGACGCGCCAGGCGGAGCGAGACAAGAACGCGCTCGATCACCTCGAGGCGCACCGCGAAGAAGTCATGCAGCACATGCAGGATCGAGAGACGGCGATCAAGTCCGAGACCGCAGATTTGAAGCGCCTGATCGAGACGAACACGTCCTTGACTCAGGAGGACAAAGCCTTGACCGAGAAGGTCGAGGCGTTGACGCGCGAGATCCACGCGCGCCTTCCCCCGCCGTGACTCGACGGCGGGGAAGGCTACGGAGCAAGTACTAACAGCGGTTGAGCTCGACCACGCTGACTGACGCGCATCGGCCTTTGCGACCTACCTCAGCGTGTACGGACCTCGTTTGCGGGCTCGCTGCTCGACCCGTTGGTCGAAAGTTGCGCGAGCGGTGCGGCTGCGTTCGCTTCGCGGTTCAGGAAGGCGCCGAGCTCCTGGATCGTGCTCATCAGCGGCGCTGGGAAGACGACCGTGGAGTTCTTGTCGACGGCGATCTCGACCAGAGTCTGCAGGTTGCGCAGTTGCAGCGCGAGCGGGTGCGCCATCATCACGTCGGCGGCGTGGGCGAGCTCGCCGGCGGCGAGCGCCTCACCCTCGGCGGCGATGATCTTCGCGCGCTTCTCCCGTTCTGCCTCGGCTTGCCGGGCCATCGCGCGTTTCATGCTCTCGGGCAGTTGGATGTCCTTTAGCTCGACGAGCGTGACCTGGACGCCCCAGTCTTCGGTTTGCACGTCGAGGATCTCGCGGATGCTCTTGTTTAGCTCCTCGGTGTCCGAGAGTGTCTCGTCCAACGTGTGCCTGCCAACGACGGCGCGCAACGTCGTCTGCGCGATCTGGTCGATCGCCGAGGCGACGTTCTCGATCGCGACGACCGCTCGGACTGCGTCGACCACTTTGTAGTAGGCGACCGCGGAGACGTCGACGGAGACGTTGTCGCGGGTGATGATTCCCTGCGACTGGATCGGCATCGTCACGATCCGCAGCGACACGCGGTTGATCCGATCGATCAGCGGAATGATCACGATCAGACCCGGTCCGAACGCACCGTCGCCTACCCGACCCAGCCGGAACTTCACCGCCCGCTCATACTGCTTGAGGATGTGGATCGAGGTCGCCGCAACCATCAGCGCGACGGCCGCGACCACGGCGATCACCACCAAGACGACGGTCATGTCGTCTCCTTTCCGCCGGCAAGGCCGACACTGCTCGAGGGCGCGCGCCGCGAAGCCGCGGAGTGCGGTAGTGGGACCGGCTTCGGTGTTGGTGTCCGGCTCGGCTGCGGCTTACGCGCGCGTTTGCGCTGCGGCTTGCGGCTACGGGGTGGGGGGTCGTGGGCGAGGACGTTTTGCTCGGGTTCGCCGTGCAGGAGGCGCTCGAATTGCTCTTTGTCGATCGTTTCGTGCTCGATCAGGATCGCGGCGATTTCGTGCAGCGCTTGCTGGTGTTCGACGAGGACCTGTGCTGCGCGTTGGTGTGCGTCGTCGATCAGGCGGTAGATCTCTTCGTCGATCTCTTGTGCCATCTCGTCGGAGTAGGAGGGCTCGGTTCCGAGTTCGCGGCCGAGGAATGGTTGGTGGGGGTCGGTGCCGAAGACGCGCGGGCCGAGCTTGTCGCTCATGCCGAAGCGGGTGATCATCTGCCGTGACATCGCGGTCGCGCGTTCGAGGTCGTTGGCCGCGCCGGTGGTGATCTCGTCGAAGACGAGCTCTTCGGCGGCGCGGCCGCCGAGGATCATTGCGAGCTGGTCCATCAGTGCTGAGCGGGAGGTGAGGAAGCGGTCTTCGGTCGGGAGCGAGACCGTGAGGCCGAGCGTTTGGCCGCGGCTGACGATCGAGATCTTGTGCACGGGGTCGGTGTGGTCGAGGAAGTGGCCGACCAGGGCGTGGCCCATTTCGTGGTAGGCGGTGATCTTGCGTTCCAGTTCGGAGAAGACGCGTGTCTTTTTCTCGGGACCGGCGATCACGCGCATGACGCCTTCCTCGAGCTCGGCCTGGCCGATCGTCGTCAGGCCGCGGCGGGCGGCGAGAAGCGCGGCCTCGTTGATCAGGTTTGAGAGCTCGGCGCCGGTGAAGCCAGGGGTGCCGGCCGCGAGCGTGTCGAGGTCGATCGTCGGCGCGAGCGGCTTGCCCTTGACGTGCACGGAGAGGATGTCGCGACGGCCGCGACGGTCGGGTCGGTCGACGACGATCTGGCGATCGAAGCGGCCGGGGCGCAAAAGGGCAGGGTCGAGGACGTCGGGCCGGTTGGTCGCGCCGATCAGGATGATGTTCTGGTTGGCGCTGAAACCGTCCATCTCGACGAGCAGCTGGTTGAGCGTCTGCTCCCGCTCGTCGTTTCCGCCGCCGATGCCGGCGCCGCGATGACGGCCGACAGCGTCGAGCTCGTCGACGAAGACGATGCACGGCGCCGCCTCTTTGGCCTCTTTGAACAGGTCGCGGACCCTGCTCGCGCCGACGCCGACGAACATCTCGACGAAGTCGGAGCCGGAGATCGAGAAGAAGGGCACACCGGCTTCGCCGGCGACGGCGCGCGCGAGCAGTGTCTTGCCGGTGCCTGGCGGCCCGTAGAGCAGCACCCCCTTCGGGATGCGGGCGCCGAGCGCCTGGAAGCGCCGCGGGTCGACCAGGAACTCCTTGATCTCCTGCAACTCCTCGACCGCCTCGTCGACGCCGGCCACGTCCGTGAAACCGACCTTCGGCAGATCGGGCGCGAGCCGTGTCGCCTTGTGCTTGCCGAAGCTCATGATCTGGCCGAGGCCGCCGGCGCCGCCGCGCATCCGCCGCATCACGAAGACCCAGATCGCCGCGAGTAGCAGGATCGGCAGCAATGAGACGAAGATCGACGTCAGAACAGAGCCGTGGCTCGGTGCCTTGGCGGCGAAGTCGACCCTCTGCCGCTCGAGCAGCGTCTGCAGCGCGAGGGCCGACTGGTCGCTCGGATAGTTCGCCTGCAGCACATTGCCGCCCGCGAGCGTCGCCGACACCTGCAGCGAGCCGGGATCGAAGACGATCCGGCTCACCGAGCGGGGCTTCGTCTGCACGCGCGCGATCAGCTGTGAGAGGTCCGCGCTCTTCGTCGTATGCGCAGGCGAATGCCGGTGCAAGCCGAGGAAGCTGTAGCCGAACCAGAGACACGCGAACACGAGCAACGCGGCGCGCAGGATCTGCGGTGAAGGCCGACGCATCTACGCTGCCGCCGTCCTCTCGATCACACCGGAAAGCAGCGCGACGAGCGCAGTCGGCTCGAACGGCTTCGTCACGAAGCCTGCGACACCCAGCGCGTAGGCCCGCATCCGCTCGGCCACCCCGGTCTCGCCGCTCAGGAAGACGACTGGCACGGCACGCGTCGTCTCCTCGCGACGGAGCGCCTCGGCGAGCGCGAAACCGTCCAGGCCCGGCATGCGCAGATCGGACAGGACAAGGTCGGGCGGGTGCCGCCTAGCCTGCTCGAACCCTTGCAGGCCGTCTGCGGCCTCGACGACCTCAAACTGCGCCACCCGCAGGTTGAGCGCACACACCACCCGGATCGAGGCGTCGTCGTCGACGAGCAGCACCCGGCGGCGACGGTGATACTCCTCACCCTCGCTGCCTTCGAACCCGGAGGGGCCGGCGGTCGTACCGATCGTGGCCAACTGCTCTCCTCCTCAGCGCGACGCTCCCTCGCCGACCCGACGTCCTGGGCGACGACTGCCACAACCTGCTCTGCTGAGGGTGGGCCTATCGCGGGCCAAGTCTTGTGGCGACCCGCCGAAACGACGCCGATCGATAAGACGCCGTTCGCGGAATTGTAGCGGCCCCGCCCAGCACGTCCAGATCGACGAGCGTCATTTCGGTTTCGAGCTCTTAGCGTGCTCCGCTCGGTGAACGGACAGACGGCCGCACTCGTTCGAGAAGCCGGAGGAGCGCGGTCGAGTGCGATCCTCCAGCTCCGGTCGCTCGTCCCAGGCCCTCCTGGTTGCGCGGCGAGCGCCGGGGTGGCTTCTTCGTCAGCGGACGATCGTCAGGTCGCGGGTGTCGACGTTCTCACTCTGGCCGTCCTTGTCTGTGATGGCATAGACGGGCGCCGAAGTCGTGCTTGCGCCGCCGAGATCGTCGGGGCCGCGTTCGTCGTTGGTGCCGGTCTTACCGCCGAGGTCGACGGTTGCCCCTTTCTTGATCCTGCCGGCTTGATGTAAGAGCGTGGCTTTCATCGTTGGTCCTCCTCGTGTTCGTGTCCGCCCCGCTTGTGCGGCGGCGACACCCACCTTGCGTTCGCCCGATGCGCTCAAGGCGGCAAGCACGTCGTAAGAGAAGAGCAGGTGAGCCTCTGCGGCTTCCGCACCGGTCTACGCGCACACCCAACCTACTCGACATTCCACGGGGGCAGGATTAAGCGTCGAGATCGTGCTTCACACGGGGTGGTAAAGTCCGTTTTGGCGCCTTAAAGCCGGAGGCACCATGTGGACTGCCAGGTCGTAAAGCAGGGCCTGGCGAAGGCCTTTTCCGTAGCAGAACGGTCAAGGAGGCGCCGCGACGGTGGCGTGACGTTGACTGCTAGATCGGAGGGCCTGGTGCACACGGCTTCTGACGAGAGCAAGGCGTCGTCGATCGCGACGGCTGCCGATCCGCCGCGCCGTCTGCGCGTGCTGATCGCGAACGAGAAGCGGGACCGCCTTGCGGTGCTCGCGCAGGTGGTTGCAGGTCTTGGCCACGATGTCGTCGCGCGCGAGATCTATGTCAGCGAGGTCGCCGCTTCGACCGCACGCGAGCAGCCCGATGTTGCCCTGGTCGGTCTCGGTCTCTCGTCTGAGCATGCGCTCGA
The DNA here is from genome assembly GCA_035650975.1 of Gaiellaceae bacterium. GTDB lineage: Bacteria > Actinomycetota > Thermoleophilia > Gaiellales > Gaiellaceae > PALSA-600. Next base: position 51,968 of record DASRGQ010000041.1, read on the forward strand.
GCTGATCGGAGAGATCGTGCGCGAGGCCTCCTGCCCCGTGATCGCGCTCCTGAACGCAAGCGATCCGGCCTACATCCGCGAGGCCGCCAAGCGGGGGATCTTCGCCTACATCCTCCACGACGATCCCGACGAGCTGGCGAGCGCGATCGACATCACCCTGCAACGGTTCGCGGAGTACCACAACCTGCAGGGCGCGTTCGGCCGACGCGCACGGATCGAGCAGGCAAAAGGGATCCTGATGGCGCGAAACTCGATCGACGCGGATGACGCGTTCAAGATGCTGCGCGACCATTCACAACACACCGGGAGAAAGCTCGCCGACCTCGCCGACGCGGTCGTACAGAGCCATCTTCTCCTCCTTCCCCCCCAAGCCCACGGTCGAGCACAGAACGAGGCGGGGCTGTAGAGCCCTCCGCCTGCTGTGGTCCGGGGGCGGCTCCTTCCCGGCGGTTTGTGTCTCACGTCTCCGGTGTGTGGTCTTCTCCTTGTGGCTCGAGGACGAACACTTCTGCAGCCATGTCTGGGTCGAAGTGCACCTGTGACATGAAGGCGATCACGCGGCGACCGGTGGCGTCCTCGACCGCGTCCCTGAATCTCGGACCCATCGCGTCGTGGAAGACGGTGCGCGTCTCGCGTACCGCATCTTCGCGGCCGGCGTCGATCAGCGTTCGCTCGACCGGGGTGTAGATGTCCTCGAGAAAGCAGACGACGTAGTTGCGTTGCGTGACCGTCCTGATCGTGGTCGCTCCACGGCCGTAGTGGTCGCGGTGCAGGCGGGTGATCGCGTTCGAAATCGACGCCGACTGCCGCGCACGTTCGGATGCTTCGATTGCCATGACGACTCGCTGACCCCGCTCCAGGGAGGGGTGTACGCCCGAGAGGAGGTCGGAGCGGCGTAGCGACCCGGCGGACGTCGTGCCTCTCCAGGCTAGCTCGCTGCGTCATGCCGGTGATATTCTTGCCTCGGTGACGGTGTGGATGTCCCGCGCCGACACTGCTTGCGCGAAGCGGGTGCGCCGCCTATCCCTGGCGGTAGGCAACGAACCTTTCGGATCGGCAACTCGGTTCCGAGAGGAGGGTTCGGTGGCGCAGCCGATAGACGAGAGGGATCAGCGGGCACGCGAGATCGGCCGGCATCAGGCGCTGTTCCGCGAGGTCAACGAGCGAATCGGAGAGCTTGTGGAGACGTTCGATCTCGAGGGCGAGCTGACGATTCTTTGCGAGTGCGGTTCGGGTCAATGCGACGAGCGGATCGCCCTGCACGAGGACGAGTACGAGAAAGTCCGCCGCATCTCAACCCACTTCGCCGTCCGGCCGGGGCACGAGATCCCGGAGGTGGAGCGTGTCGTCGAGCGCCACCACGGGTTCGTTGTCGTCGAGAAGTTCGGCGACAGCGCGAAAGCCGCGATTCGGCTCGATCCCCGCCGGCGCGCCGGCTGAGCCCGGCCGCTGCTTTCGGGAGCGTCAGTTCGGCTCGGGATCGGCTTCGGGTGCTCTGTCCTCTCCTTCTGGTTCGAGGATGAAGATCTCGGCCGGCATGTCGGGGTTGAAGCACACGTGGGACATGAATGCGAGCACCCGGACAGGTCCGACGACGACGTGGGCGGGTGAGCGCCACCAAGCGGAGTCATGCACCGCAAGGGCTCGACGGCTGCCCGGCATGACAGTGGTCGCGCTCCACAGCCTTTGTCTGCAACTCCGACACGGGACCGCCGTGTCAGCGTCGACCTCGACACGCTAGACGACGCCGGCGGGCGAGATCGAGTCGCGAGCGTACGACGCTGCGCCTGTTTCGGCGAGGCCGGTTTGGACCGATCCTTCGTGCGGGTAGACAGAGTGCGGCGCTCGGATGCAGAAGACGTGCGAGCGCTGACTGGACGTCGCTGGGCGCGACTCAGTCCGAGTGTGGCTGATGGTCGAGCCCTCGATTCGCTCAGACAGGAACCGAGGAGGTCCCGCGTGCCTGCAGCAAGCTCAGTCGACACTGTTCGCCCTGACCGACCGGAAACCGCTCGAGACCAGCCGCGGCTTCTCTTCTTCTATTCCCCTACCTCAGGAAGCTCGCGGCGGGCAGAGGGCTTCCTGGCACAGGTGCTGCAGCGCCGCCGCAACCATCAGGCGTTTCAGCTGCATCGCATTGACGCCGACCACCATCCCCAGCTCGTCGAGCGGTTCAAGGTCGACGCGATCCCGTCCCTCGTCGTCGTTGAAAACAAGCGCGTTCGCGCACGTCTCAATACGCCGCGCGGCTGCGCGCAGATCCGCGAGACCTTGGCGCCGTGGCTGAGCTGAACTTCGGAACGCCGTCCGGCGAGCGACACTGTATTCACGTCACCGCCACGGTCGATGAGGTGAAACAAGCTCCGAACATCGAGCTATCGGGCGAGCATCTCAGCCCCGACGACGAGTCGATCCTCTACCACCACTATCGCTTGAATTACGAGTCGTCGAGCCGTGAGCGCGGGAGGAGACTCATACGCCACTAACTTCACACCTCGGCCGCCGCCGGCTCGCCCGGGCAAGCTCGTAGCCGGACGTGTGCCGGAGGCGTTTGGCTCTAGGCGAGGATGTTGACGGCCCGCGCGCCGACGAGAAGAACCGTGAGCACGGAGATGATCGACTCGGCGGCCATCAGGGTCTTGGCCGGGCGTGTGAGCGGCATCGAGTCGGTCGGGCTGAACGCAGTTGCGTTCGTCAGCGACACGTAGAAGTAGTCCCAGAGGCGCGGCGCCCAGCCTTCGCGTGCGAGCTGGGGATTCTCGTCCTGCGGAAACTGGAAGTCGGGCTTACGAGCTGCGGTCGAGAGTGCTCGTGCGACGGGGCCGCCGCAGTCGAGCTCCCAGTACGCGAGCCCAAACGCGACAGCGTTGGTGAACCAGACCGCACCGCCGCTGAACAGCAGCTGAGGCCCGGTGACGTGGACTGCGGAGTGCGCGAGCAGTGACGTAACGAGAACTCCGACGCCGAGGACGTTGAAGACCCAGACGAGGGTCAGCAGCCCGATCACGATCTCGCGCCGGTGGTCGTGGCGGACAAGGCGCTTCAGCCCGAAAAGCAGAGTGGTCGCGAGCAGGATGTACGGAGCTGCGACGATGAGCCACATCCACCAGAGCGGATGCGCGAGCGTCTCCCAGTGGGCGTGCCTGGTGACGAACGCAAGCGTGATCAAAATCGCGGCAGCTGCCGACGCGAAGGGCGCGGCGTCGTTGCGTGCCTCCCGTGCTGCGGCATGCACGCGCTCTTGATCGGATGGAGATGGTCCGCCACCCGGTCCTCCGGCTTCTGCCATCCTTCACGAGAATGAGCCTCTCGCCGGACGGCGGCGCGTTCGCTGCTCGTCACGGTGGGAGAAGGGCTGCGCCCGTGTGCTCGCCGCGCGTTTGCAGGCGCGCAACCTCGATCTCCGTGAGCAGCGGGAGACAAAACGCCAAGCTGTCGGTCGAGCACCTGCTTGGGCCTACGGGTGACGCCGCGGATGTGCGCGTACATGTCGACTTCGGCACCGACGCGCTCGAGCTGACGGTGAGCGGCCCACCCGCGGCAGCCGTCGCCAGACCGCGAACGCGCTCTCCCAGGCACGCGAGCGATTGGCGCTGCACCACGGCCGGCTCGCAGCCGAGACTGTCGCGGGCCGCACGGATAACCTGCGTCCACGGCGCCTTGCTCATATGCCGAGTTAGGCGGGTGGGGGATCCACGGCACCTCGCCGGGGCTGGCTTTCAGACGTTCTGCCGGGCCGGACGATCCCGGTCTCGTAAGCGAAGACGACGGTTTGGACGCGGTCGCGGAGGCCGAGCTTCGCGAGGATGCGGGCGACGTGGCTCTTGACGGTGGTGTCGCTCAAGTACAGGTGGGCGGCGATCTCGGCGTTCGATAGGCCGCCTGCGAGCAGACGTAGGACCTCGAGCTCGCGCTGGCTGAGGTGCGCGACGACGTCTGGTGTTGCGGCGGTGGGGGGCGGGCGCTCGCAGAAGTCTTCGATCAGACGGCGGGTGATGGCGGGGGCGAGGAGCGAGTCTCCGGCGGCGACGGTACGGATCGCGCCTGCGAGTTGTTCGCGGGTTGCGTCTTTGAGGAGGAATCCGCTCGCGCCTGCTTTCATCGCCCGGTAGACGTATGCGTCGAGGTCGAAGGTGGTGAGCATCAGTACGCGTGCGCGGCCGCCGGCTTCGACGAGCCGGCGGGTCGCTTCGATCCCGTCGAGGTCGGGCATGCGGATGTCCATGACGAGCACGTCGGGGTCGTGCTCACGGGCTGCGGTGAGGGCACGGTGTCCGTCGTCGGCTTCGGCGACGACCGTAAGGTCGTGCTCGGCGTCGATCATCATGCGTAACCCTTCGCGCACGAGTTCCTGGTCGTCGGCGATGATCACACGGATCACGTCGCGTCCGAGAGCGGCAGGCGCGCGCGCACGGCGAAGCCGCCTTCGGGTCGAGGCTGTGCGTGGAGCTCGCCGCCGAAATGCGCCACGCGCTCGCGCATGCCGACGAGACCGTGTCCCGGGCCGACTGCCTCGTCGTTCGCGCTGTTCGTGCCGTCATCGAGGATCTCCACGGTCACCGCCTCACGATCGCGCTGGACGTGAACGCGTGCGCAGCTGGCGCCGGCGTGCTTGAGGGTGTTGGTGAGCGCTTCCTGGACGATCCGGTAGATGGAGAGTTCGAGGGCGGGAGGGAGGTCGTCATGGGCGCCTTCGAAGGCGAGCTCGATCGGGAGGCCGGCGGCGCGGACGGTGGCGGCCAGTGCCTCGAGCTGCGCGATGCCGGGTTGCGGGGCGAGCGACTCGCTCTGGTCGTCCTCGCGTAGGACACCAAGCAGGCGGCGCATCTCGACGAGCGCCTGCCGGCTTGAGCGTTCGATTTTCTCGAGCGTCCCGGCCGGCGCATTGTCCCCTTGAGCTCGCGCGCCGCCGGCCTGGAGCATCACGACGCTGAGGTTGTGCGAGACGATGTCGTGAAGCTCGCGCGCGAGCCGGGAACGTTCCTCGGCGACCGCTGCAGCGGCCGCGCGTTCGTGTTGGGCGGCGAGCGTTTGCAGCGCCCGGCGCTCGCGGCCGCTGTGCACGAAGATGCCGGTGAGCCAGGCGGCCAGCAGCGCGACCGCGAAGAAGGCGCCCGCCCACAGCTCGCTCGTGCGGCCGCTGCGGATGTTGTGGTCATTGAGCGCGTACACGGTGTAGCCGGCTCCGAACGCCGCCAGCCCGACAAGTGAGCGGCCGCGCGTGCTGTAGGCAGAAACGGAATACGCCGCGACCGCGAGCGCGAGGATGAGCTCGAAGCCTTCGGTGGAGTTGCCGCTGGCGAGCGCCTGCAGCGCAAGCCCCGCGAGAACGAGAGCCGCGGCGAGCAATGGGGTCCGGCGTCGCCACCAGAGCGGCAGCGCCAAGAGAAGCGGCAGCCCCGCCGTCAGCCAGCGCGGGCCGGCAACCTCTCCGGACCAAACCGCCGATTCGGTGAGGGCTGCGACGGCAACGACGACCGCGAGGTCGAGCGCGGCAGCGGTTTTCGCATGCAGCATGCCCAGACCGTAGCGCCGCCCGGCGCTCGCGCACATCGTTCGCGGGGCCAAGTCGATTCATCCGCGCGGACGAATCGGTTCGTCATTCCGACCGCAGACGGGGCGCGGGCCGCAGCCTAGCGTCCCCCTCGTCATCGACCGAAAGGAAGACGAATGTCGAAGCCGGCGAAGAATATCTGCGGCGTGGCGATGGTCTTGGCGCCGCTGCTCGGAATCGCCTCGGCGATCGCATCACCCGCGCTGCAGGGCAGCGACAGCGCCAAGCTCGCCGAAATCGCGAGTCACCCAGACCGCTGGTACCTGTACGCGCTGTTCATCACTGCCAGCAGCTGGCTGTTCGTTCCGGCCGTGCTTGCTCTCATCGACATCCTCTCGGAGCGGTCGCCGCGGCTGGGGTTGGTCGGCGGTGGCCTCGCGCTGCTCGGCGTGCTGATCGCGATCGGCGACGGCACCTGCGAACTCATGTACTGGCAAATGGGCGCGCGAGGCGCCGACCGCCCGCAGATGGCCGCGCTCGCCCGCCGATTCGAGACCGCAACCGGAAGCTCGCAGCTTTTCACGATCGGAGGCCTTGCCCTCATCATCGGCCTCGTGCTGTTGGCGGTCGCGCTCTGGCGCACCGACGCCGTGCCGGCGCTCGCCGCGCTCGGACTTCCCGCCGGTGCCGCGCTCAACATCGCCGGTTTCAGCAGCAACAACAACGCGCTCGTGATCGCAAGCAACGCCGTGCTCCTCGCCGCGCTCGGCTGGATCGCCAGTGTCTACCTCGCCTCCGCGTCGGAACGCCAAGCGACATCGCCTCACGTCGCCACAACCTAAAGGAGCAGTGATGAAGAACCGCCTGATTGCACTCGTCCTCCTTGCACTTGCCGCAGTTTCGCTCGTGGTCTCGAGCAACGCGGCGAGCGGTGGCACGAGCACACTCGACCTGACCGGAATCATCACCGGCTATCACGTCGCCCTCGACGACAAGCCGGTCGGAACGTCTCCCGGCGACATCGGTTACCAGACCGGCCTTGTCTACGAACACGCCAAGCGCGTCGGCCGTTTCCAGGGCGTGTGCACCACGCTGCCTCAGTCAAGCCAGCAGTGCTCGTTCACGGTCGGCCTCCCAGGTGGACAGATCGTGATCGAAGCCGGCTACGGTCCCGGCTTCAACACCGGCGCCGTCGCCCTCGAAGCAGTCGTCGGCGGCACCGGCGTCTACGACGGAGCCCGCGGTCAAGGACGCGACCGCGAAATCAGCAACACCAAGCTCGCCTTCCACTTGGAGCTCGTCCACTAGCCAACAATTCGCCGCGCAACCACCGGCAAGCAGTGGAGCTGGCTATTGCGTCGAGCCGAGCAGCGTCGATCAGGTGATCTACTCAGGACTGACAGAGATTGCCATGCTTAGGACGGCGAATGACAGCAGCCACGTCGGCCAGACTTTGGCTCCGTGGCAGTGGAAGTTCATCGTGTCACCGTCGGAAACTTCGAACGTGACTTGTCGGCTTTTGTAACGGCTCTTGTGAAGCTGCGCGCACGGTCCACGACGTTGCGTCCGCTCTGCTCCATAGTGCTCCACGATTTGTTGTCTGTGTAGACGCGGATGCCGGGTCTCGAGCGGCGCGCTAGCGTTGTGCGCGCGATGAGCTTTCGGAGGCTTGGCGTCTCACCTCGGACGTTCTACGCGTCGGTCTCGTGCGTGGTTGCCGTCGCTGCGATCACGGGCGCGATCGAGTTATTGAAGGGGCACATCCCGGTGCTGAGCTTGGCTGTCCTGTACCTGTTCGCGGTCTTGCCGGTCGCGGTCGCGTGGGGGATGGGCTACGCGGTGGCCGTGGCGGTGGGCTCGATGCTGGCGTTCAACTTCTTCTTCCTGCCGCCGCTGTACACGTTCACGCTTGCGGATTCGCGGAACTGGTTCGCGCTGCTGGTCTTCGTCGTCACCGCGGTTGTCGTGAGTGAGCTTGCTTCTCGCTCGCGTCGGCAGGCGCGCGAGTCGGCGCTCCTGGCTGGGGTTGCGGGGTCGCTGCTTGAGCGCGGCGAGGTGAGCGGGGAACTGGAGGCGATCGCCGCGGAGGTAGCCGCGGCGCTGGGCGTCGAGCGCGCACGGATCTCCCTTGCCGGGTTTGATGCGGGTATTGCAGAAGATGAGGCGTTCCCGCTGTCCGCGGGTGGCCGCCGCGTCGGAACGATCGTGCTTTCGCGGTCGCGGCGCTGGGGTGCGGCGGCGAGGCGGCGACTGCTGCCGGCGTTGGGGTCGCTGCTCGGGGTTGCGATCGACCGGGAACGGCTGGCGCGAGAAGCCTTTGAGGCAGAGACGCTGCGGCGCAGCGACGCGATGAAGACGGCGATCCTGCGCGCGGTGAGTCACGACCTGCGCACGCCGTTGATGGTGATCCTCACCTCGGCGAGCGCGCTCAACCGTCCTGATTTCACGTTGGAGGAGGCGGATCAGCGCGAGCTGTTACAGACGGTGCTCGACGAAGCGCACCGCTTGGATCGGCTCGTTGCGAACCTTCTCGATCTGTCGCGGCTGCAGGCGGGAGCGGCCGAGCCGCAGAGCGAGCTGGTGTCAGTCGACGATTTGCTCGTCGAGGCGTTGGAGAGTCTCGGGGCCGACGGGGGCCGCGTGGATGTGTCGCTGCCGGAGGAGCCGCCGACGGTCCGCGTCGATGGGCAGCAGGCGCAGCGTGCGTTGGCGAACCTGCTCGAGAACGCGCTCAAGTACTCCTCCTCGGCTGACCCGGTGCAGTTGCGGGTGGCGTCGACGTCGTCGGAGGTGCTGCTACGGGTGATCGATCACGGCCCGGGTGTGCCGGCGGGCGACGCCGAGCGGATCTTCGCGCCGTTCCAGCGCGGATCGATGCCCTCGGGTCGCGGCGCCGGCCTTGGGTTGGCGATTGCGCAGGGCTTTGCGGAGGCGAACGGCGGCCGGGTATGGGTCGAGTCGCACGAGGGTCAGGGGGCGACGTTTGTGCTGGCGCTGCCGCTGGCGCAAGTCGAGGTGAGCGCGTGAGCGGGCAGCGGGTGCTGGTGGTCGACGACGAGCCGCAGATCTTGCGCGCGCTCCGCACGGGCTTGCGGGCGGCGGGCTACGAGGTCGACACGGCCGAGACGGCAGAGGGAGCGCTCGCCTCCGCAGGGCTGCAGCCGCCGGACGCGTTGATCCTCGATCTCGTGTTGCCGGATGGAACGGGGACGGAGGTGACGCGCGAGCTGCGGAAGTGGAGCTCGGCGCCGGTGATCGTGTTGTCGGCGGTGGGTGAGGAGCGGGAGAAGGTGGCGGCGCTCGACGCCGGCGCTGACGACTATGTGACCAAGCCCATCGGGATCGATGAATTGCTTGCGCGCTTGCGCGCGGTGCTCCGGCGGGTCGTGCCGTCGGGCGAGCCCGTGGTGCGGGTCGGTGATCTCGAAATCGACTTGGAGAAGCGGGAGCTGCGAGCGAGTGGGAAGCCGGTGCATCTGACGCCGCATCAGTTCGAGTTGTTGCGCGTGTTCGCGCGCAACGTCGGCAAGCTGCTGACGCACCGGATGCTGCTGCAGGAGGTGTGGGGTCCGAACTACGGCGAGTCGAACCTGCTCCGTGTGCATGTTGCGCAGCTGCGACGGAAGATCGAGTCGGACTCCGCGCGCCCGCGCTACCTGCTGACCGAGCCGGGCGCCGGGTACCGGTTGGTCGACCCCTCGACGCGCGGCTAGCGGCCTTCGCATCTTCTTTATGCCGGCGGCGTGGATCTTCACGCGGCCGATAGACCAGCGCTCCTAGCGTCGATGGCATGGAAGATTTGGCCGCGATCGGCATCGCTGCGGCGTGCCTGTTGCTGATGTTCGGGCTGCTCTGGGCGCTGGAGCGCGTCTGATGTCCGCAGCCGACGCGTTCGGGCTCGCGATCTCGATCGCGATCCTGCTCTATCTGGTCTACGCGCTCGTGCGCGGGGAGCGCCTGTAGATGCAGGGCTGGAGCCAGATCCTCTTCTACGCGGCGTTCCTGGTCTTGCTCTCGTATCCGCTCGGGATCTGGATGGCGCGCATCTACTCGCGCGAGCGAAGCGACGTCGTCGAGCGCGGCTTCCTGCGGCTGCTCGGCCGCGACGCGGCCGGCGAGCAGAACTGGAAGCAGTACGCGAAGTCGGTGCTCGTGCTGACCGTCGCCTTCTCGTCGTTCTTGTACGCGTTGCTGCGGTTGCAGGGGCATCTGTTCCTGAACCCGGATCACCTGCCGGCGGTGCCGTGGGACATCGCCCTGAACACGACCGCCAGCTTCGTCACGAACACGAACTGGCAGTTCTACGGCGGCGAGACGACGATGTCCTACCTGAGCCAGATGGCCGGACTGGCGGTGCAGCAGTTCGTCTCAGCCGGTGTCGGCTTGGCGGTCTTGGCGGCGGTGATCCGCGGCATCGCCCGCCGCGGCAGTGGCACCGAGCTGGGCAACTTCTGGCGCGACCTCTACCGCTCGATCGTCTACATCCTGCTGCCGCTCTCGCTCGTGCTCGCCGTGATCCTGCTCTGGCAGGGGGTGCCGCAGACCTTTCATGCGCACGCGACCGCGACGACGCTCCAGGGGGCGCATCAGTCGATCGCGCGCGGCCCGGTCGCGTCGATGATCGCGATCAAGCAACTCGGGACGAACGGCGGCGGCTACTACAACTCCAACTCGGCCGTCCCGTTCGAGAACCCGACGCCGACTTCGAACTTCTTCGAGCTGCTCGCGATCCTGCTGATCCCGTTCGCGCAGGTGGTGATGTTCGGCCGCATGGTTGCCGCCCGCCGGCACGCCTGGGTGTTGTACGCGGCGGTGTTCGCGATCTTCGCGATCGGGGTCGCCGTCGCCTACCCGGCCGAGCAGCACGGCTCCCCGGTCCTGCGCAACTCGGGCGTCAATATCACTGCGAGCGCGAACCAGTCGGGCGGCAACATGACCGACAAGGAGGTCCGCTTCGGGATCGCCAACACGGCGCTCTGGGCGACCGCGACCACCGACGTCTCCAACGGCTCGGTCAACGGCGGTCACGACGCCTTCACACCTTTGGGCGGAGCTGTGCCGCTTGTGAACATGTTCCTGGGGGAGGTCGAGCCGGGCGGGGTCGGCTCCGGCCTGTACGGGCTGTTCTTCTACGTGCTGATCGCGGTCTTCGTTGCCGGGCTGATGGTCGGCCGCACCCCCGAGTGGCTGGGCAAGAAGATCGAGGCAAGGGAGATGAAGTACGCCGCCTTCGGCGCCTTGTTCGTGCCGACGATGGTGGTGACGATGGCGGCGGCCGCGATCGTCACCAAGTCCGGGCTTGCCTCGGTCTTCAACCCAGGCGCGCACGGCTTCTCCGAGACGCTCTACGCGTACACGTCGATGTCGAACAACAACGGCAGCGCCTTCGCCGGCTACGGCGCCACCTCCTTCTCGACCACGCTGGGCACGGTCGCGCTCTACTTCGGCCGCTTCGTGCCGCTGCTCGCGGGCCTCGCGATCGGCGGGTCGCTCGCGCTGAAGAAGACGGTGCCGGCGTCGGCGGGGACCTTCCGCACCGACGGAACGACCTTCGGCGTGCTCGTGTTCGGCGTGATCGCGCTCACCGCCGGGCTGATGATCCTCCCGGCATTGGCGCTCGGGCCGATCGTCGAGGGGTTGATGCGCTGATGCGCGCACTCGCAGCCTCCGTCGCCGCGGTGGCCGTCTTCACGGTCGTGCTCGGCTTCGGCTATCCCGCGCTCATGACCGGCTTCGCCGCGGTCGCGTTCCCCGACAAGTCGACGGGAAGCCTGATCCACCGCGACGGAGCGGTGGTGGGCTCGGCGCTCGCCGCGCAGTCGTTCACGAGCCCGCGCTACTTCCACGAACGACCGTCGGCCACCACGCCGGCCTACAACGCCGCCGGCACCACCTTCTCCAACCTGGGACCGACAAGCCCCGCACTCGCCAAGCTCGTCCGCGACAACGCGCACGCGATCCTGAAGCTCGA
>DASRGQ010000042.1:0-55442 GCA_035650975.1 Gaiellaceae bacterium
CCACTCGTCGACGTCGGGCACCTTGCCCGACTCGTACGCCCACGCGGCCTGGACGACGCCGCGCTCGTCGACGAGGAACGCCGTGCGCCGCGCCACGTCGCGCAGTCCGCGAAACTCGAAGCCGACGCCGAACGCGCGTACTGCCTCGCCGTTGAAGTCCGAGAGCAGCCCGAAGTTCAGGTCGAGCACCTGCGTCCACGCGATGTGCGTCCACGGCGAGTCGCGCGAGATGCCGACCGGCTGGACCCCCGCCTGGTCGAAGTCCTCGCGCCGGTCGCGCACGAGCTCCATCTCGTTGGTGCACGTCGACGACCAGTCGAACGGGTAGAAGACGAGTAGTTTCGGCCCGTCCTCGACGAGCTCCTGCAGCGTGACGGGCTGCCCCGGGCCGAGGAAGACCGTTGCGTCCGGGACGCTGTCGCCGGGCTCGAGCATCGCCAAACGTTAGCGAGGACAGCACCAGCGCCCGGCCACCTGCAACGCGGCCGCCCGCGCGCCGAACTGGGTGCCGATCCGGCCGACGGCGTGCGCAGTGCCGCCGCGCAGGAAGACCCACTGGTCGGCTGCCGGCCAGGTGACGAGGAGCCAGCTCCCGGCGGGCGCCCAGGCGAGCTGGCCGAACGCGCCGGGGCCGGCGAGGAGGAGCTTCCCCGGGCCGGGCCGCGACGCGTCGACGACCCGGACCTCGCTCCGCCCGGCCAGCCGCTCGAGGACGGCGAGCCGCGTGGACCCGGGGGCGAATGCGGCGTCGACGACCCTTGCGCTGGGCGGCGCGATCGTCCGCGTGATCTGCCCGCGCGCGTCGAGCACGAGGATGCGCGACGGCGAGACGACGCCGAGCCGGGACCCATCCGACGACCAGGTGAGCGCCGTCGGTCGGACGGCGACGGCGCGCCGCCACACGAGCCGGCCGTCGTCGCGGCGGAGGACGACGGTGCGACCGACGGTGTAGGCGATGGTGAAGCGACGCGCAGGGTCCCAGGCCGGCGGCGCGGTCGTCCCGGCGCGGTCGAGCAGGTGGTCGCCAGTCCCGTCGCCGGCGACGACGCGCAGTCCGCTCGCCGCGACGTAGGCGATCCGCGTGTCGGTGCGCGAGCCCGTCCAGCGCGGCCAGCGCGGCGCAAGCCGCGACAGCGACCAGTGCACCTTTCCGGTTGCGTCGATCGCATCGAGCTCGTTTCCGCGCGTCGCGACGATGAACAGGCCGTGGGGCGACCACGTCGCATCCGAGAGTGCGCCGAGATCGCGCTTCGCGCCGTTCGGCTCGACGAGCCACGTGCTCTTGCCGCCGGGGCCGACGACGAGCAGACGGCCGCCGCCGGGGAGCGCGATCAGTGTCGGTGCCGCGTGCTCGATCCCGACCGCTTCGCGCATGCTGCGGAACACGGCCCGCCCCGACGGCGTCACGGCGGCGGCGACCGCCGCTGCGGCGACGATCGCGGCCGCCAGCACCGCGTACCCCTGCGGGATGCGACGACGTGGCCCGGGCGTGCGCTCCTCGAACGCGCGCTGCACGACCTCCCACGCGCGCTCCTCCGGCGTGCTCATGCGTCCTCTTTCATCCGGTCGAGACCGCGGCGGAGCCGTGAGTTGACGGTGCCGCGCGGAAGGTCGAGCAGCTTCGCGATCTCGCCCGGTGTGTACTCGAGCACGTAGCGCAGCACGACGACGGCGCGGTGCTCGGGCGGCAGGTCGGCGATCCGGCGAAACGCGTCCCCGTCGGTCTCAGGTACCGGCGCCGCCGGTAGATGGTCGCCGAGCTCGACTTCGGCGCGCAAGCGGCGCGCGCGCGTCCAGTCGATCGCGCGGTTGACGACGATGCGATGGAGCCACGGCGCGAACGGGCGCCGGCGGTCGAAGCGGTCGAGGTTGCGCACGGCGGCGAGGAACGCTTCTTGGGCGATGTCTTCCGCAGCGGCGGCGTCGCCCGTGACGAGGCGCGCAGCGCGAAAGGCGCGCGGCCAATGCTCGCGGAAAAGCCGCTCGAGATCCGCGACCGAGCCCTCTTGGGCACCTTTGATCCAGGCGCGCTCCGCCACACGGGAGCGATACGAAGCGGGGACCTCCGCAGGTCCCGCGGCCGTAGTCGGGTCATGGCCCGTCTCGCGCTCGTGCTCGCGGTGCTCGCGCTGCTCCTGCCCTCCGCGGCGCCCGGCGCTGCGTGCTCCCCGCTCGACTGCAGCCCGAGCCAGTTCGTGCTCGCCCACGGGCACATGCTCGCGGTTCGCCCGATGGTCGACAAGCCGCTACGCGTGATCGACCTGACCACGGGCAAGACGCTCTGGCGACTGCCGTCGGGGATCGTGCAAGGCGACACGCTCGTGCACCAGGACGGCCGCCTCGTCACCTGGTACGACGCGGCGACCGGGCAGCGCACCGGCGGCGCCGTCCTCGAGCAGCGCGGCGCCTTCGTGCTGGTCGGGCTCTCGCAGCGCGCGACGCGCGCGGTGCTCGCCCGGACGCAGAAGCGCGCGACGACCTTCGTGCTCCTCTCGCGTCAAAGCACTCACACCGTCACGCTCGCGGGCCACGACTGGTCGTTCGACGCGCTGAGCGGACAGTTCCTCTACCTGATCCAGACGCTTCGCCTCGGCTACGAGGTCCGGTTGTACGACCTCGCGACGAACACACTGCAGCCGCGACCGTTGAAGGACCCGTCCGACGGCGCGCTGATCCAGGGCGCGCCGTTCGCGCGCGCGTCCTCGCCGAACGGTCGCTACCTCTTCACGCTGTATCTGGGCGGCGACGGCGGTGCGATGATCCACGAGCTCGATCTCGCCGCCGGCCGCGCCTACTGCATCGACCTCCCCGGCGACGGGAACTTCGACGCGGCGACGACGTGGGCGCTCGTGCCCGACGTGGACGGCAGCACGCTCTGGGTGGTCAGCCCGGGCTACGGCCGGGTCGTCGCGGTCGATGTTCAGGCGCACGTCATCCGCGAGCGGTTCTCGTTCTCGGCGCCGTACTGGACGGCCAACGCCGGGGTCGCCGTCGAGGCGCCCGACGGGAAGCACATCGCGTTCTCCGACGGCCAGCACGTTTGGCTCGCGATCCCGGATCTCGCACGCGTCGTTCGTGAGCCCGCGCACGCCGTGACGGGGCTCGGCTGGGCTCCCGACCAGAGCACGCTGTGGGTGGTCGGCGAGCGGAGCCGCGTCAGCCGTCTTGCGCCGCTCCGCTGGCGCTGAGCGCGCCTTCCTCGGTCGCAACCGACACCTCGCGCACCACCTCGACGATGTCGCGGTTCGCGTTCCAGACGCGCAATTGCCGGTCCGCGCCGTTGCCGCGCGAAAGGATCTCACGCACCCCCTCGAGCTCACGCTCGGAGCCGAGCTCGCGTGCGTGCGGCTCGACGTCGCGCAGCGTGCGCCGCACGAGCTGCGCGACGGGCACGCGGTTCCGCCGCCCGGTCGCGAGATCCATGATCGGCGCCTCGAGCCCGTAGCGCGCGGCGAGCCACTTGTTCTCGGTCGTGAGCAGGCGGTGCCAGCTCGGGATCTCCTTGCCGGCCTCGTAGAGCTCGCAGTACATCTTCACGATCGCCTGGAAGAGCGCCGTGATCGCGACGACGTCCTCGAGGCGCGTCACCGCATCGCACACGCGCATCTCGATCGTGCCGAGGCGGGGATGCGGCCGGATGTCCCACCAGATGTGCGTGTAGTCGGCGATGCACCCGGTGCGCTCGAGCTGGCCGACGACCTCGGCGTAGTCCTCGTAGTCGCGGAAGCGCGGCGGCGGCCCGGAGCGTGGGAACGCGGCGAACACCATCTGCCTGCTCGACGAGAGGCCAGTCGGCTCGCCCCGCCAGAACGGCGACGACGCCGACAGTGCGAGCATCTGCGGCAGGTGCACGAGGAGGCCGTTCATTACCTGGATCGCCTTCTCGGGATCGTCGACTGCGACGTGCATGTGCATGCCGAAGATCAGCTCGCGCCGCGCGACGTACTGCAGCTGGTCGACGAGGTTGCGGTAACGGTCGCGGGCCGTGATCCGCTGGCGCTCGAAGAGCGAGAACGGGTGGGTGCCCGCGGCGCCGAAGCGGCAGCCCTCGCCGCGCGCGAGCTCGGCGACGTACGCGCGCAGCTGCGCGAGCGAGCCCATGACGTCGCCCGCCGTGCGGCAAACGGGAGTCGTCACCTCGAGGACGGACTGCATCAGCTCGGCGTGGATCCTGTTCTGGTGCTCCGAGTCCTGCGCGGCCGCGAGCACCGAGTCGATGTGCTGCACGAGGTCCCACGTCACGGGATCGAGGAGCATGTATTCCTCCTCGACGCCGAGCGTGTACGGATCGCCGCGGCCGAAACGATGGTCCAGGACGCTCGCATGGTCGGCGCGCACGCCTGGGGCGCCCTTGCCCGTGATCGACGGCGGGAAGATCTGGCTCGACTGCTCGCTCACGACGGCAGTATCACCGCCTCTGCCTCGATCTCCACGAGCCAGCGCGGATCGAGGAGCTGCACGACGATTCCGGTCGTCGCGGGACGCGCCTTCCCAAATGCCTCGGCGTGCGCGCGGCCGACGTCGCCGATCAGTGATGCATCGGTGACGTAGATGCGCGTGCGTACGACGTCGTCGAGCGTCGCGCCTGCCTGCTCGAGCGCCCGCTCGACGATCGCGAGGCAGATCTTGGCCTGCTCGTATGCGCCGGTGGGCGGGTCGGCGTCGTTGGGCATGATCGGCGCCGTGCCCGCGACGTGCACGTGGTCGCCGACGCGCACGGCGCGCGAGTAGCCGACGCGCGCCTCGAAGGCGGAGCCGGACGAGATGTGCTGTTTGTCCACATCGCTAGTCTCGCGCCCGTGGACGCATTGCGCCAGGTCGAAGGCTGGCCATGCGAGAACGTCGCGGTCGGCGTGACGGGCGTCCGTGATGAAAGCCACGGGGATCGCGTGCGCCGCTATCCATGGGCGTCGGTGACGAAGCTCGCCTCGGCGGTCGCGATGCTCGTCGCCGTCGAGGAGGGAATCGTCGACCTCGACGAGCCGGCGGGCCCGGAGGGATCGACGTTCCGCCATCTGCTCGCACACGCCTCCGGCCTGCCGTTCGAGGCAGGCCCGCCGATCGCGCGGCCCGGGTCGCATCGCGTCTACTCGAACTACGGCTTCGAGGTGGCGGCTGCGCTGGTCGAGGAGCGCGCGGAGATGCCGTTCGCGGAGTATTTCGGCGCTGTGTGGTCGGGCACCCGCCTCGTCCTGCACGGCTCGGCAGGGTCGGGGGCCGAAGGCGCCCTCGACGATCTGCTCGCGGTCGCACGGGAGCTGCAAGAGCCCACGCGGATCGCCGCGGAGACGCTCGCCGAGGCGCGGTCGGTGCAGTTTCCGGGCCTCGAGGGCGTGCTGCCCGGGTTCGGACGGCAGGAGCAGAACGACTGGGGGCTCGGCCTCGAGCTGAAGGACGCAAAGGTTCCGCACTGGACGGGCGCTGCGAACTCGCCGCGGACCTTCGGCCACTTCGGGCGGAGCGGCACCTTCCTCTGGGTCGACCCGGAGGCGGAGCTCGCGCTCTGCTGCCTCACCGACCTCGCGTTCGGCGACTGGGCCGTCGAGGCCTGGCCGCGCCTCTCGGACGCTGTTTTGTCCGATTCTGCCTAGGCATCCCCCGATTCAGGGAGGGGGATGGGCTTTCCGTATCGTAAAAATGGGCCGATCGGCTCATGCGGCCGTCCGGCCCTCGCCCGATCATCGGTGCATGGACGATCGCGGCATCATCCACTGCATCGAGGACGACCTCGGGGAAAGCTGGGTCGAAGACCTCGCGAGGACGGGCGTCGAGTCGATCGAGGCCTATCTCGCGAAGCACCTCGCATTCCTGACGTATCTCGATCAGTCCAAGTAGACCTTCGACCGATCGAGGTCACTTCTGCTCCGGCGCCGGCAGAGCCTCTTGGCCGGGCTCCGTCGAGCCCACGCCCGGGCCGTGCCGGGCAGAGGGATGCGGCGGCTACGCAGCCGCCGGCCTATGCCTCCGAAAGACCCAGGGCCTTTTCGAGTGAGCCCTTCGGCATCGCCCCGACGGCGGACGCCTGCGGCTGCCCGTCCTCGAACAGCACCATGAACGGGATCGACGCGACGCCGTAGCGCTGCGAGAGCTCCTGCTCCTCGTCGATGTTCACCTTGACGATCTTCACCTGGTGCTCGTCGCCGATCCGGTCGAGCACGGGTGAGACCGCATGACACGGGCCACACCACTCGGCCCAGAAGTCGACGATCACCTTCCCGTCGCTCTGGATCACCTCTTGCTCGAACGTCTCGGTAGTCGCGGTAACGGACATCGGTTCCTTTCGTCTTTGCTCTTCACTTGTCTGAACGACGGGCCGGGAGGCGTTCTTCCCGGGCGGTACTCTCACGAAGCATGTTCACCTCGCTGCCGGACAAGCCCGATCATCCCTCGATCGAGCTCGAGCTGCTCGAGACGTGGGAGCGTGAGGGCACCTTCGAGAAGCTGCGCGAGCAGAACCGCGGCGGGCCGAAGTGGTCGTTCGTCGACGGCCCCGTCACCGCCAATCGGATGTCGCTCGGCGTGCACACGGCGTGGGGAAGAACGCTCAAAGACGTCTTCCAGCGCTACAAGGCGCTACGCGGGTTCGACCAGCGCTACCAGAACGGCTTCGACTGTCAGGGGCTCTGGATCGAGGTCGGCGTCGAGCGCGAGCTCGGCCTGAACTCCAAGCGCGAGATCGAGGACTACGGGCTCGAGGAGTTCGCCCGTCGCTGCCGCGAGGTGGTCGTCAAGTCGTCCGACGCGCTGACGCGAGGCTCGATCCGGCTCGGTCAGTGGATGGACTGGGGTCGCGACTACTTCACGTTCAGCGACACGAACATCGAGTACATCTGGAAGTTCCTCTCGATCGTCCACGAGCGCGGCTGGCTGTACATGGGTCACCGCTCGACCGAGTGGTGCCCGCGCTGCGGGACGTCCCTGTCGCAGCACGAGCTGACGCAGGCGGGCGTCTACCAGGAGCGCGCCGACCCGTCGCTCTTCGTTCGGTTCCCGCTGCTCGACCGCGAGGACGAGTCGATCGTCGTCTGGACGACAACCCCGTGGACGCTGCCCGCGAACGTCGCGGCCGCCGTGCACCCGGGCGAGGAGTACGGACGGCGCGAGAACGGCGAGTGGGTGGCGGTGAAGCGCTTCCCGGACGAGACATTCGTCGAGCGCGCCGCCGGCAGCGAGCTCGTCGGGCTTCGCTACCGCGGGCCGTTCGACGATCTCGCGCCCGGCGCGGCCGTCGAGCACCGCGTGATCCCGTGGGACGACGTGACGATGGACCAGGGAACCGGGATCGTGCACATCGCTCCCGGCTGCGGCGGCGAGGACTTCGAGCTGTCGCGCGTGCACGACCTGCCGGTGATCACGCCCGTCGACGAGTCGGGTCGCTTCTACGACGACTTCGGCTGGCTGCACGGCGTCTCGACGACGGAGGCTGCGGATCAAATCGTCGGCCGGCTCGGCGAGACCGGCTTCCTCGTCGAGTCCGGGCTGTACACGCACGCCTACCCGCATTGCTGGCGCTGCGACACGCCGCTCATCTTCCGCCTGTCGGACGACTGGTTCATCTCAGTCGAGGCGATCCGGCCGACGCTGCTCGAGGAGAACGCGAAGGTGCACTGGGTGCCCGAGTACATGGGCAAGCGCATGGACGACTGGCTACGCAACATGGGCGACTGGAACATCTCGCGCCGCCGCTACTACGGCTTGCCGCTGCCGTTCTATCCATGCTCGTGCGGTCACCTGAACGTGATCTCGTCGAAGGCCGAGCTCGAGCGCCGTGCCGTCGAGGGCATCGACCAGCTCGAGGAGCTGCGCCGGCCGTGGATCGACCGCGTGCCGATCCGCTGCGCGCAGTGCGACGAGCCGGTGACGCGCATCCCGGAGGTGGGGGACGTGTGGCTCGACGCCGGCATCGTCCCGTTCGCGACGCTGGGCTGGGAGAACGACACGTGGGTCGACGAGGGCTACGGAACCGGCGCTGCGCGCGGGCTCACCAAGGCCGACCTTCCCGACCACGCCTACTGGGAGACGTGGTTCCCCGCCGACTGGGTATCGGAGATGCGCGAGCAGATCCGTCTCTGGTTCTACTCGCAGTTCTTCATGTCGGTGGCGCTCGTCGGCCACTCGCCGTACAAGCGCGTGCTCGCCTACGAGAAGATGCTCGACGAGCACGGCCGCGAGATGCACGCGTCGTGGGGCAACACAATCCCAGCCGAGGAGGCGTTCGCGCAGATGGGCGCGGACGTGATGCGCTGGCAGTACTGCGCGCAGCCGCCCGATCGCAACCTCTGGTTCGGCTTCGGGCCGGCACACGAGATCAAGCGCAAGCTGCTCACGTTCTGGAACTCGGTGCGCTTCCTCGTGGACTACTCGAACATCGAGGGCTTCGAGCCGTCGTGGGACCGCTTCGAGCCGGAGGTCGAGCTCCGCCCGCTCGACCGCTGGCTCGTCGAGCGCACGCGGCTCCTCGTCGTCGCCGCAGAAGAGGCCTATGACGCCACTTTGACCGTCGAGGTCGTGCGGGCGTTCGAGGCATTCGTCGACGACGTCTCGAACTGGTACATCCGCCGCTCGCGCCGCCGTTTCTATTCGTTCGACGAGGCGGCGTTTCGCACGCTCTGGTTCGCGCTCGTCCAGTCGCTGCGCGTGATCGCGCCGATCATGCCGTTCCTCGCCGACCATCTCTGGCGCAACCTCGTACAGGACGGACCGGCCTCCGTGCACCTCGCCGGCTTCCCCGAGCCCGCCGCTGCCGACGAGGCGCTGCTCGACGAGATCGCCGAGGTACGGCGCGTGGTCGAGCTCGGACGGCAGGCGCGGTCGACGTCGCAGCTGAAGCACCGGCAGCCGCTGCGGCGGCTCGTCGTCGCCGGCGCATCGCACGTTGCGCACGGGCATGCCGACGAGATCGCGGACGAGCTGCGCGTGAAAGCGGTCGAGTTCGGCGACGTGCAGTCTTCGGAGCTGCGCGTGAAGCCGAACCTGCCGCTGCTCGGGCCGAAGCTCGGCCCCGCGTTGCGCGAGGTGCGCGAGCGCCTCGCGCGCGGCGAGTTCGAGGAGCTCGACGGCGGGCGCTTCCAGGTCGACGGTCACGTGCTCGAGCCGGAGGAGGTGCTCGTCGAGCGCGTCGGGCTGGACGGTTGGGCGGTCGCGAGCGAAGCCGGGCTGACGGTCGCGCTCGACACTGAGCTCGACGACGACCTACGTCTCGAGGCGCGGCTTTTCGATCGCATCCACGAGGTGAACGTGCTGCGGCGGGAGAGCGGCCTTGCGATCACGGACCGCATCAAGCTGTGGCTCCCGGACGCCGAGCTCGTCGCGCGCTACGCCGACCGCCTCGCGCAGGAAACGCTCGCCGTCTCGGTCGAGGTCGGCGAGCTCCGGATCGAAAAGGGAAGCCGGTAGCTACTCGACCTGTGCGGCTGCGAGCGCGAGCTCGCGGCGCAACTCGACCGGCAGCCGAAACTCGACATCCTCGTCGACGAGCCGGTACGGCTCGATCGCGAGCACGCCGCGCGCCCGGAACCAGTCGCACACGCGCTCGACGAGCTTCTCCGGCGCGGATGCTCCGCTCGTCACGCCCACGACAGCCGCGTGGGCAAGCCACCGCTCGTCGATCTCGGTGTCGTCGTCGATCAGATGCGCGGACACGCCACCTGCGCGCGCAACCTCGACGAGGCGATTCGAGTTGGACGAGTTCCGCGACCCGATCACGAGCAGCACGTCGATCTCGCGGAGCATCTGCTTGACGGCCCACTGCCTGTTCGAGGTCGCGTAGCAGATGTCTTCCTTCTTCGGCGCATGGATCAGCGGGAAGCGCTCTCGCAGCGCCGCGATGATCTCGGACGTCTCGTCGACCGAGAGCGTCGTCTGTGTCACATAGGCGAGCTTCGCATCCGCGCCGAGCTCGAGCCGGTCCACGTCCTCGACCGACTCGACAAGGACGATCGAGTCCGGCGCCTCGCCCATCGTGCCGACGACCTCTTCGTGACCCTGGTGGCCGATGAGCACGACGGTGTAGCCGTCGGCCGCGTAGCGCTTCGCCTGCACGTGCACCTTCGTCACGAGCGGGCACGTGGCGTCGATCGTGTTCAGGTCGCGCGCCGCCGCGTTCGCGTGCACCGACGGTGCGACGCCGTGCGCGGAGAAGACGACAGTCTCCCCCTCGGGCACCTCCGTCTCCTCGTCGACAAACACAGCCCCGCGCGCTTCGAGGTCTCGCACCACGTGCAGGTTGTGGACGATCTGCTTGCGCACGTAGACGGGCGGCCCGTAGAGCTCGAGCGCGCGCTCGACCGTCTCTACCGCGCGTTCGACGCCCGCGCAGTAGCCGCGTGGCGAGGCGAGGAGCACCTTGGTCACCATCGGCGCCATCGTAGCCCTCGGTTTGGGGAGATCCGGAAACGAAAGAGCCCGCTGCTCGGGGGGTCGTCGCAGCGGGCTCCTCGTGATCGCTCACCGCGGCAATTGGCCAGGAATGCGCGCCGCGGTTCGCATCGCCCAGTGCGAAGGACGCTACTCCGCGGCGAGCACGGGTGGAATAGGCCGAGCGGCCCATCTTTGCAAGCGAGGCGCGTATCCCCCGCGCGACGTACCATTCGGCTCGAACCCGGTGAGCGAAGCAACCGAAGCGGTCCTCTTCAACGGCGTGCCGCTGCTGCTCGTCGCCGCGGCGTATGCCGCCGTCACCGCGGCCGTCCTGCCGGCGCTCTGGCGCGACCGCGCGCGCGCACACTCGCTCGACTGGGGCGTCGCGCTCGTCTTCCCGGGCGTCGCCGTCGCAGCAGGCATCTTCGGAGTCCTCGTCCTGGAGCAGCAGCGGCCGGCGGGCGGCCATGTCTGGCTCTCGTGCGCGGCGTCGCTGGCCGCGCTCGCGCCCGCGGCGCTGCTCGTCTTTCGCTGGCGCGACCGCGCGGTGCTCGGTGGGATGGGGCGGACGCTCGACGCGGAGGAGCGCGCGTCCGTTCGCGACCGCGAGCTGGAAGCGGTCGGCGAGATCTCCGCCGCTCTCTCGCGCGCTCGTGACGCAGTTTCGGTTGCTCGCCCGCTCGTACGGGACGTGGCGACGCTCTTTCGCGTCGGCTTCACCGGGGTCGCCGTCCTCGCCGAAGACGGGGCGGAGGCGACCGGGCTGTACGCGGAGACCGACGGCAGCCCCGCCGCGTGGTGGTCGGAGCTTCGGCTCGACCTCGGCAACGAGCCGTCGGGCATCGCGAGCGCGGTCTTCGATGCCGCTCCCGTGACGGTGTACGACGTCTCGGGCTCACCCCTCGTCAGCGCACGACTCGCGGAAAGGGTCGGGGCGCACAGTGGCGCCTGGGTGCCGATGATCGCCGAGTCGCGCGTCGTCGGTGTGCTCGTGCTCGCGTCGACCGATGCGAAGCGGTCGTTTGCGCCCGAGGAGCTGTCCC
The DNA here is from genome assembly GCA_035650975.1 of Gaiellaceae bacterium. GTDB lineage: Bacteria > Actinomycetota > Thermoleophilia > Gaiellales > Gaiellaceae > PALSA-600. The sequence goes on from DASRGQ010000042.1 coordinate 11,403, forward strand.
TCCTGCAAGCGCTCGCGGCCGAGGCCGCGCTCGCGCTCGAGCGTCTCCGGTCCGAGGCGGCGCTCTCCGACGCGCTCCGGCGCGAGCAGCGCGCCGCCGAGATCGTTCGGCGCATCCGCGCCGAGCTCGAGCCCGCGGAGGTCGTGCGCGTCGCCCGCGACGAGCTGCGTTCGACGCTGCGACTCGACGACATCGCCATCGATGTGACCGAGGGTGAGGCGAACGTCGAGGCGCGGCGCGAGCTTCCTCTTGCGCCAGGCGAGCAGCTGCTCGTCGAGGCGGTCGCGTACGAGATCGGCGCCGCGGTTCGCACCGCCGCGCTCGTTGCCGAGAACCGCCGCCGTCTCGAGCAGCAGACAGCGCTCCTCCATGCGGCGCAGGTCGTGACGGGAGAGCTCGAGCTCGAGCCGGTGTTGAACAGGCTCGTCGAGGAGGTGACGAAGCTGCTGGCCGCCGACGCCGCCGACTGCTATCTCCTCGACCGCAAACGGAACGTGCTGCGCTGCGCCGCAGTTCACGGTCTCGATGAGCGACTCATCGGCTTCGAGTTCACCCCTGAGCAAGGCGTCGCGGGGGCCGCGATCGCGGCCGCGCGCCCTGTGTCCGTCGACGACTACGGCACGATCGCCGCGCCGGTTCCGAGCCCCGCCTACGCGGGATTCTCTCGAGCGCTCGTCGCCCCGATGGTGTTGGGCGGTGAGATGTTCGGTGTGATCGGCGTCGGGATCCGCGACCCCTCGCGTGCGTTCGACGTCGACGACGAGGAGCTGCTCGACGCGTTCGCGTCGCTCGCGTCGCTTGCGCTTCGCAACGCCGAGAGCTTCGCCGAGCGCTCTCGTCAGGCGCGCGTGCAGCTCGCCTTCTATCGCATCGCAACGCTTCTCGGCGAGCCGCTATCGCTCGATCAGACCTACGACGCCGCGGCGCAAGCAGCAGCGGAGGCGCTCGGCGGCGACTTCGCCGCGGTGCTCGCCGCGGGCCCCGCCGGCCTCACCGTCGTCGGGGGGCACGAGCTGCCGGTCTCCGTTGGCGAGCTGTCGGTCCCCGCGGCCCTCGCCGATGCGGCCGAGGACGGGCAGATCCTGGCCGCGCCGCGCGTCGCGGGCGACGAGCGCTTCGAGGCGACGTGGACCAACGCGCCGTTCGCGTCGCTGCTCGCGATCCCCGTGCCCGGCGAGGGCGCCTGGCTCGTGCTCGTGCTCTTCCGGGAGGAGCGCGAGTTCGAGCCCGACGACCTCGAGCTGGCACAGCACGTGGCCGGCGCGGCGCGCGGAGCATTCGAGCGCAGCCGCCTGTTCGAAGCCGAGCGGACCGCACGAGGGCTCTCGCAGCAGCTCGCGCGAACCGGCAGCCTGCTGGCGACCGAGCTCGACCCTGAGGCGGTGCTCGAAGCGGTCGTCGGCGAGGCGGCGGAGCTCTTGCACGCGGACGCAGCGGCGCTCGTCCAGCTGGACGACGACGAGCTGGCGGTGATCGCGGCTGCCGGCGTCGGTGCCGACGCGGCCCTGGGCGCGCGCCTGCCGTCGGCCGGATCGGCGTCGGACGAGGTAGTGCAGTCTCACGGGCCCGTCGCGTACGCCGATGCGCGTGGCAGCGAGAGCGTCCTCGCCGGCGACGCGTTTCTCGCGCAGGGTCACGCGGCGTACCTCGGCGTGCCGCTCGCCGCCCGCGAGGGCGCGCCGCTCGGAGTGCTCTCCGTCTACGCGCGCGAGCCGCGTGAGTGGCGCGAGGAGGAGATGCAGGCACTCGTCGCGCTCGCTGCCAACGCGTCCGTTGCATTCTCGAATGCCGAGCTCTACCAGCGCGTCGCAGTCGAGCGGGAACAGAGCGTCGCGATCCTGGCGAACATCGCGGACGGGATCGTCGCTGTCGACCGCGATGGTCGCGTCGTCATGTGGAACCAGGCGGCGGCCGAGATCACGGGCGTGCCTGCTGCGGAGGCAGTGGGACGCACACCGGAACAGGTGCTGCAGCGCAACCTCGAGTCCGAGGCGGGCGGAACCAACAGGCTCGTCCCGATCCCGCGCGGCGATGATGATGTTTGGCTGTCGCTCTCGGAGGCCATCATGCGGGATCCGTCGGGCGCGGTCGCGGGCCGGATCTTTGCGTTCCGCGACATCTCGGCCGAGCACGCGGTCGAGCAGATGAAGTCGGACTTCGTGTCGACGGTCTCGGTCGAGCTGCGAACACCGTTGACCTCGATCTACGGCTTCGCGCAGACCCTCCTTCGTGAGGACGTCGCGTTCGACGAGACGGAGCGCCGAACCTTCCTCGACTTCATCGCGCGCGAATCGGAGCGCCTCACTACGACCGTCGACGCGCTGCTGAACGTCGCGCGGCTCGACACCGGCGACCTCGCGGTGTCGCTCGAGCCGACGGACGTCGGCGCCGTCGTGAACGAGGTGGTCACGGCCGCATCGGCATCGGGCAACGGCCATCGGTTCGTGGCGGACGTCGGCGGAAACGGCTGCACTGCGCAGGCCGACCCGGACAAGCTGCGTCAGGTGCTCGACCAGCTCGTCTCGAACGCGATCAAGTACTCGCCCGAGGGCGGCACGGTCACCGTCTCGGCTAGCGGCAGCGCGGACGGCGTCCAAGTCACCGTCGCCGACGAGGGGATCGGAATCCCCTCGTCGGAGCGCGACCGGATCTTCTCGAAGTTCTACCGCGCGGGCAGCGGAACGGGCACCGGGCTCGGGCTCTTCATCGCGCGCGGCCTCGTGCGCGAGATGGGCGGCCGGATGTGGGTCGAGTCGGAGGAGGGGGCCGGCTCGCGCTTCGCCTTCGAGCTGCCGTCCGCCCTCGATGTGACGTTTTCGACCTGGGAGGCATAACGCTGGAACAGAGAATGCGTGTTCTCGTCATCGACGACGAAGCTCCGATCAGGCTCCTCTGCCGGGTCAACCTCGAGGCGGAGGGCATGGAGGTCCTCGAGGCGCCCGACGGAACGAGCGGGCTCGACCAGGCGCGCGCGGAGGCGCCCGACGTCGTGCTGCTCGACGTGATGATGCCGGGCCTCGACGGGTGGCGTGTCGCCGAGGAGCTGCTCGACGATCCCCGCACCGAGGGGATCCCGATCGTGTTCCTGACGGCACGCGCAGAGCTGCGGGATCGTGCGCGCGGCATCGACCTCGGCGGTGTCGACTACGTGACGAAGCCGTTCAACCCGGTCGTCCTGGCGCCGCTCGTGCGCGACCTTCTCGACCGGGTCTCGCGCGGCGAGCGCGACGAGCTGCGACGCGAGAAGCTCGCCGAGCTGCGCGTGCTGCTCGAGCGCGACTGACTTACAGCTCGCGCGCGGTCTGCGCGAGCGCGATGGCGCCGAGGACGATCGCTGCGCCGACGAGCTGGACGCCCCCGAGCGCCTCGCCGAGCCACGCCCAGCCGACGAGCGCGCCGACGACGGGCTCGAGCATCGCGACGATGCCGACAGTGGTCGCGCTCAAGTGTCGCAGTGCGCTGACGAGCAGGAAGAACGGCACGATCGTCCCGAGCACCACCATCCAGAGGGCCAGCAGCCACACCGGGAGATCATGCGATGCAAGCCGTCCGCCGAGGCTCGCGTCGGCCGTGAGTCGCGCGCCGGGAAACGACCACCACGGAACGACGATCGCCCAGAAAAGCGATGCGAACAGGAATCCCCACGCGAGCAGTGACACAGGATCGCGGCCGCCGACCACGTGCTCGGCGAGCAGCACGTACAGCGCGTACGCGAACGCGCCGCCGAGCGCGAAGAGGATGCCTGCGGTCGAAAGCGAGGCCGCGCCGCCGAACAGGTCGACGATCAGGCCGAGGCCGGTGATCGCGAGCGCAAGCGCGAGCCAGATGCGCCGGCGGACGTGCGCGTGCTGCACGAACCGCGCCCAGAGCGCGACGAGGAGCGGTGCGAGGTACTCGACGAGCAGTGCGATTCCGATCGCGAGCCGGTGAATCGCGAGGAAGTAGAAGAACTGCACGAAGGCGAGGCCGCCGACGCCGAACACTGCGACGTACGGCAGCTCGCGCCGCGTGAGCCGGAGGCGCCCCGGTGCCGTGACGGCGAGAATCGCGACGAGGCCGGCCGCCGCGCCGAGGGAGCGCACCTGCGCGAGCCGCTCCGACGAGAGCCCGGTCGAGAGGATCGTCTTCGACACGCCGCCGTTCACGCCCCAGAGCACGCCGGCGGCCGCCGCCATCAGATAGCCGAGCCGGGGCCTGCGCGTCCTCGCCGCTTCGACCGGAAAGGCTGCCTCCGTCAAGAGCGCTCCGCGACTGGGCCTACACTGGGGCGCACGGGACGTAGCTCAGCCTGGTAGAGCGCCGCCTTTGGGAGGCGGAAGCCGTCGGTTCGAATCCGACCGTCCCGACTCGACGGGGTTCCTATCGAAGCAGCCAGTCGCCGTCGCGCAGGATCGGGACGGCCTCGCCCGCTGCGGTCACGCCGTCGATCTCGACGTCGTTCGCGCCGATCATGAAGTCGGTGTGGATCGACGACTGGTTCACGCCGCGCTCGTGGCGCTCGTCCTCGGAGAGCTCCGACGCCCACTCGACCGCCTGCAAGATCGACGCGCCGAGTGCGATGTGCGACGCGGCGTTCTCGTCGAAGAGCGTGTCGTAGAAGACGAGCCCGGTCTCGCCGACGGTGGAGTGCCCGTCGACGAGCGCGACCTCGCCGAGCCGAGCGGCGCCGTCGTCGGTCGCGATGTGCGTGCGCATCACCTCGTCGGCTGAGCTCGCGCGCACCTCGACCGCGCGTCCGCCTTCGAACCTGATTTCGAGATCGCGGACGATGTTGCCCTGGATCTGGAGGGGCAGCGTCGCGCGCACCGTTCCGTCGACACGACGTGCGTCCGGCGTCGTGAAGACTTCTTCGGTGGGCATGTTCGCGACGTGCTTCACGCCTGCGGATTCGTCGAGCGCAGCCTGCCACGTGCTGTCGGGATGAAGGCCGACGGTCAGGTCGGTGCCGGGGCCGCGGTAGCGCAGATGGTCGAAGCGGCGCTCGTTCAGGCTCGTCGCGCGTGCCTGCAGGCGCTCGATGTGCTCGCGCCACGCGGCGACCGGGTCGGGTGTGTCGAGCCGTACCGCGTGCGCGACCGCTTCCCAGAGCCGTTCGACGTCGGGCTCGCCGAGCACGGTCCGCGCCCAGCCTTCGTTCGGGTACGCGACGATCGTCCAGTTGCAGAGCCCGTCCGTCAGCTTCAGCGACTCCTCCGCGAGCTCGCGCATGCGCGCCTTCCCGACGCGCGCGCCGTCGAGGTCGGCGTAGAGCTCGGGCTCGGGGTTGCCGGAGATCGCGCAGAGTGCGTCGCCCTGCTCGCCGAAGCTGCGCAGGCGCTGGACGAGCCAGGGCGGCGAGAACCCGAGGTCGTCGTCGGCGGCGCTCGCGATGTGGGCGCGGCGCACGTGCTGGTCCGAGTAGAGAACGTCGACGTAGCGTGCGCCTGCGGCGTAGGCGGCGCGGGCGATCGCCTGCGCGAACGGTGCGTGCTCGGGGAGCGCGTTGATGCCGAGCGTCTGGCCCGGCTGCAGGTTCAAACCGACCTCGACGGCGAGACGGGCGTAGCTTTCGAGGCGCTGGTCGGCTCCGGGCACGGCGGCCAACGATAGCCGGACGGGCTCGGCGCGCCGGAGGGAGCCGTACACTGACGCGCCGTGAGGCGCTACACAGCGATTGCCGCCGTGGCGCTCGCCGCCGCCGCCTGCGGTGCGCAGAGCACCGATGTCGTCTATACGAAGTCGGCGACGGTCGCCTGCCTGACGAAGCAGGGCGTGCGGATCCGGCCGATCCCGGACGGCGACTTCGTGGGGAACTCGGCGACCGGCGGCGGGTTCCGCGCCGTGCTGGCGGGAAACGACGTCACCGTGTCGTTCGGGGTCACGCTCGAGGATGCCGACAACATCGACCAGGCGTACCGCCGCTTCCGCGCGAGGAACGTCGGCATCAACGACGTGCTGCGCTCGCAGGGAAGCGCGGTCATGTTGTGGCACGTGCACCCGAGCGACGCCGACATCGCAACGATCACCGGCTGCCTCAAGAAGTAGGGATCACATCTCTTCGGCCAGGAAGCGCCGGAACCAGTAGAGAAAGACGGTGAAGAGCACGACTGCCTGCTCGCTCGCCATCGTCACGCCGCCGATCTCCTGATCGGTGAGCGGGCTCAGGCCGAAGATGCGCGGCCGCGCGTTCACGTAGAACGGATAGACGGGTTTCGGCAGGAGTGCGAGCAACAAGCCGAGCGGTGCGGAGAGGACGAAAGCGGCGAACGCGTACGCCGCGCGCGCGCCCGACGCCAGCCGGCGCGGCGCGTCGTGGAAGAGCGGCCACCAGACGAGGATCCCAGTGCCGAAGTAGCACGCGTGCTCGATGTGGATCAGCCACGACTGGTGGTGCAGGGCTGCGTCGTAGACGGCCGGTACGTGCCAGGCGAAGTAGTCGGCAAGCCAGAGCGGCAGGGCGACGGCCGGATGCACGAGCGCGCGCCAGATCCGGAGCCGCGCAGCCGCCTCGGCCATCGGGCGCGACAGCCCGAGCACCGTGAGGAGCGGCGCCCATTCCGCGAGGATCACGTTCTGCAGCAGATGGGCGGTCAGCAGGTAGTGCAGGCCGAGGTGGTGCAGAGGCGTCCAGAACGCTACGCCGAGAAGCACCATCGCCGCCGCGTAGCAGCAGATGCGCCAACGCGGCGCGCCGTGGCGACCGACGAGGAACAGGTAGAGCAGTGAGAGCACGGGGACGACGACGGTCGTGTCGACGTCGGCCTGCCACGCGTAGGGTGAATGTGCGTGCGCGAGGAGCACCTGCGCAGCCTAGGCGGCTAGATTTCGCGGGCGCGCGGGTGTAGCTCAATGGTAGAGCTCCAGCCTTCCAAGCTGGCCATGCGGGTTCGATTCCCGCCACCCGCTCTATGACGAAGAAAACAAGCTCACTCATAGTCGCCGCACTCGTCGTGCTCGTCCTCTGCGGCGCGGCGCTCGCGGACAACTACAAGTACGAGCGCACTTCCGTGGACGACGCCAAGGCTGCGGCGGTGACGCTCGAGGCGCACGACTTCCCGGCTCAGCTCCACTTTGCAGGCGGAGCCGTCAAGCCGGACGAGACGCCCGACAACGAATCGTGCAACGGCTACCGGCCGAAGGAGTCGGACCTCGTCGTGAGCGGGGATGCCGAGTCGCGCTTCCACAATCCTGGGAGCAGCGTCGGTGTCGACTCGCAGGTCGAGCTCTTGAAGACGTCTGCGATGGCGGCGACCGACGTGAAGCGCTCGAAGCGCATGCTCTCCGTCACGTGTCAGGTGCAGGCGGCGAAGCAGGATCACGTCAAGCTCGTCTCCTACGTGCCGATGGGCGCGGCCCGCTGCGGGTGTCCGTTCAGCGCATCGTTTGCGTTCGAGACGAAGACCGCGAACGCGAAGGTCGACCACCTGTTCGTCGTCACCGTGATGCGGAAGGGGCGCGCGGAGGCAACCGTGCTCACGATCGTCGGCAAGTCGCCGTCCGACACGCAGGGCACGGCGCTGCGGGACGCGCTCGCGGTGCAGGGGCTCGCGGTGAAAGCGGTCGCAGCGCGGTTGCCCGCGAAGTAGCGATGCGGGCATTCGACGAGCGGCTCGAACGGTTGCTCGGTTCGCGTCCGGTCTCGTACGTCCCGCGGCCGGGCGGGTACTCGACCGCCGACCGTTTCACTGTGCGGCTCGTTGGACGCCCGAACGTGTCGCGGCGGTTCTCGACGCGGTGGCAGCGATCGCAGCGAGCCCGGCGCCGCCGGGAACGCCTGCGGTGCGCGACGCGCATCCCGGGTTGTGGGAGCGGTGGGAGGTCGTGGCGGAGGATCCCGCGCCGTTTCTCTCGACGTGCCTTCGCGATGCGGGCTGGCTCGAGCGCTCGCTCCCGACGATTCTCGCGGCCGTCGACCGTGCGCCGACCGAGGGCGACGCGCTCCTCCATCTCGACGTGCGCAGCGACAACCTGTGCTTCCGCGACGGCCGCGCGATCCTCGTCGACTGGAACTGGGCCTCGCTCGCCGACCCGCGGCTCGACATCGCGGCCTGGGCGCCGAGCGTCACGCACGAAGGCGGCCCGCCGCCGTGGGAGCTGCTTCCGGACGAGGGGGAGCTTGTTGCGTTCGTCGCCGGTGTGTGGGCGGCGGTCGTCGGGCTACCGCCGCCGGAGACCGCGCCGCACGTGCGCGCCGTGCAGCGCGCGCAGCTCGCGATCGCGCTCGACTGGCTCGACCGCGAGCTGCTTTAGACGTAGCGCTCGAGGTCGCCGGCGTGCAGGCCGGCGTCGCCGGACTCGATCGCCGCTTTGACCTCGCGCGCGAGTGCGTGCGCTTCGCTCTCCTGATCGGGCTCGAGCACCGTCGAAACCGACGCGACGACTGCGTTTCCCTCGTGCAGCTGCAGGTCGACCGTCGTGAGGAGCGACTTGTCATCGATGTACGGGTCGTCGGGAACCCCCACCCACACGGTCACGGTCCCACCGCCGGGAAGCGCTGCGTGCTCGATGGCCGGCGAAGTACGGAGGCTCACGCGGGCACCGTAACAACGTCCGGCGGGGGCGCGAAGCTTCGAGCGTGACGCAGGAGCGGACGGTCGATCTGCGCCCGCGCACGATCCTGCGCGTGCTGCTCATCGTGCTTGCGGTCGGGATCACGCTCGAGGTGATCTGGATCTCGCGGCACGTGCTCGCCTGGGTCGTGATCGCGCTCTTCCTCGCGCTCGCGCTCGATCCGCTCGTCGGCTGGATCCAGCGGCATACCGGCCTGGGCCGCGGTGCCGCGATCGGCATGACGTATCTGATCCTGATCGTTGTGATCGTCGGCGTGGGGGCGACGTTCGTGCCGAAGCTCGTCGACGAGGTGAACGGCTTCGTGCAAGCGCTTCCGAACTACGTGCACGATCTGACGCACGGCCGCGGCCGCCTCGGGTTCCTCGAGCGCAAGTATCACGTCGTCGAGAAGGTGCGCGCTCAGGTGAAGAAGGGCGGCGCGACGAAGGTGCTCGGACTGTCGGGAGCGGCGTTGAGCATCACGAAGAGCGTGATCACGATCATCGCGGCGACCGTGACGATCGTCTTCCTGACGTTCTTCATGCTGCTCGAGGGGCAGTCGTGGATGGAGCGGCTCTATTCGCTCCTCCCGGAGGAGTCGCGGCCGCGTTGGCGTCGCGTCGGCCACGACATCTATCGCACGGTGGGTGGCTATGTCACCGGCAACATCGTGATCAGCCTGATCGCCGGCGCGTCGATCACCGTGGTGTTGCTCGTGATGGGCGTGCAGTACGCCGTCGCGCTCGGCCTCCTCGTCGCGATCCTCGACCTGATTCCGCTCGCCGGTGCGACTGTTGCCGGCGTGATCGTGTGCCTGGTCGCGTTCCTGCACAGCGTCCCGGCGGGAATCGTGGTGCTCGTCTTCTTCGTCGTCTACCAGCAGATCGAGAACCACTTCCTGCAGCCGGTGATCTACGGGAGGACGGTGCAGCTTTCGCCGCTCGCGGTGCTGATCTCCGTGCTCGTCGGCGCGGAGCTCGCCGGGATTCTCGGCGCTCTGGCCGCGATTCCGGTTGCAGGGGCGCTGCAGGTGATCATCCGCGACCAGCTGGCGGTGCGGCGCGGCGTGGCGCTGCCGGCGGGGTTGGAGACGGCGGCGGTTGATCCCGCGCAATAACTCGTTCGAGTGACATCCTCCGGGTTCCCCCAGCCGATGAGCTATTCGATGATCCGTCTCGGGCGCAAGCTGTCCGCCGTCCTCGTGCTGGCCGTCGCCGTCATGGTGGTGGCTGCGCCGTCGTCTCAGTCGTCGACCTCGCGGTCCGGCGCGCGTCTCACGTCGCTCGAGACGAGCCTTCTGCAGGACCTGAACCAGGTGCGTGCGCAGTACGGGCTCGCAGCGCTTCGCTCGAGCCCGCTGCTCGTGGCATCCGCGTCGCAGCACACGCACGAGATGGGAGTCGACGGTTACTTCGAGCACTCGTCGCACGACGGTACGTCCTTCTCGGCGCGGATCAGCCACTGGTACGCGCCCGCGAAGCACGAGTGGTCGGTCGGCGAGAACATGCTTTGGTACTCACCGTCGGTCGGCGCGCGCGCCGCCGTGTCGTTGTGGATGGGCTCGCCGAGCCACCGGGCGAACATCCTCAATCCGGCCTGGCGCGAGATCGGCATCTCGGCAATCCACTTCCCGAGTGCCGGCGGTGTCTACAGAGGCCTGCCGGTGACGATCATCACGACGGACTTCGGCGTCCGCCACTGACCTCCGAGCGCGCTAGCTTGTCGAGCGGGCGCCCGTAGCTCAGCGGAAGAGCGGCGGCCTTCTAAGCCGTTGGTCGGGGGTTCGAATCCTCCCGGGCGCATCCTGTTCAGGTAAGCCGTTTTAGGCCCGCATCTGCCCGCGGCTGATCCTCGTGACCAGGTCTCGACAGGGGCTGGCAGTACTCGGTGACGCCGAGAGGCTTTGCTTCGGCTGGCCCGGAGGCGTCCTCACCAGCGAGCAAGCCGAGCTCAATGGCAGGTGGATACCGCCTCCCAACAGGCGGGCGATCCTCCCGCCTTCCTGATCGCGTTTGCCGGGACCTCTAAGCGGCCCTCAGCCGGGAGAGTGCGACCCGCCGCTCGAGCGGTCGTCGATCTCCGCGATCTGCCGGTCGATGCTCTCGAGAAGGCGGTCTCGCTCTTGTTTACTGAGCGTGATGTTCGACAGCTTGCGATGCTCCCACACGCGGCTTGGCGGGTCCGGTGGTAGCGGCGGAGTGGGGTCGGCCGCGTCGCTCACGGCCCGAATTTAGCGCCGGTTTTTTGCGCTGGTCAAGGGGTGGTTGCTTGCCGTTGGGAGACAGAAGCGGAGACGTGACACCGATTGGCCTCAACGCACCCGCCTTCAGTGCCGGCTTCCAGAAGTGTTCCGTCCGTCTCGGAGTCTGGCGTGCCCAAGGCGAGTCTGGCTACGAGCGCATCGACGACTGCTGGATCGAACTGCGTCCCGCGGTTTGCGCGGAGTTCCTCGATCGCGGCTTGGGTCGTGAGCGCGCGACGATAGGAGCGGTCGGTGGTCATCGCGTTGAATGCGTCGCAGCAACAAACGATTCGGGCAACCAGGGGGATGTCGTTGCCTTTGAGGCCGTCGGGGTAGCCCTGGCCGTCCCAGCGTTCGTGGCACGAGCGCACGATGTGGCCGACGTCTGCGAGGAGGCCGCCGACCTGTACGAGCAGCTCTTCGCCTGTGATCGTGTGCGTGTTGATCAGCGCACGCTCCTTCGGGGTGAGCGGGCCCGGTTTGTTGATGATCTCGGCCGGGATCCGGATCTTGCCGACGTCATGGAGGAGTGCTGTGAACTCGGCGATCCGTCGCTCGCGGGGTGCGAGCCCGAGGCGGTCGCAAACCTCCGTGACGAGCTCGACGACCTGCCGTGAGTGATCGCCCGTGTAGGCGTCATCCGCTTCGACAACGTCGCCGAGCAGGAACGCGGTCCCCCGGTAAGCGCCAGATAGTTCAAGCAGAGAGTCCAGTCGTTGGCGACGCTCGCGCACGAACACGTACAGCAGCGCGATCAGCGGCAACGGTAGGAGCAGCGCGCCGGGTTGTGCACGGTTCGCGATCACCATGCCGAACGCCAGCGGCGCGACAAGGACGTCGAACGCGAACGCCCATAGGAGCGGCTTCACAAGCTCGCGCGGCGAGACGCGGAGCGCGATCCGCTCGAGCGTGGCCGAGCCGGTGTAGTCGAAGAGAAGCTGCGCTGCGAGTGCGCCGGCGAGCACCGCGCCGCCATGCCAGGTTGCTGTCGGCTCGTGGTAGGCCAGGAAGACGAGTGCGGGGCCGAACGCGAAGAAGGCGCTGCCCAGGCGAACAACGGCACGCTCGGGCGCGAGTGCGCCCCGAGCGACATCGGGCAGCTGTGCTAGAAGCATCCCTCCCACGACGACCATCGGGACGGCGCGCGCCGGTAGTAGGAAGAGCATGGGCACGAGGACGAGCTCGGTGGGGAGGGCGAGGCCGCTGCCGACCTCGATCTTGAGCGAACAGACGACCGCGTACGCGACGACGAATGCCGGATAGAGCCACTCAGAGGGCTGGCGGTGTGTCCCCGCCAGCGACAGAAGCGCCGATGCGCCACCTATCACCACGAGCGCCAAGGACCAGCGCCCGAGCGCCTCGCGGCCGGCAAGTCCCCGCCCCTGACGTGCCCGGGCGTCCGCGAGCTGCCGTTCCAGGACAGGGTCGAACGTCTCTGCGCTCATCGCCACCCGGGACTTATCGGCAGCACGCAAACTGGGGATGAGCACGGGGCGAACCGGATCGCTCCGGTCCGCCCCCACCACCTCGCGCGCGCTACCGGCTGCAGTACGGGTCGAAGTAGACGTCATCGACGTCGAATGCCGCGCCGGCGCCGACCGGTGTGAGCCGTACTTGGTACGCGACAGCACCGGAGTAGTTCGGTGCGGTGGAAACGACCATGGGGGAAGGCCCCCAGCCGTTCCCGGCGGTGATGGTGCCGGCGTCGTAGACGCCGCCCTTGACCAGAATCTGGACGTCGAGGGCTCCAGCCGAGGTCCCGAGGTTCTTGGCATAGAAGCGGACGATGCCCTTGATCATCGGCGCTGTCACGCACGGGCTCGTGGCAGAACTGCCGGCGGGAAGGAAGAGCGACTGCGAGTCGGACGACGCGTCGTACTTGTTCGGGGCGTTGCCCTTGACGATCGCCGCGCCGCCGGTGAGCGTCCAGGCGGCCGCGCCTTGCTCGAAGGAGCCACCAGTTGTGAGGACGTAGTCGTGCGTGTCATTCCAGGGTGCGAACGGCTGCAGCGGGGTCGGAGGCGGCGGGCAGGCGGCCGCAACAGCAGGCGCCGCCGAGAAAGCTCCGAGCATCGCGGTCGCGACGACAACGACGATGGCGGTCAGGAGCAGAACGCATTTACGCGAGGAGGTGTTCGGTAGCTGCATGCCCGCACGGTGAGCGCCCCCCGTGCGCATGACGTCACCCTGAAAGGGGAGACGTCCTCGACGAAGACTCAGGTCCAGCCTCGCGTCCAGGTCCGCCCTCACCGTCGGGCTTGCCTCGAACGAGTGACCGATCACTCGAATGGGTCAGGTCTGCGCCGACGCCGCGGCTTCGAATCGTCGCGGGCGCACTCAGTACCGTTGCGGTCAGTCGCCGGCGTTCCAGAAGTCGTCGACGAGCTCGCCGTCGCCTTCGACGCGCGGGCCGAAGATCAGGACCTCGAGCCCGTCCGGGCCTGCTTCGAAGGAGCGCGTGATCCCCGGACCGACCCGGACTGCGTCGAGCGGCTCGAGCTCGAGGAGCTCGTCGTCGAGCTTGACGCGGCCCGACCCCGCCAGGACGACGTAGATCTCCTCGGCTTTCCCGTGGCGGTGCGCAAACGTTTCGCGCCGTGACGGCTTGATCGTGAGGTAGTTGAAACCCGTCTGCTCGGCTCCGAGCTCTCCGCGCGGGAACCGCGCCTCCTGCGTTTCCGAGAGGCCGTGCTCCGCGGCGCTGTCTTCGACAGCCCGCAAGTTGATTTTCGCGTAACCCATGTCGCTCTAACTAACCGGGCGGCGGGCGCTTGTAACCCGTCCGCCCACTCTGCGCCGATCAGCGATATCCGAGCTCGGTTGCCGGCCGTTCGGGCTCCTCGATCTCGACGACGTAGCGCCAGCAGTCGGGCTGGGAGCCGTCGACGTCGGTGACACCGTAGGTGCGTGCGAGCTCCGCGCTCGAGAGGACGCGCCCCGCGTAGCGGTGCCGGTCCGGATCGGCCGCGAGCGCGACGATCCCTCGTCCGACGTACGTCGGCGACTCCGAGATGCAGAAGTGCGGCCGGCCCGCGATCGCATCACGCCAAGTCTCCTCCGTCACGCCGAAGTGCTCCAGCATCTGCTCGGAGCGCAGCCAGCCCGGGGTGACGCCAACCGCGGTGCAATCCGTGTCCTCGAGCTCGGCGGTGAGGCCGAGCACGATGCGGCCGACCGCGGCCTTCACGTGGTCGTAGTAGAAGCCCACGTTGCGGCGGAACGCGCTGTTGTACTCGGCGGTTCCGTCGGTCATTTCGATCACCAGTCCGCCGCCTGTGCCCAGGACGAGCGGCATCGCCTTCGCGCACGTGATCAGGTGCGTGTCGATTCCCATCCGCAGCATGCGCAATCCGCCCGCGAGGTCGTGCTCCCACAGCTTCTTGTCCCACTGCATGTAGCGGTCGCCGCCGAAGATGTCGTTCACAAGCACGTCGAGCCGGCCCTGCTCGCGCTCGATTCGCGCAACGAGCGTCGCGACTTCGCCGGCCTCGAGGTGGTCGACACGCAGCGCAGCGCCCGCGCCGCCGGCGGCGGCGATCAGGTCGCCCGTTTCCTCGATCGTCTCGGGACGGTCGATCTCCGAGCGTCCGGAGACTCGGCTGCTGCGTCCCGTCGCGTAGACGAATGCACCGGCGCGCGCGAGCTCGACCGCGATCGCGCGGCCGGCGCCGCGCGTCGCGCCTGCGACCAGCGCGACTTTCCCTGCAAGCGATTCAGGCAAGGCGCCTCCTTTTCGAAGCAAGCACGATTGCGCGGCCGCCGAGCCCGATCGCGAGCACGAGCACGCCCGCGACGATCGCGTGCTCGGGCAACGATGCGACGAGCAGCATGCAGGCCGCCGCACCGATCACGTTCAGCGCACGAGGCCAGCGGCGCTGCGCGGGAGGTTGCGTGAACGCCGCGACGTTTGCGACCGCGTAGTAGATGAGCACACCGAACGACGAGAAGCCGATCGCGCCGCGCAGGTCGGTCGTCAGGACGAGCGCGATCACGACGAGCCCGAGCAGAAGCTCCGCGTGATCCGGAACACTGCGCTCCGACTCGACCGACGCAAGCCAGTGCGGTAGATCGCCGTTTCTCGCCATCGCGAGCGTCGTGCGGCCGATGCCGGCGATGAGCGCCAGCAGCGCGCCGAGGCTCGCAACTGCGGCGCCGATGCGCACGACCGGCTGCGCCCACGCGGCGCCGGCGACCTTCGCCGCAGCTGCGAGTGGGGTGGTGGCGGCCGCGAGCGTCGCGGGACCCGCGGCAGCGAGCGCCGTCGCGCCGACGACGACGTAGAGGACGACGACGATCGCAAGTGCGATCGGGATCGCACGCGGGATCGTCCTTGCCGGCTCGCGCACCTCCTCGCCGAGCGTCGCGATTCGCGCGTAGCCGGCGAACGCGAAGAAGAGCAGTGCCGCCGCTTGCAGCACGCCGTGCACGCCACCGTGGTGAAGGCCGCCGAGCCCGGCGAACCCGTGCTGCGAGACATTCCCCGTCGCCAGGATCGCGGCGACGACGACGAGCAGCGCGACGATCGCCGCGGAGACGAGCACACGCGCGAGTGCAGCCGTGCGCGTGATGCCACGCAGGTTCGCGCCGGTGAGCACGGCAACTGCGGTCGCTGCGATCGCGCGCCTGCCGAAACCTGCGCCCGGTGCGGCGTACGACGCGAACGTCAACGCCATCGCCGTGCACGAGGCGGTCTTGCCGATCACGAAGCCCCAGCCCGCCAGGAAGCCCCACCACTCGCCGAGCCGCTCCCGGCCATAGACGTACGTGCCGCCGGACGTGGGGTACTGCGCGGCCAGCTGCGCCGACGCGACGGCGTTGCAGTACGCGACGCCCGCGGCGAGCGCAAGCCCGATCAGCAAGCTCGCTCCCGCCGCCGCGGCCGCAGGCCCGAACGCCGAGAAGACGCCCGCGCCGATCATCGAGCCCAGGCCGATGACGACCGCGTCGAACGTCCCGAGCCTGCGCGCGAGCTGCGGCGCGCCGTTCACATCGCTGCCGCGACGCGCCGTGCCGCCTCGGCCAGCTCCTCGTCCGGAACGTTCGGGAGCACGTCTTCCCAGAGCGGCAGCATCATCCCCTGCGCCTCGACCATGCCGAGCGGCCGCGGCAGGAACCACACATGGAAATGCGCACCGCCGTCGCCCCAGCGGTAGAGGTGAACGCGCGCGACGTCGTCGAGCGCGAGGATCGCGCGCTCGACACGCGCCACGACGCGGCCGAAGTCCGCCTGTAGACGATCGGGCAGATCGGAGAACGAGTCGGCGTGCTCGCGGCTTGCGAGCCACACGGCGCCTGGCAGGCTGCCACCGACCGGCGGGTGCAGCGTCCAGTCGTCGTCGGACCACACCGCCGAGGTCGTCTTGCCGCCGCAGATCGCGCAGGGCGGACCGCCGTCCTCGCCGCGCCGCGGCGGTTCCGGTATCTGCCGCGGGCCGGGCTCGAGTGGAACAAGCGGCTGCTGGTAGGGAACTGTCATTCTCGCTCCTTTCGTTTCTTCGCGGGCGGGGTCGCGCGCAGTCCGCCGAGCCCGTCGAGCACGACCCCGACGACGAGGGTGCGTGCGCGCTCGGCCGGCCACTCGTGCCGGCCGCGCAGGTGGACGTACGGCCACGCGACGCCGTTGAACGCGAGGTCGGCTGCGAGCACGAGATCGGCTCCCGTGTCGAGCGTCCCGTCGGCCGCTCCTTCGCGCAGGAAGGTGATGAACGGGTGCAGGTAGTCGGGCGGCGTTCCGGGCGCGGTGGGCTGGTGAAACGCCTCGTCGGTTGCGAGCATCAGCGGCAGGTGGCGGTCGAGCAGGTCGCAGAGCGCCTCGAGCCCGCGCTGCATCCGCTCGCGCCCGGTGCCGGCCGTCGTCAGCAGCGGATACATCGAATGGCGGAAGTCGGCCGCCAGGTCGCCGACGAGCGCCCCGACGAGCGCTTCGCGGGTGAGCCCCTGCCGCCACAGCGTGGAGCGGGCACGGCCTGCCACCTCGGCGACGCGCTCGAGCGTGAGGCCGGGAAAGCCCCGCTCGCGCAGCACGGTGATCGTCGCGCGCCGGAGCTCCTCGTCGACCATCGGAATCGACGGCGTTGCGTTCATGCAACATGAGTGTTGCAAAGGATCGGGCGAAATGCAAGCTCCGGAATACTCGAGCCATGACAACCGGCATCGTCGTCCAGCTCCTCGGAGCGGCCCTCAACATGGCGGCCTTCGCGCTCCTGCACTTCGAGATCGCGCCGTCGTCGGCCCTTCGCTACCTGATCCCGAACTGGCTCGGCTCGGTGATCCTCGTCGCGAGCGCCTACCACGACGCGCAGTGGGGGTTCCTGCTGCTCGAGGCCGCGTGGGTCGTCGTGACCTCGCACGCGATCCTGACGCGGCGCGGCGTGTCGCACTGACGGTTTCCGTCGCCGCCGAGCGGGCATCGGCCATTCGTAACCACGTCGACGAGGAGGACGGATGGCGAGCGGAAAGCTGCAGGGCAAGCGGGTCGCGATCATCGCGGCCGACATGGTCGAGCAGGTCGAGCTGGTCGAGCCGCGCAAGGCGCTCGACGAGGCCGGCGCGCAGACCGATCTCATCTCGTTGAAGCCGGGCGAGATCCAGGGCTTCAACCACTTCGACAAGGCCGACAAGCTGAAGGTCGACCGGACAATCGAGGAAGTCGACGCGTCGGAGTACGACGCGCTCCTGATCCCCGGCGGCGTCGGCAACCCCGACCAGCTGCGCGGCGACGAGAACGTCGTTGCGTTCGTGCACGACTTCTTCGAGGCGGGCAAGCCGGTCGCGGCGATCTGCCACGGCCCGTGGGTGCTCGTCGAGGCCGGTGTCGTGCGCGATCGGAAGGTCACGTCGTGGCCGACGCTGCAGACGGATATCCGAAACGCGGGTGGCAACTGGGTCGACGAGGAGGTCGTCGTCGATCAGGGGCTCGTGACGAGCCGCAAGCCCGACGACATCCCGGCGTTCAACAAGAAGATGGTCGAGGAGTTCTGCGAAGGGAAGCACACCGGCCAGCGCGAGAAGACGAAGGCCGCAAGCTGAGCAGAGCAGCGCTGCTCGATCTCGATGGGACGCTCGTCGACTCCAACTACCAGCACGCGCTGAGTTGGTATCGCGCGTTCCGACGACACGATCTCGTCGTGCCGATGTGGCGGGTGCACCGCCACATCGGCATGGGCGGCGACCAGTTCGTCAAAGCCGTCTGCGGCGAGCAGGTCGAGCGGCGGCTCGGCGACGAACTGCGCGACGCCTCCAAGGAGGAGTTCGCCCCGCTGCGCGACGAGTGCGAGCCGCTCGAGGGCGCGAAGGAGCTGATCGAGGCGCTGAAGGAACGGGGATTCGTCGTCGTGCTCGCATCGTCCTCGAACGAGGACGACCTCGACCACTTTCTCGACCTGCTCGACGTGCGCGAGCTCGTCGACGGGTGGACGAACGCGGACGACGTCGAACGGACGAAGCCGCATCCTGACGTCGTGCATGCCGCGCTCGCCAAGGCGGGAACGAAGCAGGGCGTGTTCCTCGGCGACTCGAGGTGGGACATCGAGGCAGCGGCGAATGCCGGTCTCGAGACCGTTTGCGTGATCACCGGCGGCTGGTCGGAGCAGGAGCTGCGCGATCACGGTGCAGTTGCGGTGTTCGACTCGCTCGTCGCGCTGCGGGAAGGACTCGACGGGACGCTCGTCTAGGATGAGCGCGCGCGGTGGCAGTAGCTCAGTTGGTAGAGCCCCGGGTTGTGGTCCCGGTGGTCGGGGGTTCGAGTCCCCTCTGCCACCCTCTCGCGTCCCTGCGGCCGCTCGCTAAAGAAAACGAGGCGGCCGGAGAGTCGTCTTCCTAGATGGCCGGAACTCGCCGTGGAGCGAACCTCGACGAGCTGCGCGCGATCTACGAAGGGCGCCTGCCCGAGCTGACGCGCGTCGCAGCGGCGATCGTCGGCGACCGGGAAGCCGCGAGAGACGTCGTCCAGGAGGCATTCGTGCGCGCGGTGAAATCGCGTAGGTCGTTCGACGGCAGCGGCGAGCTCGGCGGCTGGGTCTGGCGCATCGTCGTCAACGCGGCGCGAGACGAACGTTCGCGCCGTCGCGACGTGCTCGCCGAGGTTCCGGAGCCGGAGCCGTGCGACGACGACGGCCGGCGCGGGCACGTGCGCGAGGCGGTCGAGCAGCTTCCTGAGCGCCAGCGCCTCGTGCTCTTTCTGCGCTACTACGCCGACCTCGACTACCGCCAGATCGCGCAAGCCGTCTCGATCGGTGAGGGAACCGTCGGCGCGACGCTGCACGCCGCACACGAGCGGCTGCGCGGATTGTTGAGCGAGGTGACCAGATGAGCCGTAGGCTCGACGGAGGCTCACAGAGAGCGGAGGCACCGGCTTTGCCGGCGCCGGAGCGGAGATGACGCGTTTCGATTCCGTCTCGGACGCGCTCGAGACACTCGTCGAGCCGGTCGAGGTCGAGCCGCGCTGGGACGAAGTGCTTCGTCGTGCTGCGCCGGACACGCCAATTCGCCGACGGGGCGGCGTCGTGCTGGTCGCGTCGGTCGCCGCGGTGGCAGTGCTGGCGGCGGCGGCGTTCGCAACCGGGCTCGCGGGCCGTTTCAGCGCCTGGCTGAACGGCACGCCGGGCCGTCCTGCGCCGGCCGAGCTCCAGGAGGGCTTCGCGGCACGCAACGGCGTCGCGCTCGCGTCGTTCCCGGCCGGCACGAAGCTGCGGCTTCTGCTACGCGAGGCGGTCGACGGCACGAGCTTCGACCTGCTCGGCTTCCGAAACGGCGACGCGTACTGCCTCCGGCTCGTCCGCACGAAACTGCCGGGCGCGCGTGGGAGCAACCAGTGCCTGCGGGCCGACGAGCTCGCGGGGCACGTCGCGCTCGTCGCCGACGACGTGTGGTTCAGCGTCGGCAAGCCCGCGCTCTCGATCACCGGCGTCTACGGCTTCGCCGCCGACGGCGTTCGAAGCGTGCGCGTCACGCGTGCACGCGAGACCACGACCAGCCGTGTCGTGAACAACGTGTTCCTCGCGCTGCACGGCCAGCCGGCCGGAACCGTGCAGAACCATCCGCCTGCGGACACGGTGTTCGCGGTCGCAGCACTGCTGAAGAACGGCTCGAGTCGGGACGTTCCCTACGTCGTCTCCGCGCTCGGCGGCGGCATCCTCCCAGCCGGCAAACGGCCGACGGTGCCGAGCTACTTCGCAGGCACGAGGCCCGGGGCGATTCCGGGTGCGCCGAGCCGCGTGACGGCGCCGATCGTGCACCCGCGCATCGGCTGGCTCGACCGACGTGAGGCGGTGGGGACGCCGCTTCCGAAGCAGCGCTTCGTCACCTTCAGCTTCGGTCGCCTGATTCAGCCCGACCCGAACGACCCCGTACGGGTCGGAGTCGCGGTTGGCCCGGCGCGCGGCTTCACGCGCGGTCATGCGATCAAGGGCACATGGACGTGCGTCGTCGACATCGAGGCGCTCTCGAAAGGACCCGGGTCGGCCGGCTGCGGCCCGGTCTTCACCAACGGGCCTCTCGACGTCGGCTCCTGGATGGAGTCGCCGATCACGCACTTCAATGGACTCGCGGCGGACGGAATCGTGCGGGTGGAGGCGTTCCTCGAGAGCGGGCGACGTGTTCCCGCGGCGCTTCGCGACAACGTCTTCAGCGTCGCCGTGCCGCAGGCCGAGCTGCCCGGCGAGCTCGTGGGCTACGACGCCCGCGGCCGCGTCGCGGGCATCTTCAAGCTGCAGGGGAACGGCGTTGCGAAGCCCTGCCCGCCGGTGCCGCTCACGACGCCGATCGCGCAGCTGCCAGCGCCCGAGCGCTGGGAGCAGCTCGACCTCGCGACGCTGACCGTTGCGGGAGAGCCGATTCTCGGTAAGACACCTGCGCAGGTGCGCGCCATCCTCGGGCCGCCGGCTCTCGTGCGTCCGAACGCGCAGTCGACCAACGGGATAGGCATTCCGGAGTACCGCTACGGCGGCACGAAGCAGGCGACGCTCGGGCTCTCGGTCACGTTCATCAAGCACGGGTCTCAGATCGCCGCGAACGGCCTCTATTTCCAGTCGCCGTCGCTTGTCGACGCGAAGCTCGGCCATCTCTTGCGCGTCCAACCGGCGACGCTGCAGCAGCAGGTCGAGCGCACCTACGGCAGTCGGTACCGGCTGTCCGAGAGCTACGGCGGCGCGCAGCTCCAGTGCAGCGGAACGTTCCGCGTTCGCGGCAGCGCGAAGGGATTCACGTTCGGGCTGAACCCGTACCGCCCGTCGCGCCCGTATCTCGACATTCAGGCGAACGCGGGCTGAGAGCTGCAAAGCTGGGTGCGTGAGCCGTTGGCTGCGTGAGCTGCAGCGCCTCGATCCGGTCCGCGACGCGCAGCGCATCGTCTTCCTCGACGCCGCCGTCGAGTTCCCGTGGGACACGCAGCGTGCGCTCGAGGTCGCGTTCTGCAAGTCGTACGCGGTGCCGTCGATCGCGGAGCTGCTCGCATCGACGCACGAGCTCACGGAACGCACCCAGAAGCGCTACGACGACACGCAGCTCCTGATCTCGGCGTTCTGCGAGCTCGGCTACGACACCGGGATCGGCAAGCGAGCGCTTCGGCGCATGAACCAGATCCACGCGCGCTTCGCGATCGCAAATGACGACTTCCTCTACGTCCTCTCGACGATGGTGTTCGAGCCGATTCGCTGGAACGCGCGCTTCGGCTGGCGGCCGCTGCTCGAGCTCGAGAAGCTCGCGACCTTCTACTTCTGGCGCGAGATCGGAAGGCGCATGGCGATCGACGACCTGCCCGACACCTACGACGAGCTCGAGCGATACAACGTCGAGTTCGAGCGTGAGCGGTTCGCGTACACCGACGCGGGGCATCGCGTCGCCGTTGCGACGCGCGACCTGTTCCTCGACTGGTTTCCGGGCTTGCCGAAGCCGGTCGGCCGCCCGATCGTGCACGCGCTGCTCGACCCGCCGCTCCTCGACGCGCTCGGGCTCCCACATCCGCCGGCTGCGGTGCGCCGCGCCACGGAGCGCGCCATCCGCCTCCGCTCGTCGGTCGTCCGCGTGCTGCCGGCGCGCAGGAAGCCGCGCCTGCGCACGCTCGAGCGGCACCGCTCGTACCCCGACGGCTACCGGATCGAGAGCCTCGGCCCACCGGATGCGCGGGTACCGTTGCAGCGCTCGGCCCTGTAGAAGCGCCGGCGCTGCAACGTCACGAGCAGCTGGTGCTTCGCGTGACCGACTCGCGTATCTGTTCCAGCACACCGGCTGCGGTGCGTTCGAGGAGGGGATGCACTCATCTTCGGCGTCGGTTCAGCGCTGACGGGACGACGCAGCACCACCGGCGATCCCGCCGGCCAGTGCGAGGAGCACGGCGGTGGCAGTGAGAGCCGGGTGGTGTCTCGCCATTCGCCTCAGCCATTCGAATCCCGCTCCAGAGCGTGCCCGAGGCGGGTTGAGGTTTCCGGGATCCTTACGTGTCCACCATCGTTCGCGAAAGAGATGGGCAGATATTCGTCAGATTCGCGCTGCTGTGCTCATAGGACTTGCCGTCGTAGCTGCAGGTTGTGGGAGTCACCGGCAGGGGCTCGCGGTTTCCCACGTCGCGGTTTCGCCGACGCCTTATGGACGAGTGGCGGAAGCGTGGGCTGGTAGGCCAGCCGACAGGACGCTTTTAGAACATGTCGATGCGGCGATGCCGCGAAGCCTTCCCAAGAACCCGACGGGCCAGAGGTGCAAGGTCGGCACGACAGTTGCGATCACGGTTCGCGCACGAACGATGGCCTATGGCCCGTGTCGCTGGCCGGCCTCGATAGACCGCGTACGCCTGGCGCTCATCAACTATGCACCACACTTGCGTCCCCGCGCGCCGCGTGGTGGCTGGCGCGCAGTGCTTCAAGACTGGTACGACGGCACGATGGACGAGTGGCACCCATGCAAAGCCGTCCTCGCCGCGATTCGCCACCTGCCAGTCGATCCGCCCACCTTCAGCACCATCTACCTCGACCTCACGGCATACGCCCACGGCGTCTGCTGAACAGACAACAGTGTCACGTCAAATGATCATGCGACTCGGAGTCCTTGCTGCGGTGGTCGTCGCGGCGGTACTGCTTGCTGGGTCGGTGCAGCAAGTCGGAGCGGAAAGTGCTTCCTTCGCGGGCGGGTATGGCCCTGCGTGGTCGCCGGACGGGACGCAAATCGCCTACGTCGGCCCTCTTCCAAACGAACTGTCTCATCCGATCAAGCCGGGCTTCGACAGTGTCCTGGTGGTGAGCGCGGACGGTTCGGGTGCGCCCCGCGTTGTCGTGACCGCACCTCGCCAAGAGACCCTCGGTGGATCGACCATCAACGAGGTGCGCTGGGCTGCCGGCGACCGGCTTGTCTACCAGGACTCGTTCAGCCTCTACAGCAGCACGGGGCACGCCAGTGCGCATCTGGGCGCTATCGGGTCGGTCGGCGGGGATGCGTTCGCGCTCTCACGAGACGGGCGGCAGGTTGCCTTCACCGCCCATTGCGGCTGCAACGTCCAGCAGGGAACCGATGTGCAGTTCGTGGCTGCGACGGGCGGGGTTGACCGCGTGTTGCCGCATCCGAAGGGCACGCTCGACAGCTATCCGAGCTTCTCCCCAGACGGCAGGAATGTCGTCTTCACCCGCACCTTCCTGAACAGCAAGGCAGGGCCGCCGTTTGCGACCGATCTCATCGAGGTTGCAGGCGTCCACAGTGGGGCCGCTCGCTCGCTGGGGGTGAACGGCTACGACCCGGTCTTCTCGCCGGATGGCCGTTGGGTCGCTTTCATCGGTCGCGACGGTCTCGAGATCGTGGCGGCAAACGGTGGGAAGGCTCGCACGCTGCTGCCGGGTGGCCGCTGTTGCAACTTCGGTGCCGTCTACTCGTGGTCGCCCGACTCGCAGACGCTGGCCTACGAGAGCGGTTCGCACGCGGGAACGATCAGTCGCTCGGGGAGCAAGTTCGTTTTCCCGTTACCGGGTCTGCGCCCAGACGGCCACACGCCGCAGTGGTCGCCGGACGGCAAGACAATCGCCTTCAGCGCGATCCGCAACCGTGACGGCGAATTCGGCGAAGGCATCTATCTGATCAATGCTGACGGCAGCGGCCTGCGACGGCTGGAATGAACCCCTGCACGTCGACCAGATGGATACGCTGAGAGGACAGAGCAAGCAGCAGGTTGGAACCGCCGGATTTGCCTGGAAACAGGCGACATTCGGCCCCGTAGCTCAGAGGACAGAGCGGGAGCCTTCGAAGCTCCGTGCGTAGGTTCGATTCCTACCGGGGCCACTTTTTCGGACATTGCGCAACCCGATGGCGGCATGGGTGCACGTCCACAAGTGAGTGCGGGCGGAGGGACTCGAACCCCCACGCTCTCTCGAGCACCGGCACCTAAAGCCGGCGTGTCTACCAGTTCCACCACGCCCGCGTACCAGCGAGTGTATGCCCGAGCTACGGCAGCGCTGTGAACACGTCGTCGAGCGGCGCGCGTTCCTTCATGGGCGGCTCGCTCACCACCGGGCCGAGGTGCACGAGCGCGATCATGTGCTCTCCCTCCGCCAAACCCAGCGCCGCGCGCACGTCCGGCTCGCGGAAGCACGCGGGCGTTCGCCAGTAGGAAGCGAGCCCGCGGTCGGTCGCGCCGAGCAGCAGCGCATACGCCGCGCACGCGGTCGCATAGAGATCTTCCTCGGCAAGCACGGGGTCGTCTGACGGCACGGCGGTGACGAGCACGAGCGTCGGTGCGCGCCTGAGCTTCACGGCCTCCTTCTCGCCGGCCAGCTCCTCGATCCGCGCGCGCGTCTCAGGCCCCAGGAGGCGGAACCGCCACGGGTTCGTGACCTTGTGGTTCGGCACCCAGCGGGCCAGCTCGGCGAGCTCGCGCACGACCGTCTCCTCGACAGGCGCCGAGCCGTACTGCTTGTGCGTCCGCCTGCCGCGAATGGCGGCTTCGAGCTCCACGGCCCCGGACAGTACTGACCTGGTTCAATGCTGCGCAGATGCCCGCGCAGGTGGAGGAGCTCGCAGAGGACAAGGTCAAGCTGACGGTCGACGTGCCGGCCGGCGACATGCACCACGCCGTCGAGCACGCCGCCTCCGACCTTGCGGCAAGCGTTCGCATTCCCGGCTTCAGGAAGGGCAAGGTGCCGATGCCGCTCCTCGTGCAGCGCGTCGGCCGCGACCGGCTCTACGCCGAGGCCGTCGAGAGCCACATCGGCGGTTGGTTCTGGAACGCCGCAGCGCGTGCGCGCGTGAACCCGGTCGCGATGCCGGAGTACGAGTACGAGCTGCCGTCGAGCGACCGGGAGGACTGGTCGTTCTCTGCGACCGTGCAGGTGCAGCCGAAGCCGGAGCCCGCCGACTGGAAGACGCTCGAGGTGCCCAAGCACGAGGTCGAGGTTCCCGAGGAGGCCGTGCAGGCGGAGCTCGAGCTGCTGCAGCGCACCGCCGCGGAGCTCGTCGATGTCGACGGGCGCCCTGCGCAGGAAGGCGACACGGTCGTCGTCGACCTGATCGCCGACGACGGCTCGGCGCAGCGCGACTACATCGTCGAGCTCGGCTCGGGCAGGCTCGTCGAAGAGCTCGAGAACGGCGTCGTCGGGCTCGAGCCCGGTGCGAGCAGGGAGATCGCCTACGAGCTCTCCGACGGAGGCCGCCGCACGGCGACCGTCGCGCTCAAGCTGGTGAAGGAGCCCGTTCTGCCGCCGCTCGACGACGAGCTCGCCGCCGCGGCGAGCGAGTTCGACACGCTCGCCGAGCTACGTGAAGATGCCGAGTCGCGCCTGCGCGACCAGATCGAGGACGAGGTCGAAGGGCTG
This sequence comes from Gaiellaceae bacterium, assembly GCA_035650975.1. Taxonomy (GTDB): domain Bacteria; phylum Actinomycetota; class Thermoleophilia; order Gaiellales; family Gaiellaceae; genus PALSA-600. The sequence goes on from DASRGQ010000042.1 coordinate 36,960, forward strand.
TTCCGCGCCGCGGCGGTCGACGAGCTGGTGAAGGCGACGGGCTTCGTCGCCGTCGGCCCGCTCGTCGAAGCGCGCACGCGCGAGCTTCTGACCGGCCTCGCGCGGAGCCTCGAGTCGCGAGGGATCGACGCGGCCTCGTACCTTCAGCTCACCGGACAGACCCCCGAGGTGCTCGAGCAGCGGCTGCGCGCGGAAGCGTCGCTTTCCGTCTCCCGCGAGCTCGTGCTCGAGGCCGTCGCGGACAAGCTCGGCATCGAGGTGACGGACGACGAGATCCGGGAGGAGCTCCGCACCGCGGGCGAAAACGAAGAGGACATCGAGGAGTTCATCGCGCGCGGCGGCGCCGACAACGTTCGCGACGACATTCGCCTCAAGCGCGCACTCGATCGCGTGGCCGCGGAAGTGAAGCCGATCGCGCCGGAAGTGCACGAGGCGCGCGAGGCGATCTGGACGCCGGAGAAGGAGCAACCGGCCGAGACCCCGAAACTCTGGACCCCAGGAAGCTGAAGGAGCTGAGCTGAGATGAGCCCGTTGATCCCCATGGTCGTTGAGCAGACGTCGCGCGGCGAGCGCGCGTTCGATATCTACTCGCGCCTGCTCGCCGAACGCATCGTCTTCCTGGGAACGCCGGTCGACGACCAGATTGCGAACCTGATCATCGCCCAGCTCCTCCACCTCGAGTCCGAGGACCCGGAGAAGGACATTTCGCTGTACATCAACTCGCCGGGCGGTTCGGTGTACGCCGGGCTCGCGATCTACGACACGATGCAGTTCGTCAAGCCGGACATTCAGACGATCTGCGTCGGGATCGCGATGAGCATGGGCTCGCTGCTGCTCGCCGGTGGCACGAAAGGGAAGCGCATGTCGCTGCCGAACTCACGGATCCTGATCCACCAGGTGTCCGGCGGCTTCCAGGGGCAGGGCACCGACATCGAGATCCAGGCCCGCGAGGTGATCGGCCTCAAGCGGCGCCTGGAGGAGATCTACACGGAGCACACCGGGAAGACCCAGGAGGAGATTTCGCGCGACATGGAGAGAGACTTCTTCCTGAGCCCGGAGGAGGCAGTGAACTATGGGATCATCGACACGGTGATCACACACCGCGACCAGGCGCGCGTCGAGGCCGCCGCTTAACGAAGCTGCCCTAGCCGTCTCGTCGAAATCGGGGTAAAAGGAGTCGCATGGCGCGCGCGAGCGAAGGAAACGAGCAGCTTCTCTGCAGCTTCTGCGGCAAGTCGCAGCGCCAGGTCAAGAAGCTCATCGCGGGGCCGGGCGTCTACATCTGCGACGAGTGCATCGATCTCTGCAACGAGATCATCGACGAGGAGCTGACGACTCCGAGCTCACTCGACCTCGACAACCTGCCTCGCCCGATGGAGATCTACTCCGCGCTGAACGACTACGTCGTTTCGCAGGAGGAGGCGAAGCGCACGCTTTCGGTCGCCGTCTACAACCACTACAAGCGCGTGCAGATGGGCACCGAGGACGGCGACGTCGAGCTGCAAAAGTCGAACATCCTCTTGCTCGGGCCGACCGGGTGCGGCAAGACGCACCTCGCCCAGACGCTCGCCCGCATCCTCAACGTTCCGTTCGCGATCGCGGATGCGACGGCGCTCACCGAAGCCGGCTATGTCGGCGAGGACGTCGAGAACATTCTCTTGAAGCTGATCCAGGCGGCCGACTTCGACATCAAGAAGGCGGAGACCGGGATCATCTACATCGACGAGGTCGACAAGATCGCGCGAAAGGCGGACAACCCATCGATCACGCGCGACGTGTCTGGCGAAGGTGTTCAGCAGGCGCTCCTGAAGATCCTCGAGGGGACCGTCGCCTCGGTGCCGCCGCAGGGCGGGCGCAAGCATCCGCACCAGGAGTTCCTGTCGATCGACACGACGAACATCCTCTTCATCTGCGGCGGTGCGTTCGCCGGACTCGACAAGATCATCGCGAAGCGCATCGGTAAGAACGCGGTCGGCTTCGGCCGCGAGATCTCGTCGAAGCGCGACGCCGAGAGTGCGGAGCTGCTCGCGGACGTGATGCCCGAGGATCTCCTGAACTTCGGGCTGATCCCGGAGTTCATCGGCCGGCTGCCGGTGCTCTCGGCGGTTCATCAGTTGAAGCGCGAGGACCTCGTGCAGATCCTGACCGAGCCGAAGAACGCGCTGACGAAGCAGTACCAGCGCTTCTTCAACTACGACGACATCGACCTCGTCTTCACCGAGGACGCGCTGTGGTCGATCGCCGACAAAGCGCTCGAGCGCGAAACCGGCGCCCGCGGCCTGCGCTCGATCATCGAGAACGCGCTGCTCGACGTGATGTTCGAGCTGCCGTCGCGGAAAGACGTCTCCAAGTGCGTGATCACGAAGGAGACGATCGAGAAGGGCCTGAAGCCGACGCTCGTAACGAGTGCCGGCGCCGACTCGCTGCCGCCCGAAGAGCTGGCCGAAGAGTCGGCCTAGCGGCGCGCGCGTGCAGGCCGGCGACGTCTACGGCCCGTCGAGCTGGGTGGAGGTCTCCCAGGAGCGCATCGACGCGTTCGCAGAGGCGACCGGCGACCATCAGTGGATTCACGTCGATCCCGAGCGGGCGAAGGACGGGCCGTTCGGCTCGACGATCGGCCACGGCTACCTGACGCTGTCGCTGCTGCCTGCCGCATCGTCCGAAGTCGTGCCGCCGCACGGCGGGCGCATGTCGATCAACTACGGGGTGAACAAGGTTCGGTTCCCGGCGCCCGTGCCGGTCGGCTCACGCGTCCGCGCGACGTTCGAGGTGGTCGAAATCACCGCGTTCGACGGCGGGCAGCAGACGACGATGAAGGCGACCGTCGAGCGCGAGGGCGGGGAGAAGCCCGTGTGTGTCGCCGAGCTGGTCTCTCGGTCCTACGACTGAGACCCGCGGGCGCGCCCCCGGGCGCCCGCGGGTCGGCCGACCTAGGTGCGAGGGATGAGCACCTAGGTCGATCACGGGATCACGCCGTGCGACGCCGCGACGGCAACGAGAAATGCGGTGTGGCTGCGCGTGTGCATGGCTGTTGCTGTCCTCAGTGCGAGTGGTGGGGGCGGAGCTCGCCGGTTCGCGCGAGCATCGGCAGCCGGACGAGCTCTGCCACGGCCGCGAGGCCGACGAGCGTGTAGACGACGCGCGAGAATGCGTTCGTCTGGCCGAAGTCAAGGCCCCCTGCGATCGCTGCGACGAGGTCGAACTTCGCGATGCCGACGAGGCCCCAGTTGAGGCCGCCCACGATGACGAGCGCCAGGGCGGCGGTGTCGAGCTTCTTCATGTTCCTCTCCCTTCCTGTTCCGATGCTGTCTAAGTTCTGTCCAGGAAAAGGTAGCGAATGTCGCAGCCGCTGTCAAATCTCTGTCTAACTTCTGTTAGAGTCCGGGTATGTTCCGGATCGGCGAGCTGGCGCGGCGCACAGAAACGAGCACCGACCTGCTCAGGGTCTGGGAGCGGCGGTACGGTCTGCTGCAGCCGGGCCGCACGCAGGGGGGCTTCCGGCTGTACGACGACTCCGACGTGGAGCGCGTCCGGCGCATGCAGGCTGGGCTCGCGCGCGGGCTCGCGGCCGCCGAGGCCGCCGCCGCGGCGCTCGAGCACGACGGTGCGGGACCGGTGGAGCTCCTGCCCGCGCTGCTCTCGTTCGACGCGGAGCGGGCGGAGACGATCCTCGACGAGCTGCTCCAGCGGCTTTCGGTCGAGTCCGTGCTCCACGATGCGGTCGCGCCGACGCTGCGCGAGCTCGGAGACGGTTGGGCGAAGGGCGACGTCTCGGTCGCCCAGGAGCACTTCGCGGCGAACCTGCTCCGCGGCCGGCTGCTCGGTCTCGCGCGCCGCTGGGACGAGGGACTCGGGCCGCGCGCGCTCCTCGCGTGCCCGCCGAGGGAGCTGCACGATCTCCCGCTTGTGATCTTCGGGCTCGCCCTCCGCCGCCGCGGCTGGCGCGTGCTCTTCCTCGGCGCGGACACGCCGTTCGAGGTCGTCGAGGAGACGGTGCGCGCCGAGCGGCCCGACGTGGTCGTCCTTGCGAGCGCGCGGGCTCGGCCGTCGCTCGCCGACCCCGCGCTCGCGCGCATCGCGGAGTCGACCCGACTCGTCCTCGCGGGGAGGTGGCCGGACGCGGAGGTCGAGGCCGAGCGGCTCGAGGGCGACCCGGTCGAGCTCGCGGCGTCACTCGAGGCTCCGGAGCGCGCATCGGCATAGATCGCTGAGGGATACTTCGCGCATGGCGGGCGTTGACCATGGCGTCGTCTCGACGGAGGCGCTCGCGTTCGTCGACCGGCTGCATCGCGAGCTGAACCCGGAGCGCGAGCGGCTGCTCGCGGTGCGCGAGAAGACGCGGAGTACCGCACGGCAGTTCGTCCCCGCTCCGGAGGACTTCACGGTCGTGCCGGCGCCGGCCGACCTGCAGGACCGCCGCGTCGAGATCACCGGCCCGGTCGAGCGCAAGATGATGATCAACGCGCTCAACTCGGGCGCGAAGGTCTTCATGGCCGACTTCGAGGACGCCAACTCGCCGACGTGGCAGAACGTGCTTGCAGGTCAGCGCAACGTCTACGACGCCGTGCGGCGGCAGATCGAGCTGGACACGCAGGAGAAGTCGTATCGGCTGAACGATGTCACGGCGACGCTCGTGATTCGCAACCGCGGGTGGCATCTCCTCGAGCGTCATCACCTCGTCGACGGCGAGCCGGTGTCGGCGTCCCTGTTCGACTTCGGGCTGACGGTGTTTCTGAATGCGCACGAGCAGCTCGACCGCGGCACGGGGCCGTACTTCTATCTGCCGAAGGTGGAGTCGCACGAAGAGGCGCGGCTCTGGGCGCGTGCGTTCCGGATCGCCGAGGACGAGCTCGGTCTGCCGCACGGCTCGATCAAGTGCACGGTTCTGATCGAGACGATCCTCGCTGCCTTCGAGATGGATGCGATCCTGTACGAGCTGCGCGAGCACTCCTGCGCGCTGAACGCCGGCCGGTGGGACTACATCTTCAGCTGCATCAAGAAGATGGGCGCGCTGCTCCCCGACCGCGCTCAGGTGACGATGACGGTGCCGTTCATGCGCGCGTACACGGAGCTGCTCGTGAAGACGTGCCACGCGCGCGAAGCGCATGCGATCGGCGGCATGGCGGCGTTCATCCCGTCGCGCCGCGATCCCGATGTGAATGCTGTCGCGCTCGCGAAGGTGAGCGAGGACAAGCGCCGCGAGGCGGGCGACGGTTTCGACGGCACGTGGGTCGCGCATCCCGATCTGGTGCCGACCGCGCTTGCGGAGTTCGATGCAGTGCTGGGCGACCGCGCGAACCAGGTCTCGCGGAAGCGGGACGACGTCGAGGTGACGGAGGCGCAGCTCGTCGACTTCGACGTGCCGGGAGGCGAGGTCACCGATGCGGGCTTGCGCGTGAACGTCAGCGTCGGCGTCAGGTACGTCGACGCGTGGCTGCACGGCGTCGGAGCCGCCGCGATCGACAACCTGATGGAGGACGCCGCGACTGCCGAGATCTCACGGGCGCAGGTGTGGTCGTGGGTGCAGGCGGGACGCTTCGACGCCGAGCGTGTCCGCCGGGAGATCGAGGCGATCGATGCATCAGACGCGGCGAAAGAGGTGTTCATCGACGTCGCCCTGTCGGTGCCGCTGCAGGACTTCCTCACGCTCGCGGCATACGATCGGCTCCAATGACGCTCGAGTCGACGAAGGCCGACGACATCGCCGTTCTGATCGAAGAGGCGATCGTGGCCGGCGAGCTCGCGCCCGGCTCGGTGCTGCGGCAGGAGCAGCTCTCCGAGCGCTTCGGCGTCTCGCGGACGCCTGTGCGTGAGGCGCTACGACGGCTCGCCGCGCTCGGGCTGGTCTCGTTCGAACCGAACCGCGGCGTCCGCGTGCGGACGCTTTCGCATGACGACCTCCGTGAGGCATTTCTCGTGCGCGCGGAGCTCGAGGCGGTCGTCACGGAAGAGGCGGCGCGCCGGATGACGCAGGACGCGCTCGACGAGCTGGCCGCGTGCGAGGAGCGGTTCGCCCGGCTGACGCGCGAGATCCGCTCGCACGAGCCGGGCTCCAGCCGGCGTTCGCTGATGGCGGAATGGATGCGCGCAAACCACGCGTTCCACGACGTGCTCTATCGCGTTGCCGCGCTGCCGTATGTCGAGTCCGTTGCGAAGGCCGCGCGCCGCACGTTCTCTGGCCCGGCCGTGTGGGCGCCCGTCGACGATGAGCTCGACACGCTGTACGCGCAAAACCAAGCGGAGCATCGCGCGATCCGCCAGGCGCTTGTCGCGCATTCGGCGGCCGGTGCACGGCAGCTCGCCCACGAGCACGTGATGCACAGCTTCGAGCTGCTGACGACGATCCTCGCCCACGTCGGCGCCGACTGGGCTAGGATCCGCGCATAGTCGCTGCGTAGCCCGCACCCGTCCCTAGGATTCCCACGCTGATGGAGGGGCAGAGCATGCAGCCACGGTACGAGCCGCACGGCGTCGAGGAGCGCTGGCAGCAGACGTGGGAGGCCGAGGGGCTCTACAACGCGGAGCCCGACCCGTCGCGCACGCCGTACGTCGACTGCCACCCGCCGCCCAACGTGACGGGCCGCTTGCACACGGGCCATGCGCTCAACCTCGCGGTCGGGGACCTGCTCATTCGCTGGAAGCGCATGCAGGGCTACAACACGCTCTTCCAGCCCGGTTTCGACCACGCCGGCATCTCGACGCAGAACGTCGTCGAGAAGGCGCTGATCGACGAAGGAACGTCACGCCGCGAGCTAGGCCGCGAGAAGTTCGAGGCGCGCGTGTGGGAATGGCTGCACGAGTACGGCGGCAAGATTCTCGACGACTTCCGGCGCATCGGCGCGTCGCTCGACTACCGGCGCTCCCGCTTCACCATGGACGAGGGCTACGTGCGCGCGGTGATGCAGTTCTTCGTGCACCTGTACCGGCGCGGCTGGATCTATCGGGCGAACCGGATCATCAACTGGTGCCCGCACCATGAGACGTCGCTCTCCGACCTCGAGCTCGAGCACGAGGACGTCGACGACACGCTCTCGACGATTCGCTATCCGCTCGCAGACGGCGACGGCTACATCCCGATCGCGACCGTTCGCCCCGCGACAATCCCGGCCGACGTCGCAGTGGCCGTTCATCCGGAGGATCCGCGCTATGCGGAGCTCATCGGCCGCGAAGTGATCGTGCCGTGGACTGAGAACCGCGTGCCGGTGATCGCGGACGAGCGCGTCGAGCGCGACTTCGGAACAGGCGCGCTCAAGATCACGCCCGCACACGACCCGACGGACTTCCAGATCGGGCGCGACCACGGTCTGCCGGAGCCGAGCTGCATCGGCGCCGACGGCCTCGTCACTGCGGCGGGCCTCGAGGGGCTCACGCAGAAGGAAGCCGAGGAGAAGATCCTGGCCTGGTGCAAGGAGCGCGGCTTGCTCGAGCAGCGCGAGCACTACCGGCACAGCGTCGCATTCTGCGAGCGCTGCCACTCCCGGATCGAGCCGCGCATCTCCATGCAGTGGTGGTGCGCGATGGACGGGATCAAGCAGCGGCCACTCGAGGCTCTTCGCTCTGGCGAGGTTCGCTATCACCCGGAGAGTCAGCACCGCTTCGCGATCGACTCGCTCGAGAACGCTCCCGACTGGTGCATCTCACGCCAGATCTGGTGGGGCCACCAGATCCCCGCGTGGTACTGCCCGGACGGCCACATCACCGTCGAGGAGTCTGCTCCGGATGCGTGCGCGGAGTGCGGTGCGACGGACCTCACGCGCGAGACCGATGTGCTCGACACCTGGTTCAGCTCCGCCCTGTGGCCGTTCGCGACGCTCGGCTGGCCCGACGAGACGCCCGAGCTCGCCCAGTTCTACCCGGGCAATGTCAACACGACGGCGCGCGACATCATCCGGCTCTGGGAGAACCGGATGATCTTCTCGGGTCTCGAGCTGCTGGGCGAGCGGCCGTTCGACGATGTCGTGATCCATCCGACCGTGCTCGCGGTCGACGGGCGCCGCATGTCGAAGTCGCTCGGCAACGGCATCGACGCCTTCGAGGTGCTCGAGCGCCACGGCGCAGACGCGACGCGCTACGGCCTGCTCAAGAACTCGCTCACGCAGGACGTGCGCTTCTCGTACGCAGCGATCGAAGAGGGCGGCAAGCTCTCGAACAAGCTGTGGAACGCTGCGCGCCTGATCGTGACGGCGTGCGACGGGGCGCTGCCGGCGGCGAAGCCGTCATCGCTCGAGGAGCGCTGGATCCTCGCGCGGCTCTCGCAGGCGCAGCGTCGCATCGAAGCGAGCCTCGACGAGTTCGACTTCGCGCATGCGATGGACGAGCTCTACCACCTCACGTTCGACGATTTCTGCGATTGGTATCTCGAGGCGGTCAAGGCGCGTCTCTACGACGGCGACGCCGACGCGCGTGTGACGGCAACGGCGGCGCTCGAGTGGCTGCTCAAGCTGCTCCATCCGGCGATGCCGCACGTCACCGAGGAGATCTGGTCGCACCTGCCCGAGCGTACGTCGCGGCTGATCGTCGCGTCGTGGCCGGAGGCGGGCGGCGAAGACGAGGCGGGAGCGCTCGAACGGGTGCAGGAGTACGCGCAAGTGTTCCGCCGATCCGGCGTCGTCCCGCAGCTCGAAGGCGACGAGAAGCGCATCTTCGACGCGGTCGTGAAGCCGGATCGCGCGCCGCAGCGCGAGAACGGCAACGCCGAGGCGGAGCGCGAACGGCTCCGCAAGGAGATCGCTCGTGCCGAGAAGCAGCTCGCCAACGAGCGGTTCGTCGAGAATGCGCCCGCTGAAGTCGTCGACGCCGAGCGCGCCAAGCTCGAGCGCTACCGGCGCGAGCTCGATGCCATCTCCGAGTGAGCCCGCGTTGCACTTTTGTCACGGTGGCAGCCACCGGACCGGTCCGAACGGCCGTGCGTCAGGCGCAGGGACGTTGCTGCTTGTACTCACATCGGTGCGCGTTTCGTGACGGTGGCTGCCACCGGGGTTGGGTGGCTCGAGTCGCTCTCGCCGTGGCCCAAGGACGGGTTCGGGACGGAGCGGATGCGCGCGCTGCTCGCACGGCTCGGCGATCCGCAGCGCGCGTTCACGGCGATTCACGTCGTCGGGACGAAGGGAAAGTCGACCGCCGCCCGGCGCATCGCCCGCACGATCGGCGGGCCCGCGTACACGTCGCCGCACGTCTCGGGCTGGCACGAGCGCCTCGACACCGACCCGGCCGGCCTGGAGCGCGCGGTCGCGCGCATCCGCGCCGAGGCCGAGGCGGTGGCCGCGACGCAGTTCGAGGCGATCACGGCCGCCGCGTTCGCGGACTTCGCCGACTGCGGGGCGACCCACGCCGCGGTCGAAGCAGGGCTCGGCGGCCGGCACGACGCGACGAATGTCATCGACGCACCGGTCGTGCTGCTCACGAACGTCGGCCTCGAGCACACCGACGTGCTCGGCGCGACGCGCGAGCAGATCGCGGCCGAGAAGCTCGCCGTCGCCGGCCGGCACGCGATCGTGATCCTGCCCGACGGCGAGTTCGCGCACCTCGTCCCGGGAGAGGTGCGGATCGGAGGCGCCGAAGACGCCGTCGAGGCGCTCCTCGGCCGCCGCGTCCCCCTCGCCGACGCGTCGCTGCCCGGACGGCTCGAGCTCCGCGAGAACGAGGTGCGCGACGGCGCGCACACGCCGGAAGCAGCCGATTGGCTCCTCGAGCGGCTGCCCGAGCCAGGCGGCTACGTCGTCGTTGCGTCGATCCTCGCCGACAAGGACGCGCCGGCGATCCTCGAGCGCCTCGCCCGCGCCGGCACCACCTTTGTCGCAACGCAGTCCTCGAACGCCCGCTCGCTCCCGGCCGAGGCCCTCGCCGGCCTGGCGCGCGCTACGTTTGCAACCGTGGAAACAGAGTCAGACCCGCATGCCGCGCTCGCCCACGCCCGCCGGCTCGGCCCGCGGGTGCTCGTCACGGGCTCGCTCTATCTGCTTGCCGACCTCGCCGGGACGGAGTGAAATCCGCATACCATGTCCCGCGCCCGTGAACGCATCAGCGTGTTTCTCTTCGCAGTGCTCCTACTCCTCCTCTTCGTCGGGCTCGCGTTCGCGGCCGGCTACGGCGTAGGGCGGATGCTCCTGTGATCGCGTCCACGTTCAGCGGCGTCCACGACTTCTTCCACTCCTCGGCGTGGTACGTGATTCGCAACCTCGCGATCTTCTTCGTCGTCGTCTTCTGGCTCGCGACCGTCTACTGGGTGTTCAAGGACGCGCGCCGCCGCATCGAGGACACCCTGATCGTCTGGGTCGCGACCCTGCTGGGTGTGGTCCCGTTCATCGGCCCCCTCATCTACATGCTGTTCCGCCCGCCCGAGTATCTGGACGACGTGCGTGAGCGCGAGCTCGAGATCCGCGCGATGGAGAAGCGGCTGGGCGGTCGCGAGCTGCACTGCCCCGTGTGCCGCGCCGAGGTCGACGACGACTTCCTGATCTGTCCCGTCTGCACGACGAAGCTCCGGCAATCGTGCTCGTCGTGCCATCGCCCGCTCGAAGCGCTGTGGCAGGTGTGCCCGTATTGCGAGACGCCGATCGACCACCATGACGAGCCCGTCCCGATCGCCGAGGCGAAGCCTCGTTCGCCGCGCGCGCGCCGGCAAACCCGGTAACTTCCCCGCCTCATGGCCGTCGAGCGGACACTGATCCTGGCGAAACCGGACGCCGTCGGGCGGAGTCTCGCCGGCGAGATTCTCGCGCGCTTCGAACGGCGCGGGCTCAAGCTGCGCGCCGCGCGGTTCGTCGTCGCGAGCCGTGAGCTGGGCGAGACGCATTACGCAGAGCATCGCGAGAAGCCGTTCTTCGGCGAGCTCGTCGACTTCATCACCTCGGGACCCACGCTCGCCTTCGTGCTCGAGGGCGAAGGCGCGATTGCGACCTGTCGCAAGACGATCGGCGCGACGAACCCGGCCGACGCCGACCCCGGCTCCCTGCGTGGCGAGTTTGCGCTCGCAATGCCGAACAACCTCGTGCACGGATCCGACTCGCCGGAGTCGGCCGATCGCGAAATCGGGATCTGGTTCCCCGATGGGCTCGCGTAGCACCTGGCGCAGCGACGCCGAGCGCAACGCAGCGAACTGGACCGAAGCGAACCGCGACTACACCGACGAGAACGCCGAGGCGAACTGGGCGCTCGACGAGATCTCGTGGGGCATCTGGGGAGTCGACGAGTCCGACCTGAACGTGCTCGGCGACGTCGCGGGCCTTGACGTCTGCGAGCTCGGCTGCGGCACCGCGTACTTCTCCGCCTGGCTCGCGAAGAAAGGAGCGCGTCCGGTCGGCGTCGACATCACGCCGGCGCAGCTCGCGACCGCGCGCCGCATGCAGGAGAAGACGGGGATTGCGTTCCCGCTCGTAGAGGCCGACGCCGGCAAGACCGGCCTCGACGACGCGAGCTTCGACCTCGTGCTCTCCGAGTACGGAGCGTCGATCTGGGTCGACCCGTACCGCTGGATACCCGAGGCCGCGCGCCTCCTCCGGCCCGGCGGCCGTCTCGTGTTTCTCGGCAACTCCCCGCTCGTGATCGTCTGCTCTGTCGACGACGGCGCGGCGTCCACGAAGCTGCAGCGCCCGCTGTTCGGCATGCACCGCTTCGAGTGGGAGGGCGAGACGGGCGTCGAGTTCCACCTGCCCCACGGCGAGTGGATCGCGCTCCTCTGCGTGAACGGCTTCGAGGTCGAGCGCCTGATCGAGGTGCAGGCGCCCGCCGACGCGGAGACGCACGAGTTCTACGCCTACGTCACCGCCGACTGGGCGAGGCGGTGGCCCTGCGAGGACATCTGGGTCGCGCGGAAGACAGACTAGTTCTCGCGTCGACCTCGCCGCAGCGCCGCGCGATCCTCGAGCAGCTGCGGATCCCGTTCGACGTCGTCGCGCCGGACTTCCACGAGGCGCCCGGTACCTCGCCGCTCGAGCGCGCCGCGGGCAAGGCCCGCTCGGTGGACGGCAGCGAGCTGCCGGTGCTCGGGGTCGACACGGAGGTGCTGCTCGACGGCGAGCTGCTCGGAAAGCCGGGGAACGCAGCCGACGCGGAGCGAATGCTGGAGCAGCTCGCGGGACGAACGCACGCGGTCGTGTCGGGGGTCTGTCTGCGCACGAAAGCGTGGGAGGAGCTGCACGAGGAGACGACGCTCGTCACCTTCCGCGAGCTCACGCCGCGCGACCTCGGCCATTACGTCGCGGCCGGAGAGTGGGAGGGACGCGCGGGGGCGTACGCGATCCAGGGCCTCGGTGCGAGCCTCGTTGCGCGCATCGACGGCGACTTCTCGAACGTCGTCGGACTGCCGGTCGCGCTGCTGGTGCGGATCCTCGCGACACGCTTCGCGGGCGTGTACGGCTTCGGCTGATGCGCGTGCACCACGATGAGCTCGAGATCGACGAGGAGCTCGTCCGTGCGCTCCTGCGCGAACAGTTTCCACGGTGGGCCGACCTGCCCCTCGTACGCGCGGGCGACGGCACGGTGAATGTCATCTACCGCCTCGGCGACGAGCTTTCGGTGCGCCTGCCGAGGCGGGAGGGCCCGCAGGCGCAGGAGGATCCCGAAGCAGAGACCCTGCAGCTGCTCCGGTCGCGGTTGCCCGTCGAGATCCCGGCGGTCGTCGCGCGCGGCCGTCCGGGCGCCGGTTACCCGTGGTTCTGGTCCGTGCACACGTGGCTCGAAGGCGAGCTGCCGGCGCGCGACCTCGCGCCGGCCGACCTGGCTGCGCTCGTCGAAGCCCTGCAGCGCGCCGACACTGCGGGCGCGCCAGAGCCCGCCGGCGGACGGGGCCGCCCGCTTCGTTTCCGCGACCCGCACGTGCGCGACGCCCTCGAGCGAGTCGACGCGCCCGGAGCGCTCGAGCTCTGGGAGCACGCGCTCTCCGCTCCCGAGTGGGAGGGACGACATGTCTGGATCCATGCCGACCTCGATCGCCGCAACGTGCTCGTGCGCGACGATCGGCTTGCTGCGGTGCTCGACTGGGGCGGGGCGGGGATCGGTGACCCTGCCGTCGACGTGATGGCGGCGTGGAAGCTTCTCGCCCGAGGTGACCGCGACAGCTTCCGCGAACGGCTCGCCGTCGACGACGCGACGTGGCTCCGCGCCCAGGGTTGGGTGCTGTCGCAGGCGCTGATCGCGCTCGGCTACTACACGCCGGAGAGCAACCCGCCGATCCACGCGGAGGCGACGCGGTGGCTGGCCGAAGTGCTTCAGGCCTGATATCTCAGGGGCGTGAGGGGTCACGGGGAGGTCGTCGGGCGCGACGATGAGATTCGCGCCGTCGCGGCGTTTGTCGACGGCTGTCCCGACGGGCCCGGGTCGCTCGTGCTCGAGGGGCCGGCGGGCATCGGCAAGACGACCCTCTGGCACGCCGGCGTCGCCCGCGCGGAAGCGAACGGGGTCCGCGTCCTCACCGCACGGCCCGCCGCCACCGAGGCGGGCTTCGGGCTCGGCGCGCTCGCGGACCTGCTCCACCAGGTTTCGCCGGACACGATCGACGAGCTACCCGCACCACAGCGGCGTGCGCTGCGCGTCGTCCAGTTGCTGGAGGACACGACGGAGCCCCTCGACACGCAGCTCCTGGGAGTCGCCGGCCTGGGTGTTCTGCGGGCACTCGCCCAGCGGTCGCCCGTGCTCGTGGCGATCGACGACGTGCAGTGGCTCGACGCGGCGTCCGCAGAGGTCGTCGGCTTCCTGTCGAGGCGGCTGACCGCCGAGCCGGTGCGGGTTTTCGCGACGCGCCGGACGGAGGAGACGGGGCCGAGACCCGCGCTACCCGAGCCGCAGCAGGCCGTACCGGTCGGGCCGCTCAGCGTCGGTGCGCTGCAGCGGCTGCTTGTCGCGCGCCTCGAGGTCGCGCTCGGGCGGCACGCGCTTCGCCGTGTGTTCGACGTTGCCGGCGGCAACCCGTTCTACGCGCTCGAGGTTGCCCGCTCGCTCGCCGGGCGTCAGCCGAGCCTGCGGGAGCCGATCTCGGTGCCGACCGACTTGAAGGGCCTGCTGCGTGAGCGACTGGAGCGGCTGCCGCCCGAGACGCGCGCTCTCTTGCTCGCAGCTGCGTTGCTGCACGAGCCGACACTGGATGCGCTCGAAGCGCTGACCGGGCAGGGAGCCTGGGCGCTGCTTCGACCCGCGCGCGACGCGCAGCTTGTCGAGACCGACGGCCTGCGAATGCACTTCTCGCACCCGCTGTTTGCTGCTGCCGTGGTCGACGAGGCCGACCCGCTCGAGCGGCGCCGGCTCCACGCGCGCGTCGCCGCACTCGTCACGAACCCCGCCGAGCGTGCGCGGCACCTTGCGCTCGGGAGCGAACCGCCGGACGAGCTGATCGCGGTCGAGCTGGAGAACGCTGCGCGGCATGAGCAGCTGCGCGGAGCTGCTTACGCGGCGGCCGACCTCGCCCACGAGGCGTGGCGGTTCTCGGCCGATCCGGAACGCCGTGCCGAGCGATTGCTGCAGGCGTGTGAGCACCGGCTGCTGGTCGGCGGCTTCGCCGAGATCATCCCGCAGCTGGAGTCGAGCCTCGATTCGTTCCCGGCGGGGTCGTTGCGGGCCCGCGCACTGTTCCTGCTCGCCCGCGCCGAGTACGCCGGCGGGCGGAAAGGCGAGCTGCTCGCGGCGGCGCTCGCCGAGTCGAACGGGGACGCGCGCCTCCGCGCGACGATCCTGATCGAGCAGATGTCATTCCACGTCGCGGTCGAGGTCACTGCGGAGGCGAGCGAGCGGCAGCTCGAGGAGGCGGTCGCGCTCGCGCGCGCGGCCGGCGACCCGGATCTCGAAGACCGGGCGCGGGGAAACCACGCGTGGTGGCTCGCGGTGACCGGCCGGCCGGTCCCGCGTGCCACGCGCCTGCGGCCCCATGCGGTCGCAGACGACGTCGAGCGGGCCCGCGCCGTGCAACTCGTCTGGCGCGGTGAGACGGAAGCCGCACGGGGGCTCCTGCTCCGGCTCCGTGAGCGGGCGGGAGAGGTGGGCGAGGAGTGGTCGCAGCTGATCTTCACCTTGCACCTCTTCGAGCTCGAGGCGCGGCGCGGCGACTGGCCTGCCGTCGAGCGGCTGCGGGCCGAGCTGCACGGCGCCGGTGCGGGCATCGACCGGACCGATGCGCTCCTGCACCGTGCGGACGCCCTCGTCGCCGCGGCCGCCGGCGATCGCCGGCGTGCGGAGGCCGCGGCCGACGCGGTCGTGGGCGCGCCGGACCGCTGGCAGAAGCTCGAGACGGTTCGGGCGGCCGCGTTCGCCGCGCTCGCTCTCGGTGACCCGGAGAATGCGGCCGAGCGCCTCCGGTGGGTGTTCGACGAGACGCTCGCGGGTGGCTTCCGCGAACCGGGCGCGATCCCGGCGGCCCCCGACCTCGTCGAGGCGCTCGCGCAGCTCGGCCGGGACGAGGAAGCGCGCGAAGTGCTTGCCTGGCTGGCCGCCCGCGCGACGGAGCAGGATCACCCGTGGGGCCTCGCTCTCGCGGCCCGGGGCCGCGGAATCGTCGATCGCGACGAGTCGGCGCTGCGCGAGTCGCTCGCCCGCCTCGAGCAGCTGTCGCTTCCCTTCGAGCGCGCACGCACCTTGCTGGCGCTCGGCGCCCTCTTGCGGAGAGCAGGGCGTCGCGGGGATGCGCGTGCCGTTCTGACCGAGGCGCGCGAGCTGTTCGAGCGGCTCGAGGCCCCGCCGTGGGCGGTGCAGGCAGCCTCCGAGCTCGCACGCATCGGCGGCCGCACGGCGTCGGGGTCGCTGACACCCGCCGAGCAGCGCGTTGCGGCGCTCGTCGCCGAGGGACGGACGAAGAAAGAGGTTGCTGCTGCGCTGTTTCTCAGCGTCCACACCGTGGACTCCACCTTGCGCCGCGTCTACGCGAAGCTGGGAGTGCGTTCGCGCGCCGAGCTCGCGCGTCGCATGGCCTGAGCAAAGACCACGCGTTCGCGTCTACCGGCGCGTGGACGCAGGACCTACCGTCGAGGCATGCCCGAGCAAAGGCACTTCGTCGCCGAGAGCTACGCCCGTGAGGAGGCGGCCGAGTCGTCGGCGCGCGCCGCGCGTGCGGCGGCGGCGCTCAACCGGCGCGGCAGGCCGATCCGGCACGTCTGGTCGCTGGCGGCCCCCGAGGAGGAGCTCTGTCTCCACCTCTTCGAAGCAGGCTCGCCGGAGCTCGTGGCCGAGGTCGCCGTCGAGGCTCGCCTCGCCTTCGACCGCATCTGGCCCGCCGTGCCACTCACGTCACATGAAAGGAGAAGGACATGACGCTCACGAAGCGGCCGCTCCTCGTGCCGGCCGTGCTCACGATCGCCCTCTGGATCGTCGGTCTCGTGATCACGCACTCGTTCACCGACAAGATCCCGCACCACCCGACCGACGAGCAGCTCTTCAGCTGGATCAAGGGAAACACCAACCCGATCCTGCTCGGCTCGTGGCTCTGGATGGTCGGTTGCCTGACGTTTCTCTGGTTCGCGGCGCTCCTGCGCGCGCGGCTCGTGGAGGCGGAGGGCTCGACGTCGACGTACGGGACGCTCGCCTTCGCCGGCGCAGTCGCCGCCGCCGTCTTCGGGATGCTCATCGTCGCCGGCGACGTCGGAGCGGCGATCGACAAGGACACGATCGACGCGACGACGGCCGGTGCGTTCCACAACAGCGGCGACATGTTCTTCGTGGCCGCCGAGCTGATGCTGATCCCGTTCTACCTCGGGACGGCGGTGGTCGCACTCCGCACGCGTGTGCTGCCGAAGGTCTGGGCGTTCTTCTCGATCCTCGTCGCGATCGTGCTCGTGATCGGCCCGATCGGGTGGGCTGCGTTGATCTTCGGCACGCCGGTCTGGCTGCTCGGCACCGGCCTGCTCGTCGGCCGCGCGGCACGCACGACGCGTCGCGTGAACGAACTCGCCCCCGCCTGAACACACACACACACACACACACACACACACACGAACAAACGGAGGAGACACGAGGTGAAGAAGCTTCTCTTTCCCGCGCTGGCGCTCGTGGCGGTCGTGGGCGGTGTCGTCCTGTTCGCAGGAGCGACGTCCGCGTCGACCTCGACGCCGAGAACGCTCACGTACCACTTGCTCGAGAAGAGCCTGACGTTCGCCTACCAGGACAATGCGCCCAAGGGCACACCGTTCGAGCGCGTCAGCGCGGGCGACGCGTTCGAGTTCACGTCGGCGCTCGTGACGAAGACCGGCAAGCGCGCGGGCACGCTGCGGGGACACTGCGTGTTCGTGAGCGGCGGCAAGGGCGACGCGGCAGCCTCGATCTGCAACGGCACGTTCGGGCTTGCCGGCGGCGAGTTGGAGGCGCAGACCGCACAGCGCGGCGACGCCCGGGTGACACGGATCGCGATCGTCGGCGGCACCGGCATGTACGAGGGTGCCACCGGCTCAGTCACCTCGATCGGCGAGTCGAACGGCCCGAACCGCGACGTGTTTCACGTCGTCCTGCCGTAGGGGTTCGCGGCGCCGGGGCGCCCGCGAGGGCACCCCGGCGCCGTACGGCGGGCTAGAGTGACCTTTCTTTATGGGCGTCTTCAACTACCTGACCGGCTTCGGCGGCCGCGACATGGCCGTCGATCTCGGCACCGCGAACACGCTCGTCTATGTGCGCGGCCGCGGCATCGTGTTGTCGGAGCCGTCGGTCGTGGCGATCGACCAGCGCTCCGGCGACGTGCATGCGGTCGGGCTCGAGGCGAAGCGCATGCTCGGCCGGACGCCCGGGACGATCAGCGCAATCCGCCCGCTGAAGGACGGCGTGATCGCCGACTTCGACGTCACCGAGCAGATGCTGCGTCACTTCATCCAGAAAGTGCATCAGCATCGCTTCGCGCATCCGCGTGTCGTCGTGTGCGTGCCGTCGGGTGTCACCGGCGTCGAAAAGCGAGCCGTCGAGGAGGCTACGCTGAACGCCGGCGCGCGCAAGGCCTACCTGATCGAGGAGCCGATGGCCGCCGCGATCGGCGCCGGGCTCCCCGTCGGCGAGCCGACCGGCTCGATGGTCGTCGACATCGGCGGCGGCACCAGCGAGGTAGCGGTGATCTCGCTCGGCGGGATCGTCGTGTCGCAGTCGATCCGGGTCGCCGGCGACGAGCTCGACGAGGCGATCATCAATTACGTCAAGCGCGAGTACAAACTCCTGATCGGCCAGCAGACGGCCGAGGAGGTCAAGCTCGAGATCGGCTCGGCGTTCCCGATGGAGGAGGAGGTGCAGGCGGAGATCCGCGGGCGCGACATGGTCTCCGGGCTGCCGAAGACGATCGTGCTGACGAGCGAGGAGATCCGCTCGGCGCTCGAGGAGCCGTTGGCGCAGATCATCGACGCGATCAAGGTCACACTCGACCGCACGCCGCCCGAGCGCGCCTCGGACATCATGGACCGCGGGATCGTGCTCGCCGGCGGCGGCTCGCTGCTGCAGGGCCTCGCCGACCGCGTGCGCGACGAGACGCAGATCCCCACCCATCTCGCCGAGTCCCCGCTGACCTGCGTCGCGGTGGGTTCCGGGCGGTCG
>DASRGQ010000043.1:0-39569 GCA_035650975.1 Gaiellaceae bacterium
CAAGCGCGCAAGGACCCGCTTTCCGCCGCGGCGGCTGCAGCCGAGGTCGGGCTGCCGCTCGTCGTCGTCGGCCCCGAGAAAGAGCCCGCCTTGGCACGTGAGCTGCGTGCGAAAGGTGCCGACCTGCGCGGCTACGTCGACGGCCCCGAGCTCGTGCGCCTCTACCGACGCGCGGCGGCACTCGTCTTTCCGTCGCGATACGAGGGCTTTGGCCTGCCCGTGCTCGAGGCGATGGCGAGCGGCACGCCGGTCGTCGCAACCGACGACGCGGCGGTGCGTGAAGTGGCGGGCGATGCAGCCGTCTATGCGCCGGCGGATCGGCTCGCCGAGGCCGTGCGCACCGCGCTCGCCGAGCGTGACCGCATCGTCGCCGCCGGCCTCGTGCGCGCACGTCTCTTCTCGTGGCGCGAGACGGCGCGCCGAACGCTCGACGTCTACAGGGAGCTGCTGGAGTGAGGGTCGCAGCGGTGGTCGTGTCGCACGGGAACGCGGCGGAGCTCGACCGGCTGCTGCCGGTGCTCGCGTCGCAGGTCGACGAGCTGGTGGTCGTCGCCAACGTGCCCGGCAGCGTGGGTGTTCTACCGGACGGAGCAACGCTGATCGCGAACGAGCGGCCCGTGGGCTTCGGCGCGAACGTGAACCGCGGTGTCGCGGCGACGACAGCCGAGCTCGTCTGCAGCGTGAATCCGGACGCCGTTCCCGTGGACGATGCGATCGGAGAGCTCCGCCGCTTCCTCGAGAGCCAGCCGCGCGCGGGCGTCGCGGGGCCGGTGATGCTCTATCCGGACGGCACGGTGCAGCCGTCGCGCCGGCGCTTCCCGACCGTCGCCGGCACGCTCGTGCGCCGTACGCCGCTGCGGCTCCTCTTCGACCCGTACAAGTTGCAGCGCCGGCATTACCACCTCGACGAGCGGCCGACGGAGCCCGTGCAGGCCGACTGGATGCTCGGCGGGTTTCTGATGTTGCGGCGCGCGATGCTCGACGAGCTCGGTGGCTTCGACGAGGGCTTCTTTCTCTACGGCGAGGACATCGACCTCTGCTACCGCGCGTGGCGCGCGGCGTGGACCTGCTGGTACGTGCCGGCGGCGGTCGTCGAGCACGAGCACCAGGCGGTCACCGACCATCGCCTGCTGACGCGGCGCACGCTGTGGCACTGGCGCGGCATCGCCCGCTTCGTGCGCAAGCATCCCGAACGGCTGCTCGCGCGTTAGTTTTAACGGGTCGGCGCCCAGCCGAAGTCGACTTGCGCCGAGAGCTGGCGCAGATCGCTCGGCGACGCCTGGAAGGTTCCGGCCGCGCTTACGTCGATCCGAAACGGCGTCCGCGTGCGGAACCGGATCGTCTGTGGGCGGCACGGCGTGGGGCTGGAACGCACGGTGCGGTGCTCGATCGCGCGCACGCGCCCGGCCGCCGGCTGCCCTTCCCGGTCGATGCGCAGGGTCGAGAGCCTGATCGTCATGCGCGACGGCGCCCGGCCGCCGCCGCAGGCGGCGCTGCGTGCAAGCGTCACCGTCGCGACTCCCGGTGTCGGTCCCCGCGGGGCGAAGTGGTAGTAGAAGGAGGAGGTCGACATCCAGTTCGCGCCGTCGGTGCTCAGCCCGCCGTAGGCGTCCGCAATCCGGATGGGCCGTGAGACCCTGTAGAGCCGCAGACCTCCGGCCGGCGGCAGGGCGAGCCGGCCCACCGGGTCGACGCCGGGCGCGGCGACGATCCAGTGGAGCGGCAGCTGCGGGTCGACCGCGCCGCTCGTCGAGAGGTAGTTCGGCGTCGTGGTCGGGCCGGGGCCCGGCGCTGTCGCGTCGACCGACCAGACGTCCTGGATCGACTGATTCCAGAACTCGAGCGACCAGAAGAGGCTCGAGCCGGCGAGCGACTGGCCGATGAACATCGTGCGTGCGCCGCCGGTCGCGTCGTCGATCCAGTCGGGCGGCGTGACGAGCTGCGCGCGCTGGCCCTTCGCCTGCACGCTCGATGCGCTCGCTGCCGCGATCTCGCCCCACAGGTTCCAGCCGACGACGGCCGCCGCGAGCACGGCCGCCGCGGGGAGGCCGAAGCGCGCGAGCTGCGCCTTGCGTGCACCGAAATGGCGGACGAGCGCGACCACGACCGAGCCGGCGAGGATCGCGAAGACGAGCCGGCGTGCGTCGGTGGTCGAGAAGTACGCATGCTGATTGAGCCACTGCAGCACCGACAGGCCCGGAGCGTCGGAGTAGAAATGCTCGGTGTTGTGGTACGGAGTGGTGTCGAGCAGGTACCACACGGCCGCTGCCGAGAGAGCGAGCGGCACGAGTCGTGTCCGGCCCGCGAAGACCCAGCGCGCCACGACGGCGAAGGTCACAGGCGCGACGTAGATGAAGTTGCGTTCCTCGACGCGAATCGCGAACTGGGTCGAGATGTACGACGCCTTGACGGCCGTATAGGTGCCGTACGCGACGATCGCTCCCACGAACGCGCCTCCGAGAGCCCGCTCCTCGAGTATGCGGAACCGGCTGCCGAGGAGCCAAGTCAGCGAGATCACCACCGGCAGGATCCCGATGCCAAGTGTGTACGCGCCGATCGCCCAGAGTCCGTAGGTGAACATCCGATGGTGGTAGTACGTGCCCTGCTCCCACGAGTAGGAGTGGTGATTCGCGACCGCTCCGAAGGCGATCGCCGCGCCGGCGACGAGGAGCAGCACGCCGAGCCGCTCGCCGTTCGTCCAGCTCCGAAGCAGCGCGCGCCCGCGCGCCCCGGTCACCGCGACTCCGACGCCGGCGAGGAGCGCCGCGAACCACAGCACGACGAGCTCGCCGCGCACCGCGGGGGCGACTGCGAGCGCCGCGACGGCCCAGGCGACCCCGCCGCGGGACGGGCGAAGCAGTGCGCGCGTCCCGAGCCAGAGCACGAGCGTCGACCAGAAGTACGCAAACGGTTCCGGAATCAGCAGGCCCACATAGACGAAAGACGGGATCGCCGCGGTGGCGATCCCGCAGGCGATCGCCGCGTGTCGCGGGACGAACAGTCGGGCGAGCGCGTAGCCGGGGAAGATCGACGCGGTCATCACCGCGGCGTCGATGTACTTCGCCGCGGCGTAGCCGCCAGACGTCGTCTTCGCCCACCACGCCGGCGCGATCAGGTACGCATACAGCGAGCTGAATCCTTGGTCGCGCAGTCGGAGTTGCGGCACCCCGTGATGCGCGACACCTCGCGACAGCTCCGCCCACTGCAGCTCGTCGGTGAAGAGCCACGGCGTCGAGATCTTCGTCGTCTGCCACGCGTAGAGCACCAGCAGCGCGAGGTAGGCGACGATCAGCGGATAGGCGCGGAGGAAGCGGTCGAGCGTGGACCGCCGCGCGTCCGCTGCGACGGCCGTCACCTCTGCGTGCTCGCGAGAATGACTTGCGGGTCGAGGTCGACGTCGCGCCGCACGAAGCGACAGTCCACGCCACGCGCCTCGCATGCGAGCACGACACCGTCGAGCTGCTCGCGTGGTGCGCCCGGGATGGTGACGAAGACGACGTTCGGCTCGAAGCGTGCGAGTGCGACTTCGATGCTCGCCAGGGTCGCCACGATCTTCACGCCGTTCAGGCGCCGACCGCGCAACGACGGAGCGTCGTCGACGAATCCGACGACGCGCTCGCCGGGCGTTTCGCGCAGCTCGCGCAGCAGGCTGCGGCCCGTCCTGCCTGCTCCGACGATCAGCACGCGCCGAACGTCTCGCTGCCGGGCGAGGTCGACGAAGTGGACGATTGCGCGCTCGGCGAACCGTGCGGAAACGATCGCAGCGGTGCAAATGAGCGTGTCGATGACGAACACGCTCTGCGAGAAGTCGCCGATCGGTCCCTGCGTGATCGTGATGATCCCGGCGGCCACCAGCTCGGAGATCGCCACCGCGACGCCGGCGCGGAGCGCGTCGCGGGCGCTCGCGTAGCGCCAGACGCCGGCATACATGCCGAACACGAGCAGCGCGATGTAGCGGCTCAGGAGCAAAACGGGCAGCGTGAGCAGGAAGAGGTGGCGCTGGTTCGGAGTGCCGACGCCGTTGAAGCGGAGCAGGTACGCGGCGAGGAATGACGCGCTGATCAGCGCGCCGTCGACGGCGACCTCGGCGAGGCGGCGTGTGTAGACGAACGAGCGGCGCACGCCGGTCCGCTCGCGGCCGACGTCCGCGAGGAAGCTGCCGAACTGCACGAGTAGCGCGAAGCTCACGAGCACGCCGATCGCTGCGACGCGGCCGTTGCCGAACGCTTCGTAGGCGAGGCTCGTCGCGCCGAGCGCGGCCGAGACCAGCGCCAGCAGGACGACGGCGCCCGTCTCCGAGATGCCGAGCGAGACGAGCCGGTGCGAGCTGTGGTCGCGACCGCCCTGCGAAACCGGACGCCCTTCCAGTAGGCGAACGACCGTGACGAGCGTCGTGTCGAGGATCGGCACGGCGAGCACCAGCACGGGCAGCACCAGGGTGGCGACGGTCGACGAGGCGACCGTGTAGCTCGATGCAAGCCCGAGCGCGGCGAGCGTGAACCCGATCAGCTGCGACCCGCTGTCGCCCATCCACGCGACCGCGCCCTTGCCGGGACGCAGGTTGAACGGCAGGAAGCCGAGGACAGCGGCGCCAAGCGCAACGGCGACGACGAGGACGAGACGCGGCTCCCGCTGCAGCCAGGCGTCGCACGCGAAGAACGCGGCAGCGATCGTTGCGAGGCTGCCGGCGAGGCCGTCCATGTTGTCGAGCAGGTTGAAGGCGTTCGTCATGCCGACGAGCCACACGACGCCGATGGGGATCGCGATCCAGGGCCCGTGCACCAGCTGCACCTGCGTGCCCGTCGAAAGCACGACCGCCGCGGCGCCGCCCTGGGCTGCGAGCTTGGGCAGCGGCGGCAGCGAGAAGACGTCGTCGACGAGGCCTGCGAGGAACAGGATCGTCGAACCGGCGAAGATCCCGGCCAGCTGCTCGCTTGCGCGGAGCGGTCCCGCGAGCACCGTCAGCCAGATCCCGGCGGAGATGCCGACGTAGATGCCGATCCCGCCGACGAGCGGGGTGGCGGTTGCGCGCCAGCGGCTCCCGGCCGGCGCGTTGCCGAGCTTCCGGGAGAACGGTGACCGAAGCAGGGCCCATACGACGGCTGCTGCCGTCGGGAATGCCGTGAGAGCCGCGACCGTGCTCACGGGCTCGGAGGGTAGAGCGTCGGTGTTAGGGCTTCATGTGCCGCCATCCCAACTCCCTAGACTTCTCGAGGATCATGACCGTTTATGCGGATCTCATTCGCTACCGGGAGCTCTTCTCCAACCTCTTTCGGCGCGATTTCCAGGCGAAGTACAAGGGGTCGCTGCTCGGGATCTTCTGGTCGCTCCTGAATCCGCTGATCCTGCTCGGGGTCTACCTGCTCGTCTTCAACGTCCTCTCGGCGAGCAAGACGCCCAACTACCCGCTGTATCTGCTCGCCGGGCTCGCCTGCTGGATCTTCTTCGCCACGTCGCTCCAGTCGGCGTCGCGCTCGCTCGTCGACTCCGCCGAGCTGATCAAGAAGGTGCGCTTCCCGCGCCAGCTCGTTGCGCTGTCGATGGTCGCGACGCAGGCGATCACCTACGCCGTGATGCTCGTCGTGATCGTCGTCCTCTCGCTGATCTTCATCTCCGGCGCGCGCGGCACGGTCTGGCTCGCGATCCCGCTGGCGATCGTCTTCGCCGCGCAGGTCGCAGGGATGGCGCTGATCGTCGCGTGCCTGAACGTGCTCTTCCGCGACATCGAGCATGTGCTCACGGCGGCCTTGCTGCCCTGGTTCTTCGTCACGCCGATCCTCTGGAGCGCGACGACGCTCGGGGACCGCGCGGCGCGCCATCACGCGCTGCTCACGGCGCTCCACTGGGTGAACCCCGTCGCACCACCGATCTTCGCGATCCGTGACGCGATCTGGCTGGGCAGCGTTCCGCGCGCGACCGACGTCGTCTACCTCGTCGTCGCGGCGGCCACTGCACTCGTTCTCGGCGCGGTCGTCTTCAGGTCGGTTGACGACCGGATCGCGGTCGAGCTGTGAGCACGGCGCGGCCGTCGTAGATCCACGGCTCGCCGTCGCTCGGCGCGGCGAACGCAGGCAGTCCGGCAACGTCCGCGAGCCGCTCGAGCTCAACGCCCTGGAGCACCGACGGGCACAGCAGCGGTGCGCCGAATCCGGGCACGCGCCCGGGGCCCGGCGCGTACGGCGCGAGTGCGTGTGGGCGTGGATGCAGCAGCCCGCCGCGCCAGTCGATCGAGCCGGCGACGACCGCGTATCCCTCGGCGTGCGCGGCGCGTATGTGCTCCTCCCAGCCCGGGCCGGGCTCGACACCAGGGGGAAGCGTGGCCTGCGGCTCGCCTCGTCGCGGCTCGACGGCGATGTCGATCGTCGAGGGGGGGCTGCCGAGCTCGGAGAACCAGGCTCGGTTTTCGGCGACGAGGTCGATGGCGAGCCGGTACGGGCCCGGAGGGATCGGCGCGCGCACGCGCATCGTCACAGTGCCGCACTGGCCCGGCTCGAGTGGTGGCGACGGTGTGCGCAGCCCGTCCCACACGATTGGGTTGTCGCGCGTGTCGAGCCAGTGGTAGGCGGCGTAGATCTCGTGCCGCCAGGCGATGCTCCCCGTGTTCTCGAGCTCCACGTCGACGAGCGCGACGACGCCTGCCTGCGGGGCGAGCTGCGGCGGCGCGCCCCAGCGGACGGCGAGCGGTCCCTTCGACACGAGCCTCTACCCTAATCCCGCACATGGAGCCGCTCCTCGTCAGAGCCGCACGCCGCGAGCCGACGGAGCGCACGCCGGTCTGGTTCATGCGCCAGGCCGGACGGTCGCTGCCCGAGTACCGCGCGATTCGCGAGCGGTATTCCTTCTGGGAGGTCGCGGGCACGCCGGAGCTGTGTGCCGAGGTGACGTTGCAGCCCGTGCGGCGCCACGGCGTCGACGCAGCCGTGCTCTTCGCCGACATCATGACCCCCGTTCTCGGACTGGGAGTAGGCGTCGATCTCGTCGAAGGCATCGGCCCCGTCGTTGGCGAGCCGGTGCGCACTGCGCGCGATGTCGAAGCGCTCGCCGTGCCCGATGCCGAGGAGGCTTTCGCGTCCGTGCTCGACGCGGTGCGGCTCGTGCGCGCCGAGCTCGAGCCCGAGCGCGCGGTCGTCGGCTTCTGCGGCGGTCCCTTCACCGTCGCTGGGTATCTCGTCGAGGGGAAGCCGTCGCGCGACTTCGCACGTGTGAAGTCGCTCATGTACGGAGAGCCGGAGATCTGGCGGGCGCTGATGGCGAAGCTCGCCGACTGCTTCGCGGGATACGTCGCCGCGCAGGCGCGCGCGGGCGCGGATGTGATCCAGCTCTTCGACTCGTGGGTCGGCGTGCTGTCGCCGGCCGACTACACGGAGTTCGTCGCGCCCTGGTCGGCGCGCATTCTGGCGGCCGTCGACGTGCCGACGATCCACTTCGGCACCGGTGCGTCGACGCTGCTTGGTGCGATGGCGGATGCGGGCGGCGATGTGATCGGCCTCGACTGGCGCATGACGCTCGCCGACGGCTGGCGCGTCGTCGGTGAGGAGCACGGCGTGCAGGGGAACCTCGACCCGGCGGCGCTGCTCGGCCCGTGGGAGCGCGTCGAAGCGCAGACCCGCGCGATCCTCGCCGAGGCCGGTGGTCGCGCAGGGCACATCTTCAATCTCGGCCACGGTGTGCTGCCCGGCACCGACCCTGCTGCGCTTACGCAGCTCGCTCGGCTGGTGCAGGAGGCTACCTTGGGGGCGCGTGTCTGACGCCGCGGTCGTCCTGATGGCGTACGGCTCCCCGGAGCGCGTCGCCGACGTGCCCGCGTACTACGCCGACATTCGCGGCGGGCGCCCCATCTCGCCGGCCCACCTCGACGATCTCGTCGCGCGCTATCGCGCACTCGGGATCGAGGATGCCAACCCGTTGAACGCGATCACGGAAGCGACGCGCACTGCGCTCGAGCGCGCGCTCGACCTGCCGGTGCACACGGGGATGAAGCATTGGACCCCGCGGATCGCGGAGGCCGTCGAGCGCGCGTTGGGCGGCGGCGCCACGCGGATCGCCGGCCTCGTGCTCGCGCCGCACTACAGCCGCCTGTCGATCGGCGGCTACCGCAAGCTCCTCGACGACGCCGTCGCCGGTCGTGCCGAGGTGGCATTCGTCGAGAGCTGGCACGACGACCCCGGCTTCGTCGCGCTTCTCGCCGACCGCGTTCGGGGCACGGACGCCCACGTCGTGTTCACAGCGCACTCGCTGCCTGCGCGCATCCTCGAGGAAGGAGACCCGTACCGGGACCAGCTGCTCGAGACCGCACGGCTCGTTGCCGAGCGAGGGGGCGTCGAGGACTGGACGTTCTCCTTCCAGAGCGAGTCGCCGACGGGCGAGCCGTGGCTCGGACCCGACATCCTCGACCATCTGGACGAACTTGCGGCACGCGGCGTCGAGCGCGTTTTGGTCTGTCCCGTCGGGTTCGTGTCCGATCATCTGGAGATCCGCTGGGACATCGACCACGAAGCACAGGAGCGAGCGGGCGAGCTCGGGCTCGCGCTGGAGCGCATCGAGATGCCGAACGACGAGCCTCGGTTCGTCGAGGTGCTCGCGGCGATCGTGCGGCGCGCGCTCGACCGGGTGCCGGCGTGAGCGTAGGCTTGACGGAGCTCGGCAGTAGCGGAGGTGCCGGATTCGGCGGCGCCGTAGCGGGAGTCATTGGGCGACCGAAGGTCGCTCGATGACCGTAGCTTCGGCGCCGGGTCGCATCGTCGCCGACCGTGTCTCGCGCACCTTCCGCGTCTATCCGAAGGCGCAGCGCACGCTGAAGGACGTGTTCGTCGCGCGCGGCCGGCTCGAAGCGCGGGAGGTGCAGGCGCTGCGCGACGTCTCGCTCCGTGTCGAGCCGGGAGACGCCGTTGCGCTCGTGGGCCGCAACGGCTCCGGCAAGACGACGCTTCTGAAGGTGATCTCGCGGATCATCAAGCCGACCTCTGGTCGGGTCGAGTCGTCGGGCCGCATCGCATCTCTGCTCGAGCTAGGCGCCGGCTTCCATCAGGACTTCACCGGCCGCGAGAATGTGTATCTCAACGGCTCGATCCACGGCCTGTCGCGCGCGCGTGTGCGCGAGGTGATGGACGAGATCGTCTCGTTCGCAGAGCTCGAGCGCTTCATCGACCTGCCGGTGCGGACGTACTCGTCGGGAATGTTCATGCGCCTCGGCTTCTCAGTCGCCGCGCACATCCAGGCCGACGTGCTGCTGCTCGACGAGGTGTTCGCGGTCGGCGACGAGCAATTCCAGCGCAAGTGCTTCGGCAAGATCGCGGAGTTCAAGAATCGCGGCGGGACGATTGTCTTCGTCTCGCACGACGCGCAGGCGGTCGAGCGGCTCTGCGACCGGGCGGTGCTGTTGCGCGCGGGGGAGGTTGCGTTCGACGGCTCGACGCGAGACGCGATCCTCGCGTATCGGCGGCTGCTCGCGGCGGACGCCAACCCGGCCGAGCTCGAAGCGGGGCTACGCGAGTGGGGTAGCGGCGAGGCGCGCATCGTGTCGGCGCAGCTCATGGACGCGGACGGTGACGAGCGCGAGCAGTTCGCGGCGGGCGAGCCGGCGACGGTGCGGCTCGTGATCGACGCGGAGCCGGGAGTCGCGCCTCCGCTCGTCTCGCTCGAGCTTCGCGACGAAGGCGGGCTGGTTCTCGGCAGCGTCGCGCAGGAGACGGCGAGCCTCGGCTGGAACGGCGGCGGCCCGCGCGAGCTTCGGTTCCGTGTCGACCGGCTGCCGCTCGCGGACGGGCGCTTCCACCTCCGCTTCGCGCTCACCGACCGGGAAACGGGGCGGCCGCTGCACACGCTCGACGACGCGGTCAAGTTCTTCGTGTTCCCGTCCGGCGAGGCGACAGGAGCCGTGCTCCTCGAAGGCACGTGGTCGTTGCAGGAGATCGGGCGGGCGGAGGCAACTCGGAGCACGTGAGCGCGCGCGCCTGCCCGGATTGGCCCTCTCTGATGGAGGTCGCGCCGGATCTTCAGTTCCGCCACCACACGCTCGCCGAGGCGCACCTCCCGGTCGACGCATTCGTGCAGCTCGAGGGAATCGGATCGGACGAGATCGTGCTCTGCTGCGATCTCGGTGCGCACGTGTTCAACCCCGCGCACACCGATCCGCGTGTCGTCGAGGCGCTCAAGGGCACGCACTGGATCGACGTGCGCGAGCTTTCGGGCAACGCAGGATCTCGCTGAGCGGACGCGTGTTGAGCACGTCGGCGGCCGTGCACCAGCCTCTGCGCGCGGTGCCGACTGAGAGCCGCATGTTGCCGAGGCCGCGTATGGAGTGGGCATCGGTCGAGCACGTGATGCGCACGCCGGCGCGGATCGCGTCGTGCACGAGCGGTGCGCTCAAGTCGATGCGGTCGGCCAGCCCGTTCGTCTCGAGCGCAGTGCCGGTCTCGACGCACGCGGCGTAGACGCGCTCGAGGTCGACCGCGTTCGGCGGGCGATGGTTGATGATCCGTCCCTGCGGATGGCTGATCGAGCGCACGGCCGGATGCTCGACCGCGGCGAGCGTGCGCTTCGTCAGCTCTTCCCTCGAGCCGCGCTGGCCCGCGTGCACCGACGCCTGCACCCACTCGAGCTCGGCGAGGACATCGTCGGGGAGGTCCAGCGAGCCGTCGGCAAGGATGTCGCACTCGATTCCGCGCAGTACGCGGAAAGGCGCGACGAGCTCGTTCGCGGCCGCGATCTCCTCGCCCTGCCGACGAACGTCGTCGGCGGTCAGCCCGGGCACCACTCGAACGCTCGTCGTGTGGTCGCAGATCGCGAGGTACTCGTAGCCCACCTCGCGCGCGGCTTGTGCCATCTCGAGCACGGACGCCCTGCCGTCCGACCACGTCGTGTGCACGTGCAGGTCGCCGCGAATGTCGCCGAGCTCGACGAGCGCGGGCGGCGTGCCTTCGAACGGCGCTTCGCGGAGCTCCGGCGGGACGAAGGCAATTTCGAGCAGCTCGTACAGGCGCCGCTCGTCGCGCGCCGCCGGCAACGCGCCGAGCGACGACACGTAGGCGCGGCTACCTGTCGCGCGCAGGAGCTCCGTCCCGAAGCGCGCAGCCGGTGCGACGACGAGCTCGATCGGCACGCCGTCGAGCGTGACGCCGACCGCGCCGCGGTCTGTGCGCTCGGTGATGCCGACGATCCCCGGCAGCTTCTCGAAGCGCGCGAGGACGTCGGCGGGCTGGTCGGACGCGACGACAACTGCGAGCTCGTATGCGCTGTCGACGAAGCGGCGCGGCTCGCCGGCCATCTGTCCGCCGAGCGCGTCTGCGATCTCGCGCGAGAGCTCGAGCGACCGGTTGAGCGTGAGCCCGCGGCGCGGAGCCGTCAGCGGGCGGCCGAGTGCTGCGCGGATCTTTGCCTCTGTCTTCGGGCCGACACCCGGCGCCGCCGTCAATCGTCCCTCCGCCGCCGCCATTCGCAGCTCGTCGAGTGTCGAGACGCCGAGCGTGCGGCCGAGATCGGCCATGCGCTGCGGAGCGAGACCCGCGAGCCGGCCGAATGCGACGAGCTCCGGTCGCACGTCGGCCTCGAGCTCGGCGAGCTCCGCGAGACGTCCCGTCTCGACCAGCTCCCGGAGGCGCAGCTCGATCGACGCGCCGACGCCGCGTAGCTCGCGCACTCGTCCCTTGCGGACGAGTTCCGCCACGGAAACCGGCGTCGAGCGGATCAGCTCGGCCGCCCGCCGGTACGCACGCACGCTGTACGGGCTCGCGCCGGCGAGGTCGAGAAGCGCTGCGAGCGCCTCGAGCTGCGCTGCGATCGCGTCGTTGCCGGGGTCCCCCACGTGGGTAGTGTCCTCTACCGAATGGCGACCGTCGTCGTCCCCTTCCGCAGTCACGACCCGAAGCGGCGCCTGGACGGGCTGAACGCCGCGGGCAGGAGCTTCCTCGCGCACGCGATGCTGGCCGACGTGCTCGCGGCGGCGGTGCCGGTCGGGCCGGTGCTGGTCGCCGCGCAGGGCGAGGTCGAGCTGCCGGTGGCAGTGACGCGTGTCCCAGACCCGGGCCGAGGCCAGGGTGCCGCGGTGCAGGCGGCGCTCGACGCCGCCGGGGCGGCCGGCCGGAGCGGGCCGGTGCTCGTCGTCAACGCCGATCTGCCGTGCGCCGACACGCGCGACCTGCTCGCACTCGCAGGGGCGATGCCGGGCGGCGGCATCGCGATCGCCGCTGCCCCGGACGGCACGACGAACGCGCTCGCCCTCGCCGACGGCGCGCTGTTCGAGCCCGTCTACGGCGCCGGCAGTGCGTTGCGCTTCGGCGTGCTCGCCCCTTCGCGGCTGCTCGACGTTCCGAATCTGGTTGATGACGTGGACACGCTCGACGATCTGATCCGCCTCAGGGACCGGCTCGGGTCGTCAACGCGGCGGGCGCTCGCCGCGCTCGACCTGCCGTCGGCAGCATGAACATCGCTGTCCTGTCGGGCGGCGTCGGCGGCGCGCGGTTCCTCCGCGGCGTTCTGGCTGTCGTCGATCCAGGCAACGTTTCCATCATAGGCAACGTGGCGGACGACATCGAGGTGCTCGGCCTGCACATCTCGCCTGATTTGGACAGCATCCTGTACACGCTCACGCAGCGTTCCGACGAGGCCCGCGGCTGGGGCCGAGCCGACGAGAGCTGGCGCGCACTCGAGACCGTTGCCGAGCTCGGTGGCGAGGACTGGTTCAAGCTCGGCGACCGCGACCTCGGGCTTCATCTTGTCCGCACCGAGCTCCTCAGGGCCGGTGCGCCGCTCAGCGAGGCGACCCGCAGGATCGCGGACGCGCTCGGGTTGGAGGCTGCGCTGCTGCCCGCGACCGACGACGCGCTGCGGACGTTTCTCGAGACGGCGGCCGGGACTTTCGCCTTCCAGACCTGGTTCGTCGCGCGCGGGCATCGCGACGAGGTGGACGCAGTGCACTACGCCGGCGCGCCCGACGCGCGACCTGCGCCGGGCGTGCTCGACGCCCTCGACCGCGCCGATGTGATTCTCGTCGCACCCAGCAATCCCTACGTCTCGATCGGGCCGATCCTCGCCGTTCGTGCGATTCGCGACGCGCTCGCGCACCGGACGGTGCCGTGCGTGGCTGTGAGCCCGCTCGTCGGCGGACGCGCGGTGAAGGGCCCGGCCGACCGCATGCTCGCGCGGCTCGCCGGCGGCACGACCCCTGCGCACGTTGCAAGTTGTTACAAGGGGTTGATCGACGTGCTGGTCGTCGACGAGTCCGACGAGCCAGCTTCGTCGCCGGCCGGAATGCAGACGGTCGTCACCCGCACGTTGATGACCGATCTCGCTGCAGCACGGCGGCTTGCGTCGGTCGCGCTCGACGCAGCGGGCGCGCCCGCGTGAGAGTCGCGATCCTCGGCGGGACGGGCAGCTTCGGTCGCGCGCTTGCTGCAACCTTGGTGGCGCTCGGAGAAGACGAGGTGGTGATCGGCTCGCGCGATGCGGAGCGCGCACGCGCAACCGCGGTAGAGCTCGGCGGAGCAACGACCTCCGCTGCGAACGGCGATGCGGTGCGCGGCGTCGAGCTCGCCGTACTCGCAGTCAACGCTGACGGGGCGCTCGACACCGCGCGCGATGTCGCCGCCTCGCTCGGAATGACACCACTGCTCTGCGTCGCGAGTGCGATTCGCTTCGAGCGCGGGCGCGGCATGCTGCCCGACCCCGAGGCACGCAGCGTCGCCGAGCGCGTGCAGGACATCCTCGATGCGCCGGTCGCTGCGGGGTTGCATTCGGTCGCGGCTGCGAGCCTCGACGGCGGGCGGCCCGACGAGGACGCACTGGTCTGTGGCGACGACGAGCGCGCGAAGGAGCTGTCACTCGCGCTCGCCTCGAGGCTGGTGGCCGGGCGCGCGCTCGATGCGGGCCCGCTCGCGAGTGCGCGTGCGCTCGAAGGCATGACCGCGGTGATCGTCAACCTGAACCGGCGCTACAAGGCGCACGCGGGCATCCGCGTCACCGGCATCCAATGATCTCGCTGATCCCCGTTCGCGGCCTGCCCGAGATCGAAGCGGGCGACGACCTCGCTTCGCTCGTTCTGGGCCTCGTCGAGCTGCAGGAGCGCGACGTCGTTGTTCTCGCACAGAAAGCGGTCTCCAAGGCGGAAGGACGCGTCGTGCGAATCGACGACTACGACGCGTCGGCGAAGGCCGTCGAGCTCGCTGCCGGCGAGCGAGACCCGCGCGAGGTGGAGGTGATACTGCGCGAGGCGAAGCGCATCGTCCGCGAGCGCGGCCCGCTCGTGATCGCGGAGACGACGCACGGCTTCATCTGCGCCTCGGCCGGCGTCGACCACTCGAATGCGCCCGAGGCCGGCACGCTCGTGCTGCTTCCGGTCGACCCCGACGCGAGCGCGCGCGCGTTCCGCGCTCGGGTGCGTGAGCTCGCGAACCTCGACGTCGGCGTCGTCGTCACCGACTCGTTCGGGCGCCCGTTTCGACAGGGGACGACGGACGTCGCGATCGGGGTCGCGGGCATCCCGGCGATCGTCGACCTGCGAGGCACGAAGGACCGGATCGGCTACGAGCTGCGGTCGAGCCGTGTCGCGATCGCAGACGAGATCGCCTCGGCCGCAGATCTCGCCCGGGGCAAGGCCGAGGGTGTGCCGGTCGTCGTCGTGCGCGGGCTGCGTCTCGAGGGAGACGGCGCAGCCAGCGAGATCGTGATCGAGCCGGAGCTCGACCTCTTCAGCTGACGCACGGCCGAGCTTCGCGCAGTTTCGCGCGGATCGAGCGCGAATGCGGACGATGGTAGTGGTTCAGTTTGTTTGTAAGGGTTAGAGCGCAAATCCGACCTCCGCGCTACGCTCAAAGGGATGCCTGACCGCTCGCGCAAGCGCCCTCGCGATCCCAATCAGTTGGGCAAGTTGCTCGTCGACCTCGCTACTGGCAACGCTCAGGAGCTGAACGCCGACGAGGGAAAAGATCCGGCAGCGGTCGCGCTTGGTCGTCGAGGCGGACTCAAGGGCGGCAAGGCAAGAGCCGCCAACATGACGCCCGAGCAACGGAGCGAGGCTGCCCGGAAGGCCGCCGCCGCCCGCTGGGGCAAGCGATCTACCTAGAGACGATTTCCCCGCATTCTGGGCGAAGTGATGTTCGCCGGGGGATTGACGGTGCCCGTCCGCCGCTGCGATAACTCCGTCTCCGGACGCCTGTTTGACAGGGCTCGCCGTCGGCTGTGGACGTTTATCCACGGTCTGTCCACACATGGTCCACACCTGTGGAATTCGCTTCGAATGTGTCGCAAAGAGCGTCCGTTCAGTCCACTCATCGAATACGAACTGTAGTTCTGTTTTCCCTGCAAAAAGGCACCGGTCGAGCCTTCCGACCACGCTTTCCACACCCTTTTCGGTTGGATCGGGTCCCGCTACGTTCGACACGAAGTCGAGGCACCACCTGCGACTTTTGCGACTGGGGTTGAGTGGGCCTGGCAGGTTCGCTGGGCAGCCCTCAAAAGTCCGCCTCAGTGGGTTCAACTCCCACCAGGTCCACTCAACCCCAGGAGCGTAGTCCAGCCCGGACCGTCCTTGCAGGGTCGGGGCGAACCGCGAGCCGCACCACGGCTCAATCGGTCCCGAACCCGACCCTGGAAGCACCGTCCCGACTTGCTTTTGCGTAAGCGGTTTAGTATAATGGTCAGTATGAATCGGTTGACAGGTGAGAAGCGAACGATGATCGTCGCGTCGCTCGTCGAGGGAAACAGCATCAACGCGACCTGCCGTATGGCTGGCGTTTCCAAGAACACGGTGCTGAAGCTCCTGGGCGACCTTGGGCTCATCTGCTCGATCCACCAAGATCGGCTGCTCCGCAACCTCACCTGCGAGCGCGTCCAGGTCGACGAGATTTGGAGCTTCGTTTACGCGAAGCAGAAGAACGTCCCGGCCGAGAAGCGCGGCGAGGCTGGTGACGTGTGGCTGTGGACGGCAATCGACGCCGATACGAAGCTCGTCCCGACCTACCGTCTCGGCCCTCGCGACATGCGTACCGCTGTGGACTTCATCGGCGATCTGGAAAAGCGGCTCGCCAACCGCATCCAACTCACGTCGGACGGCTGGCACCTTTACCTCAAGGCGGTTGGTGCAGCATTCGGCGGAAACGTCGACTATGCGATGTTGCAAAAGGTCTACGGCGCGCAGGACGATCCTAAGCGGCCAGAGCGACGCTATTCGCCGGCCGTCTGCTTGGACGCGATCCCCATCCCGGTCCTCGGCAACCCCGATCCCGACTACATCTCGACGAGCCACGTCGAGCGGCTGAACCTGACCACGCGTATGAGCCTGCGCCGCTACACGCGGTTGACGAATGGGTTTAGCAAGAAGTTGGAGAACCACGCCGCGGCCGTCTCGCTCCACTTCATGCACTACAACTTCGTGCGGAAGCATCAGACGCTCAAGACCGTTCCGGCGGTTGCAGCAGGCGTCATCGACAAGCCGTGGAAGGTCTCCGATCTCGTAGCGCTTCTGACCGACGCGGAGAACGCCGTCCCAATGAAGCGCGGCCCGTACAAGAAACAGAACGCCGCGTGAAAAGTGACGGCCCGGGTTCCAGCCCGGGCCGTCGATTCGCGAGAAGGACCGCGCGAACATTTGGAGCCTACGGGACCTCGATGACGCCGCGGGAAGGGACCCGTCCGGTCTGCTCTCTACCGTTCCACGCTGAACCCGTGACGCTTCCAGGCCTGTTCCAGCAGGCGGCGACACGGACGCGAGAAGGAGCCAGCGATGGCAAAAGTCCCGGCCTTCCACACGAACAGCCCGGAGTATCCGCCGACTCATCGGAACGTCTACCACGACGAGTCCACATGCGGCTACGGCAAGGAGATCAAGTCCTGGCATCGGGTCTCCGGCACTGGGAATCGTCCGCGTTGCGACGAGTGCATTCGGCTGAGTCGCTAGCCGCTTCCCAAAAAGCGATCTCCCAGTAGGGACCGCACGGCTCGCCTGTCCGGTCGATCTGCCAGAAGCGGCGGACCGCCCGGACAGGCAGACCGTGCTGGACAGCCGCCGCCAACGCACGGAACCCCTCGGTGCGGTCGCCGCGAAAGCGGATCGCGGGTTCGGGATAGGAATGGCCCCGATCGCGTCCTCCCTCGCACGACTCGTAGGTGTCGACGCCGTACGCGCGGAGCAGATTGACGTACCGGGCGATCCCCTCGTCGAGGCCGTCCAGGGCATCAAGCGCAGCTGGGAACGGCCCTTCGTAGGCCAGTTCAGCCACTCACGCCACCCCCAGCGAGCGGCCGAAAAAGACCGGAAAGAGGTTCAAACTGAACCAGTACCCGGACGATCTCCTAACATCTTCCTTACAAATCTGCGGCCCGACGTCGGTCGGGGCCGCTACCGTCCTGCCGTCGCGTGGCGGACGCCAGCCCAGCGCCCGCCTGTCACACCCCTTTCCACATGCACTCGCTCCAGGGCCAAGGAGGTTCGATCTGCGTGCGCGTTTCCACTCCGCTTTGCCTGGCCGGGCTGGCGGCACTTCTCACCTTTGCATTGACCGGCGCGGCGTTCGCGCGCGGCGGCGCTCGACCCGTGCGGCGGCCGGCGTCGGTTCGCGCGCTTCGGGTAGTCATCGACCACTACCGACAACTGACCTGGACATACGAGAGCGCCGCGCACCTCACGCGGACGCCGGCGTCGTTCAGGTACCGGAGAAGCGCCGATCGCCACTATCTCGAATGGGTCGCCGACCGCTGGACGAGGCGTGAGTTCGCCGTGCGCCGGCGGGCGCTCGTGCGGATCGACCGTCGGCTTTCCGTGGTGCTCCCGGCGGGGCCGGGGCTCCGGAGCGCGCTTGCCGCGCGGCTTTCCTACAGCCGCCGGCTCACTCTACGCCTGCGGCGCATCTATCCCGGGCGCGTGACGCGGCGATTCGCGCGCGCCCACCTCGCGAGCGCTTCGGGGACACTCAGGCTCTGGCAGCTCCGTAGCGCGGACGCTGCGCTGGCGGTCGCCCGGCATGGCTACGCCCATCCGGCGCTCCCCGTCTCGCTTCGCCGTGCATTCCTCTGCATCCACCGTTACGAGGGTGCCTGGAACGCGAACACCGGCAACGGCTACTTCGGCGGCCTGCAGATGGATGTCTCGTTCCAGCGGCGCTACGGAGACGACTTCGCCGCTCGCTGGGGAACCGCCGACAACTGGCCTGCCTGGGCTCAGCTCGAGACGGCGGCCCGCGCCTACCGCTCGGGTCGCGGCTTCTGGCCGTGGCCGAACACGGCGCGTATCTGCGGGCTCATGTAACCGCACAGGGGTCAAGATCGGCTCCGCGTCCGCCGATGAACCGTCCATGGTGCGGCAAGCGGCTTCGGCGCGCTCGGACGGGCGGAGCCAGGCGGCCCTCGTCGGGGAGGTGACCGGGCGCCCCGAGGCGCTCGTCGAGTCGTATCGGCGCGTTGCCGAGGTGTTCCACGAGGTGCTCTCGGAGCTGAGCCTCGACGCGCTGCTCGACCGGATCGCGATCGCGCTCGGCGACCTCGTGCCCTACGAGGCGCTGCACATCTACGAGGCGAACGAGGATCGCCGCGAGCTCGTCCCGCTGCTCGCGCGGTCGAACGAATACGAGGAAGAGATCATGCGCAGCCGCCCGCGCTTCGGCGAGGGCATCACGGGCTGGGCGGTCGAGAATCGCAGGCCGGTCTGGACGAATCGCGCGCACCTCGACCCACGCTCCGTGAACGTGCCCGGCACGCCGGTCGAGCCGGAGGCGATGATCTCGATGCCGTTGATCGCCCGCGGCGCGCTGAAGGGTGCGCTCAACATCTACCGCATCGGCGAGGACGCGGGATTCGCGGAGCACGAGTTCGAGCTCGCGAAGCGGTTCGGAGACGCTGCCGCGCTCGCGCTCGACAACGCGCAGATCCGCGCTCGGCTCGAGCTCGCCGCTCAGACCGATTCGCTGACCGGTCTCTACAACCACCGGTACTTCCACGAGCGGCTTCGCTCGGAGCTGACGCGCGCGTCGCGTCTGCACGACGCGGTCGCCTTGATCCTGTTCGACCTCGACGACTTCAAGCGCGTCAACGACATCCACGGTCACGGCACCGGCGACCAGTTGCTCGTGCAGGTGGCGAGGCTCGCGCTCGAAACGGTGCGCGGGTCCGACGTCGTCTGCCGTGTCGGCGGCGAGGAGTTCGGCGTGATCATGCCGTCGTGCGACGCAGGCGATGCGCTCGGGCTCGCCGCGCGCCTGAACGAGACGCTGCGCAACGCAGAGTTCGAGCAAGCGGGACGTATGACGGTGTCGATCGGCGTCGCGCAAGGACCGGAGCATGCGATGAACCCACGCGAGCTCGTCGCCTGCGCCGAAGCGGCAATGATGACCGCAAAGGCGCGCGGGAAGAACCAGGCGGTGATCTATGCGGAGGGCGCGACAGAGCGCCCGACCGCCGCGTCGACAACGCGCGACGTCCGCTCGATCGCGCACCTCAAGATGCTGCAGTCGCTGGCGGGCAAGCTGAACCGGCTGAACGACGTCGCGCAGATCGCGACGACGATCGCGACCGAGCTGCGACTGCTGATCGACTACCACAACTGCCGTGTCATCCTCCGGCACGGCGACGAGCTGAGACCGATCGCATTCGTCGGCGACTACGACGAGCGGGTGGGCAACGCGTCCGACGCGTACACCTCGAAGGTCGGTCAGGGGATCACGGGCCGCGCCGTCGAGCGCGCGGAGGCGATCCTCATTCCGAATGCGCTCGAGTGCGAGTTCGCCTACCGCATCCCCGGCACCGAGGAGATCGAAGAGTCGCTGGCCGTCGTGCCGCTGCGCTACGGCGCACGCATCATCGGCGCGATCACGATCTCCAAGCTCGGGGTCAACCAGTTCGACGAGGACGACGTGCGGTTGCTCGAGGTGCTCGCGGGGCAGGCGTCGGTGGCGCTCGAGAACGCACGCCTGTACGAGCAGCAGCGTCGCGAGGCAGAAGCCGCGAAGGCGCTGCTCGCGTTCACCGATGAGCTCTCTCGCGCGAGCTGCGTCGACGAGATCTGCACACTGGCCGTCGAGGTCGGAGCACGCTTGTTCGAGACCGAGCGCGCTGCGCTCTGGCTCGGCGATACGTGCGTCGCCTGTCTCGGCGGCGAGCTCGTGGACGGAGTGTCTGCGCCGCTCGCCGAAGGCGAAGGCATCACCGGGCGCGTCGTCGTGGGGGTCGAGGAGCTCGACGAGGACCGGCAGCGGCTCCTCGCGTCGTTCGCCTACCAGCTCTCGGCCGCGCTGCAGAAGGCGCATCTGGCCGCGCGCCAGATGGAGGCGGCCGAAGTCGCAAACGCGCTGCTCGAGGCAGGGCGCGAGCTCGCGAACGCCGAGTCGCCCGACGAGGTGCTGGATCGGGTCGTCGAGGTGACCTCGCGCGTGCTCGGTGTCGAGCGCTCGGCGCTGTGGATCGAAGAGGAGACGGCCCCGCGCGATCTCATCGCGCGCGCGACGCACGGCTATCCCCCGGGCTCCGATCCGGCCGGCTCACATCACTTCTCTGCGACGGTCGCCCACGCCTGGCTCGAGCGGTCCGAGCCGTTCGTCCTCGAGCCGGAGGACATCGAGGGCATCGAGGGCGCGGAGCACATCCGCGAGACGCGCATCATCGTCGCGCCGCTTCGTCTCGAGGGCGGGCGCGTCGGTGCGCTCACGGCGACGGTCGGCCTCCGCGACGTCGAGGCACGGCAGCTCGAGCTCGTCGCCGGGCTGGCCCATCAGGCGAAGCTCGCGATCGAAGGCGCGGAGCATTACGAGGGGCTCGAGCGGACGTTCGTCGAGACCGTCTCGGCGCTCGCGAACGCGCTCGAGGCGAGCGACGAGTACACCTCGTCACACGCGCGTTGGATCAGCGACGCGGCGACGCTCGTCGGCCGCGAGCTCGGCCTCGACCGCGACGCGCTTAAGCGCCTCGAGCTGGGAGCTCTGTTCCACGACATCGGCAAGATCGGCGTCCCGTCGGAGATCCTCAGCAAGGCGGGACCGCTCACGGATGAGGAGTTCGAGCTCGTGAAGGCGCACCCGAAGCTCGGTGAGCGCATTCTCGCTCCGATCGACCGGCTCGCCGACGTGCGTCCGATCGTGCGCGCGTGTCACGAGCGCTGGGACGGCGGCGGGTATCCCGACGGCAAGGCGGGCGTGGCGATCCCGGTGGAGGCACGCATCGTCTTCGTGTGCGACGCCTTCCATGCCATGGTCACCGACCGTCCGTATCGCAAGCGGCTGCCGGTGGAAGAGGCGGTCCGGCGGCTGCACGAGGCTGCAGGGACGCAGTTCGATCCCGA
The DNA here is from genome assembly GCA_035650975.1 of Gaiellaceae bacterium. Taxonomy (GTDB): domain Bacteria; phylum Actinomycetota; class Thermoleophilia; order Gaiellales; family Gaiellaceae; genus PALSA-600. The sequence continues at coordinate 21,260 of DASRGQ010000043.1, forward strand.
CGTCGTCGAAGCGTTTGCCCGCCTGCTCGACGCGGGCGAGTTCGTAGCGCTTTAGCGAAAGTCCTCCAGCCGCCTGATGGTGCAGACGTCCTCGAAGCCGAGGCGCTTGAGAATCGGATACGAGGTGTCGGGCAACGCCTCGGTGACGAGTGCCGGTGTGTTGCGCGCGACGGCATCGTCCCAACGCGCACGGACGAGCGCGCGGTAGACACCGCGGCCGCGCGCCCACTCGGCGACGCAGCCGGCGGTCAAAAACACACCGCGGCTCGCGTAGATCGATCTGCCGAGGCCCGCGGGCCTTCCCTCGAGTCGTGCAAGGAATGTGGTGCGCGTATCCGTGCGCTGCGTCGCCTCGAAGTCCTCCCGCAGGTGCAAACGCTGCTGCTCGCGCCGCTCGTCCGGAATCGAGAAGGCGTCCCACGCGATCTCGACAGCGGCGAGATGGTCGTCGAAGGTTGCGACCGGTGCGACCTCGATCTCCGCCGGGCCGGCATCAGGCTCGCTGACGCAGGCGAGCGCGTGCAGAAGGGAAGCGCGGTCCGCCGGATCGCGGAGACCGCGTGCGCGGAGCAGCGAGTGGAGATCGGCCGGCTGTGTATCTGGATCGAGCCACCACGCGAGCGACTTCCCGCCTGGGACGCGGGCGCGAACCTCGTCGACCAGGTCGTCGACGCCGTCGGCCGCAACTCGCACGCCGGAAACGGCAGCCCAGATGTTCCCCTGGAGGATGCAGACGCGTTCGTCGGCGAAGCGCTCGACGTCGTACCCCAGCAGGCTGTAACGGTCGGGGCAGTGCGCGAACTCGCGGAGCTCCCGACTCAACATGTGGCGGGATCGAGCAGGACGTCCTGCTCGTCGACCGCCTCGAAACCGAGCCGTTCGAGGATCGGCCGCGACATCTTCCCCGCGTGGACGCAGAGCGCGGGCGTGCCGTTCGCAACGGCGTCGTCCCACCGTGCCCGCACGAGAGCCCGGTAGGCGCCGGTGCCGCGCGCAACTGGCAGGACACCGCCTCCGATCATCAACACGCCCGGCAGGTCGTCTTCGACGATCGCGGCGGCGGCGCCGACAGGGCGGCCGTCGACGAACGCGATGTAGGAGCGTGGCGCATCCCCGGCGACCTGCGCCTCGTAGCGCGACTCGGCGATCGCGTCCCACTCGGCGTCATCGTCGGCGTCCGAGCCGAACGCCGTCCGTGAGATGCCGGAGGCCAGGCGGTACTCCTCGTACGACTCGACGCGCCGTGCTTCCACGCCGTCGACCGCGGGCGGCTCGGACGCGAGCGCGAGCGCTGTCACGTGCGGCTCCGAGCCCGGCCCGTCGTCGGGGACGAGCCCGTGCGCGTGCAAGCGGTCGGTCAGGTCGACAGGGGTGGAAGAGGAGCCGATCCACCACGTCGCCTTCTTGTGGCCGTGCGCGGCGATGAGCTGTCGAACCTCGGCGATCGTCTCGGCGACACGCTCGTCATCGAGCCGCAGCCGTGAAACGAGCGTGAACGAGGGGACGGGGCCGAAGAGCAGGCAGTACCGGTCGGTCATGACTCGCCTGAACCCGGTCTCGGGCCTGATCTCGCCGTAGGCGGCGGGATCCTCGGCGAACCGCCGGACATCCTCCGCGATCACTCGACGAACTCGTCGGCAACGCTCAATGCGTCGTCGAGCACGTCCAGAGCCTCGTCGAGCTCCTCGCGCGTGATCGTGAGCGGCGGGCAGCACATGACGACGTTCCAATGCGTCATCAGGTACAGGCCACGGTCGAGTGCGCGCTTCATCACGGCCGCGACCGGCTTCGCCGCCTCGCCGCTGCCGTTGTACGGAACGAGCGGCTCGCGCGTCTCCCGGTTCTTCACGAGCTCGATGCCCCAGAAGCAGCCAAGGCCGCGCACTTCTCCGATCGAGGGATGCCGTTCCTGCAAGCGTGCGAGCTCGGCGGCGAACACCTCACCCATCGCGGCGGCGTTCTCGACGATGCCCTCCTCCTGGAACGCCTCGATCGAAGCGACGGCGGACGCGCACGCGAGCGGATGTCCGCTGTAGGTGAGGCCGCCCGCGAAGAACTTGTCGCGCACCCAGTCGGCGATCGGCTCGCGCACGACCATCGCGCCGAGCGGCACGTAGCCGGAGTTGATCCCCTTCGCGACGGTCAGGATGTCGGGGACGACGTTCCAGTTGTCCACGCCGAACCACTTGCCGGTCCGGCCGAAGCCGGCCATCACCTCGTCGCAGATGAGCAGGATCCCGTGCCGGTCGCAGACCTCGCGGATCGACTGGAGGTAGCCGTCGGGCGGGACGATGATCCCGTTCGTGCCGGTGATCGTCTCGAGGATCACCGCGGCAACGGTTTGCGCGCCTTCGTATTGAAGGATCTCCTCGAGGTGCGGCGCTCCCGTGCACACCGGGCACGGGTCGGGATGGCCTGCGGGGCAGCGGTACGTGTACGGGTCGAACATGCGCACGACGCCGGGCAGGCCGGGCTCGGCCGGCCAGCGGCGCGGGTCGCCGGTGAGCGTGATCGCGCCGCCCGTCGCGCCGTGGTAGCTGCGATAGCGCGCGATGATCTTCGAGCGGCCGGTGTACCAGCGCGCAAGCTTGATCGCGTTCTCGTTGGCCTCGGCGCCGCCGTTCGTGAAGAACGACATGGTGAGGTCGCCGGGCGTGACCTCCGCAAGCAGCTTCCCGAGGCGCGAGCGCGACTCGGTCGCCATCGGCGGGCCGATCGTCGCGAGCTTCTCGGCCTGGTCCTTGATCGCCTGCACGACCTTAGGGTGCGAGTGCCCGATCGAGACGTTCACGAGTTGTGACGCGAAGTCGAGGTAGCGATTGCCGTCGTAGTCGTAGAAATGCCTGCCCTCGGCGCGCTCCACCGCGATCGGGTTGATTGCGTTTTGGACGCTCCACGAGTAGAGGACGTACTGCTTCGCGTCCTCGACGATCTGCCTGCCCAGCTCGGTATTCGTCTCAGTCGTCGCCATGTCGTGATGCTACTCCCGGATCCGTGAACAGGCCGAGGTTGCCGTGGCGCACGAAGCCGATCAGCAGGTACGCCATGGTCTCCTCGGCGAGCTCTGCGAGCGTCGGCGGCACGGCGCTAGTCTGCTCGGATCCGTACGAGGAGGAGACCTTGACCGACGTCGTCGACGCCCCAACCGCAGTCAAGCCGATCAATCACTGGATCGCCGGTGCCCCGTATGCGGGGCGTTCGAGTCGTAGCGGCCCGGTCTTCAATCCCGCAACCGGCCGGCAGGCGGGCGCGGTCGACTTCGCGACGGTCGAAGAGGTCGACCAGGCGGTTCAGGCAGCGAAGGCCGCGCTGCCGGCCTGGCGCGCGCTGTCGCTCGCGAAGCGCGCGGAGCTGCTCTTTGCGATCCGCGAGCTCGTCCATGCGCGCCGCGAAGAGATCGCCAAGCTGTTGACCGCGGAGCACGGCAAGGTGCTCTCGGACGCAATCGGAGAGGTGACGCGCGGGCTCGAAGTGATCGAGTTCTGCTGCGGCATCCCGCATCTCCTGAAAGGCGGGATGACCGAGCAGGCATCGACGGGCGTCGACGTCTATTCCATTCGCCAGCCTGTCGGCGTCGTCGCGGGGATCACGCCGTTCAACTTCCCGGCGATGGTCCCGATGTGGATGTGGGCGCCCGCAATCGCGTGCGGCAACACCTTCGTGCTGAAGCCGTCGGAGAAGGATCCGTCGGCGTCGGTCTACACGGCCGAGCTCCTGAAGGAGGCGGGCGTTCCGGACGGCGTGTTCAACGTCGTGCACGGCGACAAGGTGGCTGTCGATGCGATCCTCGAGCATCCCGACATCGGCGCCGTGTCGTTCGTCGGCTCGACGCCGATCGCCCGCTACGTCTACGAGAAGGCGACCGCGAACGGCAAGCGCTGCCAGGCGCTCGGCGGTGCGAAGAACCACATGGTCGTGCTGCCCGACGCCGACATCGACATGGCGGCGGACGCGGCGGTCTCGGCTGCGTACGGCTCCGCAGGCGAGCGCTGCATGGCGGTGTCGGTGCTCGTCGCCGTCGGCGACGTCGCCGATCCGCTGATCGAGGCGATCAAGCAGCGCATCCCGAACGTGAAGGTCGGCGACGGGATGGACGCGTCGAGCGAGATGGGCCCGCTGATCACCCGCGAGCACCGCGACAAGGTCGCGTCGTACCTCGACGGAGGCGACGGCCGGGTCGTCGTCGACGGCCGCGAGAGCTGTCCCGACGAGGGGTTCTTCATCGCGCCGTCGCTGATCGACGGGATCGAGCCCGGCATGCGCGCCTACGACGACGAGATCTTCGGGCCCGTGCTCGGGATCACGCGTGTCGACACCTACGACGAGGCGGTCACGCTCGTGAACGAGAGCCCGTACGGCAACGGCACGGCGATCTTCACGCGCGACGGCGGCGTTGCGCGCCAGTTCCAGTTCGAGGCGCAGGCGGGCATGGTCGGCATCAACGTGCCGATCCCGGTGCCCGTGGCGTACTACTCGTTCGGCGGCTGGAAGGCGTCGCTCTTCGGCGACCTCCACATCTACGGGCCGGAGGGGATCGACTTCTACACGCGGTCGAAGGTCGTCACGTCGCGCTGGCCGGACCCGGCGACATCGAAGGTCGACCTCGGCTTTCCGCAGACGCGCTGACGCCATCGAGGCTCTAGGGTCCCGCTCGTGATCTGCGCGAGCTGCGGGGCTGAGAACCGAGAGGGCGCGCGCTTCTGCGACGTGTGCGGCGCTGCCCTCGCGGACGCACCGGCACCCCAGCGGGAGCAGCGAAAGCTCGTGACGATCCTCTTCTGCGACGTCTCCGGGTCGACGGCCTTCGCCGAGTCGCGCGACCCGGAGGCGGTGCGCGCGGTGATGGCCCGGTACTTCGACGTCGCGCGGGCGGCGATCGAACGCCATGGCGGGACGCTCGAGAAGTTCATCGGCGATGCGGTGATGGCGGTGTTCGGTGTTCCGACGGTGAGGGAGGACGATGCGCTGCGGGCGGTGCGTGCCGCCGCGGAGCTTCGCGATCAGGTCGAGATTCCGGTCCGGATCGGCGTCAACACGGGCGAGGTGGTGACGGGCGGCGGCGACTCGCTCGTCACCGGCGACGCTGTGAACGTCGCTGCGCGGCTCGAGCAGGCCGCGGGGGCGGGCGAGGTGCTGCTCGGCGCGCAGACGTACGCACTCGTTCGCGACGCAATCGACGCGGAGCATCTCGAGCCGCTCGAGGCAAAGGGGAAGTCGGAGCCACTGGAGGCCCACCGGCTCGTGAAGATCACAGGAGAGACTGCGTTCACCCGGCGACTGGATGCGACCTTCGTCGGCCGCACACGCGAGCGCGCGCTGCTGTCGGGCGCGTGGGCACGCTGCGTCTCCGAACGCGCGTGCGCGCAGTTCACGATCCTCGGCACGGCCGGCGTCGGCAAGTCACGGCTCGCTGCGGAGTTCCTCGACGGACTCGATGCAACCGTCGTACGCGGTCGCTGCCTTCCATACGGAGACGGAATCACCTACTGGCCCGTCGTCGAGATCGTCAAGCAGCTGCTCGGGGATGCGCCTGCCCCGAACCAGTCGATCGGTGCGCTCTTCGGGGGCGGCATCGCCTCCGCCGAGGACATCGCGCTCGCGACGCGCCGCCTGTTGGAGGAGCGCGCGCGCGATCGGCCGGTCGTCGTGTGCTTCGACGACGTGCAGTGGGGCGAGCCGACGTTCCTCGATCTCGTCGAGCACGTCTCCGACTGGTCTCGCGAAGCCCCGATTCTGTTGCTCTGCCTCGCCCGTCCGGATCTGCTCGACCTGCGCCCCGGCTGGGGCGGCGGCAAGCTCAACGCGACGACCGTGCTGCTCGAGCCGTTGAGCCTCGTCGAGACCGACGAGCTGATCGATGCGCTGCTCACCGGGGTCGAGCTGGACGCGGATGTCCGCGATCGCATCCGAAGCTCGGCCGACGGCAACCCGCTGTTCGTCGAGCAGATGCTCGCGATGCTCGACGACGCGCCGGGCGAGGTGACCGTTCCTCCGTCGATCCAGGCCCTGCTCGCCGCGAGGCTCGACCAGCTGCCGGCGCCCGAGCGCACCGCGCTCGAGCGCGGGGCCGTCGAGGGTCAGGTGTTTCACAGCGGTGCAGTCGCCGCGCTCGCCGACGACCCCGGCGTGTCCGCGCACCTGCTCGGGCTCGTGCGCAAGGAGCTCTTGCGTCCGAGCGTGGCGACGCTCCCCGGCGACGAGGCATTCAGGTTCCGGCACCTGCTCATCAGGGATGCGGCGTACGACGCGTTGCCGAAGGCGATTCGGGCCGACCTGCACGACCGCTTCGCGGTCTGGCTCGAGGAAAACGCGCCGTCGCTCGTCGAGCTCGACGAGATTCTCGGCTATCACCTCGAGCAGGCAGCGCGCTATCACGACGAGCTTGGTATCCCCGATGCGGCTGTGCGCCGCCGGGCGGCGAAGCGGCTGGCCTCGGCAGGCTTCCGGGCAAGGGCCCGAGAAGACGATCACGCTGCCGCATCGCTGCTTCGGCGCGCCGTCGCATTGCTGGGAGACGACCCGGCCCGGCTCGAGCTTCTGACCCCCCTCGGCCAGTCGCTCCACCTTCTCGGCCGGCTCGACGAGTCGTACCGCGTGCTCGACGAGGCGATCGCGCTCGGCGACGAGGAGGTGTCGGCATTGGCGTTCTTCTACAAGCAGTTCGCGGCCGGCCACGGCGAGTCGATCTCGGGCTTGGAGCTCGAAGCTGCGATCCGCGGCCGGCTCGAGGAGCTCGGTCCCGCGGCCAGCGCTCGTGCCCGCGCGAGCGGCTACGCGATGCTCGCTCAAGCGCTCTTCTGGTCGGGACGCCTCGCGGAGACCGTGCAAGCGGCCGAGCGAGGGCGAGAGCTTGCACGGCTGGCCGGGGACACCGCGAGCGAGAAGCATGCGACCGAGCTGTTGTTCGGCGCGTGGGGGCACGGCGAGATGCCGTTCCCGGAGCTCGAGCGCAATGTCCTTCGGGCCGCCGACGTCCCCGGTGTCGACCTGCGCCCGATGCGCCTTGCCGTGAGCATGCTCCAGGGTCGGATGGACGAAGCCCGACAGCTCCATAAGGAGTTCATCGAGGATCTTCGCGCCCGCGGACAGCGGATCAATGCACTGACCCATGCGATGGGCCTCGGCTGGTGGGAGTTCCAGGTCGGGGATCCCGACGCAGCGGAGGCACTACTCCGCGAGTCCTGGATCGAGCTAGGCGAGCTCGGCGAGCGGGGCTTCCGGTCGACGCTCGGCGCGATCCTCGCCGATGTGCTCGCGCGCCGGGGAAAGCTCGACGAGGCAGCCGCGGTCGTGGACGAAGCGGAGGCGATCTCCACGCCGGACGACTTCGTGACGACAGCACAGGCATCGCTTGCGCGTGCCTGGATCTGCCTCGGTCGGGGAGACCACGAGGCGGCTGTCGAGCATGCACGCCACGCAACGGAGATCGCCGGAGAGCACGAATACGTGACCGTGAAGCTCGATACATGGATGGAGTACGGCGAGGTGCTGCTCGCAACCGGGCACCGCGTCGACGGGGAAGCGGCTCTTGTGCATTGCGCGGAGCTTGCCGAGCGCAAGGGGTCGGTGGTGCACTCCGGGCGGGTGGCCGACCTCCTCGGTAACGTCAGCGCATGAAGATCCTTGTTGTCGGAGCAGGCGGCGTTGGCAGCGCGGCCGCAGCGATCGCCGCTCGCAGGTCGTTCTTCGAGCACATGACGCTCGCCGACGTCGACGAGTCGCGTGCGCAGCGTGCGATCGCCGGCCTCGATAACCGCTTCGACGCAGCCGCGATCGACGCCTCGGACGTCGCCGCGATCGTCGAGCTTGCACGTGCAGCGAAGGCGGACGCGATCCTCAACGCGTGCGACCCGCGCTTCAACCCGCCGATCCTCGACGCGGCGCAGCAGGCGGGCGTCACCTATCTCGACATGGCGATGACGCTGTCGCGCCCGGGCGTCCTGCTCGGCTCGGAACAGCTCGACCAGGACGCACGGTGGCGTGAGGCCGGGCTTCTCTGCCTCGCCGGCATCGGCGTCGAGCCAGGACTTTCCGACGTCTTCGCGCGGTACGCCGCCGACGAGCTCTTCTCGGAGCTCGACGAGGTCGGTGTGCGCGACGGCGCGGACCTCGTCGTCGACGGCTACGACTTCGCACCGACGTTCTCGATCTGGACGACGATCGAGGAGTGTCTCAACCCTCCGCTCGTCTGGGAACGCGAGCGCGGCTGGTTCACGACGGAGCCGTTCTCGGAGCCCGAGGTGTTCGACTTCCCCGAAGGTATCGGGGCGCTCGAGTGCGTGAACGTGGAGCACGAAGAGGTCGTGCTGATCCCGCGCTGGGTCGATTGCAATCGCGTCACGTTCAAGTACGGGCTCGGCGAGGAGTTCATCGCCGTGTTGAAGACGCTGCACAAGCTCGGGCTCGACTCGACGAAGCCGGTTCGCGTGCGCGGCGTCGACGTGGCGCCGCGGGACGTCGTCGCCGCCGCGCTGCCGGATCCCGCGACGCTCGGCGAGAAGATGCGCGGCAAGACGTGCGCCGGGACGTTCGTCACGGGCACGGGCAAGGACGGCAAGCCGAGGCGGACGTACCTGTACCACGTCGTCGACAACGAACAGGCGATGCGCGACTACGGGCACCAGGCGGTCGTGCTGCAGACCGCGTTCAACCCGGTCGTCGCGCTCGAGTTGCTCGCCGAGGGCGCCTGGACAGGCGTCGGCGTGCTCGGCCCCGAGGCATTTGCCCCGGGGCCGTTTCTCGAGCTACTGGCCGACTACGGCGTGCCGCACGGCATCGCCGAGCACAGCGCTTCCTAACACAGCGCTCTCTAGTCGACGACCGCCGTCTCCGGCGCCTGCGGTGCGTGCCACTGCGGCTCGAGCGAGCCGGGTGGTGCAACCTCGAGCTTCCGTGAGAAGTAGCCCCGGAACTTCGCAGCGCAGATCAGCATCAACGGGAGGCCGAGCAGGAGCCCGCCGATGCCGATCACGATCGGGATCTGGATCCCAAAGAGCGGGTGTGCGTACCCGGAGTCCGGCTTGCTGTAGTCGATGAACGCCTTGACGAAGATCAACGCCATCATCACGCCGCCGATAAACGGCAGGAGCCCTGCCATCAGGAACGAGCGGACGCTCTTCGTGACCTCCCGGCGGAAATAGATCAACGAGATGATCCCGGTGAATCCGTAGTAGAAGCACACGCTGAAGCCGAGCGCGGTGATCGAGTCGTTCAGCACGTCCTGAGACGAGTTGAAGCCGACGAGCAGGAGCGTGAACACGATCGACAGTGCGCCCATGCCGAGCGTCGACACGTCCGGCGACAGATAGCGCGGGTGGACGCGTCCGAAGATCTTCGGGATCGCGCCCCATCTCGCCATCGAAAGTGTCGTGCGTGCTGTCGGCAGGATCGTGGTCTGAGTCGACGCCGATGCTGACGTGAGCACCGCGAGGATCAGCAGCTTGTCCCACGGCGAGCCGAAGATCTTTGTCCCGAGGACGCTCAGCACGTCGTCGGAGTGGTTCGACAGGAAGCCGGGGCCGCCGTAGGCGATCGCGGCCGCGGAGACGATCAGATAGATGAGGACGAGGATCAGCGTGGACATGACGGCCGCGCGGCCCGGAGCCTCGTGCGAGTCCTCGGTCTCCTCGTTGACCGCGACGCCGGAGTCCCAGCCCCAGTAGATGAAGATGCCGAGCAGCAGCCCGTCGAGGAGCGGCGACAGCCCGATCGAGAACGGGTTGAACCAGTCGAGGCGCACGTGCAGCGAGCCGGCGGGATGGTGGTTGTACACCTTGAAGAGCGCGGCGATCGCGAAGAGCGTCAGGATCAAAATCTCGGCGCCGAGCAGGAACTGCTGCACCCGCGCGGACAGCTCGATCCCGCGCCAGCAGATCCACGTCATCAGCGCGATCCACACGACCGACCCGATGAGAATGGCCGCCGTCGAGTGTGCGGCTCCGTGCCAGTCGACGAGCAGGAACGTGTACGTGCTCGCGATCACCGCCAGGGACGCCATCACGATCACGTCCGCGACGAAGATCGCCCAACCGTTGATCCAGCCGATGTACGGTCCGAGCGCGCGCGTCCCCCACGCGAACGTCGTCCCCGCGTCCGGGTCGGCGCGGTTCAGGTACTTGTAACCGAGCGCGACGAGCAGGATCGGCACGAAGGAGACGAGCAGCACGGCCGGTGCGTGCACGCCCACGCCGCCGACCGCGACGACGAAGCCGAGCGTCGCCGCCAGGGAGTACGCCGGCGCTGTCGACGCGACGCCGATCACGAGGTTCGACAGGTAGCCGATCGCGTCGCGCTTCAGCCCCTTGTCGCCGGTCGGGATCGAGGTCGTCGTGGCCACTGGGATCCTTTCGTCGCGGTTACGCGCGCGCGAGCGCCGCCGGCTTCAGCTCCTCGCCGGGCCGCGCGCGCTTGATGAACCGACCGCTGCCCGGCTTCGCAAGCAGCCGGTCGCCGTCGACGATCACGTTTCCGCGCAAGAGCACGGTCTCGGGTGACCCCTGAACCTCGGTTCCCTCGTACAGGTTGTAGTCCGAGCGCGAGTGATGCGTCGCGGCCGAGATCGCGACCCGCTTCTCGGGATCGAACACGACGATGTCTGCGTCGGAGCCGACCGCGAGCGTGCCCTTCCGCGGATAGAGCCCGAACAGCTTCGCCGGATTCGTGCACAGCAACTCGACCATCCGGTTGAGTGAGATCCGGCCCTCGCGCACGCCGAAGTGATGAATCAGCTGAAGCCGGTTCTCGAGACCGGGGCCGCCGTTCGGGATCTGCCGGAAGTCGTCGAGGCCGGCGTCCTTCTGGCCCTTGAACAGGTACGCACAGTGGTCGGTCGAGATCGCCTGCAGCACGTTCGTTCGCACTGCGTTCCACAGCACCTCCTGGTTTTCCTTCGGGCGCGGTGGCGGCGTGTACACGTACTTCGCGCCCTCGAAGTCGGGCCGGTCGAGGAACGACTGGTCGATGAAGAAGTATTGGGTGCAGGTCTCGCCCCACACGTTCCAGCCCTTTTCGCGGGCGATCGCGATCGGCTCCACGGACTCCTGGCAGGAGACGTGCACGACGTACAGCTGACAGCCGGCGACACGGGCGAGCTGGATCGCGCGGTTTGTCGCCTCGCCCTCGGTCTCGGGTGGCCGCGTGAGCGCGTGGTAGCGCGGTGACGTGTTGCCCGCGGCGATCGCCTCGGCCATCAGCACCTCGATCGCATCACCGTTCTCGGCGTGCACCATCACGAGCGCACCCGTGTCTGCAGCAACCTGCATCGTCCGAAACAGGGTCTCGTCGTCGACCATCAGCGAGTCCTTGTAGGCCATGAAGAGCTTGTACGAGGTGACGCCGTGCTCGTCGGGAAGCCGCGCAAGCTCGTCGAGCGTGCCTCCCTCGCGGAGATCGGTGACCGCGATGTGGAAGCCGTTGTCGATCACGGCCTTGCCTTCGCGCTTCGCGTGCCAGATCTCGAGCGCCTCCGCGAACGTCTGCCCCTTGCCCTGGATGCAGAAGTCGACATGTGTCGTCGTCCCGCCGAACGCGGCCGCGGTCTGCCCGGACTCGAAATCGTCGATCGTCGTCTCTCCGCGCCACGGCATCTCGAGATGCGTGTGCGGGTCGACAGCGCCGGGGAGCACATACTTGCCGGTCGCATCGATCGTGCGCTCCGCCGACACCTCGAGCGACTCGCCGATCAGGGAGATCCGCTCGTTCTCCACGAAGACGTCGGCGACGTAGTCGTCGGCCGCGGTGATCACGCGGCCTCCCTTGATCAGCACGGACATCGGAACGCTCCCTTCTCGTCGAACGCAGGAACCCGGCCCGCCTACCCGACGGGCCAGGTTCCCGAGTCTAGAGGCTTGCGGGGGCTACTTTCCGCCCGCAGTCAGGTGCACGACGAGCGGCTTGTAGCTCTTCCCGTAGACGTCCTGATGGTTGAGCTTCAGGCCTGCGACTGCCGCCTTCACGAGGTCGGTGCGGTAGGCGCCCGCGGTCGGCGTGTTCTTGATGCCGCCGAACTGCTTCATGAGCTTCCATGTCCGCGTGTAGTCGGCCTTGTCCATGATCCCGATCCCGTCCTTGTTCGGCCAGATCAGCTTGTTGATCTCGTTCATCATCCACAGCTGATGGCCGCGCGGCAGCGTCGGGCCGGCCTTGAGCGTGAAGTCGACGCACTGCGAGACGTGGTCGCGGCAATAGATCCAGCCTGCAAGCGTGGCGCCGATCACCTTCTCGGCGATCACCTGGTGCTGCTTGCTCTTCAGATAGGACGCCGTCGTGAAGAGGTTGTCCTCGAGCATCCCCGTGCCGACGTCCTGCATCTTCAGCACGTTCAGGTCCTTGAGCGTGTAGAGCTTGCCGGTCTTCGGGTTCTTCGACTCGAGGACCTGGGCGAGCTCGTTGTAGGTCATCGCCGAGGCGGAGTCGACCTGGTGGTTCAAGAACAGGCCCATGTCGAACGGCTGCTGCACGATCGTGACGCCCTTGTTGTGCGCGGGGTCCATCCCGGCCTTCGTCAGGGCGGCGAACAACTCGTACTGGTCGCCGCCGAGCCAGTTCGCGACCTTCTTGCCGCGCAGCTTCGCGATCGTGTTGATGCCGGAGGACTTCCACGTGAGCTGCGTCATCCCCGAGCGAGCGAACACCTGCGCGATGTCGACGAGGTCCGTGCCCTGATCGCGTGCCGCGAGGAGGGCGGTCAGCCAGTTGATGCCGAACTGCGCGCGCCCGGCCGCGACGACCTGCCCAGGGACGATCTGGGGGCCGCCGTTCAGGAGCTTGACGTCGAGGCCCGCCTGCTTGTAGTAGCCGAGCTGGAGCGCCGCGAAATAGCCGGCGAACTGCGCCTGCGGCACCCACTGAAGCTGGATCGACACCTTCGTCAGCTTCGGCGACGCCGATGCCGATGTGAGCGACGCCGTCCCGATCGCCGCCGCGAGCGCTGCGGCGAGCGCGGCGGCTACCAACAACCGCTTCCTCATCTCGCTACCCCTTCCGTAGAGCGTCTTTGGTCATCCGTTGAGGACGATTCTTAACGCACCTCTAGGTGGATTACGAGTTTCGCGCGGCGGGGCTCCAGCGCAAGACGACCCGCTCCGTCGCAACGACGGCGCTGTAGAGCGCGAGGCCGAGTATCGAGGCGACGAGGATGCCGGCCCAGGCCGCATCGAACTGGAAGACACCCGCCTTCGAGAAGATCAGCACTCCGAGCGCGTCGAGCGAGCCGCCGAAGAACTCCCCGACGATCGCGCCGATCATCGCGAGGACGCTCGCCACCTTGAGTGCCGTGAAGACGAACGGCAGGGCGGTCGGGACGCGGACGCGCCGCCAGATCTGAAACTCACTCGAAGCGTAGGAGCGCATGAGCTCGATCTGCCGCGGCTTCGCGCTCTGCAGTCCACGCAGCGTGTTCACGGTCACGGGCAAGAAGCAGAGAACCGCCGCGATCGCCATCTTCGACTGTGCCGTGATCGGGTTGAACCAGGCGCCGAAGATCGGGGCGAACGCGATGATCGGGACAGCGTTCGCCGCGATGAAGATCGGCATCAGCGCGTTGCCGACCGTCCGGAAGCGGCTGACGATCGTCGCGGCGACGATCCCGAGACCGGAGCCGATCGCGAAGCCCCCGAGCGCCTCCTTGAACGTGTACCAGCCGGCCGGCCAGAGCGAGTGGCGCTGCGTCCAGAACACGCTGACGATCTTGCTCGGCTTCGGCAGCAGGAACTGCTGCACGTGCAGCGCGCGCGTGAGCCCTTCCCACGTTCCGACGACGATGACGAAGACGACGAACGCAGGCAGCCACTCGCCGAGCTTGCGCAGCACCCTCCTCATTCCAGCGCGGCCTCCTCCTCGGGCAGCAGGTGCTCCCCGCGGCTTCGCAGCAGCTCTCGCACCCGGGTGACGAGCTCGAAGAACCGCGGCGAGTCACGCGTCTCGACCGTTCGGGGCGTCGGAAGGTCGATCGGGATGACGTCCACGATCCGGCCGGGCCGCGGGCTCATCACGACGACGCGCGTCGACAGGAAGACGGCCTCTGAGATCGAGTGCGTGACGAAGACGACGGTGTTGCCGGTTTGCTCCCAGATCGAAAGCAGCTCGAGATTGAGCCGCTCGCGGGTCATCTCGTCGAGCGCGCCGAACGGCTCGTCCATCAGCAGGAGAGCCGGCTGGAATGCGAGCGCGCGTGCGATGGCCACTCGCTGCTGCATGCCGCCCGAGAGTTGCCACGGATGGTGGTCGCCGAACCCGGTGAGCTCGACGAGGTCGAGCATCTCCTGGACGCGGGCGCGGCGACGGTCGCGCTCCCAGCCGAGCATCTCGAGCGGCAGCGCGATGTTCTTCGCGACTGTTCGCCAGTCGAAGAGGACCGCGTCCTGGAACACGACCCCGTAGTCACCGTCCTTGCGCGCCCGTCCGGCGCTCTTGCCGTTGACGGAGATCGTGCCCGCGCTCGGCTCGACGAGGTCGCCGATCACCCGGAGAAGCGTCGACTTGCCGCAGCCCGACGGCCCGATCAGCGAGACGAACTCGCCGGGGGCCAGCTCGAGATCGATGTCCTGGAGCGCCGTCACCTGTCCCTGCGGGAACGTCTTGCCCACGCGCTCGAGGCGGACGACTGCGGGAGCCTTGCTCTCCGTCATGCCACGTGCTCGGGTGCACGGCGCACGATCGCCTTCTCGGCGAGCACGACGATTACGAAGAAGCAGATGCCGAGCAGCGCCGCGATGATGTTCGTCGCCCAGAGCTCCTGCGGCTCGATCGAGTAGTACTGGTTGAAGTTGAAGATCGCGCCGCCGAGGCCGTCCTGGAGGCCGGTCGGCAGCTCGCCGATGATCGCGCCGACGACGCTGGCGGTTGCGGCGAGCCGAAGGGCCGAGAAGACGTACGGGAGCGAGGCCGGAACGCGAAGCTTCCAGAGCACCGTCCAGCGGCTCGCCGCGTACGTCCGCATCAGCTCGAGTGCGCGCGGGTCGGCCGACTGGAGCCCGCGCAACGTGTTGATCGCGACCGGGAAGAAGGTCAGGTAGGTCGCGATAACGGCGACCGCGCCCCACTCTTGGAGCGGCCCCGGCAGTTTCGGGTTGACCCAGACGACGACCATCGGTGCGATCGCGAGGATCGGCACGGTCTGGCTGCCGACGATGTACGGCAGCAGGCCGCGCTGGAGCAGGCGCGAGTGCACGAGCAGTACGCCGAGCCCAAATCCGATCACGCTGCCGACGGCGAAGCCTGCGACCGCCTCTTTCGCGGTGAACAAGGTTTTGTGCAGGAGCACGGTGATCAGGGCCGGTTGGTTGACCTGTGCGGGCTGGCCGAACGCCTTGAAGATCGTCCAGATGTGCGGCATCGACGTGTCGTTGACGACAAACGGCCATGTCCACCCGGTCGAAGTCCAGATCCAGTGGTAGAGCTCCCAGCAGCCGACGAGCGCAAGCAGCACGACGACAACTGCCGCGGCGCGCTTCACGCCGCCGAGGAGCGGCCCGCGCAGCCGTCGGCGTGCGGGTAGCGACACGGCGGCGGCGTGGCTCACGCGCTCCCTTCTATCACGCTTTAATCGCGCGTATGGAGTTGGATCCCGCCCGCACCGTTGCCGAGCTCGAGGAGCTGCGCACGCTCACCGGCGACGACGACGGCGCGCAACGCGTCGCGTGGACGGACACCTGGGAGACAGCGCGCGCGTTTTTGCGAGCGAAGCTCGAGGGCACCGGCGCGGTCGAGGAGATCGACGCGGCCGGCAATCAGTGGTTCACGCTGCGCGGCGCATCGGAGCAAGCGCTGCTGATCGGCGGCCACATGGATTCGGTTCCGAACGGCGGCTGGCTCGACGGCTGTCTGAACGTGCTCGCGGGTGTCGAGGTGCTCCGGCGGGTCGCGTCCGACGGCACTCCCCCGGTCACGGTGCGGCTCGTCTCGTGGGCCGACGAAGAGGGCGCGCGCTTCGGGCGGTCGCTGTTCGGCTCGTCCGCGGCTTCCGGGTCGATGCGCGACCACGAGGAGCTGCGGGCCCTGAAGGATCGCGACGGGATCGCGCTGCCCGACGCGCTGCGGGAGCACGGCGTCGAGCTCGACCGCGCGCACGAGGCGCGCGCGCAGCTCGAGCACGCAGCCGCGTATCTCGAGCTGCACATCGAGCAGGGGCCTGTGCTCGAGTCGATGGACCTGCCGCTGGGTGTCGTGCTCGGAACGTTCGGCGTCGAGCGCTCGCGTTTCACCTGGCGCGGCCAGGCGGCCCATGCCGGGTCGACGCCGATGGACAAGCGGCGCGATGCGCTTGCGGGCGCGGCGAAGCTCGCGCTCTACATCCGGGAGATCGCCGCCGAGGTCGGCGGCGGGGCGGTCTGCACGTCCGGTGGAGTCGTGTGTCGGCCGGGAATCGTCACGTCGGTGGTCGAGACGGCCGAGCAGCTGCTCGACCAGCGCCACCTCGACGCGGATGCGCTGGCGCGGATGCTCGCGATGGCGCGGGACGCGGCGGAGCGCTTCGCCGCCGAGGAGAACGTCGACGTGGAGTGGGAGCGGATCTGGAGCATCGAGCCGATCCTGTTCGACGAAGGGCTGATCGCCCTCGCGGACGAGGCGGTGCAGGAGGTGGCAGGCACCTCGCACAAGCTGCCGTCGGGGCCGCTTCACGACGCCGCCGAGGTCTCGCGAGCAGGCATTCCGACGGTGATGCTCTTCGTCCAGAGCCTGCGTGGCCTCTCGCACACGAAGCTCGAGGACACGAAGCGGGAGCACCTGGAGCTCTCGGTGCGGGCCCTCGACAGCCTCGCGTCGAAGACCCTCGCCAAGCTCGCAACCTGATCCAGACGCGCGGTCTGGACAGGCTGTCCAGCTCGGGCGACGCCGGCGTGAGAGTCGTCGAGTGCCGTCAGACGCCGTGTCTAGATTGGGCGTCGATGTACGTCGCGCGCCGGTCCGCCCGCAGCTCCGCCTCGCAGGCGCGCATCCTCGAGGCCGTCCGGTCGCTGCTCGAGGAAGGGACGTTCCACGAGACGACGGTCGAGGAGGTCGCGGCGCGCGCCGGCGTCTCGCGGGCGACGCTCTACCAGCACTTCGGCTCGAGGCTCGGTCTCCTGGGCGGAATCTGCGACGCGATGGACGCGAACCCGGTGCTGGCCGCGGTCAGGCGCACGAGCGACCTGGAGGAGCTCGTGGCGGCGGTCGTCGAGTTCTGGGCGAGCGAGGAGCGGCTGCTGGCTCAGCTCTACCACGCCGCCGCGATCGACCCGGCCGCGCAGGACTTCGTCGAGCGCCAGCGGCGCGACCGCTACGGGGAGCTTCGCCGGGTGCTCGGCGAGTGGGGCGGCGAACGCTTCGCGGCGCTGGCGGTCGCGACGAGCTTCGAGAGCTACCTGGAGCTGCGCCGGGGCGCCGGCCTCTCGAAGGAGGCCGTCGTGCGGACGCTGCAGGGGCTCGCGCGCACCGCTGCGAGCAAGTAACAGACTGTTACGAGCTCCGGCGCGCCACGGTACCGAGCCGCGTAGAGCTTGTAACAGACTGTTACAAGCTTGCCCGTAGACGCTCGGCGTAGCGCATCCGCTCGCCGGGAGGCGCGAAGCGATGCTCGCCGTCGCGGGCATAGAGCCCGTCGCCCGCCGACCTCGGGAAGACGTGCACGTGGAGATGCGGAATCTCCTGCCCCGCCGCCTCGCCGTTGTGCTGCCGCGTCGAGGTTCCGTCGCAGCCGTACGCGGCCCTCATCGCGATCGCAACCCGCTTCATGACGGCGTAGATCTCCGCAAGCAGGGCGTCGTCGCACGACTCGAGACTCTCGACGTGCGCGTTCGGGACGACGATCACGTTGCCGGCGTTCTCGGGCCAGCGGCGCGGTGAGACGAAGGCGGTGACGCGCTCGGTACGCAGGACGATGTCGTCCTTGCGGTTCCAGTCCGTCTCTTCGCCGGTGAGGAACCGGCAGAACACACAGCTCATTCGAACGAACGCACAGGGTTCGAGAGGATGCCGATCCCCTCGACCTCGACCTCCACGACGTCGCCCGGCTTCAACGCCACCTTCGGGTCACGCGCCCAGCCGATGCCCGGCGGGGTGCCGGTCAGAATCAGGTCGCCCGGCTCGAGCGTGAACACGTTCGAGCAGAACGCGACGAGAAACGGGACGCCGAAGATCAAGTCCGCCGTCGACCCGTCCTGCAGCACCTCGCCGTTCAGGCGCTGCACGACGCGGAGCCCGCTCCCGTCGCCGAGCTCCGACACGGGGACGAGGCGGTCACCGAGCGGACAGAACGTGTCGAAGCCCTTCGCACGCGTCCACTGGCTCTCGGAGTACTGGATGTTCCGGGCCGAGACGTCGTTCGCGCAGC
>DASRGQ010000044.1:0-30759 GCA_035650975.1 Gaiellaceae bacterium
ACGCGCTGCGAGCCGGTCGCGTACTGGTTCCGAGTAACGGCGCCCGGCGATGGAACGGCGAGGGCGAAGATCAGCCCGCCGACGCCCGTCTGCGTGCACGGGCGGCTGCTCTTCTCGGCCTACAGCGCCGGCTAGCGACCCTTGCGCTTCCGGCTGCTGCCGCCCGGGCGGCCGCCGCGGGCCTGCTGCTGCATGCGCTCAGCCTGACGGCGCATCTGCCGGTTTGCCGACTCGGGAACGCCGCCCTGTTCCTGCGCCGCCTCGAAGTACGCGCGGCGCTCGGCCGGCGTGAGCCTGCTCATCGCTTTCTGAACCGCCTGCGGATTGGGGTTCTGCGCGACCGTGTTGATCTTCTTCAGCGCACTCGCGAGCTCGGGATTCTGACGCTCGATCGCAGCGGTGCTCACGCGCGTGAAGAACTTCCGCATGAACCCGATCTTCGAAAGCGTGGTGATCAGCGGCCGAAGCAGCGCACCGTTCCGGAAGCGCCCGAGCACGACGAGCGCGCCGAACAGGAGCGCGAGAAACGCGAGGACGCCGAGCGGAATCCAGAGCCACCACACAGGTCGGATCCTAGAGGCTTGATGCGGGTTGGGGTGTGCGTGGGGATGCGCCGTACCAGGCGCACCAGCCGCGCGCTCCCAGCGAAACTCGCATGAAGCCTCTACCGGCGCGAGGCCAACACGATGCCGCCGAGGACGATGATCCCGAGCACCACGGCGAGCACGATCCAGCCGACGAGCGAGCCGTCGGGCGACACCGCGGGGGCGACGGGATGGATGTCTCCGCGCAGCACAAAGCCAAGGTTGCGGGCACCGGTAAGTGCCAGATCACGGGCGGTGTAAGGATTCGTTGAAGCGCGGGGTTAGCGTCGGGCGGTGGCCGGGTAGGCGACGCGCATGTCCCAGGATCCGATCTCCGTGCTCGTCGAGCATGGCGAGGAGCACGGGTGCGTCCACCTGACCGAGCTGCACGAGCTCGTGCAGAAGCTCGAGCTCGAGGAAGAGGAGATCGAGAGCCTGTTCGAGCGGCTCGAGACGCATGGCATCGAGCTGACCGACGACTGCTCGCGCGCGATCGAGGAGGAGGTCAGCTACACGAACACGCAGGTCGCGACCGCGACGACCGACTCGCTGCAGCTCTTTCTCAACGAGGCGGGCCGCTACGCGCTGTTAACGGCGGCGCAGGAGGTCGAGCTAGCGAAGCGGATCGAGACCGGCGATAAGGACGCGAAGGACCTGCTCGTCAACTCGAACCTGCGACTTGTCGTCTCGATCGCGAAGCGCTACCAGGGTCACGGTCTGACGCTGCTCGACCTGATCCAGGAGGGGATCATCGGGCTCATCCGCGCGGCGGAGAAGTTCGACTGGCGGAAGGGCTTCAAGTTCTCGACGTACGCGACGTGGTGGATCCGCCAGGCGGTGCAGCGCGGCGTCGCGAACAAGGCGCGCGTCATTCGCATACCGGTTCACATCGTCGAGCGCGAGCAGCGCATCTCGCGTGCCGAGCGAGAGCTCATCGCACAACTCGAGCGCGCGCCGACCGACGAGGAGATCTCCGACAGGGCGAAGCTGCCGATCAAGCAGGTGCGCGAGGTCAGAGCGGCCGCGCGGGCGGTCGCATCGCTCGACCGCCCCGTCGGGGAGGACGACTCGGCGGCGTTCGGCGATCTCTTCGCAAGCCACGAGGCGACGCCCGACGAGCAGGTCGAAGTGGAGCTGACCGAGAAAGCGCTCCGTGCGGCCGTCGCGCAGCTCTCGGACCGCGAGCAGCAGATCCTGAACCTCCGCTACGGGCTCTCCGGCGAGGCAGATCCGAAGTCGCTCGAGGAGATCGGACGCATTCTCGGCATCACCCGCGAGCGCGTGCGGCAGATCGAAGGTGAAGCGCTGCGGCGGCTCGCCGAGCGGCGCGAGATCGCGGCGTTTCAGGCGGCCTAGCCGGGAGCGATCTCGAGCTCGTCGACCAGCGTGAAGAACGCCTGCGCGTACGGGTGGTCGCCTGTGCGTTCGCGAAGCGCGTCGAAGTCGATCTGCTCGCGGCATGCGCGTGCGATCTCCAGCACCGACTCGTAGTCGACCGAGTGCTCCTTGAGCGCGAGCAGCTTCGTCGTGAGCACGTCCGTGACGCTCATCACCTTGATCATGATCGCGAACACCTCGAGCTCTCCCGCCCGTTCGAGGATTCCGTCGACCGCCTCGGGATGGCCGTTCGGCGAGAAGATCAGGTCGATCAACGCGCCGGTCTCGCCGTCGTAGACCTTGTACAGCCAGCCCTCCGGCGGCCTCTCGCAGCGAAACCCGGCCTCGCCGAGCACATGCAGCGCCCGCTCGGCGTCGATCTCGCGCACGAGAAAGTCGACGTCGTGCCCCGTCTCCGGGCCGCCGCGAGCATAGACGGCGAGACCGCCGGCAAGTGCAAACTCGACGCCGGCGTCGCGCAGTGTCGCCGCCGCGCGCTTCATCGCTTCGAGCAGATCGCCGAAGATCCCGTTGTCCGGCATCCTCCGCTGCTACCCGGGGAAGGGAAACGCCATGCCGAAGACGATCAGAGTCGCTGCGACGGGCGACATCCACGCCGGTGCCTCCGATGGTGAGCGCGTCGCGTCCGCGTTCGCGCAGGTCGGGGAGCAGGCGGACCTCGTGCTGCTCGCGGGTGACCTCACGCAGCACGGCCAGCCCGACGAAGTCGGCGTCGTAGCCGATGGTTGCGCCGGGCTCGACGTGCCGGTCGTCGCTGTGCTCGGCAACCACGATTGGCAGTCCGACCGGCCGGACGACCTCGTACGGATCCTCGTCGATGCGGGCGTAGTCGTTCTCGAGCGCTCGCACACGGTGCTGACCGTCCGCGGCACGAGCGTGGGGGTTGCCGGCGTGAAGGGATTCGTCGGCGGCTTCGGTGCGCAATGGGCGAACTTCGGCGAGCCGCTCTTTCGCGAGGCGTATGCCGAGACGACGCGGGACGTCGAGGCGCTCGAGCACGGACTCGCTGCGATCGAGCCGTGTGCGGTGCGGATCGCGCTTCTCCACTACTCACCGGTGGAGGCCACGCTCCTCGGCGAGCCGGAGCGCCTCTGGCTCGTGCTCGGTGCGGAGCGCCTCGCGGGCCCGGTCCGCACGCACCGACCGAACCTCGTCGTGCACGGACACGCGCACCACGGCTCGTTCGAAGGAGACATCGACGGGGTGCCGGTCTACAACGTCGCGACGCACGTCACCGCGCGCGACTTCTCGATCTTCGAGCTCGGCGGCTAGCGCTACGAGCCGACGACCTTGCACAGCCAGCGGCGCGGGCGAGAGCGGTCGAGCTCGATGAAGAGCACGCGCTGCCAGGTGCCGAGGCACAGCTCGCCGTCGCCCACGGGGATCGACTCGCCGGCCGAGCCGAGGATCATCGACATGCAGTGGGCGTGCCCGTTTGGCACTTCCATGTCCTCCTCGCAGATGTTCTCGGTGCGGCGACCCCAGTCGTCGTGGGCGTAGTAGGTCTCGTGCGGCACGAGCCGGCGGAGCAGCGCGCCGAAGTCCTCGAACATGCCGGCTTCGTACTCGTTCACGCGGACGCAGCACGTCGTATGCGGGGAGTAGACGCAGCAGATGCCGTCGGTGATGCCCGACTCGCGGACGATCGCCGCGACATCCTCGGTGATGTCCGTGACGTGCAGGCCACCGCTGGTGCGGAAGTGCCGCTCGGCCTGGAAGACCTTCACGGCGGCGAGTTTAATGGTGAGCCGCCGTGCACCGCGGCGCTACATTCGCCTTGCTGGGGCCCGTAGCTCAGCGGTCAGAGCAGGGAACTCATAATTCCTTGGTCCCTGGTTCGAATCCAGGCGGGCCCTTTCTTCGGTCGCGGCGTTGTTTAGGATCGCGCAATGGCGGCGGACGCCGACGTGCTCAGGCAGGTGCCGCTCTTCGGCGAGCTGACGGAGCGGCAGCTGAAGCGGCTCGCTGCGAAGTTCACGTCGAAGACGTACCCGGCGGGTGCGCCGGTCGTGCGCCAGGACAACATGAGCGGCGTCGGGTTCTTCGTGGTCGCTGCGGGTGAGGCGAGCGTCACGGTGGACGGCCGTGAGGTGGCTCGGCTCGGCGCCGGCGACCACTTCGGCGAGCTGGCGCTGATCGCCGAGCGCGAGCGGACGGCGACGGTGACGGCCGAGTCCGAGCTCCAGTGCCTCGAGATCGCGGTCTGGGACTTCCGAGAGCTCGTCCAGAGCGACGGGGAGATCGCGTGGAAGCTGCTCCAGTCTGTCGTGCACACGCTGCTCGACGAGGGCGCCCCGAGCTGAGCGCCCGCCGGAGCGGGTGGGCGAACCCCTCGGAAGGGGCACGTGCGGCTGCGGCGGCGATCCGAAAAACTCTGCATGCGGCAGGCCGCCGGGTTCGAGGACATCGAGGGTTTCACGCTGATCGAGTTGCTGGTCGCGCTCGCAGTCCTCGGCGTGCTGCTCGCGATCGCGATCCCGTCGTATCTCGTCTTCGCAGGTCGCGCAGGGCAGCGGTCCGCAAGCGCGGACGTCCGCTCGGCCCTGCCCGACGTCGAGGCCTATTACGCCGACGTCGGCAACTACACGAACATGACGAAGACGAGCGGCGACTCGCCGGACACCTCCGGCCTGCAGGGGATCGACAGCGGCATCGCCCCGGTCGTCACGGTAAACGTCGCCGGCAGCGGCAACGCACAGACCTACTGCCTCGGGGCAACCGTCAAGAGCAACTCCGCCGCGTTTAAGGGCGGCCCCGGAGCCGCCGGCTCGACGATGCACTGGTACACGACCTCGGACTGCTCGGGTACCGCGCAGGCGACCGCGCCGTAGAAGACTGCGTCAGCCGCAGTCGGCCGGGAACCACACCGTGCACCAGAGAAGCGCGGCGAGGCGCACCGGCGCGACCATCGGCTCCACCTCGTGCGCGACGAGCCATAGGTGGGCGCGATACGGCTGGAGCTTCGGTCGTGGCGCGAGAAAGGCGTCGAGCGCCTTCAGCTGATTCGCGAGCAGCGTGCGCGTCTTGACGTCGGAGACCGCGCCGATCTTCCCTGGGTCGTTCAGCGCCGCCTGGATGAGCGCGCGCGCGTGAGCACTCAGCGCGGGCGGCTTCGGCGGCGGCGGCACCGCGATCGTGGTGGTGGTCTCCTGCGGGACGGTGACGGTGATCGTCTGGCCGGCGGGCTGCGCCGCGCCGCTGCCGACGGCCGATGCGGCCGCGATCCCGCCGCCGGCGAGAACGACGGCTGCAGCAACGAGTGAGATCCCGCGCCGGATCACTCGACCGTAGCCGTGCACCCGGACGGACCAGGTGCGGCGCTCACGGCGGGCCTGCGGCGTCGCGCAGCAGCGCCAGGGCGGCGCCGTGATGGCGTCCCCCGAGCGCATCGAGCGCGGTCGCGATGCAGGCCGCGTCGCCGATCGTCGCGTCCTCGTGCGCCTGCAGGTAGCGGCAGAGCCAGCGCGCCGCCGCGCGTCCGTGGCGCCGCGGGTCCTTCTGTGCGATCAGCGCCGTCAGCTCGAGCAGGTCGGCGAGCGACGGTCGCGGGATCTCCGCACGCAGCGTCGCCTCGGCGACCAGGAGATTGCCGCGCTCGATCGCCCGCGCATACACCGCTCGTGGATGTTCTCGCACCGCCACGTCTTCCTCCGTGGCTGGGGCCGAACGGCAGCAGCAGTCTAACCGTCCGAAGCGCCAGCTCGATCCGCCGTTCCGGCTAGTGGCCGCGGGCGCGGCCCGGGCAATGCTCCAAGGGGGGGCTAGGGGAGCAAGGGGGAGCAGTGAGCGTGGAGCGGGATCACCGAGGACAGGCGGGAACGACCGTCCGCTGCGCCGAGTGCAAAGGCTCGAGCGGCCTGTATTGGCAGGGATGGCGCGCCTACCGGATCGAGCGTCCGGAATCTGGTGAGTCGCCGGCTCTCGCGTTCTACTGCCCCTCCTGCGCCCCGAGCGGCCCGGAGCGGAAGGCATCGTGATGCTCTCCGACCGCCACCGCGAGATTCTGGGTGCGATCGGCCTGACCGGGGCAACGCACGACGAGCTCGGCTACCTGATGCGCGCACGCGAGTTCGCGGACCTCGACGTCGCAGGGCTGATCGTCTATTGGCCCGAATCGCAGCCGCGGCCGGTCCGCGTGCTGAGCGACACGAGCCGCCGCGGCACGTGGAACCTCACCGCGGCCGGCGCCGATGCGATCGGAGCGCTCAGCCCCGTTCGAGTGATCTGACCCGCATTCCCGTGCGGTTCTCGGCCGAACCGGCGTGCGCCGGCCGGAACCGGTGCTACCCTCGGCCGCTTCGTGCTGAGGGGCTCGCTCAGACGCACGCCGCGGCTGCTTGCCGTCGTCGCGGTCGCCGCCGGGACGTTCGCAGCGACCGGCGTCCACGCGTCGACGACCGTCGGCGGCTGCACACCGCAGGCGAGCTGGCCGGCGGCGAAGCCCGCCCTCGCCGCACAGGTCGTCGCGCTGATCAACGCGCACCGGCAATCGGTCGGGCTGAGCGCGCTTGCCGTCTCGCCGGCACTCACCGCGTCCGCGACGTGGAAGGCGCGCCACATGGCGCAATACCAGTACATGGGACATGACGATCCCGCGCCGCCGGTTGCGCGCGCGTGGTACGAGCGCATCGCCGCCTGCGGCTTCGAGGGCGCCGCCGGGGAGAACCTCGCTGCCGGTTTCCGGACGCCCGCGGCAGCCGTCCAGGCGTGGCTCTCGGACCCGCCGCACAAGGCGAACCTCGAGGGGCCGTGGAACCTGACCGGCGTCGGCGTGGCCGAGGCACCGAACGGGATGATCTTCTGGGCACAGGACTTCGGCAAGGGCAGCATCGCTGCCGGTGACCGCACCACCGCAGCCCAGCGCTGTGTCGTGCCGAACGTGTTCCATCTACCGCTCGCGCATGCGGTCGCCAAAGTGCAAGCCGCGGGCTGCGCCGTGCGGCGCATCTCGGTGCGCGTCGCCGGCTCAGAGGTGCAGGTCGGCGCGGTTGCGTGGCAGGCGCCGCGCATGCACGTGACGATGCCGCGCGGCGCCGTCGTCACAATCGCCGTTCGCGTCGCACGCTGACCGCTCTATCGCGACGGGAGTAGGGTGCGCGCGTGCGCGCACGCGGTGAGAGGCGCGAGCAGATCCTGGCTGCGGCCGTGCGTGTCTTCGCGGCGCAGGGGTACGAGTCGACGCGCGTCGGCGACATCGCGCGCGAAGCAGGCGTCGCCTACGGGCTCGTCTACCACTACTACCCGTCGAAGGACGCGGTGTTGGACGCGGTCTTCCGCGAGGCATGGGGGAGGCTGCTCGCGGCCATCGCAGCCGCCGAGCAGTCCGGGAACGATGCGCACGAGCAGCTCTCGCTCGTCGTGAAGATCGTGCTTCGCGCATGGCGCGACGACCCGGACCTCGTGCGGCTGCTCGTACGTGAGATCACGCGCAGCCCGCACATCCAGGACGAGCTCGACGAGATCGGCCAGGCGTTTGCGATGCTGGAGCGGGTCGTCGTCCGCGGCCAAGACGAGGGCACGTTCCGCACCGACGTCGACCCTCGCCTCGCCGCGTGGATGCTGTACGGCGCGCTCGAAGAGGTGCTGACCGGCTGGGTGCTCGGTCGGTTGCCGGACGACCACGAGGCCGTCGCCTCCGCGGAGCGCGAGGTGATCGCGACGTTCGTCGGAGGGCTGCACGCACGATCTTGAGCCGCCGACGAAAACGTGCGAGGGCTCTAGACACGAACGTATGTTCGCAGTAGCATCGGACGGATGCAGCTCCGGCTCGATGCCGCCGATCGTCTCGTCGAGCTCGTCGAGGAGCGCCGCGGCCCGGTCGCGGTCGACGAGGCGGCGCGCGCCGTGCTCAAGCTCGGTGCCGCGGTTCCGGTCGGGCTCGCGCGCTCGCTGCTCGCCGAAGCGGTCGCGAGCGACGCGCGGCTCCGCTGGGCCGGGGATCTCGTCGCGCTGCGCGGCGCGCCCACCGAGGCCGTGGTGCTCGAACAGGCGAGCTTCGTCGTCTTCGACCTGGAGACGACCGGCCTCCGGCCCGGCTCTGCCCGGCCGTGCGAGATCGGTGCCGTCCGCGTGCAGGGGCTCGAGCTCGCCGAGCGGTTCCAGACGCTCGCGAACCCCGGCGCGCCGCTCGACCCGGCGATCGCCATGCTCACCGGGATCAGAGACACCGAGCTGCGGCGGGCGCCGCCGGTCGCGGCGGCTGTCCGGCGGTTCCTCGGCTTCGCGGGCGACGCGGTGCCGTCGCGCACAACGCGCGCTTCGACCTCGCGTTCCTCGACGCCGAGACGATGCGGCTCACAGGCCGGCGCGTCGAGGCGACGTCCGTCGACACGGTCGGGCTCGCGCGCCGCCTGCTTGGCCGCCAGCCGGCGAACCTCGCTGCGCTCTCGTACCGCTTCGCGACCGACGCGCGGCCGTGCCACCGCGCACTGCCGGATGCCGAGGCGACAGCCGAGATCCTTTTGTGC
This sequence comes from Gaiellaceae bacterium, assembly GCA_035650975.1. GTDB lineage: Bacteria > Actinomycetota > Thermoleophilia > Gaiellales > Gaiellaceae > PALSA-600. The sequence continues at coordinate 8,450 of DASRGQ010000044.1, forward strand.
CTGATCGGGATGGCGCAGGAGCGCGGTGCACGTACGGTGGGTGACCTCGTGGAGCTCGCGGCGACGCGGCCGCGGCGCGTGCACCGCAAGCGGAGCCTCGCGTTCGGCGCGCCGCAGCGGCCCGGGGTCTACCTCTTTCGTGACGTGCACGACCAGGTGCTCTACGTCGGTCGCGCTCGCGACCTGCGCGCGCGTCTGCGGTCGTACTTCCGCAGCGAGCGTCAACGGCCGGCGGTCGAAGCGGCACTCGGTGCGCTCGAGCGCGTCGAGTGGCGCGTGCTCGGCTCGGAGGTCGAGGCGGCCCTCGAGGAGCTGCGCCTGATCCGCGCGCTCCGGCCGCCCGCGAATGCGCGCTCCGCCCGGCCCGATCGCTATCTCTACCTCCGCCGGCGCGGCGACAGCGTCGTCTGCTCGGCGCAGCCCTGCGAGCTCGGCCCGCTCACGAGCCGCCGGCGCGCGCAGCTCGCGGCCCGCGCGCTGCAGGGCGTCGAGTGGGAGACGCTCGAGGACGCACTGCCGAAGCTGCGTGCGAAGCTCGTGCGGCTCGCGCGCGACCTGCGCTTCGAGGACGCGGCGCGGCTTCGCGACCGTCTCTCCGCGCTCGAGGACTGTGCGCGCGAGATCGCACGGATGGAGCGGCTGCGCGCGATGGCCGTATGCCTCGTGGTTCCGGGCGAGCGGGAAAAAACGCGGCGCGGGATCTTCGTGGCGAAGGGGCAGGTCGTCTGCGTGCGCCCGTTTCGGGGCACGCACGGCATCGAGTGGCAGGCGGCGCTCTCGGCCGTCGTGCGGGCCGAGGCGACGCTCGCTCCCGAAGCGGCCGACGAGCTGCGCGTGCTCGCCTCGTTCATCCGCCGGCCGCCGCCCGAGCTGGCGGTGATCCGGCTGGCAGACTCCGTTTCGTGGAGGACGTCCGGAGACGTGCGCTCGGCGTAGGCTGGCGGAAGCTGGTCGTCGACGGTGTTGCCGCGACGCCGGTCGACCTGCGGCGCGGTGCCGCGGTGAAGCTCGTCGAGGGCGCGCGCACGGAAACCGTTTCCCGCGACGCGTGGCCCGAACGGCTCGAGGAGCTTCTCGACGGCGCCCGGAACGTCCATGTGCTCTCACCCGAGGGAGACGTCCACGCGCGGCGCACGAAGAAAGGGAAATGGCTCGTGTCGAGTGGCAAACCGTCGTCGACTGCCGACGTCTCGGGGACGCACGACCGCACGCGCACGCACGCCTTGCCGAGCGATCATCCGCTGTTCGCGGCGACGCACAGCTCGCGCGACAAGGTGCGCCAGGTGCAGCACTACGTCGAGCTGTTGCGGCCGCTGCCTCTCTGGGAGCGCAAGCGGATCACCGTCGTCGACGCGGGCTGCGGCAAGGCGTACATGAGCCTTGCGCTCGTCGCGTACGGCCGTGAGACCGGGACGCGCGTCGAGCTCATCGGTGTCGACGCGAACGAGAGCGTGATCGAAACGGTGCGTGTGGCCGCCGAGCAGCTCGGCTTCGACGAGGCGCGCTTCGTCCACTCGGCGATCGCAGACCTCCACGAGCCGGAGCACGTCGATCTCCTCGTGTCGTTGCATGCGTGCGACACGGCGACCGACGAGGCGATCGCGTTCGGTGTGCGCCACGAGGCCGAGGCGATCGTCGTCGCACCCTGCTGCCAGCACGAGCTCGCCGACCAGCTCGCCACGCGGCCCAAAGACGCGCTTCTGCGTCACCGGCTCCTGCTCGGGCGGCAGGCCGACCTCGTGACGGATGCTCTGCGCGTCGCGATGCTCGAGTTGCATGGCTACCACGTCGACGTGATCGACTTTGTCCCGTCGGAGCACACGGCGAAGAACGTGATGCTGCGCGCGGAGCGGTCGCCGTCACCGGCTCGGTCGGCGCGCGCGGTCGCGGAGTATGTCGATCTGCGAGACCGATTCGGCGTTCGACCGGCGATCGAGCGGCTGCTTCCTCTGCCGTAACCGATTCGGGCCGAGCCCCGTTCTCTTCCCCAGACGAAAGGGGGATAGCGACAGTGGGGATCCTTTGGATCATCTTGATCGTGATCTTGGTTCTGGCGCTGCTCGGCTTTTTCTCGCGCGGCGTCTGGTAACCGCGTAGTAGCCGTCACTGGTTCGAGGGGCCGCCCCAGCGGAGAGCGGGGCGGCCCCTCATGCGCTACAACGAAGCCGTGGACGCCATGTCCGACTTCTTGCGAAGCGCGGACCATCAATTTGCGCTGCCGCGGCTCGGAGGGATGGCCCGCCCGAACGGCGTCGTGATCGTGAGCGAGCGCTACTGGGCCTTCGCAGGGACGGACGGCTCGCTGCGCGAGGGTGTCATGCCGCAGGCGCCGGAGCTCGTGCAGCGGCTGCCCCTGGCCCGAGGGCTCGTGCGCCTATGGGCGTCGCTTGCTCCGGTCTTCCGGCGCTCCGGGGTCGCGCCGCGCCGCGAGCGGCTGCTCGTGCTCGCTGCGCTCGCCGTGCCGGTCGCGTGCGCCGCCTTCGACGTCTCGTGGTCGACGTGGGCGGGGATTGCGCTCTCCCTGCTCCTGCTCGTCACGATCTTGCGTGGCCGAGCCCTGCACCTTCACGGCGCAGAGCACCGCGCGATCGCCGCCGCCGAGGAGCGTCGGCTGTTCGCGACCTGGGAGGGCACGGCACGCCCGTCCCGCTTCTCGCGCCGCTGCGGCACGAACTTCGCTGCGCTCGTGCTGCCGGTGACGCTGCTCGCAGACCGAGCGCTGCCCGTGGCGCCCGAGTTCTGGACGCCCCTCGTCGTGCTCGTCCTCTCGCTGGCGCTGACCATGGAGCTGTGGCGGCTGGTTCAGCGGTCCTCGCACCGTGTGTGGCAGTTCTTTCTCGTTCCCGGCCTCGCGCTGCAGCGGTTGACGACGCGCGAGCCGAGGGACGACGAAACACGGGTCGCGCTGCGGGCCGTCGCTGCAGTGCTGCGGCGCGAGCTTGTCTGAGGCCGTTCCAGCTACGATTCCGGGCGTGAGCGAGAGCGGCACGATGCGCGTCAAAAGCGGCCTCGCCGAGATGCTGAAGGGCGGCGTGATCATGGACGTCGTCGACGCGGAGCAGGCCAGGATCGCCGAGGAGGCGGGCGCCTGCGCGGTGATGGCCCTCGAGCGCGTGCCCGCCGACATCCGCCGCGACGGCGGTGTGGCGCGGATGTCCGACCCCGACATGATCCACGGGATCCAGGAGGCCGTCACGATCCCTGTGATGGCGAAGTGCCGGATCGGCCACTTCGTCGAGGCGCAGGTCTTGCAGTCCCTCGAGATCGACTACATCGACGAGTCGGAGGTGCTGACGCCCGCCGACCTCGAGCATCACGTCGACAAGTGGCAGTTCACCGTGCCGTTCGTCTGCGGGTGCACGAACCTGGGGGAGGCGCTCAGGCGCATCGCCGAGGGCGCCGCGATGATCCGCACGAAGGGCGAAGCGGGTACGGGCGACATCGTGAACGCGGTCACGCACATGCGCTCCGTCTTTGGTGGCATCCGCCGGCTGCAGTCGCTGCGCAGCGAAGAGCTCTACGCCGAGGCAAAGAACCTGCAGGCCCCGTACGACCTCGTGCAGTGGGTCGCGGACAACGGGCGGCTGCCGGTCGTCACCTTCACTGCAGGCGGGATCGCGACGCCGTCGGACGCGGCGCTCTGCATGCAGCTCGGCGCGGACGGCGTCTTCGTCGGCTCCGGCATCTTCAAGTCGGGGAACCCGTCGCAGCGGGCCCGCGCGATCGTCGAGGCGACGACGCACTACATGGATGCGGACGTGATCGCGCGCGTCTCCGCGGGCCTGGGCGAGGCGATGGTCGGCATCTCGACGCAGTCGCTCGACCCGAGCGAGCTGCTCGAACGCCGCGGTTGGTAGCGGCGTAGCCGCTACCAACCTGGTTGCCTACGGACGGTACGCGCCGAGGAAGACGAGGATCTGTGCGTTGTGCGGCGCCTCGCCGCCGGCGGGTGTCTGCTGGACGACCTTCCCGGCGGCCGCGCGTGACGTGACGGGCACCTTGACGAAGATCAGCCGCAGGTTTGCGGCCTGCAGAGCGGCGACCGCCTGAGGGAGCGTCCGTCCGATCGTGCTCGGCACCTGTTCGAGCGGCTTGTTGCCCGGGCCGGTCGAGAGGTTCACCTGAAGATGTGCGTGGTAGGGCAGCTGGGTCCCTGCCGGCTTCGCGAGCTGCTCGACGGTGCCAAGCGTGTCCTGCGCCGGCACGAAGACGAGGCTCGGCAGGATCCCTGCGCCGACGAGTGCCTGCACGGCCGAGGCTTCGTCCTGGCCGCTGACGTCGGGGACGGTTGCCGTCTGCGGCTGCGCCGGCTGGGCCGGTGCGGTCGTCGTCGCGGCCGTCGTGGTGGTGGCTGCAGTCGTCGTCGCGGCCGTCGTGGTGGTGGCTGCGGTCGTCGTCGGGGTGGCTCGAGCGGCGGGAACGGCGACGGTCAGGGCGACGCTCGCGCCGTGCCGTGCCTTCGCGCCGGTGGCGGGCGCCTGGTCGAGCACGGTGCCCGCCGGCTTCCGTGAGGTGACGTCCTTCACCGTCGTCACGAAGCCGAGGCCGGTCAGCGTCTGGCGCGCGGCAGCGAGGTTCTGGCCGACGAGGTGCGGCACGGCAACGAGCGTCGCGCCGCCCGCCCGCTTCGTCTGCGTGGTGGTCGCGCCGGTCGTGACGAGCACCGTCCGGGCCTGCTCCGCCGGCGAGGAGCCGCGGTGGGTGAGGAGCCACGCGATTGCGACGCCCGCAGCGCCGAGGAGGATGATCGCGAGAGCGAGCAGCATGCCGGCGCCGATCCGGCGATCGGGCGGCGGCGGAGCGAAGACGGGCGACGGCGGCGGTGCGGCGACGACCGTATCCTCCGCCGGGGCCACGTAGTCGGGCGCGTCGTCTCGCGTCGGCCAAAGGGGACCTGCCTCGGTCGTCGCGTCGGGCTCGCCCATCGTCTCGGATGTAACGCGCCGAGCCCCGATCGAGGTGCGCCCCGTAGAGCTAGTGGCAAGTTGTTACGAGCGGGCGTCAGCGCAGGCCGCCGCGCTCGTGGTGTGCGCGGAAGAAGTTTTCGCTGCCGGCCGTGGCCATCGCCGCCGACGCACTGATCTCGAGGCACAGCGCAGCGGCGGCGACGATCTGGGCGAACCGGTAGACGGTTCCGGGGCCGGCGCAGCCGATCGACGCAAGCCACTCGCGCGCCGACGGCAGCGTCGTTCCGCCGCCGACCGTGCCGACCTCGAGACCGCCGAAGCGGATCGTCGCCTGGAGCCCGCCTCCGACGCGCCGGGCGGTTCCCTGCGCCATCGAGCTCGTTCCGACCATGCCGAGGTCCTGTCCGGTCGCGGCGAAGACGGCGGCAATAGCCGACGCCGGGGTGAACGCGACCGACTGCATTCCGCTCGCGACCGCTCCGTGCGTCCCTGCCCAAGAGAGCGCCTCGAGATCCTCGGCCGTCGTTCGGAGCACGCGCCGGATCTGCTCGTCGGAGAGGAACGCCTCGGCGAGCACCGCCTTTCCGTGCCCGGACTGGAAGAACTCCGCCGACGGCTTCTTGTCGCCGCCCATGTTTGCCTCGAGGATCGCGCGCTCCGGCTTCACCGGGCTGCGCTGCATGACGTAGCCCATGTTCAGCGCGTAGGAGTTGCGCGTCATCATGTTCGGCCCGACCGCGTCGCCGGTCGTCCACCGCCACAGCACGTGGCACATCGGCCCGACGACGTGCGTCTTCGCGCCGCGCAGCTTCGCGCGCGTCGAAAGGCTCGGGTCGTCCGACGACTCGAGCCAGCCGCGCATCGCGGGAAGCTCCTCGTCGATCCACTCCGCGAGCGCGATCGCCGACGCCGCGTCCCCACAGACGAAGCAGGAAGCGCGCGTGATCCGGTCGCCGAGCACATACGTGCGCACCGTCCCGGCCGCCAGCGAGCCGCGGGTCATCGACGCGGTGAGGCCGCCCTCGGAATGCGCGAGCGGCACGCGCACGGTCTCAGCAGCGCGACCGCGCTCGACGACTGCACCGTCCTCGGAGAGCTCGTAGGCGCCGAGCTCGATCTCGATCGGGACGGCGGACACCGGGATCACAGCGACGCCGACGAGCGACTCGGCCGCGGACGCGAACGGCTCGAGGTCGATCGCGGTGACGAGCCCGTCGCGCAGGCCCATCGCCTCGCGACGTGCCGCGATCGCCGCGGCAGTGTTCTTCCGGGGCCAGCGCATAGCCGCAGACTCTAGAGTCGCGGGAATGTCAGCGACGTTGATCAAGGGAGAGCCGATCGCCGAGCGCATCCGCGCGGAGGTCGGACAGCAGGTGAAGGAGATCGGGCACATCGGCCTCGTCACGGTGCTCGTCGGGGACGACCCCGCGTCGGACGTCTACATCAGGCTGAAGCACAAGGCGGCGACCGAGGCCGGCATCGAGGCGACCGACCTGCGGCTGCCGGCAGAGATCTCCGAAGCCGACCTGATCGCGAAGGTCGAGGAGCTCGACGCCGACCCGCAGGTCGACGCGATCCTCGTGCAGCTGCCGTTACCGAAGCACATCGACGAGGCGAAGGTGATCCGCGCCATCGAGCCCGCGAAGGACGTCGACGGGTTCCACCCGTTCAACGCGGGCCAGCTGTATCTCGGGCGTGCAACGCTCGTGCCGGCGACGCCGCTCGGAGTGATGACGATGCTGCGCGAGCACCGGGTCGAGCTCGACGGTGCGCGCGCCGTCGTGATCGGGCGCAGCGACATAGTCGGGAAGCCGATGGCGCATTTGCTGCTGCAGGCAAACGCGACGGTCACGGTCTGCCACTCGCACACGAAGGACCTCGCACGACACACACTCGATGCGGACGTGCTCGTCGCCGCGGTCGGCGTGGCCGCGATGGTGAGCCCCGACATGGTGAAGGCGGGCTCGGTGGTCGTGGACGTCGGCATCAACCGAACCGACGCGGGAATCGTGGGTGACGTCGACCCCGGCGCCGCGGAGATCGCGGCGTACATGACCCCGGTTCCCGGCGGTGTGGGCCCGATGACGATCGCCTGCCTGCTCGAGAACGCCGTTCGCTGTGCGCGCTACCGGCGGGGCGACCTTGCATATCCAGGGTAAATGGGTGCTAGTGTTCCGCGCGCTCCGCCGTCGGCGGGCTTGTAGCAAGCGAGCAAGGAGTAGTTGGTAGTGGCTGAAGGCACGGTCAAGTGGTTCTCGAACGAGAAGGGGTATGGCTTCATCGAGCGTGGAAACGGCGAGCAGGACGTGTTCGTCCACTTCTCCGCGATCGTCGGTGAGGGCTACAAGTCGCTGACCGAGGGTCAGCGCGTGTCGTTCGAAGTGGTGCAGGGCGACAAGGGCCTGCAGGCGGCGAACGTCCAGGCGCTTTAGACCCTTTTCGGAACCGTCTTAGCGAGGGGCTCCGGAAGGAGCCCTTCGTGTTTCATTGGAGGCACGATGGCGCGGATCACGAGAGACGAGGTTCTTCACGTCGCAAGGCTTGCGCGTCTCGAGCTGAGCGACGACGAGGTCGCGAAGTTTCAGGAGCAGCTCTCGGACATCCTGGAGGCGGTGTCGAAGGTGTCGGAGCTCGATCTCGCCGACGTGCCGCCGACCGCGCATCCGCTCGAGATCGCGAACGCGTGGGCGGAAGACGAGCCCCGCCCGTGCCTCGAGCTGGGCGAGGTGTTTGCGAACGCGCCCGACCGCGAGGACGACCACTTCAGGACGCCGCCGGCATGATCGAAACACTGACGCTCACAGCGGAGAGGGCCGTGCGCCTGCTCGAGGCGAAGGAGATCTCGGGCGCCGAGCTGTACGCCGCGTACCTCGACGCGATTGGCGAGCGCGATCCCGACCTGCACGCGTTCCTGCACGTCTGCGACGACCCCGGGGGCGACGGCCTGCCGCTCGCCGTCAAGGACGTGATCGGGACAAAGGGCATCCCGACGACGGCCGGCTCGAAGATCCTCGAGAACTACGTCCCGGTCTACGACGCGACCGTGATCGTGAACGCGAAGCGCCACGGTCTGCGGATCATCGGGAAGACGAACACCGACGAGTTCGCGATGGGCTCGTCGACGGAGAACTCCGCGTACGGCCCGTCGCGCAACCCGTGGGATCCCTCGCGCGTGCCGGGCGGCTCGGGCGGCGGCAGCGCAGCCGCGGTCTCGGGCGGTCTCGCGCCGTGGGCGCTCGGCTCGGACACGGGCGGCTCGATCAAGCAGCCGGCGGCGCTCTGCGGCCACGTTGGACTGCGCCCGACGTACGGCACCGTCTCGCGCTACGGCGTCGTCGCGTTCGCGTCGTCGCTCGACCAGGTCGGGCCCGTGGCCAAGAACGTGCGCGACTGCGCATATCTGTACTCGGTCATCGCGGGCCGGGACGCGAACGACTCGACGACCGTCGACGTGCCCGAGGTCGCGTTTCCGACGGCCGACGACCTGAACGGCGTGCGCATCGGGGTGCCGAAAGAGATGAACGGCGCAGAAGGGATCGAGCCCGGCGTCACCGCGGCCGTCGAACGCGCGATCGAGCTCGCCGAGTCGCTCGGCGCGAGCGTCGAGGAGTGCTCGCTTCCGAAGTCGGTCGACTACGGCGTCGCCTGCTACTACCTGGTCGCGCCCGCAGAAGCCTCCGCGAACCTCGCGCGCTACGACGGCGTGCGCTACGGGCTGCGTGAGGACGGTGCGGACTTCCGAGAGATGGTCATGCGCACGCGCGACGCCGGCTTCGGCGACGAGCCGAAGCGCCGGATCATGGTCGGCACGTACGCGCTCTCGTCGGGCTACTACGACGCGTACTACGGCACCGCGCAGAAGGTTCGCACCGTGATCAAGCGCGAGCACGACGAGCTGTTCCGGCGATTCGACGTGCTCGTCTCGCCGACGAGCCCCACCGTTGCGTTCCCGCTCGGTGCGAAGGTGCACGACCCGCTCGCGATGTACATGAACGACCTGCTGACGATCCCGTCGTGCATGGCGGGCCTGCCCGGCCTCAACATCCCGTGCGGCCTCTCGGAGGGCCTGCCCGTCGGCCTGCAGCTCGTCGGCGCGCAGTTCGCCGAGAACACGCTCTTCCGCGTCGGCCACGCGCTCGAACTGGCGCTCGACTTCAATGTCGTTCCAGCGAGGTACCGAACGTGAGCAGCGGCGTAGGCTCGACGGAGCCGCCCAGCCGTGCAGGTGCCGGCTTTGCCGGCGCCGGAGCAGAGAAATGGCAACCCGTGATCGGCCTCGAGATCCACGTGCAGCTGAAGACGAAGACGAAGATGTTCTGCCGCTGCCGCAACGGCTTCGGCGGCGAGCCGAACGCGCAGACGTGCCCCGTGTGCCTCGCATTCCCGGGTGCGCTGCCGGTGCCGAACCGGCGGGCGGTGGAGGAGACGATCAAGCTGGGCCTCGCGCTCGACTGCGAGATCGCGGAGCGCGCCGTCTTCCACCGCAAGCAGTACTTCTATCCCGACAACCCGAAGGCGTACCAGATCAGCCAGTACGACGAGCCGCTGTGCGCCCGCGGGCAGCTCACCGTGCCGACGCCGAACGGCGAGATCGCGATCGGAATCACGCGCGCACATCTCGAGGAGGACGCGGCGAAGAACGTGCACGTCGCAGAGTCGGGCCGGATCCACGGCGCGACGGCGACGCTCGTCGACTTCAACCGCTGCGGGACGCCGCTCGTCGAGATCGTGACCGAGCCCGACATCCACGACGCCGAGACGGCGAAGCGCTTCCTGCAGCTCCTTCGCCAGACGGTCGTCGAACTGGGGCTCTCCGACGCAGAGCTCGAGAAGGGATCGATGCGGTTCGACGTCAACGTGTCCGTGCGGCCTGCAGGCTCCGATGAGCTGCGCACCCGCACCGAGCTGAAGAACATGAACTCCTTCAACTTTGCGGCGAAAGGCATCGAGCGCGAGATCGCGCGTCAGGTCCGCGTCTACGAAGAGGGCGGGACGGTCGAGCAGGAGACGCTGCACTTCGACCCGGCACACGAGGAGTCGCCGCCGCTGCGCTCCAAGGAGGAGGCGCAGGACTACCGCTACTTCCCCGAGCCCGATCTCGTTCCGGTGCAGCCGCCGCGCGAGGTGGTCGAGCGGCTGCGGAGCGAGCTCGGCGAGCTACCCGGCTCTCGCATTCGGAGGATCGCCGAAATGCTCTCGTTCTACGACGCCGACGTGCTCGTGACTGGCGGGCTCGACCGGCTCTGGTCGGAGGTCGTCGCGGCCGGCGCCGACGCGAAGGAGGCGGCGAATGTCCTCGCCAACCAGTTCGTCGCGACCGGCATCGACCCGGCGGCGGTCGACGCGGCTGAGCTCGCGAAGCTCGTCGCCGCGCGCGCCGAGATTCCGCGCGCGGCGTTCGACGAAGCGCTGGCACACGTGGGCGACGCCGGCTTCAGCGCCACGCCCTACCTGGAGCAGAAGGTGGTCGCGGACACGTCGGCGCTCGACCCGGTGATCGAACAGGTGATCGCCGCCAACGCGGCGCAGGCGGAGCAGTACCGCGCGGGCAAACAAGGCCTGCTCGGCTTCTTCGTAGGCCAGGTGATGAAGGAGACCGGCGGCACCGCCGACCCACGCGTCGTCAACGAACGCGTGCGGGAGAAGCTCGGCGCGTAGCCCAGGCGACCGTGACGGCGGCGACAGTCGAGCCGGTCAAACCCCAGAGAAGATCGCCGAGCGTGTTCGTGTAGGCACCGTGCAGCTCGGTCTTGTTGGAGCGGATGAAGCTGACGTACTCGCCGAGCTCCCAGAGGATCGCCGTGACGGCACCGAACCCGATCGCGAGCCCGACCAGCTCCGGGGTGCGCACCGTCGTCCGCGCGAGCACGAGCGCAACGGCACCGACGAGCACGAACCAGTTGACGCTGTGCTCGACCTTGTCCCACCACCAGATGCGGTCGTACAGGTTCGTGGCGTTGCCGGCGCTGTCGAAGAGAAACGGGATCACGACGAGCCCGTCGACGTCGAACGGGTAGCGGCCGGGCCGCCCGCGGGCGAGCCAGACGAGAGGCACGACGCACGTGAGCAGCGGGTAGACGACGAGCCGCACCGCCATCGCCTTGTCGTGGTATTGCGGCAGGCTCTGGCGGGCGACGCCGTAGACGAGCAGCGCGATCAGCACCGCGCGCAGCGCCACCACGATCGCAACCCGGATCCTCATCGCGGCAGCCGCGCCGAGCCGTACAGCGCGACGGCTGCTAGTGCGAAACAGCCGGCTGCGGCGGCGGTGGCGGTCTGCGTGAGCGCGGATGCGGCGGCGGCTGCGGCAACGGCGCCGAGCAGCAGAACGTTTCCGAGCGGGCGGCGACGCAGCGTCGCGACCGCGACGACCACGACCGCAAGCGTTCCGAGCGAGCTCGCCGCGATCGCGACCACACGAGGCAGCACGTCCACGTGGCTCTGCGCGTGCGGGACGTGCGAGCCGGCGAAGGCACCGTGCACCGGCATTGCGACCGCGACGCCGACGGCGAGCCCTGCGTAGACGAGGCCGAGCGGCGCGGCCCAGCGCCGTTCCCAGAGGCTCAGCGAGCCGATGCCGAGCAGCGGTGCGGAGAGCAGCGCGCCGGCGAGGTAGTACACCCGGAACGCGCGTGCGTCCCAGCCGTGCGCCGCGCCCCAGGCCATCGTCGCCGCCGCGGCCGCGAAAGTCGCGAGCCCGCCCGCCCAGGCCAGGCGGCGGCGTGCGAGCAGCAACCCGGCGAGGCGCAGCGAGACGAGTGCGGCCGCGAAGGAGAGGAGCACGTCCACGTTCGTAGTCTCGTCTAGGCTGAAAGCTTGGAGAAGCGCTACCTGTTCACGCCCGGGCCGACGCCGGTGCCGCCCGCGGTGCTCGCAGCGAGCGCCGAGCCGATCGTGCACCACCGAGGCGCCGACTTCCGCGAGATCTATGCGAGCGTGCTGGGGCGCTTGAAGGACGTCTTCCGCACGAGCTCGGACGTGCTGCTCTTCACGGCGTCCGGCTCGGGCGCAATGGAGTCGGCGGTCGCGAACCTGTGTGCGCCGGGCGACCGCGTGGCCGTCGTCGTGCACGGCTCGTTCGGTGAGCGTTGGCTCGCGATCTGCGAGCAGCACGAGCTCGACGTGCACGCGATCCGCTACGAGTGGGGCGAGCGCCCCGATCCAGACGAGGTCGGAGCGGCCGTGCGGGACTCCGGCGCTCGTATCGTGCTCTGCCAGCAGTCCGACACGTCGACCGGCGTCGTCTCGGACGTGCGCGCGATCAAGGAGGCGATCGACGATGCACGGCTCGTCGTCGATGCGGTGTCGTCGCTCGGCGCCGTTCCGCTCGAGACCGACGACTGGGGCATCGACGTCGTCGTGTCCGGCTCGCAGAAGGCGCTGATGGCGCCGCCGGGCCTTGCGATGGTGTCCGTTCCGGAAGGGGTGCTCGCGGAGGCCAAGCCGTCGCGCAGCTTCTATTTCGATTGGCGCCGGAACAAGACGGCACAGGATGCGCTGGACGCGGCGTTCACGCCTGCCGTCTCGCTCATCCGCAGCCTCGACGTCGCGCTGGGGCTTCTGCTCGAGCAGGGCCTCGAGGTGGCGTTCGACCGCCATGTGCGGCTCGGCCGCGCGACGCGGGCCGGCGTCAAGGCAATGGGCCTCGAGCTCTTCTCGCCGGACGACGACTCGGCGGCCGTCGTGACGGCGATCCGCGCACCGGCCGGTATCGACGCAGACGACCTGCTCGCGCACCTTCGCTCGAGACACGGCGTGACGCTCGCGCCCGGGCAGCAGCACTTGAAGGGCAAGATCTTCCGCATCGGCCACATCGGCTGGTTCGACGTCTTCGACATCGCGAGCGCACTCGCCGCCGTCGAGCTCTCGCTCACGGAGCTCGGCGCCGACATCGAGCGCGGCGCGGCCGTCCCGGCAGCCTTCGCGGCGTTCGAGACACCCGTCGCCGCCTGAACGGATGAAAGTCCTCGTCCGGGAGCCGATCGCGGACGCGGGCGTTCAATTCCTGCAGGCGCGCTTCGACGTCGACGTCGACGGTGAGTCGCCACTCGAAGAGATCATCGGCGAGTACGAGGCGATCGTCATTCGCTCTGCGACGAAGCTCACCGCCGACCTGATTGCGCTGGGCGAGCGGCTGCGGGTGATCGGCCGCGCGGGCGTCGGGGTCGACAACGTCGACGTCGACGCCGCGACGAGGCGCGGGATCGTCGTCGCGAACGCCCCGGAGTCGAACGTCGTCTCTGCGGCGGAGCACACCGTCGCTCTCCTGCTTGCGCTCGCGCGCAACATCCCGCAGGCCCACGGCGCGCTCGTCGCGGGCCGCTGGGAGCGATCGCGCTGGGGCGGGATCGAGCTCGCTGACAAGACGCTCGGCGTGCTCGGGTTCGGCCGGATCGGACGCCAGGTCGCGCGCCGGGCTCTGGGGCTGCAGATGAAGGTCGTCGCCTACGACCCCTTCGTCTCGGCGGAGCGGTTCCGGGAGCTCGGCGTCGAGAGCCGCACATTCGACGAGGTGCTCGAGGACGCGGAGTTCATCACGCTTCACCTGCCTCTCACCGACGAAACGCGCGGCTCGATCGATTCGAGCGCGATCGCGAGGATGCGCGACGGCGCCCGCCTCGTGAACGCGGCGCGCGGTGAGCTCGTCGACGAGGCCGCGCTGATCGCAGCGCTCGAGACGGGTAAGCTCGCCGGCGCAGCCGTCGACGTCTTCTCGCACGAGCCCTACGACGGGCCGCTGCTCGGCGCCCCGCACATCGTCGTCACGCCGCACCTCGCGGCCTCGACGGAGGAGGCGCAGGACCGCGCAGGCGTCGTCGTGGCGGAGCAGGTCGCTGCGGCACTCGACGGCGGCCTGGTCACGAACGCTGTCAACATCCCGGCGGTCGGTGCCGAAGACCTGGAGATCCTCGGCCCGTACGTGCCGCTCGCGGCGAAGCTCGGACGGCTTGCGCTCGAGCTCGGCGGCAACGACGTGCGCAAGATCGAGATCGACGTGCACGGCGAGCTTGCCGAGCACGACGCTCGCCTCCTCACGGTCGCTGCGTTGAACGGCGCCTTCCAGGGGCACACCGACCAGCCGGTCAACTACGTGAACGCGCCCGTCGTCGCGGCGGACCGCGGTATCGAGGTCGTCGAGGGGAAGCGCCGCGCGTCGCGCGACTACACGAGCCTCGTCGTCGTCTCGGCGGACGGCGCGCGTGTCGCGGGCACGACGATCGGCAACGACGCACGCCACTTCCTCGTCTCCGCGCTCGGATTCGAGCTCGAAATGGAGCTCGCGCCGCGCATGGCGTTCCTGATGTACGACGACATCCCGGGCGTCATCGGCCGCGTCGGCACGCTGTTCGGCGCGGCAGGCGTCAACATCGCCAACATGACCGTTTCCCGGAACCGCGCCGGCGGGAAGGCGCTGATGGCCCTGTCGATCGACACGCCGGCACCGCCCGAGCTGCAGGCCCAGCTGCGCGAGGGCATGGACGCGGCCTATCTCATCGGCTAGCGGCATGAGCTGGCCGGAGCCCGTCGAGCGTGTGTCCACTGTGTTGCGGGCTGCAGGCGTCGAGTCGCGCATCGAGGAGTTCGAGGAAGGAACGCCGACGGCGCGCGACGCCGCCCGAGCCGTCGGCTGCGAGCTGGCGCAGATCGTCAAGTCGATCGTGTTCGTCTGTGACGGTGTGTATGTGCTCGCGCTCGTTCCCGGCGACCGGCGTGCGGACGAGCGGCTCGTCGCGGCTGCAATCGGAGCCGTCGACGTGCGAGCAGCGCGCGGCGGAGAGGTCGTCGAGGCGACGGGATTCGAGGCGGGCGGCGTCGCACCGTTCCCGCAGCGCTCGATCTCGCGGACCCTGATCGACCCCTCGTTCCTGCAGTACACGGTCGTGTGGATCGGCGCGGGCTCGCCCACGCACATGGCCTCGCTCGACCCGGTGCAGCTCGTGCGCCTCTCGGGCGCGGCGACAGTCGAGCTCGGGGACGCTGGCTAGACTGGAGGCTCCCACGAGGCCAAAGGAGCCGGCGGTGCAGGCGACCGAGAAGATCTGGATGAACGGCGAGCTCGTCGACTGGGCCGATGCGAAGGTCCACGTCGGTGTACACGGCCTTCACTACGGCACCGGGGTCTTCGAGGGGATTCGCTGCTACGAGACACCCAAAGGGCCGGCCGTCTTCCGGCTCGACGAGCACCTTCAGCGCCTCCACAACTCGGCCAGGCTCCTCCACATGCAGATCCCGTACGCCGCGGACGAGCTGAAGTCGGCCTGCAACGAGCTGATCGGTGCGAATGGGCTGCCCGAGTGCTACCTGCGCCCGATCGCGTTCTACGGATACGGCGAGCTCGGAGTCTCGACCCGCGGGAATCCCGTCGAGACGGTGATCATGAGCTGGCCGTGGGGCTCGTACCTCGGCGAGGAGGGCTTGAAGAAGGGCATCCGCGCCAAGATCTCCAGCTGGCAGCGCGTCTCGCCGAACATCGTCCCGCACGTCTCGAAGGCGACGGGCGTCTATCTCAACTCGATGCTGGCGGTGACCGAGGCGCAGAACGCCGGCTACGACGAGGCGATCCTGCTCACGCCGGAAGGAACCGTCGCCGACGGCTCCGGCGAGAACATCTTCGTCGTGCGCGACGGCGTCCTGTACACACCCGACCTCGCGACCGGGATCCTGCCCGGCATCACCCGCGACACGGTCAAGCAGATCGCCGAGGACCTCGGGCTCGGTGTCGTCGAGAAGGCGCTCATTCGCTCGGATCTCTATCTGGCGGACGAGGTGTTCATGTGTGGAACGGCCGCCGAGGTGACGCCGATCCGCTCCGTCGACGACCACGAGATCGGCGTCGGCGAGATCACGCTGCAGATCCAGGGCGGGTATCTCGACACGGTGCGCGGCCGCAGCGAGCGCTGGTCGCAGTGGCTCGACCACGTGCCCCAGCTCGCGCGGTCTTGACGGACGTCGCAACCGATCGCATCAACCTGAGCGCGCCGTGGATCGACGAGCGCGACGAGGAGCTCGTGCTCGAGGTGCTGCGCTCGGGCTGGCTCTCGCTCGGCCCGACCGGCCCACGCTTCGAGGCGCTGCTCGCGGACGCGGTCGGCGCGCCGTACGCGGCGGCGGTCTCCTCGGGCACAGCGGGTTTGCATCTCTGCATGCGTCTTGCGAACGTCGGGCCCGGTGACGAGGTGATCACGTCGCCATACTCGTTCGTCGCGTCGGCCAACTGCGCGATCTACGAAGGCGCGACACCGGTCTTCGCCGACATCGACCCGGGGACGTTCAACCTCGATCCCGCTGCGGTCGAGGCGGCGATCACTCCGCGCACGAAGGCGCTCGTCACGGTCGACATCTTCGGCTACCCGGCCGAGTACGACGAGCTCAGCGCGCTCTGCGATCGCCACGGGATCGCGCTCGTCGAGGACTCGTGCGAAGCGCTCGGCGCCGAGTACAAGGGCAGGCGGCTCGGCGCGCACGGCCACCCGGCCGTGTGGGCGTTCTACCCGAACAAGCAGATGACGACCGGCGAGGGCGGCGCGGTGACAGTGCACGACGAGGAGGCGCACGCCTTGCTCGTGTCGTTGCGCAACCAGGGCCGCCTGGAGACCTCGAGCTGGCTCCAGCACGGCCGGCTGGGATTCAACTACCGCCTCGACGACATCTCCGCAGCGCTCGGCATCGGACAGCTCGAGCGGCTCGAGCGCATCCTCGAAGCGAGGCGCGAGGTGGCCGCGCGCTACGCGGAGCTGCTCGCCGGTGTGGACGTCGAGCCGCCGCTTCCAGACGACGAGGATCACGTCCGCTCGTGGTTCGTGTACGTCGTGAAACTTCCGAGCGGCGTCGATCGCGATGCGGTGATGGCGCGCATGTCGGAGCGGGGGATCGCGACCGCGCCGTACGTGCCCTCGATCCACCTCCAGTCGTACATGCGCGAGCGCTACGGGTTCTCCGAAGGGATGTTCCCGGTGAGCGAGGACTGCAGCGCGCGCACGATGGCGCTGCCGTTTCACGCACGGCTCGAGCGCGGCGACCAGGAACGCGTGGTCGACACGCTGCGGAGCGTCCTGCAGAGCTTCTGAGGCGCGATGGCCGAGCTGAACCGCATGGTCTTCCTCGGCTTCGGCAAGTACGTGCGCGCGGACCGGATCTACGCCGTCGAGCCGCTGCCCGGCGACGAGCGAGGCTCGGGCGCGCGCACGCGCGTGTGGGTGGACGGAATCCCGGACGCGGTGATCGCGTCGCGCAGCGAGCGCGCGATCCTCGCCGAGATGGGCGTCGTTCCGCCTCGCTCGCGTGTCTCCGCGCAGGACGATCAACTGTTCTGATCGTGCGTCACGCCGTCGCGCAGGATGCAGCCCGCATCGCCGCGGTGAAGATCGCGTCGTGGCGCTGGGCATACGGCGACGTGCTGCCCGCAGACGTCCTGGCTGCGCTCGACCCGGGTGCCGAGGAGGCCGGCTGGCGAGCGTACCTCGAGACGGTTCCCGCCGAAGACCGCCTGTGGGTCGCGGAGGACCGTGGCCGCATCGTGGGCTTCGCCCGGACCGGGCCCGGGGAGGTGCACGGGCTGTACATCGCGCCCGAGTGCGCGCGCGCCGGCCTCGGACGGCGGCTCTTCCGTCACGCCGTCGCGGATCTGACAGCCCGCGGCCATGTTCCGGTCGTGCTCTGGCATTTCGTCGGCAACGATCGCGCGGCGGCGTTCTACGAGCAGATGGGCTTCCAGCTCGACGGCGCCCACCGGCGGAGCGAGTTCGGAGTGGACGAGGTCCGCCGTCGTGGATCTTCGACGTAGCCCGCACGACGTCGCACCGGAGCTGATTGGGGCCGAGCTCTACGTCGACGGCGTGGGAGGCGTGATCGTCGAGGTGGAGGCTTACGATCACGAGGATCCCGCCGCGCACGGCTTCGGCAACCGCCGGACCGCGCGGAACGCGTCGATGTTCCTCTCGGGTGGGCACCTCTACGTCTATCGCTCGTACGGGATTCACTGGTGCATCAACCTCGTCTGCGACGTCGAGGACGTCGCGGGCGCAGTGCTTTTGCGGGCGCTCGAGCCGACGCGCGGGCTCGAGACAATGCGCGAGCGGCGCGGTGTCGACGACGAGCGCCTCCTGTGCGCGGGACCGGGCCGCCTCTGCCAGGCGCTTGCGATCACGCGCGAGCACGACGGCCTCCGCGTCGACCGGCCGCCGTTCGAGCTGCGCGGCCGCGCGCACGACGTCGAGGTCGTGACCGGCCCCCGTATCGGCATCACGAAGGCGGCCGAGCTGCCGTGGCGCTACGGGCTCGCCGGCTCGCGCTTTCTCAGCCGGCCGTTCAAGGCTTGACCGTGAGCTCGATCACCGCGCCGGGGTCGACGGCGGTGCGCGGCGCCGTCGACTGTGCGGTGACGCGGCCTTTGTCCCCGCCCTCGACCTTCACCTTCAGGTGCAGCTTGGTCAGCTTCGCTTCCGCATGCGCGAGCGACATTCCGACGACCCGCGGCACGACGCCGTGGAGCGACTTCTCCGAGATGAGCGTGATCTTGTCGTACGCCGAAGCCGTCCCGCGCCGCGGGAACTGGCCGACCACGTAGCCGATGCGGTCGCCCGGCTTGGCCGGCTTGTAGACGACCGAAGCGGTCAGCGGCTGGCCCTCGAGCCGTGCACGGGCGGCCGGCAGCGGCTCACCGACGACGTCGGGGATCTCGACCTCGTTCGGCTTGCACGTCGCGAGGCGCGACGCATGACCGTCGAAGAGCGGCTCTCCACTGAAGAACGCGAGCTGGTACGTGTTCTTGCAGACGCCGTTGTCCCGCTGGAGGGCGCCGTTCCGGTTGACGATCGTGACGGGCGACGCGTAGAGCGAAGGCGGTGGGGGGAAGTCCTCGGGCTCGGCCTTCAGGTAGGGGAGCGCCTTCGTCATGAACGCCTTCCAGATCAGCGCGGGATACGTACCGCCGGCCACCGGATGCCCGTGGAACTGGTACGTCATCGGCACCAGCTTGTCCGGGTAGCCGACCCAAACGGCGACCACGAGCTGCGGCGTGAAGCCGACGAACCAGGCGTCGCCGTAGTTCTCGGTGGTGCCGGTCTTGCCCGCCACCTCGCGCCCCGGCAGCGCAGCGGCTGTGCCGGTCCCGTACTGGACGACGCCCTGCAGCATCTGGTCGATGATCTCCGACTGGGTCGCGGTGAGCACCTGTCGAGGCACCGGCTCGTTTGCCTGTGTCTTGCCGTGGATCTCCACCGAGGTCACCGCGCGTGGCTCGTTGTGGAAGATCGAGCCGTCGATGCGCTTTCCGCCGTCGGCGAACGCCGAGTACGCGCGCGCCATGTCGAGCGGGGTCGCGGGCTCGGCGCCAAGGCCGATCGCGAAGTACCCCTGCAGCGGCGTGAGGATGCCGAGCTCGTGCGCGGTCTTCGCAACCTGCTCGGGCCCGACGATCGCCGTGAGCTGCGAAAAGACGGAGTTGTCGGAGTACGCGATCGCCTTCGAGAGATCGATCGGCCCGAGTGCCTCGCCCTCGTAGTTGTTCACCTGCCAGAGACGGCCGCCGGCATTGATCGTCACGTGCTTCGACGACGTGAGGATGCTCGAAGGCGCGATGTTCTCCTTGAGCGCGGTCGCGAGCACGAAGGGCTTGAACGCCGAGCCGGGCTGACGCTCACCCTGCGTCGCCAGGTTGAACTGGTTCTTGTGGTAGTTCGCACCGCCGACCATTGCGAGCACGGCTCCGGGGTCGTGCTGGGTATCGATCGCGACGAGCGCCACGGCCGGGTTCGTCCCGTTCTGCGGCAGTACCTGCGCGATCGCCTGCCGTGCCATTCGCTGGAGGTCCATGTTGAGCGTGGTCGTCACCTTGAGCCCGCCGCCGAACGCGCGGCTCGGTCCGTACTGCCGGACGAGCTGGTCCTTGACGTAGTTCGCGAAGTACGGCGCCGCGACGCCTTCCGTCGAGGGCAGGGCAACCGTCGTCGGGTTCGGCATCGGATAGGCAAGCGAGTCCGTCAGCTGGCGCGGCGTCAAATAGCCCTGGTCGTAGAGCTGGTGCAAGACGAGGTTGCGTCTCGCGCGGGCGAGCTTCGGGTGCGCGACGGGGTCCCAGAGGCTCGGGTCCTCGGGGATGCCGGCGAGGAGAGCGGCCTCCGCGGGCCGCATGTTCTTCGCCCCGTGGTGGAAGTAGATGCGCGCCGCCTGCTGGACGCCGTAGGCGCCGTTCCCGAAGTAGACGGTGTTGAGGTAGGCGGTGAGGATCTGATCCTTCGTCCACTTCTGCTCGAGCTGCCAGGCGAGCGCCGCCTCGATCAGCTTCCTGCCGATCGTCTTCCGCGAAGTGAGGTACGCGTTCTTCACGAACTGCTGGGTGATCGTCGACCCGCCCTGCACCTCGCCGTGATGGGTGACGTCGGCCCACACCGCGCGCGCCATGCCGCGAAGGTCGACGCCGCGGTGTTCATAGAACCGTTTGTCCTCGATCGCGACGATCGCGTGCTTCATCCACGGTGAGATGTCCGCCGACGGGACGACGACCCGCGCCTGCGAGCCGCGCAGGATCGCGAGCACCGTATAGCCGTTCGAGGCGTAGATATAGGTGTTCGCCTGCGTCTCGTGCTGCTGATGGTTCGGATCGAGCTGCGGGATCTTCGCCGCGACCGCAGTCAAGAGGCCGAAGGTGAACGACGTCAGACCCAGGACTCCGAGGACGAGGAGGAGGGCGAGGAGTCTGAGCTTGCGGATCCGCCGACGTTTCCGCCGGCGCGTATTTCTCCGGAAGAGCGCCAGGGCGGGGGTAGTCTAGCCCTCCGATGATCGACCGTTTGACTCGCAATGCGGCCAACGTCCTGCCGGAAGGCGGCCTCGAGGCCAAGCTGAGGCTCGGTCGTCCTCTGCGCGTGAAGATGGGCATCGACGTCACCGCCCCGGATGTCACCCTGGGAAATGGCATCGGGCTTCAGCGCATGCGCGCGTTCCAGGACGAGGGGCACGTCGGAGTGCTGATCGTCGGCGATTACACGACCCGCATCGGCGATCCGTCGGGGCGCTCCGAGAAGCGGCCGATGATCGACCCGGCAGTGATCGACGCACACGCTCAGCGTTACTTCGACGCGGCCAGCAGGATCATCGACCCGGAGCGCACGGAGGTTCGCTTCAACAGCGAGTGGCTCGGGCGGCTCGACTTCGCCGAGCTGCTTCGGCTCGCTCGGACGACGACCGTTGCTCGGCTGTTGGAGCGCGACGACTTCGCGAAGCGCTTTG
Organism: Gaiellaceae bacterium; assembly: GCA_035650975.1. Classification (GTDB taxonomy): domain Bacteria; phylum Actinomycetota; class Thermoleophilia; order Gaiellales; family Gaiellaceae; genus PALSA-600. Next base: position 29,587 of record DASRGQ010000044.1, read on the forward strand.
CCCAAAACGCGCCGATCTCGGTCTCGGAGCTGCTCTATCCACTGATGCAGGCCTACGACTCGGTCGCGGTGGAGGCTGACGTCGAGCTCGGCGGCACCGACCAGCTTTTCAACCTCCTGACCGGGCGAGAGGTCATGCAGGAGTACGGCCTCGAGCCCCAGGTGGCCCTGACCGTCAAGTACCTCGATAGCTGGGACGGCACGGGAATGAGCGCGTCCCGCGGCAACTACATCGGGCTCGCGGAACCGGCCGAGGAGCAGTTCGGCAAAGCGATGCGGATCCCGGATTCGCTGCTCGAGCAGTGGTACGCCCTGATCGCCGAGCGCCCGCTGCCGGCCGGCGAGCCGATGGAGGCGAAGCTCGAGCTCGCCCACTTCATCGCTGCTCGTTCCTGGGGCGAGGAGGCGGCGCGCGCGGCCGAGGAGCACTTCACGCGGGTCGTCAGGCGTCACGAGGCGCCGGCAGACGTGCCCGAGGTGGCGCTTCCGGCGGGGGACGTGGTTCATCTGCCGGCGCTCCTCGTCGATCGGTTGGGCGTCGGCTCGACCTCCGAGGCCCGAAGGCTCATCCAGCAGGGGGGCGTGAAGCTGAACGGCGCTCCCGCCGACGGCGTCGACGTCCCGCGCGCCGAGCTTGCGGGTGCTCTCCTGCAGGTTGGAAAGCGCCGATTTGCTCGTTTGACAGGGTAGGGACCCCCGCTATACTTCTCAGGCTGTCCGCGAGGACGGCGCATGAAAGTCCCTGTAAACCCGCGTACCTAGGAGCCTCTCCGGCCCGATTCGTATCCGATACGATTCGATTCCTCGGAGGCCTCTGGCGCGAGTCGGAGGCTTTTTTACGCCGTCAGACCGACCGGCACTGGTCTTTGAAAACTCAACAGCGAACGTTCTTCGAGTGTCGAGAACCTCGGGTTCGGCTTCGGCCGGTCCGAGGTACATCAACACCTCGTCTGCCCTCGTCCTTCCCGGGCGAGCGGTAGGCCTTTGAGCACAAGCTCAAGTGAGGATTGGCCGGCTTGCCGGCCACCAAGTCCTTCACGGAGAGTTTGATCCTGGCTCAGGACGAACGCTGGCGGCGCGCTTAACACATGCAAGTCGAGCGAGAACCAGGCCTTCGGGCCTGGGGAAAGCGGCGAACGGGTGAGTAACACGTGGGTAACCCACCCTTGGTACC